>NZ_JBKFGI010000004.1:0-597144 GCF_056171995.1 Romboutsia sp. LXY-2 | reverse complement strand
GAAACTTGCACATGCAGCACTTGCAAGTCCTCCCATCGCCTTCATACCTTGTGGCGCTTTGTAACTAAATAATGTGAATAATGCCAATACTACTAATAAAAGAGCAGTACCTGTTAAAATGTCTAACATTTCTTGTCCTCCTAAATGATGTTTAATTTTTAATAAATAAATTATTATTGATAGTGTTTTCCTTGTGCGTAATTCTTATATTGCGCACTCGTTAGATTACTTATGATTATAAAACAAAATATTAACAATGTAAATAGTTTTGTCGAAAAAAGTCAAATTTATTTTTAGTTTAAAATGAAAATGTTGATATTACATATGTATACGAAGAAAATTTAACTTATAAAACGAAATAAAAAAAGGAGTTAATACTCCTTTTTTATTATATTAAGCTGCTTGAGAATCGTCAGTATTGTTTCCACGAACTACATCAGCAGTAGTTATCTTATAGTTTTTGAATATTGCATATCCGATAAATCCAGCAGCTATACTTACTAAAGCACAACCAGCTGCAGCTATTACAACTTTCATTGGATCATTGTAAGCAAACATAACAGCAAGACCAGCTATTGGAGTAGCAGTACCAGGAGACATGTTTGTTAATCCCATTAATGCAACTATAACCCCAGACATAGCACCACCTATAAAGTTAGTAACATATACTGGTATTGGGTTAGCGGATATTAAGTCCGCTTGAGTTAAAGGCTCTATAGCAACAGATATGTTGTCTTTCTTAGATCCGAACTTCATCTTAGAGAAGAATACGAAGTTCATGAAAGAAGAACCAAATACTGATAAAGCACCTATAGCCATTGGAGCACCAGTTAATCCTATCATAGCAGTTAAAGCCATAGAACTAAGTGGAGCAGTAGCAACAACAGTTATTAAACCTCCAAGTATTACACCCATAAAGATAGGAGAAGCTGATGAAGCTGATATTATAACTGAACCTATAGTTTCTAAAGTACCGTTAACTATTGGACTAGTAAATTCACCTATACCAAATGCTAATGGAGTAGCAACTATTATTATAACTATTAAATCAAGACCAGCAGGTATTTTCTTTTCTAAAAACTTAACTACGAAAGATACTAAGTATCCAGCTATGAAACCAGGTAATATTTTAAAGTTTAAACAAGTTAAACCTATCATCACTGCATAAACTGGTGAAACACCTAATGCTAAAGGAACTAAAGTTGCAGCAGCAACCCCACCTAATGAACCGTTAGCAGTACCAACTTTTAATAAAAAGTCATTTCCTAAAACTTCACCAAAGAATGAGAAGTGGAAAGCTTCAACTAAGAAACTTGCACATGCAGCACTTGCAAGTCCTCCCATCGCCTTCATACCTTGCGGCGCTTTGTAACTGAACAATGTGAATAATGCCAGTACTAATAATAAAAGACCAGTACCTGTTAAAATTTGTGCCATAAATTTGCCTCCTAAAAATGTATAATTTCATATAAAAAAATAAGATAGTGTTTTCCTGTTCGTCTGAAATAGGCGAACTATGGTTAGAATACTTATGATTATAAAGTAAACATTTCAAAAAGTAAACTGCCATTGACGAAAAAAATCGAAATTTAGGATAATGTTTTCAAATAAGCCTTTTCAATCCTTAAAATTTCAATGAAAATTATATTATATTTTTCTAAAAAATTTAATAAATTCATAATTTATTATTTATATTTTGCTAAATAGAACAATATTATTCTTTTTAAAGATAAAAATAAACACCATTATTTAGAAATAAAGATCTGTTGCTTTTTATTCATTTAAAAAGTATTTTGTTAAAGTTTATGATAAAGACTTTTTAATAAAAATTATGTTACAATAAATAAAAGTAAAAATAAGAGATAAATTTAATATATACATCAAAGATCTAAGCTGAATTAGGCTACTAGTTACGGAGGAAAAAATGAAATATAAAGAAAGATTGGAGAAGTTTTTAGAACTTCAAAATAAAAATTTGAACTTTATCGAAATTTCAAAGGAACTTAAAATATCAGAAAGTACATTAAGATCCTTTCTTAATAAAAGGGGTTACAAAAGTGTAAACGGAAAATATGAATTTGTAAAAAATTCAGTAAATGCTGAGAATAAAGGGAATATAAAACAAATAGAATTTGTTGAGGTTGAACCAAAAGGGGAAAAAAATATAAAAATAAAAAGAAAATCAATAAAAAAAGATAATAAAGATGCAGGAAAAGATAAAGCTAATATAGAAAGTAGTAACAAAAGTGCTTTTAAAAAAAATGAAACGAAAAAATCAGAAGTAAAGAAAAAAACTGTTAGCAGTTCTAAGGCTAAAAATATTAAACCTGAAAAAAATAATATAGAAAAAAAAGCAAATACAAAAAACAAACCCAAAAAGGATAGAAAGATAAATATTACGCAAGTTGACCTTGATAAGCTATGTGAAGTTTATGACTGGTACTTAGAAGTAAAAGATAATAAGTCGATTAAATCAAAAGTCAATAAATCAAATAAAAAAGATATTAATATAGAAGAAAAAAATTTAAATGATTTAAAATCAACTAGTATAAGAGTAGATAAAAAAGTATGGGAAGATTTTGAAAGATTATGTAGTAATTCTAGTTACACTAAGCAAGAAATAATCACACAAGCTTTGAAAGATTTTATGAAGGATTATAAAAATTTATTATAAAGCATAGAAAACAAAAGTTATTATTGGGGCTAACGTATAAATATATTATATATGATAAATAATAATTAGTAGTTAAGGGGTGATAAGAATGGATATAAATAATCAAAAAAATCTTAATAACAATACTTATTCACAGAATGAATTAGATTTTGAAAAAATGAATGCAACTTTAGCTAATCCAGAGTTTGCAAACTGGTATTATAATCAAATGAACAGTAAAGGTAATGATACTAAAACTAGCATTGATGATTTTGTCAAAGTAGTAAAAGATTATTCAGAACAAAAATTTGAATAATAATTATTATGCATGCTAAATATTAATGAAAGAAGGTTTAGGTATGCCTAAAAAGAATAAAAAAGTATATAGCACACAATCTATTAAAATGTATAAAAATTACACAGATCCAAATGACTTAATAAGTTGCTATGCAGGAGTATTAAATACCATGAAGCATAATTCTTTTACAAATCACTGTAATGATATTGATATGTATAATGATATCTCAGTATACGATTATATACCAAATGAATATGAATATATTCCTAGTCAATATGACCATAATGAATACGAATAATTATAAGCTCACTATATTTACATATATATGTAAAATGTAGTGAGTTTTTATTGTATAATAAATATATTAAAATTTGGATGGAGGAGAAAATGAAGTTATTAGTAGTAGAAGACAATAAAAAGCTTTTAGAAAGTATAATGAATGAGCTAGAAAAACATTTTGACGTTGAGAGTTGTGAAGATGGTGAAGAAGCTCTGTATTTAATAAATCAAAAAATTTATGATTTAATAGTTCTTGATTTAATGCTTCCAAATATGAATGGGATAGAAATATTAAAAAATATGAGAAACCATAGTGTAGAGACTCCAGTAATTATTTTAACAGCAAAAGAGTCTTTAGACGATAAGGTAGAAGCATTTACTATTGGAGCAAATGATTATCTTACCAAGCCTTTTTATATGGAAGAATTAGTTGCAAGAATATATGCAATTCTAAGGACTAATGGTAAGTTAAAAGGAAGTAATAATATTGATTTTTTAGATTTACATTTAGACTTAGGTAAGAGAAGAGTATTTATTAAGGGTGAAGAAATTGACCTTCAAAATAAGCAGTTTAATTTATTAGAATATTTTCTTTTAAATAAAGGATCTATTTTATTAAAAGAACAGATTTACGATAGAGTATGGGGAATGGAATCCGATGCTACTATAGAAATTGTAGAAGTATACGTTAGTAATTTAAGAAAAAAACTAAGTAAACATGGATATGATAAATATATAAAAACTAAACGTAAGGTAGGATATATGTTTGATGATAAATAAGAATGTTTTTGAAAAGACTAAAAATAGTTTAATAAAAATAAACATTGTTGTTGTTGGAAGCTTTTTAATATTATTTTCAGTTGGAATATTTTTTTATTTCAAAGGTCTTACATATAATACAGTAGATAGAAAACTTGAGGATGAATTAGAATATGTAACTTCTCAATTAACTAGTAATTCTTTTTATAATCCTATTATGATAAAGGACCCAGGTAATTTAGTTTATATTTATGAAGGCGAAAGAGTAAGATATTATACTCAAAATAGGTACTTTGATAACATACTACCACCAAGTAATGATGATAAAAATAATATATTTTTTACTTATACAGAAAATGGTTACACTTTTAGAGAGTTTAATTTAACAATTGGAAGATATAAAATGCAAGTAATTAGAAATATTGACTCTGAACTAAGTTCACTTAGACAGCTTGTATTTGTATTTATAATTGGTATATTAATTGCGATTTTAATTACATATTTTGTAGCAATATATTTAACAAAAAAAGCTTTAATACCAATAGAAACTGCATGGAGCAATCAGGAAAAATTTATTCAAGATGCATCCCATGAGCTAAGAACTCCAATAGCGATAGTATCATCAAAAATAGAAAGTTTACTTAAGTCACCAAACAATACTATAAGTGATGAGGTAGAAACTATAGCAGATGCAATGAAAGAAACAAGAAGAGTTAAGAAAATGATTAGTGATTTATTATCATTAACAAAGGAAGATTCAATAACTTCAGTTAACTTAGAAAATGTTAATATTGAGGAACTATTAGAAGAGGTATGTAGAGACTATAAGGATATTGCAGAAATACAAGATAAAGATTTTAATATAAATAATAAATTAAAAAACAATATTATATTAACCGATAAAAATAAACTAAGACAACTTATCGTAATATTTATTGATAATGCGTTTAAATATACAAAAATTGAAGACAAGATATATATTAATGTAGAAGAATGCAATAATAACATAGAAATTACAATTGGTGATACAGGTATAGGAATAAAAGATAGTGAAATAAATAATATTTTTGATAGATTCTTTAGAAGTGAAAATGTTAGAAATAAAGATATTGATGGATCTGGAATCGGGCTTTCTATAGCTAAAATGTTAGTATTAAATTTAAAGGGAGAAATTAAAGTAAAATCAAAGCTTGAAGAAGGTAGCGAGTTTAAAATAGTTATTCCTAAAAATAATAATAAATAAGTAAAATTTGTTTTACTTAAAGCTTATTGGGTATAATTGGATTATAAAATAAAAATAAATAATAATAACAACTATATAAGGGTAATTTCATAGAATAATACTATGAAATATTTAGGAGGATAAAGAAATGGCTAAAATAATAAATACTTCTCAATTTAGAAGCGATGTAGAAAATGGATCAGGGGTAGTAGTTGTAGACTTTTATGCAACTTGGTGTGGACCTTGTAAAATGTTAGCTCCAGTTTTCGAAGCTGTTGGTCAAGAAATGTCACAAAATGCTAGATTTGTGAAAGTAGATATAGATCAAAGTTTAGAAATAGCACAACAATTTAATATATCAACAGTTCCAACTATGATGATATTTAAAGATGGTAAGCCTGTAGATTCATTAGTAGGGTTCGTACCAAAAGAAAAAATAAAAGCTAAAGTTCAAAAACATTTATAAAATAGGTGGTATATATGAGATATGATATAGCTATAGTAGGAAGTGGTCCAGCTGGATTATCTGCAGCTATAAATGCTAAAATAAGAAATAAAAATATTATAGTATTTGGAAATGAAAATTTAAGTAATAAATTAATTAAAGCTCCATCAATTGATAATTATCTTGGATTTTACGATATTAGTGGAGAAGAATTAAAAGATAGATTTAAAGAACATAGCGAAAATATGGGAGTAGAAATAACAAATAAAAAAATAAATAATATTTATGCTATGGGAGAATATTTTGCTCTAATGTCAGGAGATGAAATGTTTGAAGCTACAACTGTAATTTTAGCGACAGGTGTAGAATATGCAAAACCTATCGTTGGAGAAGAAGAATTTTTAGGTAGAGGGGTAGGATATTGTGCTACATGTGATGCTCCTCTATATAGAGATAAAAAAGTTGCTGTAATAGGATACAATGAAGAATCAAAAGAAGAAGCAAACTTCTTAAATGAAATAGCCTCAAAAACTTATTTCATTCCAATGTATAGAAATGACAAGTTAATGAGATCTTCAGATGAATTAGATAGTACTATAGAAGTAATTAACGATAGACCTGTAAAAATTGATGGAGAAAATCTTGTAAACAAGGTATCTTTCAAAGAAAAGCATATAGATGTTGATGGAGTATTTGTAATAAAAGATAGTGCATCTCCAAAATCATTGGTTCCTGGTATAGAAACAGAAGGAGCTCATATAAAAGTGGACATTAATATGGCTACTAGTATAGAGGGATGTTTTGCAGCAGGAGATTGTGCAGGTAAACCATATTCATATATTAAAGCAGCAGGTCAAGGCCAAATAGCAGCTTTAAATGCTGTTGCATACCTTGATAAATTAAAAATTGAAATGAGAAAAAATAACCAATAAATTTTAAAAGGTATGATATTTTTAATATCATACCTTTAATTTTATATTTTTATTTATTTAGTCTTGGAGAATTATTTCTAATATTTTCTATTTTATTTAATACATCTTCTAGCTCTTTATGAAGACCTAAAAATTCATTATTATTTACATTGTTATTTAAAAATAGTGACTCCATATTTGTAGCTATAGAATTTGCCATATTTGTAACCTCAGTAAATAATTTATAGTTACTACTATTTTTAGCACTATTAAATTTTAATAAATCCTTTTTTATAAATGCTACTATTTCATATTCATCTTCGAAAGCACCTTGAGGTAGTGGATAGGGCTTAATTCTTTGTAAAAAATATTGATCTTTAGCATTAATGTTGTAAGTATATGAGATTTCAACATTTTCATCTAATCTGAATTTTATAAAATATAGAATTCCTCGTACTTTTTTTATATCAGAAGCGCCTAGTTGTCTAAGTAATGTTTCTATTGCATCACCTGTCACATTATTTAGATTCAAAATAAAAACTTCCTTTCTATATTAGTTTATTAAGAAAATTTAATTAGTAGATATATTGTTGATATTACTATTGATAATATCATTAGTGGGAATCCAAATTTAAAATATTCCTTAAAAGAAATTGGATATCCATTTTTTTGTCCAACATTAGCTAAAACAACATTAGCTGATGCACCGATTAAGGTTCCATTACCACCAAGGCAAGCACCTAGCGATGTAGCCCACCAAAGTGGCATAACATCTATTCCCTGAGTTTGCATTGTTAATATTAGTGGAATTAATGTAGCCACAAAAGGTATATTATCTAAGAAAGATGATATTATTGCTGAAAGCCATAATATTATCAACATTGTAAGAATCATGTGGCCTTTAGTTGCATCTATTAGTAACATTGCAATCTTATTAATAATTCCAACCTCTTGTAGGCCTCCAACTATTACAAATAGCCCAACGAAAAAAGCTATTGTTGACCATTCAATACTTGCTAAAATTTCTTCAACATCTTGTTTTCCTATTAAAAGTATAATAGTTGCGCCACTCAATGCAACAACACAAGAGTCAAGATGTATTACATTATGAAAAACAAAACCTATTAGTATAAGTGAAATAACTACAATACTTTTAATAAGTAGTTTTTTATCTTTAATTGCTTTGTTTTCATCTAAGCTTAAAATATTTTGTTTATGTATTTCATCAACGATTAAATTATTTTTGAACATAAATTTAAAACAAAAAATCATGATAATAAGTAAGACTAAGACTACTGGGCCAAGATTTATAATGAAATCTAAAAAACTAAGATTAGCTGCACTTCCAATCATTATATTAGGCGGGTCACCTATTAAGGTTGAAGTACCACCTACGTTAGAAGCTATTATTTGTGTCATTAAAAACGGAATTGGATTTAGATCAAGTAGCTGGGTTATAACTATTGTCATTGGACCAACTAATAATACAGTAGTAACATTATCTAGTATTGCCGATAATACAGCTGTAATTAAGACAAAGCAAACCATAATAATCCAAGGATCACCTTTAGATTTTTTCGCTGTAAAAATTGCAATATACTCAAATAGACCTGAGTTTTTTACTACTGCAACTACAAGCATCATCCCAATTAATACTCCTATAGTATTAAAGTCAATATGTGCAATTGAATTTTCAAGAGGCATAATATTTAAGATTATCATTAATAAAGCCCCACCAACTGATGCTAGAGTTCTGTTAACCTTTTCAGTGATAATGGCTAACATTACTAGCAAGAAAATTACAATTGCTAAAATTTGTTGGTATATCATTGGAAACACCCCCTAAATAGCATTTATATCTATAAATTAATAATAGTACTGTGTTGGACAGTACTCAAGAAAAGATATTAATTTAACATTTTGCTTATTAATTAAAATTGTTTGTTTGTAAATAGGATTAAATATAAAATGATATAAATAAAGTAGAGTATTTAAAAGTTAATGTATAAATTCTAAATACTCTTTTAATATTTTATAAAAAATTTATTATATTATAAATAAGAATAATACCCACCATAGTGGATTTATTCCACAACCACATCTAGGTCTTTTGCAACATTTTTTCTTTTGGCACTTATTATTACAATTTGGATTGGTTATATTAAGTTGTGTAGCATTACATTTACAATTGCATGAACATTTATTTAAGTTGCAATTAGTATTATTTACAGAGCAAGTGTTACTATTATTTTGATTTTGGATAGTAGTATTGTTGCAAACACAAGATTTATTTGCATTACATGTACAATTATTAGAGCATGCGCAAATACATGGATTTCTGTGACACTTATTACATAATGTTATAGTTTGACAATATTTCATAATCAAAAAACTCATTTCTTACTAATATATTTGCATAAGCTTAATGAAAGTTGTAGAATAAAATAAAATTTAGTCTAAGGAAAATGTTTTAATTTGCTAGAATTCCGAAAATGCAATATCAAATCGATAATTTGCATTTTTACTATTGTAATTTGTCGAAAAATCCTCTATAATGAATTTATATGAATTATGAAAATTAATTTATGCAATTTTTATAAATTGAGGATGATTAAGACAATGAGAAACGGAGGAAATTAAATATGGAAATATTAAATAACATAGTAAACACGATAAATGGTTTTTTATGGAGCTACATTCTTATAGCAATGCTAATTGTGCTTGGGTTGTACTTCACAATTAAAACAAACTTTGTACAATTTAGATACTTTAAAGAAATGTTTAGGCTTTTAGGAGAAGGAGTATCTAAAGGAGCAAAAGAAGAAGGAAAAATTTCATCATTCCAGGCATTTTGCATAAGTACGGCTTCAAGAGTTGGTACAGGTAATATAGCTGGTATTGCAATTGCAGTTGTTGCTGGAGGACCAGGTTCTATATTTTGGATGTGGCTTATAGCATTAATAGGTTCAGCATCAAGTTTTGTTGAAAGTACATTAGCACAGATATTCAAAGTAAAAGATGGAAATGCATTTAGAGGTGGACCTGCTTACTATATGGAGCAAGGTTTAGGTAAGAAGTGGATGGGGGTTTTATTCTCTGTACTTATTACTGTATCTTTTGGATTTATTTTTAATGCAGTTCAATCAAATACAATATCAGCGGCATTTAATACCGCTTTCGGTGTTAACAACTTAATGATGGGTGTTATTCTTGCAACTTTAACAGGTATAATAATCTTTGGAGGTGTTCATAGAATAGCAAAATTCACTGAGGTAATTGTGCCTGTATTCGCCGTTTTATATATTGCAGTTGCAATGTTTGTAGTTATAACAAACATATCACAAATACCACATGTATTTAAATTGATATTTGAAAGTGCTTTTGGATTTAGAGAAATGGCAGTAGGTTCTGTTAGTGGTATGATATTAACAGGAATAAAGAGAGGATTATTCTCTAATGAAGCTGGTATGGGTAGTGCACCAAATGCAGCTGCAACAGCTGATGTAACACATCCAGTTAAACAAGGTTTAATACAGTCATTAGGAGTATTTACAGATACTATAGTAATATGTTCATGTACAGCGTTTATAATACTATTATACTCTGATTATGGTACTAGTAGTTTAACAGGCATAGAGTTAACTCAAGCTGCCTTAAGTTCGCATATAGGTCATATAGGTAATATATTCATAGCAGTATGCATATTCTTATTTGCATTTAGTTCAATAGTTGGTAACTATTATTATGGACAATCAAATATAGAGTTCATGAGCAATAATAAACTTGTGTTAAATGGATTCAGAGTGATTGTTATAGGTATGGTTCTATTTGGATCTATTGCTAAAGTTGATATAGTATGGAACTTAGCAGACGTGTTTATGGGGCTAATGGCTGTAATAAACTTAATAGCAATAGCTATGTTAGGTAAATATGCATATATTGCATTAAAAGATTACAGTGACCAAAAGAAAGCTGGGATTAAAGATCCAGTATTTGATGCTTCAAATATAAAGGGATTAGAAAATATTTCAGAATGGAAAGATAATACACAAAAACGTGAATTAGGATAAATACTTAGGCTATATCAAAACTGATATAGCCTATTATTATGAATAAAGGTAAATTCAAAAAACAAAAATGCCCTTGATTTTTCAAGGACTTTTTGTGATTTTAAGAATATTATATAGAAATTTTTACATGAATAAGATAATTAGGGATTTATTTATCTTTCATACTAATATTATACGATATATAGATTAATAAGAAAAATTGTAAATATCTATAATCTAATATATGGAGATAGCTTTACTCTATATGAAATTAATTATATGAATTAAGTAATAAATAAGCCATTGTAAATAAAATAATAGTTTTTGTAAAGAACATTTGTGCTAATATAGAATAGAATAATAAATGTATAATATAGAACAAAGAAGATAATAATTAAAACAAACACTAGTTCGAAAAAGGAGAGATTTAATGACTATAAAACCAATTGAGGCTTTAAGTAAATACTATGGATATTATAGTTTTAGAAAAGGTCAAGATGAAATCATAGATAAAATAATAGAAGGAAGCGACGTACTAGCAATAATGCCTACTGGTGGAGGTAAATCAATATGTTATCAAATACCAGCATTAGTTCTTGAAGGAATAACATTAGTAATTTCACCATTGATATCACTTATGAAGGATCAAGTTGATACACTTAAGACTATGGGCATAGATGCTACTTATATAAATAGTTCATTAGGTGCAAACGAGTATAATGAAATAATATCTAATATACAAAATGATCAGTATAAAATAATATACATAGCACCTGAAAGACTAGAGACTATAGAATTTATAAATATAATAAAAAGTAAAAAAATAAGCCAAATAGCCATAGATGAAGCTCACTGTGTTTCTCAATGGGGGCATGACTTTAGAGCTAGTTATAAAAGAATATTAGGATTTATTAATAATCTTGATTCAAGACCTATAATAACAGCTTTTACGGCAACAGCTTCTGATGAAGTAAGAAAAGATATTGTTAAGTTATTAGGATTAAATAATCCAACATGTTTCATTACTGGATTTGATAGAGATAATTTAAGTATTAATATTGTCAAGTCATCAAGTAAAAATAGATACCTATTAAACTATATTGAAAATCACAAAAGTGAGTCTGGTATAATTTATGCTGCAACACGTAAGGAAGTAGAAAGTATATATGAAGGACTGTTAAAGAGAAAAATTTCTGTATCTAAGTATCATGCAGGGCTATCTCAGGAATTAAGAAAAAAGAACCAAGAAGATTTTATTAATGATGATATAGATATTATGGTCGCAACAAATGCGTTTGGTATGGGTATTGATAAACCAAATATTAGATGGGTAATACACTACAATATGCCGCAAAGTATAGAAAACTATTATCAAGAGATTGGTAGGGCAGGGAGAGATGGAGAAAAAAGTGAGTGTGTGTTACTATTTACCCCTGGGGATGTACATATACAAAAGTATCTAGTTGATATGGGAATTGACAATCCACAAAGAAAGTTATTCCAACACAAAAAATTACAGCAGATGGTAGATCTTGTATATAGTAATAATTGCTATAGGCAAAGTATATTATCTTACTTTGGTGAGAACTATACAGCAGATTGTAATAACTGCAGCAATTGTTTAAATGAAGGTGAAATAGTGGATAAAACATTAGATGCTCAAAAGGTAATTTCTTGTATTGCTAGAATGAAAAGAAATTATGGAGTTACAATGATAGTCGATGTACTAAGAGGATCTAAAAATAAAAAAGTATTAGAACTAGGGTTTAACGAACTATCAACATATGGAATATTAAAAAGCTATTCAAGTGAAGATTTAAAGACTTTTATAAACACTTTAGTATCCCATGGCTTCTTAGATTTAACAGAAAATCTAGGAATGAGAGGGAGTTATCCAACAATATCTATAAATTTAATGTCTAAAAAGGTTTTAACAGGTGAAGTAATGGTTCAATTTAAGGAAGTTGTAATAAGTAAAACAATGAACGTTGCAGATGAACTGTTTGAAAGATTAAGAAATCTAAGACATGAAATAGCTTCTAGTGAAGGAATAGCTCCATATATGGTATTTGGAGATGGGACATTAAGATCTATGGCTAGTATCTATCCAACATGTAGAGAAGAGATGTTATCTATTTCTGGTATTGGGGAGATAAAGTATCAAAAATATGGACAACAATTTGAAGATATAATATCTCAATATATAGTAGATGAAAATATAGTAAAAGAGCCAGTATTGAATGAAAGTAAAAATAAAAATGTAACAAATAAAGATGATGAATACTTCCATGTAAAGACTGATATAAATTTATACGAGTTGTTAATAAGCTTTAGAAATGATATTTCTAAAAAAGAAAGAATATCTCCCTATATGTTACTTACTAAAAATACACTAAAAGAGATAAGTGGAAGATATCCAACAGATGAAGAACAGTTAAAAGATATTTCAGGAATAGGTCAGGTTAAGATTGATAAATACGGGAAAGAGATTATTAGTATTGTAAAAAATTACATTGAAGAAAATAATATAACTCCAAATTGGGAAGATAAAAAAAGATTAAAGCTTGTGATAGATGGAGAAAGTAGAAAAAATAATGAAATAGCATTAGATTTGTTAAATCAAGGAGAAAATTTAGAATATGTATGTGAATATATAGAGACCTCACTTTCAACAATACTTGGATATATTTATGATTATATTAAAGATGGTAACACAGTTAACTTTAATATAGACCTAAAGTCCCTTTATAATGATGATGAGAAAGAGCTAATATTAGAAGTTTGTGAGCATTTTGGATACGATAAAATAAGTATCATTAAGAAAAAATTACCAGAATATATTAAATATGAAAGTATAAGAGCAGTTATATTAGAAAAATATTTACCAGAACATAATATATAATAAAGGAAAATTGTAGATAACAATAGAAATTAAGTAATATATATTATTGCTTAATAAGGGGGTACTATTATGCAAAGGTGGCAAAAACTTAATGTATATTTTAGCTTAGCAGGTCTTTTATTATTTATTGTTAGTATGCTATTTTTAAAGAAAATGCCATTTTTATTATTTTCAGCAATGTTTGGAGTAGGGATTTTTTATAAATCATTTAGAAATATTTATAAGGGGGTAGAGCCTCCTACCACTAAAAATATGGAAAAGGCATATAATACTGGTGGGCCTAAAAAGAAAAAAAAGAAATAATTTAATAATGATATAAATAAAGGGTCTTTGATTGGAAATTCAGTTAAAGGCTTTTTATTTATAAAAATTTACTAATAATCTTTTTATCTGATATTCTAAAAATCAAAAACTATGCATATTTAATATTTTGAATTTCAAAATATAAGTATTGATAAAAAAAATATATTGTGATATCATATTAGTACCAGGTAATAATACTTATAATAAAAATTTTAAATAGATAGTAATATTTTGGAGGAAAGCATGAGCAATATAAAAATAGTTTGTGATAGTTTAGCAGATTTACCTAAAGAAATAATTGAAAAATATGACATACATGTAATACCATTAAGTGTATTATTTAAAGATAAGGAATATGTAGATGGAGTGGATATAACAAAAGAAGAGTTTTATAAAATGCTAAGAGAGAATGATAGCATGCCTAAAACATCTCAAGTAACATATATAAGTTTTAAAAATGTTTTTGATAAGTATATAGAAGAAGGAAAAACTATTTTATATATAAGTGGATCTTCAAATGCATCAGGGACTTTCCAAAGTGGTGTAATGGCTAAAAATGATACTGAAGGAGAAGTATATACTTTCGATAGTTTATCATTATCAATAGGAATCCCTGGATTTATTATAGCTGCGGGAGAACTTGTTAAACAAGGTAAAAATATAAATGAAATAATAGAAAAGCTTGAAAGCTTAAAGATAAATAATACAGTATTATTTACTGTAGATACACTTGAATATTTACAAAAAGGTGGAAGAGTATCATTAGCTAAAGCTACTATTGGGAACATGTTAAACATAAAGCCGATTTTATCTATAGAAGATGGTTTTGTAAAGTCATCTGGACAAGGAAGAGGTAAAAAGCAAGTTATTAATAAGATAATAGAAACAATAAAAGATAAATTTGGTAATGATTTAAGTGATAAGCGCATCGTAATTGGCTGTGGAGATCAATATGATGATTTAGAGTTACTTAAAAAGAAATTATATGAAGAAATTATTGTAGGAGAGATATATATCGTAAATATTGGAAGTTGTATCTGTGCACACAGCGGACCTAGCGTTGTGGGTATAGCGTGTACTGATATAGTATAGCAAAAAATTGTGAGTAGTTTAATTAACTGCTCACAATTTTTTTATTTATGTGCATAATTATGTTAATATTTATATACATATACAGCAATAAGTTGATTTCTAATAATTATTAGTAATTTACCTATATATTAAATTTTCTTCTTATTATATAATTAGGAGTTGGTAGTAAAAATATAAAATAAGATAAATATTGATATATTAAAATTAATTGAATTATTTATAGAGTATTTAACAATGAATACTTTTGAGAGATATAGCTAAAGGAGAATATAGATGTCATTAAAGAAAAAAACAGTGTTAGTATTATCATGTGTTGCAGTGCTAGCAATGTATGTTTTTAGAAATAAGTTGTATAAAATGGAGAATACATCGTCAAATGAGAATGTTGTAAATGTTTATTCAGCGAGAAATTATGATTTTGATAAAGTACTATATGAAGCTTTTGAGAAAAAAACTGGTATTAAAGTACACTTGATAAATGGTAAGGCATCTGAATTATTAGAGGATCTAATAAGAGATGGAAAAAACACAGATGCAGATTTATTTCTAACTTCAGATATAGCCAATTTAAATCAAGCTATAGAAGCAGGATTAAATCAGCCTATAGAGTCAAAGATGATAAATAAGAATATTCCTAAAGGCTTAAGAGGGAAAAAAAATCATTGGGTTGGAATAACTCTTAGAGCTAGGGCCATAGCATATGATAAGGAAAAAATAAATGAAGATGAATTATCAACATTTGAAGAATTAGCTCATGAAAAGTGGCGTGGGAAAATATTAACTAGATCATCTGATTCTTTATACACTAAATCTTTACTAGGATCAATAATTGAATCTAGGGGAGAAGAGGAAGGAAAAAAATGGGCACAAGGGGTAGTAAATAATTTCGCTAGAGATCCTGAAGGAAATGATAAAACTCAAATAAGGTCTATATCATCTAAAGAAGGCAGTATCGGTATAGTGAGTACACACTATTTTGGCAATATGCTAAATTCAGAAGATGCTAAAGAAAGAGAAGCATCTAACAATGTTGGATTATATATACCTAAAGATACTAGTATTAACGTAAGTGGAGCAGTACTTAGCAAGTATTCGAAAAATAAAGAGAATGCAATAAAGTTGTTAGAGTTTCTTACAGATGTTAAAGCTCAGCAAACTATTACTGAAGTAAATTTTGAGTATCCAGTAAATCCAAAAGTAAGGGCTAATAAAATATTATTATCTTGGGGTGAAATTGAATATAAAAATATGAATTTAGAAGAGATTGATAAATATAATAAAAAAGCTGATGAGATATTTAAAGAAGTAGGATGGAACTAATGTATATATTATTTTAGTGAATAAAGTAACAAAATAAAAATTAATGTAAAATTGATATTTAATAGGAGGATTACCTCCTATTTTTTTGAGCAATAAGGAAACAATAATAGCTGATAATTTGTATGCAATAATGTACTTAAGTAACATAAATACGCAGATATTTAAGCGAAATCCAACTTATAAACTATAGGTCACAAATTAATAAATAGTAACATATTTATATTATAAAAGCTTAATCAGGTCTATAAGGGGGGCATATGAAATATAGAAGCGAATGTAAAAAAAGTGAGTTTAGGGGTGTTTGGATAACCACATTATTTGGAATTGATTGGCCTAAAACACTAGATGATATTGAAGCTCAAAAGGAAGAGTTTATCGAACTTTTAGATATACTAGAAAATCTTAACTTTAATGCAGTATTAGTGCAAATAAGACCAATGTCTGATGCATTTTATAAGTCTAAAATTAATCCGTGGTCACAGTATTTAACAGGAACACAAGGGAAAAATCCGGGATATGATCCATTACAGTTTATGATACAAGAAACGCATAAGAGAAATATGGAGTTTCATGGTTGGTTAAACCCATATAGAATAACTACTGTAGGCACAGATTTAAATGTTTTAGTAAAAAATCATCCTGCAAGAATAAATCCAGATTGGGTTATAGAATATAACAATTCACTTTTTTATGATCCAGAAAATCCTGAAGTTATAAACTATATAGCAACAACAGTGTATGAGATAGTTAAAAATTACTATATAGATGGAATTCATTTTGATGATTATTTTTATCCTTACGACTATCCTTTGCCAGAGGGTGAAGATAGAGAAGGTGAAGTTGCTAATAACAGAAGAGAAGCTGTAAATAATATGATAAGACTAGTTTTTAAAGTAATAAAATCCACTAGAAGTTGTGTTTCATTTGGGGTAAGTCCTTTTGGGGTATGGAAAAATAAGAGTAGTGATATTAAAGGTTCAGAAAGTAAGAATCTAGAGGGATACTATAGTGTATTTGCAGATAGTGTAACATGGGTAGATGAGGAAATTCTTGATTATATATCACCTCAAATATATTGGACTATAGATAATAAAACTACACCTTATGAAGTAATGGTAAAATGGTGGTCTGAAATTGTAAAAGATAGTAGTGTAGATTTATATATAGGTCAAAATATAAATAATGAAGATATAGCGAGAGAAATAAAGAAGCAGATCGATATTAATAGACAATATGACTTAGTAAGAGGAAGTATATTTTATAGTGTAAGTAATATTGTAAACAATACAGGGAATGTTGTAGACCAGTTTAAGGAAGTGTATAATTGCACTGCGAGTACGCCATAATAAAAAATATATAATTATAATATGTTTTGCTTACATTAAATTAAGAAAAAGGGGTAAGCTAATAATACAACGTGTAGTTTTGATAACACAAGTCCTGTTGTCAAAACTACTTTTTTTGAACGGCCTAAATTAATTATATTTCAGGTACTATATATAGAAGGGAAAATTAATATGTTTAAAATTGATGATTATGTAATGTATGGTACGACAGGAGTCTGTAAAGTTATAGATATAAGAAAAGAAAATATTATTAATAATACTGAAAAAGACTATTATGTATTAAGTCATATTTATTCAAATGATACTATAATTAAAATTCCAGTAGAAAATGAAAAAATAAGTATTAGAAAAATACTATCTTATGAAGAGGTAACTAATTTAATTAATGATATGCCAAATAAAAAAACTGTTTGGATTGATGATGAAAGGCAAAGAAACGAGCAATTTAAATCAATGGTTAGAAGTGCAAATACAGAAGAACTTATTAAGGTAATAAAAAGTGTATATTTAGATAAAGAACATAAAAATCAAATAGGGAAAAAATCATACATAAATGATGTTGATATTATGAAGTTGGCTGAAAGGTTATTAAATGAGGAATTTGCAACAATATTAAATATACCTTTAGAAGAAGTAACTCCATATATTTTAAACAATATATCTCAAACTAGCGATCTTATTTAATAATATTAATTAATAAGCGGTTACTAAATTAAAGTAACCGCTTTTATTTTTATAAAATAATATTTTTATAACTTTAGTAAGTAATTGCTAATAATATGCAAACTTTATGGTAATATAATATATTATGCCTAGAATAGGAGGATGACATGTTCTGGTTTACAAAAGAAAAAACTAAATCAAAAGAAAAAATTGATCAGTACGATGAATTAGAAAGATTAGTATGGAATTTTTTTATGGAAGAAATCCCAAGATTAGGTTTTGAGCAAAGAGAAGGCCAAGAAGATATGGCACTTGATATTTGCTATAGTATTAAAGATAAAAAACATACAATTGTAGAAGCTGGGGTAGGTATTGGTAAATCATATGCATACATTGTTCCGCTACTTTATTATAATATGTTATTTAATAAACCTATATTAATAGCAACATCAACAATTGCACTACAAGAACAGCTAATTAAAGATGTAAAAAAGATTTCTTCATACATAAAGCATAGGCCTGAGATAGTACTTGCTAAAGGTATGACTCACTTTGCATGTAAAAACAGGGCAGATAAAGCCTATAAAGAAAGATATGATTTAAGTGAAGATGAAGAGGTATTATATCAGTACATAAGAAATGGAGTAGTGGATAGAAAAAATATTAATATGGAAATTACTGATGATTTGTGGGAAGATGTATGTATAAAAGCAACGGACCACAGCAAATGTGAATATTATAAGACTTGTAGATTTATGAGCCTAAGAAAAAATATGGTGGAAACAAGTGGTGTTATCCTTTGTAATCAAGACTTATTAACCGTACATTTTCAAAAACTTAAAAAAGGTCATAAGGGCTTATTAAGCGAAAAGATTGATTTAATAGTTATAGATGAGGCCCATAACTTAGAAGATAAGGTTAGAAACTCATTAGTAGAGTCTTATACTAAAAATTCGATTAAGAATTTGTTAAAAGATGCTAGAGGAACTATTAAGAAAGCTAATATAAAAAATAGCTTAAATGAAGAATTATATATAATTAATGATATATTAAATAACATATTTAATAACCTTAATATTATGATCAAAGAGCAACTATTAAAAAATGAAACCTTCAAAAATAATGATATGCAAAGATTTTTCTTAGAGGAAGATAAAATAAAAAATATGGTAATAAAATTAAAAAATAGCATTAAAGCTGTTTATGAGAAAGTTCAGTTTTATAGTGATAGCAGCTTAAGCGAAGATATAATTTTAGAGCTAGAAGATTTAGATAACTTTTTAGATAATTTATTAAATAATAATAGCAACAATCTGTTTTGGTTAGAGAAAAATAGAAATATAGAAATTTTTTCATGTCCTAAAAATATTTATAAAGAAATAAAGAAACTTTATTTTGATAGAACTAAAACTACAATACTAACTTCTGCTACTATAGCTGACAAAAATCAAGGTAGTGAAGAAGATAGATATGAATATTTTATTAAAAATACTGGTTTTAATTCTGAGGAAGGTTTTTTGGCCCAACAAAAGTTTTCGCCATTCTTATATAATGAAAATGCAATGATATATTATGCTGAAAAAATGCCACATCCGACTTATGAAAGAGATGATTTTATAAAAAAAGGTAGTGAGGAAATAGTAAAATTATTAGAAATTACTAAAGGAAAAGCTTTAATATTATTTACAGCTAAAAGTGATTTGAATGATGTTTATAAAATATTAAAATCTAAAAACTTAGGATATAAATTATTAAGACAAAGCGAAATGTCTTCTCAAGATGAAATTTTAGATGAATTTAAAAAAGATATAGATTCAGTGTTATTAGCTACAGGTGCTTTTTGGGAAGGAATAGATGTACCAGGTAAGGCGCTAAGTAATTTGATAGTATTTAGATTACCTTTTCCAGTTCCAGACCCTATTATTGAATATAAAAGAAGTACAAGCAAAGACTTTTTAATGGAAGTTAGTGTACCATATATGATAGTTAAGCTTAGACAAGGTGTAGGAAGACTTATAAGAAAACATGAAGATAAGGGGATAGTAGGAATATTAGATTCTAGATTAGGTGATAATTCACAGAGTAGATATAAAGATATTGTTTTTGATTCATTGCCAATAAAAAATAAAAGTAACAATATAAATGATATAAAAAAGTTTGTTGCAAAAAAAGAAATTGCAAAATAATATATATTATGTAATAATCATGTTTATAAAAATGCAAATAGTAAAGAAATAAGGTTGTCAATATAATACTTAACAACCTTGTTTTTTATTAAAATAATTTAATATATTATATTATGTCTTCAAAATCAGCAGGGAACTCAAGTCCAATTTGATTTCTCACTTCATCCATTATATCCATAACTAGTTTTGAATTTTCAAGTGTATTTAAGTTAGATGATTTTTTATTTTCTTTTATTAAATTTATAAATTCATTTATTTCATAATACATATCATTTTCTTTTTGAGGGACAGTTAAATCCTCGATAGAACCGTCTCTATAAACTATCTTTATATTACTAAATGTATTAATTTTTTCAATTACTATAGTACCTCTTTCACCTTGAATCTCAGCAGGTAATACAGAGTCACTAATTTTAGAGTACATAACAGTACCTTCCATATTATCATAATCAAATATTACTGTTCCTTGTGAATCAACGCCACTTTCAAGCATATGAGAATTAGCTATTAGCTTATTAGGTTTTCCAAAAAGTGCAATCATAGGATGGATACAGTAAACACCTATATCCATAAGGGCACCATTTGATAGTTCTTTTTTAAAAGCATTAAGAACTATTCCTTCTTTATATTTATCGTATCTAGAAGAGTATTGGCAGTAGCTTGCGAAGTACCTTCTTATATTACCAATCTTATGTAAGTTATTTTTTATTTGTAAAAAGTTTGGTACAACTGTTAGTCTCATAGCTTCCATTAATAATACATTATTGTCTTTTGCGGCTTGAATCATTGATGTTACTTGTTTACTATTTGAAGCAAAGGCCTTCTCGCATAAAACATGCTTCTTATTTTTTAAGAATTTAATGCTTTGACTATAATGAAGGGCATTTGGTGATGCAATGTATATAGCATCTAACTCTGGGTTTTGTGACATTTCGTCAAGGTCTGTATAAATATTTGGTATTTCATATTGATTTTGGAATTCTTTAGCTATATCTAAGCTTCTAGAATAAAATGCATATATTTCACAACTATCTACTTCTTTAGCAGCATCCAAAAAGTTTCTTACTATATTTCCGCTCCCTATAATTCCTAATTTTACTTTCCCCATTATAATTATCCTTTCTTATGTTAAGTTTTAATGTGTATAATCTTATTTTATCCTAAGATTATACAATTTGTATATATTATGTATTTTTAGTGTATCTAAGGAATTTAATATTTCTTAAAAAATTGAGAAATGATAAAATTTTATTAAGATATGATTTTACTTGAATTCGTATTATCTTAAGAAAGGATAAAGTAATATTCGTCAGATTGAGAATTATATTGATGAATATTAATTAATATGTAGCAAAATACTGGAAAATGTTAAATACTATGATAAAATAATAATATAGTAAAATAATCAACGATTAGGAGATGAGCTTATGGATTATAATAAATTAAGTTTAGAAATGCATGAAAATAATAAGGGTAAAGTAGAAATTATATCTAAAGTTAGGATAGAGACTAGAGATGATTTAAGTACTGCATATACTCCAGGCGTTGCAGAGCCATGTAGAAAAATTCATGCTAATAAATCGGATGTATATAAATATACTGCTAAAGGAAATTTAGTAGCTGTGGTTTCTGATGGAAGTGCAGTTTTAGGATTAGGAAATATAGGACCAGAAGCAGCAATGCCAGTAATGGAAGGTAAAGCAATATTATTTAAGGAATTTGCAGGTGTAGATGCATTTCCAATATGCTTAGATACGACTGACGTAGATGAAATAGTTAAGACTGTTAAGTACTTAGCCCCTACCTTTGGTGGTATTAACCTTGAAGATATAAGTGCACCAAGATGCTTTGAAATAGAAAGAAGACTAAAAGCAGAATTAGATATACCAGTTTTTCATGATGATCAACATGGTACAGCAATAGTAGTTGCGGCTGGAATATTAAACTCATTGAAATTAGTTGGAAAGAAAATAGAAGATGTTAGTGTAGTAATAAATGGAGCGGGTTCAGCTGGAATATCTATTTGTAAGTTATTACTACAATTTGGAGTAGGTAACGCTGTACTTGTGAATATTGAAGGAGCTGTAGCAAATGGCGAAGAGTGGATGAATGAAGCCCAGGTACATATGGCTGAGATAACAAATAAAAATAATGAAAGAGGACCTTTAGAAGAAATTATTAAAGGAAAAGATATATTTATAGGTGTATCAGCACCAAACTGTGTAAGTAGTGACATGATTTCTACAATGGCAGATAATGCTATAGTATTTGCAATGGCAAATCCAGTACCAGAAATAATGCCAGATGAAGCCAAAAAAGGTGGAGCTAGAGTTGTTGCAACAGGTAGATCTGATTTCCCTAACCAAATAAATAACGTATTAGTATTCCCTGGAATATTTAGAGGGGCATTAGATGTTTGCGCTACAGATATAACAGAGGAAATGAAGATTGCTGCAGCTAAAGCTATAGCATCAATAATATCTGATGAAGAATTAAATGAAGATTATATAATACCTGGTGCTTTTGATAAAAGAGTAGCTGATGTAGTAGCTAAAGAAGTTGCTAGAGTAGCTGTTGAAAGTGGAATATCAAAATTAAATAGATAATTAAAAAATGGTATCTGAAAAATCAGGTACCATTTTTATACTAATTTGAAGCTTAATTCTTGTTTATTATAAACTACTTGGTTTACGGATTCCAATTCCATTATTATAGCGCAAAGACCATCTATATTGAAAAATAAATTACCATTAAAATCTAGAACTTGTAAGTTTAAGTCTTTGTACTTTGATCTCATATAAAGTGTGAATTTATCATTATGTAAAATATTATATTGTTGTTCTAAGTAGACCTTAAACAACCAAGTCATAGCATTATCACTTAAAGAATTAACTAATCGGTCTAAAATAAGATAGTCTTCATTATTTTCATTAATGATCATGAATTCTGGCGTATTTTCAAAAATATTTTCCACAAAGTTTTTATATTTATTCATTTATATCACCTCTAATTTAGTTTCAGTTATTACTTGTTAATTATAAAATATAAGTATAATTTAATCTATATATAATTCTACTACATTAGAAATATAATTTAAAACCAGAAAGTTGATGTGTAGTTACATAGGTTAAAGTGTAATAAATTAACATATAGTATTAGTAGTTAAAATATCTATCATAATGTAGAATAAAAAGCTAATATAAGTGTTAAATTAGCTTGTTTTATTTAATAAAGCTTTATATTTTAGCAAAGACTGTTTTAATTAGATATATAATTTGGATTATTTACGTTAAAATAGTATTAAAGTATAATATTGTTTGATTATAAATATATCTATAATATTGAATAATAAAAAATTGGTGATTAGATAATATAATAAAGAAAAGTTATAGATAATAACAAAAAGAGGAGATTTAATGTACCTAAATCAGTTAAAATATGTAGTTGAAGTTGCAGAAAAAAAATCGATAAATAAAGCAGCACAAAGCTTATTCATATCCCAACCAAATTTGAGCACCGCGATTATAAGCTTAGAAGAGGAATTTGGAATAAAAATATTTAATAGAACTAATAGAGGTGTTGAACTTACAAAAGATGGGAAAGAGTTTTTAAGCCATGCAAAATATGTATTACATCAAGTTGATAATTTAGAAAGTAGATATTTGAATTTTTCAAAAGAAAAATCATTTATACTAGAAGTATCTAGTGCTAAGATTATTAATTTTGGAAATATTATTAGTGAAATATATAATAATATAGATTCTAAAAATATAAAAATATCTTTAAAAGAAACTTACAAAGAAAAGATTATAAAAGATGTGGCTAATATGGAATCAGAAATAGGAATATTAATTGTATCAAATATTCAAGAAAGACTTTGGAAAAATGCTCTTAATATAAATAAACTCGAATTTAATGAAATAATAAAAAGCAGTATGTATATATGCGTAGGTCCTAAAAGTCCACTATACAATAATAAAATAGTATCATCAAAGGATTTAAAGGATTATGCACATGTTCAACTAAGAGAAGAGGATTCCTCATCTGTGGCAAATAGTATTGAACTAGATACTTTAAATATTTTAAATAAAAATAAAAATATATATCTAAATGATAAAGAAAGTCTAACAAGTTTTATATTATCAACAGATTCATATACATTTGGATTCAAGTGGAGTAGTTTTGTTGAAAGTTCTAATGATATAAAAGCAATTCCTTTTGAGGATGATAGTGTGTATTTTAAAATTGGCTGGCTAAGAAGAAAAAAAGAAGAAATTTCAGATGAAGCAAGAATATTTTTAGATAAAGTTATAGATTACCTAAAAGATAAAAATAGCTAGTTATATATTTTACATATAACTAGCTATAAAAGATATATATTAACTATAAATTCCTAATCTTGATAGAATATTTATATAAAATTAAGTTAGGAGTTGAGATTATAATGAGTTTAGTCAAAGATAAGACTAAAATAATGGAAGATGAAAATATAGGAAAAGTTATATGGAAATTTGCTATACCTGGTATCGTGGCATCTGTAATAAGTGCTGTTTATAATATAGTAGATACAGCATTTGTTGGGATGTTAGATAATACAGGAGCTATGGCTGCTGTATCTGTTGTGTTTCCTTTATTAATATTAATTAATGCAGTTGGTCAAATGATAGGAGTAGGATCATCTTCATATATAGCAAGATTACTTGGAGCAAATGACAAAGAACAAGCGAATAAGGTAGCATCAACAGCAGTTGTACTAGGTTTATTAGTAGGTGCTATTATAAGTATATTTGCAACAATATTTTTAGAACAAATATTAAGGCTTTTAGGTGCTACAGATATGATAATGGAATATGCTAAAGGATATGCAATGCCTATAGCTATAGCATCTATTCTACCTATAATTATGCCTACACTTGCAAGCATGATAAGAGCAGAAGGAAATACTAAGTTTAGTGCTACAGTTGTTGGTATAGGTGCAATTATTAACATAGTTTTAGACCCTATATTTATGTTTACATTTAATATGGGAATAGTTGGAGCATCAGTTGCTACAGTTATAAGTCAGCTTTGTTCAGTAATAATATTAGCATCATATTATATAATGAAAAAAGGATATTTAAAGGTAAATATAAAAGGGTATTGTTTTTCAAAAATAATACTAAATGAAATAACTTCAGTAGGTATGGCATCTTTTTTAACCCAAGCTTTAATAAGTATATCAATGGGAATTTTAAATGTTGTGTCAAAACCTTATGGAGAAGAACTTATAGCATCTCTTGGAATATCTTTAAAGGTTTCTTCATTAGTTCTTTTCATTGTAATAGGATATAATCAAGGATTCCAGCCAATTGCGAGTTATAATTATGGTGCCGGAAATTATGAGAAATTAAATAGAGCTATAAAAATATCAATAAAAAGAACAACAATATTTTCTACATTAGCAACAGTTTTTCTTATGGTTTTTGCAGAGAAAGCAATAAATATCTTTAGTAATGACCCTAAAGTTATAGAGATAGGTGTTAAAACCTTAAGAGCAGGTATATTAATGTATCCAGCACTAGGATTCATACAGTTATATTCAGCACTTTATCAGTCATTAGGAATGTCAAAAGAGGCATTAATAGTTGGTACTGCAAGGCAAGGAATATTCTTTATACCTATAGTATTAATACTGCCGAAACTATTCGGTATAAATGGTGTTATATTAACTCAAGCAACTGCAGACTTATGTACTTTAGCTTTAACAATATCCTATGCTACAAGTACAAATAGATTTTTAATGAAAAAGCATAAATTTGAACCGACTTTACAAAATTAGAAATGTTTGAAAAAGCCAAAAAGATAGGATTTTAAGTATCCTATCTTTAATTTTGTATTTGATTATATTGATCAAAACCATAAGTGCTAATAGCTTATAATTTACTTTTATTATTTTTATTTCTTGATAACATGATGTGTGTCTCTTTGATAATTCAAATTAATTATTAGAGTAGCAAGTAATGTATATTTGTCAATTAAAAGGGATTACTTGCGTCCACGCTTTTTAGCAAAGAAAGGAACTTTGCTATTATCGTTTTGTTTTTTATTATTAGCAGGTTTTGCCTTAGCTGTAATCTTTGCTTTTGGAGATTTTTCTTCTTTTATTTCAATTCCCTTTAATGTATCCATGACTGCTTGTTTTATAACTTTTGCATTTCCAGACTTATTTATGTACCCACTTGAACTTTGAGTAGCAATAGCCAGTTCGTAGTAGTCTACTCCTTTTATTTCATCTTTGAAATTAATATAGAAACTATACTTACCACATTTACTATAAATCATTAATGTTTCTTCATCTAAAGCTATTTTTTTAAATAAGCTTAAGTCATCAAATTCTAATATTTCCATTTTTTCACCTTTTCATATTAAGATATTTAGTATTAGTTATTATTATGTATAAAAATAACATTCTTATTATACTATAGAATTGTAAATTTGTGTTTTATGTATACATAAATGTTCTTATATTTATAAAAATACAGAAATCATAGTGTATAATTAAAAGTAGTTATAAAAATGATATGGTGGGAGGTCAATATTGCTTAATATATAGCAATATAAATAATATGATAAAATTCGATGTTACTAATGAATTAATGTGTATTGCGAAAGGAAAAGGAAGATTCTTTGCTAAAAAAGGGGCAATGGTAGCTTATAAAGGAAACTTTAAGTTTGAAAAAATGATTTTAGGTCCAAGTAATGGAGGAGGTATAGGAAGAGCATTATTAGGATATGCTCAAAGGGCAATAACTGGTGAACAAATGCCATTAATGACTGTAGAGGGAAGTGGTGAGATATATCTAGCTCAAAATGCATATCACGTTGATGTTATAAATATAGATCCAGGAAGTTCTATATCAGTAGAAAGTGAAAATTTATTGGCTTTCTCTGATGAACTAGACTATAGTGTGAAGTTTATAGGTTCAGGAGTATTATCACAAAAAGGATTATTTACTACATATTTAGAAAATAGAACTAGAGTCGCACAAGAAATAGCAATTATAACTGATGGGAATCCATTAATATTAGAGGGACCATGTTGTGTAGATCCAGATGCATTAGTAGCATGGACAGGAAGAGAACCTTATGCAAAGGTAGCGCAACTATCTTGGAAAACTTTTATAGGGCAAACATCAGGTGAATCTTATCACATGGAATTTGTAGAAGATGGACAAATTGTAATAATACAGCCATCAGAAAGATTATCAGGACTTAATACGCAAGCTCAACCTAATAGTAGAAATTTATCAGGTGGACTTAGATTAAGTATTGATTAATTAAAAGAGGAGTGGTAAATCATAACAAAATTATGTTTAAGCACATCATTTAATACCATTAAAT
Organism: Romboutsia sp. LXY-2; assembly: GCF_056171995.1. Classification (NCBI taxonomy): domain Bacteria; kingdom Bacillati; phylum Bacillota; class Clostridia; order Peptostreptococcales; family Peptostreptococcaceae; genus Romboutsia; species Romboutsia sp. LXY-2. The sequence goes on along the minus strand of NZ_JBKFGI010000004.1, from coordinate 569,336 downwards.
CATCAGGAATAATTTGAATATAGCTTAGATGTTTCCGATAACTTAGTTTCTTTATGTCCCAATGGTCATAGGAAAATACATCTAGCTGTAGTAGAAGAACAAAAGGCATAATAGAAAAATTACATAATAATAGAAAAGAATCACTTGATAAGTTTGGAATCAGCATAGATCTAGATGATTTGCTTAATTTGTACTAATCTATTGTAAATAGATATAATTAGTATTAAGATAAAATTAGGCTAATTTTTATTAAATAGCCTAGTTTTATATATTACTGTATTCTTAAAGCAAGGAGAAGCAAAATGATAATTAGAGAAGAAAATGAAAAAGATTATGATAAAGTATATGAAGTGATTGAAGAAGCTTTTAGAAATGAGGAATTAAGTGATCATGATGAGCAAAATTTGGTTAATAGACTAAGAAAAAGTGATGAATTCATAAAAGAGCTATCAATGGTAGCTACAGATAATGGAAAGATAGTTGGTCATATAATGTTAACCAAGATAAAAATAGTAGATAAAGAAGTTTCACATGATTCTTTAGCTTTAGCTCCAGTTTCAGTTTTGCCAAATTACCAAGGAAAAGGCATTGGCAATTTATTAATAAATACTGCAATTAAAAACTCAAAAGAATTAGGGTATGATTCTATTATAGTACTTGGACACGATAAGTACTATCCTAGATTTGGATTCAAAAAAGCAAGTAACTATAAAATAGTCTCTCCATTTGAGGTACCAGATGAAGCTTTTATGGTATTAGAATTAAAGCATGGAAGCTTAGAAAATATTAAAGGGATAGTTGAGTATTCTAAAGCATTTTTTGAATAATATAAAATATTTGGAGGGGAAATATGAACAACAATGATAAAATTATAGAAATTAAAGACCTTTGTATGAATTATGGTTCAAAAGAGGTTCTAAAAAATATAAACTTAGATATTTATAGGGGAAGTATAATAGGTTACATAGGTCCTAATGGTGCTGGGAAAAGTACTACAATAAAAATATTATTAGGCTTAGTAAAAGGCTTCACAGGTAGCGTAAAGATATTTGATAAAGATATAAATGAAATTGATGAAGAATATAAATCAAAAATTGGATATGTTCCAGAAATAGCTAAAGTATACGAAAGTCTAACTGCAAAAGAATATTTAACTTTTATAGGTCAATTATATGGTCTAGATTATGAAGTATGTGATGAAAAGGCCTTAAAGCTTATGGCATGTTTAGGAATAGATCAAGCATATGATTCTAGGCTGTCATCTTTTTCAAAAGGAATGAAGCAGAAGGTTGTAATAATAAGTGCTCTTTTACATAATCCGGATATATTATTTTTAGATGAACCACTAAGTGGATTAGATGCTAATAGTGTTTTATTAATAAAAGAGATAATTACAAAGCTTAAAGAAGATGGAAAAACTATTTTCTACTCATCTCATATTATGGAAGTTGTTGAGAAGATAAGTGATAGAATAATAGTACTTAATAATGGAAGTATAGCTTGTGATGGTAATTTTGAAGAAATAAAAAATGCAAACTTTGAAGGATCCCTAGAAGAAATTTTTAATGAAATAACAGGTTTTGAAGAACATACAGAGCTTTCAAATGAATTTGTAAGAATAGTAAAAGAGGTATAACTTATGAAGGAATTTTTTGTTCTTAAAATTATAGATGTTTTTAAAATTTTTTATGAAATGCTTGGAATAGATTACAAAATTATGAGATTAATAGTTCAAGCTAAACTTACGATGGATGGAAGGCGAGTAGGAAATAGTTTTACTAGTTTTGAAGAGGGTCAAAAAGAAAAAAACGCATTCTATTCTTCTCTTATAGTTTATGGAATAATAGGAGTATTTGGTATACCAATAATGCTATTAGATATTAGTCCTGTCATTAAAATGAGTTATTATTTTGGATTTTTCATGGTAATGATTTTAACAAGCTTTGTATCTGATTTTTCAACAGTAATATTAGATATACATGATAAAGATATAATAGGAACTAAGGGTGTAGACTTAAAAACATTAAATGCAGCAAAGATAACACATATATTTATATATATTTCATTGTTAAGTTTAAGTATATCCGCTCTTACATTAATAACATCTTTAAGATATGGTGTAGTTTTTTTTGCGTTATTATTTATCAGTATAATATTAATAGATATATTTATGATTATTGTAACCGCACTTATGTACTTTATAATTATTAAATTATTTAGTGGAGAAAAGCTTAAAGATATATTAAATATGTTCCAAATAGGATTTTTATTAGTTTTTACATTAGGTTTTCAGGTTGTAGGACAGTCATTTAACTTTATAGATTTTCAAATAATATATGAGCCAAAGTGGTGGAATTTATTATTGCCACCTATGTGGTTTGCATCTAATTTTAGTATATTAGAGGGAGGAACTACGAATAACATAATAATTGGACTTAGAGTATTATCAATTATCGTTCCTATAATATCTATCTTCTTATATATTAAGAATGTTCCTAGATTTGAATCTAGTTTGCAAAAGCTAAGTGATAACACATATAAAAGTAAAAATAATAAAGAAAGCTTTACTTACAGAATAAGTAAACTTGTATGTAAAGATAGAGAAGAAAGGATTTTCTTCAACTTCGTTTCAGATAATTTAAGCAAAGATAGAGAATTCAAAACTAGAGTTTATCCATCGCTAGCAATGGCTGCATTTATGCCATTTTTAATGATAATTATGTCTTATGATAAGCAAGGTATACCTCAATATATAGATAGCTTAAAAGATTCACCTATATTCTTATCAGCTTATTTTGGAGTTGCCATAAGTCAAAATGTGTTAAACATGATCCAATATTCATCAGAATATGAGGGCAGTTGGATATATGAAGTACTACCAATTAAAGATAAATCTAAAATATATTCAGGAATGTTTAAAGCATCGGTTTATAAGCTTGTAATTAGCGTATTTGGTATAATTGCAATAGGATTTATATTTATATTTAAGTTAGGTGTAATAAAGCATTTAGTAATAATACTTTTAGTAAATATTTTGATTGCAATGTTTACTGTAGGAGTTAACGAAAAGTTTTTACCTTTTTCGAAACCTCATAAAACAGGTGGTACAACTTCTGATGTATCAGTAGTATTTAAGTCAATGTTCTTTGTTGGAGCTTTAGCGCTAGGTCATTATCTAGTTAGGAAAAATACTATATTTACATTAGGGTATGCTCTTTTACTTTGTGTAGTAATAGCATTAAGCTGGAAGAAAACTTTTAAGGCTGAATAGTTAGATATAAATTATTAAAATGCAAGTACTAATAAAAATTTAGTATTTTCAAAAAAGAATAACAATAAAAAAGGATTAGCTAGTGATATATCATTGCTAATCCTTTTTTTTATTTTATAAGTTTTTGGTTTTATTTAACTATTTAAATTATCTTTTACAATTAGTTAGTTACTTCTTGTGTTGAATCACCTGGATTTTGAGATGATGAATCATCTTGAGCAGGTGTATCTTGGCTATTATTTTCTTCAGAAGGATTTTGTTCTGTTGAATTTTTATCATTTGTATTAAAATGAGTATTTTCTTCTGCATCTGGACTTATAATAGAATCATTGTTTTCTGATTCAGAGTTTGAAGTATTTTCTGTTTTATCTTGGTTTGAGTTATCATTAGAATCTTCAACTGGTTTATTGAATAGTCCTGTAAACCAATTCCATACTCTATCAAAGAAACCTTGTACTTCTTCTTTATCTGGTAATTTTATAGCTTTATCATCAGTAGCATCAACAGTAACATCATCACCTAGTACACTGTCATTAGTAGAACCTAAGATTCCTAAATCTTCACTATTAGAACCAGCAAATAAATTGCTAAACCATTCGCCAGCAGAAGTAAACCAACCTTTAACACCTTCTATGAAGCTTGGGTCTTTTATTTTTTCACCTAATTCTTCAAGATTCTTTTCTACTATACTAGATACATTTTGTAAAGTATCTTTTATTTTGTTGTAATCATAATCTTGTTTAGCTATTTTTAACATTAACTCTTCTATTTGCTTTTGTTGCTCAGTACTTAAATTAACATTATAATTGTTAGTTATATTTATTATTGTATCTGCAATTTGTGTAGTATCTTTAGTGTCATTTTTTATTATTTCATTTTTAATGTCATTAATAACACCAGTAGCTTTATCTTGACCTATGTCTTCAGCTAAATCACCAGTAATTATTAATTCTTCAGATGCTATTTCTTTTTTTTCTTCTTCTAGTTTTTCACCAGTAGCATCTTCAAATGCTTTCATAACTCCTGTTAATCCGCCTGTACCAGATACAGGGAATAATGATGCAACAACAACATTGGCATCTTCTAATCCTGCTGTTGATAATGTTGTAGCTATCATTGAGCTTGTAACCCAAGTAAGATTAGCTGTTTTTACATTTATCCCATTACCCTTTGTTAACGGCTCAACGTAAGAGCATGAGAAAGTCTTTTTACCAAGTTGTGCTTCAGTAGCAACCCCTTGAAGATATTTTCTTTCCTCAGCATTATTTACTTCTAATACAACAGCCTCATTTTCTTTTACACCGAAGTAATTTAACATTTGCTGTTTTTGAGAATCAGTTAAGTCTGCCCCCAACGTTACGACTTTTGAGCTATCTGCAAAAGAGAAGTTGATACTTCCAAGTACTAGAGTAGCACATATAATAAGTGAACTAATTTTCTTCTTTAATTTCATAATCAATCTCCTTTAATATTACCGTATCTATATGTATTTTACGGTCTTACTATAATTTTAATATAACTTATTTTCTGACATAATGCGATTACAACATTGTAAATATTAGTTTACGAAAAAGTATATGCATAAAAAAATACATATATGATTTATACACAATATACAAAGAATTGTCAAATACAAGTCATATTTATGGGTTTATATAAATTATAAAATAAATACCTTAAGTTATCCTTAATACTTAAATTTTCTTTATAATAAATAGATTATATAAAAGGGTATTTTTGTGCATTTTGGAAAAAATACTTTTAGAAGGAGTCATAGAAAAGGAGATATAAAATGATAAAGCTATTAAAAAACTTAAAGCCTTATTTGGGCATTATATTAATAATATTTGTATTGGTGTTTTTACAGTCTTTAGCAGATGTATATTTGCCAAACCTTATGTCGGATATTATTGATAAGGGTGTTGTTAATAATGATACAAATTACATATTAAATACAGGGGTAAAAATGATTATAGTAACTGTTGCAGGTGGATTTGTAACAATACTAGCAAGTTATTTTTCCTCAAGAGTTGCTATGGGATTTGGTAGAGACTTAAGAGAAAGAGTATTTGACAGAGTTGAGGATTTCTCATTAGCAGAATTCAATGTAATAGGTACTGCATCATTAATAACTAGGAGCACAAATGACATAACTCAAATTCAACAAGTAGTAATGATTATGCTTAGAATGATGTTATATGCCCCGATGGTTGCAATAGGAGCGGCGATAATGGCTGTAAGAAAAGATGCGCAACTTTCTCTTATAATATTATTTGTAATGCCAATATTAATTATCGCTATAGGTCTTATATTAAAAAGAGCAGTACCATTGTTTAAGTCAATGCAAAAAAATGTTGATAATTTAAATAGAGTATTAAGAGAAAATCTTATTGGTGTAAGGGTAATAAGGGTTTTTAATAAAATAGAACTAGAAAAAAAGAGATTTGAAAAAGCAAGCTTAGATTTAAGTAATGTTGCCACAAAGGCTAATAGGACTATAACTTTGCTTATGCCATTTATGATGTTAGTAGTAAATTTAAGTACAATAGCAGTAGTTTGGTTTGGAGGCATTAGAATAGATGCAGGACGTATGCAGGTTGGAGATTTAATTGCTTTTATTCAGTATTTAACTCAAATAATGTTTGCGCTTATGATGTTATCAATGATGTTTGTAATGATACCAAGAGCATCAGCATCAGCCGACAGAATAAATGAGGTATTAGACATAGAAAAAGTACTTATAGATAACGAAAATCCAGTAAAAGAAACAGAGATTAAAGGTTATGTTGAATTTAGAAATGTAAGTTTTTCATATGAAAAAGATAGTGAAAAAGTATTAAATAATATTAATTTTATAAGTAAACCAGGAGAAACTACGGCGATAATTGGAGGAACAGGTTCTGGTAAATCTACACTTATAAAGCTAATACCAAGATTCTTTGATCCTACTGAAGGCGAAGTACTAGTTGATGGTGTTAATGTTAAAAATTTTAGCCAACATGAGCTAAGAAATAAAGTAGGCTATGTACCTCAAAAAGCAGTTCTATTTAGTGGTACAATAGCTGAAAACTTAAGGTATGGAAATGATAATGCAAGTGAAGAAGATCTAAATCATTGTATGAATATTGCACAAGCTTTAGGATTTGTATCAAAAATGGAAAAAGGGATTAATTCATTTATTGCTCAAGGTGGAACAAATGTATCTGGTGGTCAAAAGCAAAGGCTATCTATAGCTAGGGCATTAGTTAAAAGGCCAGAAATATATATATTTGATGATAGCTTTTCAGCGCTAGACTTTAAAACTGATGCTAAGCTTAGAGAATCACTTAGTAACGAAACAAAAAATGCTACAGTATTAATAGTTGCACAAAGAGTAAGTACAGTAATGGAAGCTGATAGAATTATTGTACTTGATGATGGCAATGTGGTAGGTATAGGTACTCATAATGAATTACTTAAAAACTGTGAGATTTACAAAGAAATAGTTATGTCACAGCTTTCAAAGGAGGAAATTTAATATGAGTAAGCAAAATAGTGCTCCAAAAGGTGGACCTATGGGTGGTGCGATGCCCGTAGAAAAAGCTAAAGACTTTAAAGGTACGTTAAATAGATTAATGGGATACTTGAAACATTATAAAATGCAAATATTTTATGTGTTTGCAGCAGCTATAATTAGTACAATATTTTCTATTGTAAGCCCTAAAATATTAGGTAAAGCAACTACTAAAATATTTGAAGGTGTCATGCTAAAAATGAGAGGTACACCAGGTGCTGGGATTGATTTTGATTATATTAGCATAATATTAATTACATTAATAGTACTATACATTATAAGTTCAATTTTTAGTTACATTCAACAGTATATTATGGCAGGTGTTGCACAGAAAACTGTTTATGATATGAGAAAAGATGTTTATGATAAGCTAAATAAGCTTCCTCTTAAGTTTTTTGATTCACATACTCATGGTGAACTTTTAAGTAGAGTAAGTAATGATATTGATAATATAAGTGCTACACTCCAACAGAGTATAACTCAACTAATTACTTCAATAGTTACAATAATTGGTGTAATAATAATGATGTTAACTATAAGTCCATTATTAACTTTAATAACCATTATTACGTTACCTTTAGGAGTGATTTTTGTTAGACCTGTAATTAAAAGATCGCAAGGCTATTTTATTAAGCAACAAAGAGTTATAGGAGAGTTAAATGGGCACGTTGAAGAAATGTATACAGGTCACGATGTAATTAAATCATTTAATAGAGAAAAACATTCAATAGATAAATTTAAGGGACTTAATAGTGAGTTATATGATGCAGCATGGAAGGCCCAATTTATGTCTGGTATTATGATGCCTGTTATGAATTTTACAAGTAACTTAGGATATGTATTTGTATCAGTTATAGGTGGTATTTTAGTTGGAAGAGGCAAAATTCAAATAGGAGATGTACAAGCATTTATCCAATATTCTAAGCAGTTTGGACAACCAATTAGCCAAACAGCTAATATTGCCAATATAATCCAATCAACGGTAGCCTCTGCAGAAAGAGTTTTTGAGCTACTTGATGAAGAAGAGATGGAACCAGATTCTATCAATAATAAAGAGATTAAAGACCCGAAAGGTAAAGTTACATTTGAGCATGTTAAATTTGGGTATAATCCTGAGCATATATTAATAAATGATATGAGTATAGATGTTAGACCAGGTCAAATGGTTGCTATAGTTGGACCAACGGGTGCTGGTAAAACTACATTAATTAATTTACTACTTAGATTTTATGAACTTAATGGAGGGAAAATATTAATTGATGATGTAGATATTAAGGATATGAAAAGAGATGATTTACGAGATTTATTTGGCATGGTGCTTCAAGATACATGGTTATTTAAAGGTACTATTAAGGAAAATATTGCATATGGCTCAAAGGAAGTTACAGATGAGCATATAGTTGCTGTGGCTAAGGCTGCAAATGCAAATCATTTTATAACTACACTACCAAAAGGATATGACACAGAAATCAATGAAGAAGCATCAAACATTTCCCAAGGTCAAAAACAATTATTAACAATAGCAAGAGCGATGATTAAGGACCCTAAAATATTAATTCTTGATGAAGCTACAAGTAGCGTAGATACAAGAACAGAAATTAATATTCAAAAGGCTATGAATAAGATGATGGAAGGCAGAACAAGTTTTGTAATAGCTCATAGATTATCTACTATAAAAGATGCAGATATTATATTAGTAATGAAAGATGGAGATGTAATAGAAAAAGGTAATCACGACGAACTACTAAAACAAGGTGGATTCTACGCTGATTTATATAACAGTCAGTTTAGTAAATAAGATAATAGGACTAAAAAATAAAATTTTTAGTCCTATTTTAATTACTTGAGGTTTAATACACTATACGGTTTCAATGATCTTAGCTTGAGGTATCTTTAATCCTGCATATACAACATATCCACCACTTGGGGATGGTATACTATATAAATTAAAAATTATTTTAAAGTCTTCTTCAGTGATTAAATTTCCTGCCTGTGTTGAATAGCAACCTACTGCTTGGAAAGGTGTAGCACCTGCAACTAGTACATGAGACACTGTGGATGAGTACAATATATGATTATTTGGACATACATTATCAACTCGACCAGTATTATATACTTTAGAATTCTGATTTATTACCTTTAAATATTGAACACTATGGGTGAAAGTATAAATTTGCCTTTTATAGTATATATATAGTCTAAATCAGGGGCAGTAGTATAGCCTCCAAATTCTATAGAAAGGTCTTGAACTTCTACATGTATACAATAATCTGTAGTTACATCAGGCTCTATATTTATGATAAATAAAGGAATATCAGTTAAATAACTACTTCCATCTACAGTTACATAGCTGAGTTTGTTATTAGGTGAAAGTACATTACATGTTACTAGTGGTGGGTTTACATTTGGATCTATTGTACTTTGATATAAATCTATGACATTTGCTCCTGCAATATAATTTATTGCACCAGACACATATAACTGTATAAGATCCAATTCGTAAATGATAATTGGACCACCAGTGGGATCGCAAGGATTAGGTATTTCTTTACCTTCTGGATAAGGTATTACAACAGTTTTTTTGCATAAAGCAAAGTTTGAAATATTAAAATTAAATATTAAAAATAAGTTATGCGATAAACCGAAATTAGTATAAAAATGACATAATAAGTAGTTGGTAATATTCAATGGTATGGAAATATTTATGAGAATATTTTTCTTCATAGATTGAAAAAATAAATAATGTAGTATACTATAGAAGATGAAATGTTTAAGTATAAAGATTTTCATGATACTACATATGCAGTTGAAAGGAGAAACACAATGTCAAAAGAATTAGTAAAAGAGAGAGTAATAAAGTATTTAATGGAGGACTTGTTAGTTCCGGTAGATATGATAGATACAGATGTTCCTTTAGCAGAATTTGAAGAAGGTGCTGAAGGTATATTAGATATAGTAGTAAATGTTAAGGATAACGAAGATTATTTTGCTCCAGTAATGATAGTTACATGTATGGATGAAGACATAACATTAGAAGGAGAAGTACTACAAAAACAAATAGACTTCTTAGAAGATGTAGACAATATGACTATGGCAGGAAGATTAGTATTAACAAATGGAGATGCTATGATGTATGCTGATTGGACTGGAGAAGAATATGATACAGAAGCTAAGCTTCCATCATATGAAGTTATGGTTAAAGAGTTCTTTGAAATGGAAGAACAAGTAAAAGCAGAAGAAGCTAAGCATCATCACGAACATGGTCACGAATGTGGATGTGGACATAATCATGATGAAGGTCATGAGTGTGGATGTTCAAGTGAAGGTGGATGTGGATGTTCAGGACATCACCACGAGTAATATAAAATAAGAAAACTTGACTATACAAATTAATGATGTTATTATTAAATGGTTAAAAATTCACTATAAACCGTCAGTGTTGGGGCAAACACAAAGGATTTATTAATAGTGGGGTTTATAACGTCGTTCGAGGATAAAAGACTGCACAATGTGCGGTCTTTTATTCTTTAAATAGAAAATAAGTTACAAAAAAGAAGGAAAATATACATTAAAAGTAGAATAAAGACTATATATGTATATAAAAATAAATTTGGAGTTGAATAATATTAAAATTATTCAAAATTCTATGTATACATAATAAATAACACACTAATCGGAAGATGAGAACTTGAAAAATATAATATAATTTTATTAAATATAAATAAAAACAAGGGTTTTTTGAGTTGATTGTAGAATTATAGAAATAGAAAATGATTGACATTTGAGGGGGAGTGACAGGCATTTTTTTATTATAATACTCATATTATAAAAATATAGGAAAACTACAGACACTTACTATCTCGATTAACAAACTATATATATAGAAGGAGTTAAATTATGGGGGCTACAAAAAGGGAACATACTTATGAAAATTATATTTATGGTGATTCTTCAAATGCATCAAATGCAATGAAGATGTACTTAAAGGAAATAGAAGAGTACAAAATGTTGTCTGCAGTGGAAGAAGTTCAATTGGCAAAAGCAATAGTGGAATCTTCACCAGATGCTAAAGAAAAGTTCATTAATGCAAATTACAGACTTGTTGTTAGTATTGCAAAAAAATATAGAAAAGAAAATGTAGATATGCTTGATTTGATTCAAGCGGGTAATATCGGACTAATAAAAGCAGTTGAAAAATATGATTATAAAAAAGGATATAAATTTAGCACATATGCTACATGGTGGATTAAGCAAAGTATTACAAGATACATAGATGATTGTGAGAATACTATAAGAATACCTGTGCATCTTCATCAAAGAATAAACTTTGTAAAAAGAAAGAAGCAAGAATTATCAAATATATTACAAAGAGAACCAAGTCTTGATGAACTTGCTGAATGTTGTGAACTTGAAGTTGAAAAGGTAATTGATATATTAAAAAGAGATAAAAATATAGTTTCATTAGATACACCAATAAAAGAAGATGAAGATAGTAGCTTAGTTGAGTTTATCCCATCTGATGCAAACTTTGCAGATGTGGTTATGCATGAAGTAGAACAACACAATTTAAGAGAAAAAATTGAAGAATTGTTAACAGGTCTTGGAGAACAAGAGCAAAAAGTTTTAAGAATGAGATTTGGATTAGATGATGATGATCCAAAAACTTTAGAAGAAATAGGTAGAGTTTTTGGAGTTACAAGAGAAAGAATAAGACAAATTGAAGCAAAAGCTATTAGAAAATTAAGACATCCTAGCAGACTGAAGCAATTAAAGCATTTTTATTAGGGTTTAGAAAGTAGGAGATTAATTTTTCCTACTTTTTTTATTATATAAAACCAGAGTTAAAGGATTAGTGCACTGTATATGGCCTAAGTTAAAATATTAATTGAAAATGTAATTAATATTTTGTTTATAAGAAAATATTGACAAAATATGAAACTTCATTATAATTAATATTTATGACATATATTAGGTGTAATTTATTACATAATAGAGAATTGGATTAAAATTCCAAGCTACCCCAGTAACCGTGATACTGACGAAATCTTAAATACCACTGAATAATATTTGGGAAGGTTAGAAAGTAGGATGAAGTTAAGCCGGGAGAACTACCTAATATAAAAGCTAATATCTGCTGTGGGTAAGATGTTAGATGCAAAATATAATTTAAGAAATATGAAAGTTCTATATATTTGGCATCTTACAAATTTATTGAAAGGAGATAATTGATTCTAACAAACACAGCCTTTCTAAAGAAAATTAATAAAAAGGTAAGAAGGTTAAAGAAGGAGAACTAAGATGAAAAAGAAATTTTTATCAATTGTAGCAATGGTTACAATGCTTGCAATGTCAGGTTGCCAAACTGAGAAAGAAAGAATGGTAAATGACAGAGAAGGTAATGAAGTAAACATACCAACTAAAATCGAAAAGATAATATCAACAGCCCCATCAAACACTGAGGTTTTAGTAGACCTTGGAATATCAGACAAATTAGTAGCAGTAGATAAATACTCTAGTGATATAGAGGGAGTAAATAAAGACTTAACTAAATTAGACTTTTCAAATCCAGACGCTGAAGCAATAATAGGATTAGAGCCAGACGTAATAATAGCATCAGGACATAATAAAACAGGTTCTGCAGAAGACCCATTTAAAGCTGTTATTGACGCTGGAATACCAGTAGTATACATACCAAGTAGTGATAGTATAGACGGAATATATAAAGACATAGAATTCATAGCAGATGTAGTAGGACAAGAAGAAAAAGGGAAAGAGTTAGTTTCTGAAATGGAAACTAAAATAAAAGAAATTAAAGCTATAGGTGATACAATAGAAGATAAAAAAACAGTATACTTTGAAATAGCACCAGCTCCAGGTTTATTTACTTTTGGTAAGTCTACATTCTTAAATGAAATGATAGAGCTAATAGGAGCAGAAAATGTATTTGCAGGTGAAGAAGGATGGGTTTCTCCAAGTTCTGAGGCTGTAATAGATAAAAATCCAGATGTAATATTAACTAATGTTTCATATGTAGAAAATCCAACTGAAGAAATAAAAGGTCGTGATGGATGGGAACATATAACTGCTGTTAAAAATAATGCAGTTTATCAAGTAGATGGAAACTCATCTTCTCGTCCATCAAATAGAATAATATTAGCTTTAAACCAAATGGCAAAAGCTATATATCCTGAAAAATATGAAAAATAAAAGACTAGTAATTTTTAGTCTAATAATAGCATTTATAATAATATGTATTGGAACTTCTACCGGAAGTTCCAATATTAGCATATTGGATACTGTATCAGTAATAGGAAATAAACTATTAAATATTCCGCTTAGAGAAGGTATAGACCCTAAAAACATATCAATAGTTTGGAAGCTAAGACTACCAAGGGTTCTGCTAGCATTTATGGTTGGAGGATGTTTAGCAACAAGTGGAGCAGTGGTTCAATCAATATTAAAAAATCAATTAGCATCACCATATACTCTAGGGGTATCTTCAGGAGCTTCATTAGGGGCAGGGTTAATAATAGTTACAGGAGCATCGTTACCACTATTAGGAGCATTTACACTTCCAGTAGTAGGCTTCATATGTGGATTAGTTACTGTTTATTGTGTTGTTGTATTCTCAGCTAAAATAGATAAAAGTATGTCAAATAATACTATAATATTAGCAGGTATGGTATTTTCATTATTTGTAAATGCTTGTTTAACTACATTAACAGCATTATTTAGTGAAGATTTAAAGAGCATCTCAATGTGGCAAATGGGAAGCTTTTCTATGAAGGGATGGTCATACGTAGGTCTTATTATGCCATTTGCGATAATAGGTCTTTTAGGGGTGCTTAGGTACACCAGAGAAATGGATATTCTTACATTTGGAGAAGAACAGGCAAAAGCTGTTGGAGTAGAAACATCTAAAGTGAAGAAAAATTTATTTATTTGTTCAGCTATTCTTACAGGAGGAGCAGTATCTTTAAGTGGTACTATAGGATTTGTTGATCTTATTGCACCACATATTGTAAGAAAAATTTTTGGTTCTAGTCACAAAGTTGTAATACCAATGTCCTTTGTATTAGGTGGATGTATAATGGTAATTACCGATCTTGTAGCTAGAACGATACTATCACCAACAGAACTTCCGGTTGGTGCGGTAACTGCACTATTAGGTGCCCCATTCTTTGCATATGTATATTTTAAAAAAGCTAGGTGATAAATTATGTTAGAAATAAATAACCTTTATAGTGGATATGACAATGTAGATATTATTAAAGAAGCAAATATATCAATTAATAGAGGGGAGAATCTATGTATTGTAGGTCCTAATGGATGTGGAAAAAGTACTTTATTGAAGTCAATTGCAAATATTATAGATTATAAAGGAAGTATAAAAATAGATAATAAAGAAATATCAAAGCTAAATAGAAAAGAGTTAGCAAAAAAGATTGGTCTTATGAGCCAAATATCAAATATACATTTTCCATACACTGTATATGAAGCAGTTTCATTAGGAAGGTATTGTTATACAAAAGGCCCATTTGCATCATTAACTAAAGAAGACAATAAAATAATAGATGAATGTATAGAAATAGTTGGACTAACTGAGCTTAAAGATAAAATGATTGATGAATTGTCAGGGGGACAATTACAAAGAGTTTTCTTGGCAAGGGTATTTGCTCAAGACTCTGATGTTATTTTGCTTGATGAACCAACAAATCACTTAGATTTAAAACATCAAATAGAAATATTAGATCATTTAACTAAATGGGCTAAAAAAAATAATAAGATTGTGGTTGGAGTTTTACATGACTTAAATCTAGTACAACATTTTGCTGATTATGTAGTAATATTAGATAAAGGTAGTATTGTTTCTCAAGGAAAAGCAAAGGAAGTACTAAAGGAAAAGACATTAAAACAAGTTTATGGATTGGATATTAAAAACTTTATGATTGAAACATTAAAAAAATGGGAGTAAGTATTTGAATTATACTTACTCTTTTTTTGTTTTTAAGATTATGAATTATATTCTTTATCTTATCAGTAAACTTTTATATTTATCATGTATTGTGAGATAATCTAATTCATATATTAATATTAAGTATTTATAATATGTAAATATACAAGGGACTGGTTTAAATGAATTCTACAAGAATGAAAGAATATATGTATATGAAAGATTTATTAGATTTCTTATCACAAGAACTAGATAATCTAAAATTATTAGCAGGAAAAAATAATATTATTTCAGATGAAAATAAGTTTTTAAAGTTAATAAACAATATAGAAAAGGAAGTTAGCATCAATAAAATAAGCATAGAGGAGCTTAAAAATCCATTTTTATTATTTATTGTGGGAAGTGGGAATTATGGTAAATCAACAGTAATAAACTCTTTATTAAAAGATAAAATAATAGAAACAACGGACTTACCAAACACATGGAAAGTTGATTTGTTTATATCAAGTTCAAATGAAAAGATGGAGATCGTGTATAATGATGGCTTTAAGAAAATTTGTAAAATAGATAAAGGCATTGTGATATTGAAAAATGAGGAAATAAAACTAAAAGATTCTAAAAAAAGAATATCTAAGGAAATAAAAAAAATTAAACATAATGGAAATTGCAATAATGATACATTAAAGAAATTAAAGAATGACTTAGAAAATAAACACCTTTATAAATCTGAAATTGAAGAAGTTCACTATTATTTAAAAGATATAGGTATACTTAATGATTTTATTATTGTAGATACCCCTGGATTAAATCAAAATTTATTAAAAAATACTAAAGATATTATGAATTATTATTATAAAAGAGCAGATGGTGTTATTTGGCTAATTGATGCACAAAATATTGTAGCAAAGGAAAATAATCAGTTAATAAAAGATATAGGAGAAATAAACTCTATTAACATACATAAGAAAAATATAATAGGAGTGGTAAATAAGATAGATATAGTAGAAAAATATAGTGATGAAAATATTAAAAAAGTAAAATCTAAAGTAAGTAATCTATATGATGAAATTTTTAGCGATATAGTTTATATCTCTGCTAAAGAGGCTATGGAAGGTATCCTAAAAAGTAATGAAAATTTAATATATAAAAGTAACATTAAATCACTGTATGAAAGTATAGAAAATAACTTCAAAATTTTATCAGAAGAAAAACAGATTAAATCTAAATATGTAAACTTAAAAATAATGAAAACTAACATACTAACAGAAATTGAAACATATAAAAGACAATTATATAAGGATATATTTAAATATAGTGAAGCTGAATATGAATTAAAAGAAAAAACACTTAAGTTAGAGAATAGTATTAGGGAAAAACTTAATGATATAAAGAAAAGGAGCTATATAGAATCTGACTTTAACTTAATAAATCTAAATTCAGATATTAAGGATATAGAAGGCATTTGTAACAAAGAGATTGAAAAAATCTACAATTTATTAGTATTAACTTCGAATATATCAGATAATAAAGACTTAATAAAAGAAAACTTAAAATTAAGTTTTACTAAAAGTAAATATTTAATAATTAATTATTATAAAAAAGATGAAACAACTACTATAAATCTAAATACCATAAATAAAAAATTTAATTTTAATAATTTTGCCTACCGAAATTCTAAAGAAAATACCCAAGATAAATATTTGATTAAAGAAATAATAAATAGAAAAATTGATGAACTTACAAGAGAAATCTTAAATCATGTGGATGAAAAAGTTTATATTATAAAGAATCGCATAAATAATTTGAGAGAGATAGGATTCAAAGAAAGTCATCTTAACTACAATGATGTTGATAAGTTAGTATTTTATTTAAGCAATATTGAAGATATTTTAGATAATATAGGGGGATATTATGGAAGATAGAAAATATGTAAAAGAGATAAAAAAAATATTAATTAACTCTCCTATCCGAACAAAGTTAGGACATAGTGAGAATGTACCATTCAAAGATCTTATATCTAAAAATTTGAATGAAGTAATGGAAGGAATTGAAATAATAGAAAGAAATAATAATAAACCATTAAAAATAGTAATAGCTGGAGAAGTAAAGGCGGGAAAATCAAGTCTTATAAATGCACTATTATCTAAAGAAGTTAGTGAAGTAGATGTTTTAGAAGCTACATCTACAATTATTGAAGTTGTTTATGATAAAGAAAGAAGTATAAAGAAGGGTAAAGGAATAACAAAAATAGGATTAGATTTAGATTACTTAAAAAAGATTAATTTAGTAGATACACCAGGGCTTAGAAGTATAAGTATAAATAACGAACAAAAAACTCTAGATTACATACAAAACGCGGATCTAATACTTTTTGTTATAGATGCTACTCACATAGGTCAAGAAGACGTAGGAGAAGCTTTAGAAGTGTTGTCATCATATGGTAAAAATATAGTTGGGATAGTTAATAAATGTGATTTGTTACAAGACAATTATGATAGTGTATTAGAATATGTTAAGGATGAGTATGACTTATTTATAGATGACTTTTTTATGATATCATCATATCTAGAATTTCAAAATAAGGTGAGTAAAAATGCTAAGGCAGGTACTACAGATTTAATAGTATCAAACTATACTGATTTAAAAGATAATTTCTTAAAACTTAGTGAATATATCGAAAATATCTATAAAAATAGTGAAACAGTAAAATTAGATAGCATTAATTCTACTGTAACTAGCTTAATTCAAAAAGATGTAGTAAGTCATTATGACTATCTAAAAAGTATATCAATGTTATTAGAGGAGCTTAAGAAGCATGAAAAGCTTTTGGATAACAAATTTGATTATATATGTGCAAAAATGGATTTTGAGATTAGCGATTGGATAAATAGAAGTTTTTTAGACTATGAAGTTAGCAAAATAAAAGAAGATATTGAAAATGCTAGTGTTTTTATAAATGAAAACTATATAAGTGATCTTGTAAATAAAAAGAAAATTGAATTTGATCGTTTGTTTTTTAATGAATGGAGTGAATGCTTGCAGGAAGTGAATAGAGAAATTGATGATAATATAAAAAAATACATGGAAAATATTAATTATAGAGATGAGTTAATTAATGCCCCTACATTTAAGTTTGAATATGATAAAGCTGACTTAAATGAAATGCTAATAACCGTAGGGACGGGTGCAATACTTGGAGCTACATCAGGTACAGTAGTCTCTATGTATGCAGCCGGAGTAGGAACTTCTGCTGCAACTGTTACTATGGGGACAGCGTTAATGACTTATTGCCCGCCATTATTAATTGCTGGAACTATAACAGGGGCAGTAGGGAAACTATTATATGATAAAATCCAAAATGACAGAAAGAATAGAGAAATATTAAATGATGTAGATATATTTAGAGAAAAAATAAAGTATGATATTTTAGATTCACTTAAAGAAGGATTCGTTACATCAAGCAAAGATATTGTATCAACAACTACTGAAATTTATAAAAATTCTAAAGGTATAAACATGAGTAAATATGAAATTGAAAATTTTTTAGATGAGATAGATAAATATATAGAAAAAACTAACTTATTTATAGATGAAAATTAATATTACTTTATATTAATTTATTTGTTAAAAGCCTTTATTTGTAGTTATAAATAAAGAACTTTTAAACTTTTAGGCTTCCGATAATAAAGGAAGCTACTTTTATTGACGAAATTTTCTATAAATAAAAGGAATATGAAAAATATGTAGAAATATTTAATATAGACAAAAAAGGAGGCGATTAATATTAAAGATTTGCTATCTCCTTATAGGGGATTACCAAAAGAGATTTATATTTTATTCGTGGGGAAAATAGTAAACTGTATAGGTGGATTTGTACATCCGTTAATGTCATTAATACTTTCGCAAAAGATAGGACTATCACCTGCAGAGTGTGGAAAATTTGTTACAATGCTTGCAATTTGCCAGGTGCCATGTATTATGCTTGGGGGAAAGCTTGCAGATACAATAGGACGTAGAAAAGTAATAATTATATTTCAAGTATTAGGTGCAATAATGTTAGTTATATGTGGAATCATCCCTACATCAATATTAACAGCTAAGATTATGATACTATCATCTTGTTTTTACTCTATATCAACACCAGCTTATGATGCTTTGAATGCTGATTTAACTAATCAGTCTAACAGAAAAGCATCATATTCACTTTTATATATGGGAGTTAATATTGGTTTTTCTATAGGTCCAATATTAGGAGGGTTATTATATGAGAATTTCTTACCTGTAATATTCATTGGAGATGCTATAACTACGTTATTATCTTTAGCTCTATTTATATTGTTTATAAAAGAAACTAAGGGAGTTAAGATTAAAGAAGAAGAGAAAAATGAACTAGAAGACGAAGTAAAAAGCTCGACTTTTAAAGTAATGTTAGAAAGACCAGTTTTAATACTTTTTCCTATTATTATGCTCTTATTCCAATTTGCGTATTGCCAATGGGGGTTTGCTGTTCCGCTTCAGATGGGAGAAACTTTTGGAAGTGAGGGTGCCAAGCTATATGGATATTTAGGGGCCTGTAATGGGTTTATAGTAATATTATTTACACCGATTCTAACAAGTATGACAAAGAAGCATAATAGTATTAACGTAATGGCTTTAGGAGGGTTTGGATATGGGTTATGTTTTTTAATATTTGGGCTTTCATCGTCAATGCCATTATTTTTTGCTGCAGTATTCGCACTTACAATAGGAGAAATACTAATAGCTATTAATAGTTCCACTTTTATAGCAAATAATACGCCATCATCTCATAGGGGAAGAGTAAGTTCAATTATACCTTTAATATCAGGAGCAGGATATGCTTTCGGGCCGGCTATTATGGGAGAAATTATGAATATAACTGGAAACTTTATAGCATGGATGGTAGTAACTATGGTTGCGTGCATCGGAGCTATTGGTATGCTTTTATTAAATAAAGTAAAAACAGAGAAATTAGATAACAATAT
Organism: Romboutsia sp. LXY-2; assembly: GCF_056171995.1. NCBI lineage: Bacteria > Bacillati > Bacillota > Clostridia > Peptostreptococcales > Peptostreptococcaceae > Romboutsia > Romboutsia sp. LXY-2. The sequence goes on along the minus strand of NZ_JBKFGI010000004.1, from coordinate 549,555 downwards.
ATAACAAAAAAGAATAAATTGTCATACCATAAACTATATCAGAATAAGGAGTAAAATATTATGTGTAGTTTAAGTTTATGTATGATAGTTAGAGATGAAGAAAAAGTATTAGATAGATGCTTAGAAAGCATAAAAGATGCAGTAGATGAGATTATTATTGTTGATACAGGTTCAATAGATAATACAAAAAAAATAGCATCTAAATATACTGATAAAATATATGATTTTCATTGGAATGATAATTTTTCTGATGCTAGGAATTATTCTTTTGATAAGGCTACAAAAGATTATGTAATGTGGTTAGATGCAGATGAGTATATGACTATTGAAAATATAGAAAAACTTATATTTTTAAAAAGTAATATAGGTGAAGAAATAGACGTAATAACTCTACAAACATATATGTGCATCGATGAAAATAATAAGCCTAGAGTTATTGGTAGAAGAAATCGTATTGTAAAAAGAGAAAAAAAATACAAATGGGTAGGATTTCTGCATGAATATATACAGGCATGTGGCACTGTATTTGATAGTAGTATATACATTGTTCATGATAAAATAAAAAATAGTGATGGTAGAAACCTTAAAATATATAAATCTAATATTGAAAAAGGAACAAAGTTAAATGAAAGAGATTTATATTATTATGGAAAAGAGCTATATTGTAATAAAAGTTACGATGAAGCAATAGAAATATTATTACAGTTTGTTGAAAAAGGTATATATAAAGATGAGATAATTGATGCCTTAAATAAAGTAGGAGAATGTTATGATAGCAAGAAAGAAAACAATCAGGCAAGACAATATTATTATAAAACCTTTGAGTATGGAGAGCCAAAGGGTGAAGTGTTATTTAATATAGCAAGTTCATTTGACGCTGAAAGTAAGTATTGCCAGGCCATAAGATGGTATGAGTTGACATTAAATATAGATATACCTAATGACTGTTGTCAGTGTATAAATATATGTTGCTTTAGGTTTAAGCCACATCTAAATCTGTGTGTATGTTATTATGAAATTGGGAATTTACAAAAATCATATTATCATCACCTAAAGGCTAAAGAGATAAACCCTACTAGTCCTAGTGTAATAAAAAATAATAAATTTTTTGATAAGATTGTTAAAAAGAATAATGATTAAGGAAAGAGGATAATAAATACTAATCTTTCTTCAAAATAAAAAAGAGATTAATTGAAAAGTTAATCTCTTTTTATTTTATGATTATTTAATTAAATTATTGATTTTAAATAGTGACATAGCACAGTTATTAACTATTAAATTTATGTAATCACCATCTTCAATATGTTCATTGTTATACAACTTTGTTACATCCATTCCAAATTGTAAATTAAGATTATTAATGCGGTTAAATTGAATACATACTCTCGTTAAGAAATAAATTAAGTATGATGAAAATATAAGTAGAATGAATAGAAACATTAAAACTCCCCCTCTCAAGACAAATACATCATGTCCTTTAATTAAATTTTACTATATGGATTTATTCTTAGCATTATAGTTAATACTCTAAAAAACAACACTAAATAACAAAATATCTATACAAATATCAAATACGACCAAAATACTTGTCGTTTGATAGTGAAATAAAAAAGAAAAAGGAAATATTTGATAAAAAAAACTTTTTAAAAAGTTTAGACATAAAAGTATTAATTAAGAAAGCAAATGAAATTTTATGTGAAAATAATATGGTATCCTGTGATACAAATTAACATCAATTGTAAATTTTCCATTTTTATAGTAAAAATATGTATGAAGGTAAAAGATATTAAATATTAGAATCTCTATATACTTTATTAGATGTAAAAGTATGGAGGTTAAATATGATACTATCAAAATTATTGAATAATTTAGAAGTTTTAAATATCAATGGCAATAAAAGTATTAATATAGACAATATACAATATGACTCTAGAAAAGTAACTAATGGAAGTTTATTTATATGTGTTAGAGGATTTAAAAGTGATGGACACACATATATTAATGAATGTATAGAAAAAGGAGCAGTAGCGTTTTTAGTAGAGAATGATATAAATTATTATGGAGACAAAGAAGTAACTTTTATTAAAGTAAAAGACTCTAGAAACTCTATGGCAAGGATTGCTTCAAACTTTTATAATAATCCAACAAGTGAGATGGATGTAATAGGGGTGACAGGAACAAATGGAAAAACAAGTATTACTACTTTTTTAAAACAAATTTTAGAAATAAATAGCAATGTAGGACTAATAGGAACTATTAAGATAGATGATGGTAAAGATGAAATTATATCAAATAATACAACTCCTGAGAGCATGGATCTTCAAAAACATTTTTATAACATGGTAAATAATAATTGTAAATACTGTGCAATGGAAGTATCTTCACACTCTTTGGCATTAAAAAGAGTAGAAGATATTAATTTTAAAATAGGTATATTTACAAACTTAACTCCTGATCATTTAGATTTTCACCGAGATTTAGAGGATTATAGAAATGCTAAAGAAAAGTTATTTTACAAGACAAGTGAAGCTAATATAATAAATATTGATGATAGTCATGGAGAGATAATATACCAAAATATTAAGGAACTATGTACAAAAGCATACACATATTCAATAGAAAAAAATGCAGACTTTATGGCAAAGGATGTCGTTTTAAAACCTGAAGGAGTATACTACACATTAATAACTCCAACATATGAAGATAAAATATTTGTACCTGTACCGGGCAAATTTACTGTGTATAATACATTAGCAGTAATAAGTGCTTGCTATGTTTTAAATATATCTATTGAAGTTATAAAGAAAAGATTAGAAGAAACCAAAGGTGTTACAGGTCGATTTGAAAATATAAAAAATGACTTAGGAATAAATGTAATAGTGGATTATGCACATACACCAGATGCTCTAGAAAATGTATTAAAAACTGCAAGAGAGTTTACTGAAGGAAAAGTAATTACAGTATTTGGTTGTGGAGGAGATAGAGATAGATCAAAAAGGCCACTTATGGGAAGAATTGCACAAGACTACTCAGATTTACCTATAGTAACATATGATAATCCAAGAACAGAAAATCCAGACAAAATAATAAAAGAAATAATTGAAGGAATGGATATAAAAGATAAAGCATACTTAATAATTAAAGACAGAAAAGAAGCTATTTATAAAGCAATAGAAGTAGCAAAAGAAAAAGATATAGTAATGATAGTTGGAAAAGGTCATGAGGATTATCAAATAATTGGAACAACAAAATACCATTTTGATGATAAAGAAGTAGCAATAGAAGCTTTATCTAAGAAGTCTTTATCATTAGGATATAATATATAAAAATAGCTGTACTATGTACAGCTATTTTGTTAGTCGCATTTTTATGTGAGGAATTCCTACTTCATCATAGACATCTGAAATAGCTTTAAAGCCACAATCTAAATATAGCTCTTTTATATATTCTTGAGCTGATAGTGTAATGCTATTTTCATATAATTCTTCATTTACAAATTTAACAGCTGATTTCATCATCTTTTGTGCAAGTCCTTTTCTTCTATATTCTTTAGAAACAAGTACACGCCCAATGGAAGTATCATTATAAGAAGAAAAATCCTTTGGAATAATTCTAGCATAAGACACTACTTTTTGATTATCTTCTAAGAAAAGATGATAGCAGTTTTTATCAATATCATCAAAGTCGTTTTCATCAACGATTTTTTGTTCACAAGCAAATACCTCATATCTACTTTTAGCGATTTCATATAACTCATTTACAGTTAGTTCATTAAAATGTTTGATTTTAAACATAATGCCCCCTTTATCTATTGTAGTATTAGTACTATTATATTATTATAAATAAAAATATTAATATTATTTAATTGAATTTAGTAATATTATAAGCTAATAACTTTTGGAGGTAAAGCGTTGAACAATACAAAAAAACTAACAGAGGCAGCACTTTTATCCTCGTTGTTTGTGATAACAGCTATCATATTTATAGGAACAGGATTTGGATATGCTATATATTTAGATTTTATAGTACCAGTATTTTTTTGCATAGTATGCTTAAAGTGTGACCTTAAGTACACAATACTATCTGCTATAACATCTTTAGTGATAGTAGGATTGGTTTTAGGTGATATAGGTACTGCAATATGGGCTAGTCAAAGTATTATACTTGGAATTATGTGTGGATATCTTATTTCGAAAAGTAACACAATATTAGATGATATTGTTTATGCTTCGATTATTGGAGTAATAGTAATGGTTTTAATTGATGTATATTTTTCAGCTTTAATAGGCTATAGCTTTATTCAAGAATTCCAAGGTATGTCAAAAAAATTTTTATACAAAGAATACATAGAAGTAGTTTATTATATGTTAATTGCTTTATTTCCAATGGGTACTGTATTTAGCATATACATATTATCTTTATTTGTAGGTAAGAAGTTAAACATATTAAAAGACAATGCAAAGAAAAAAATGTATATTATAGGAAACTTTAGGAGTTTCGGAAGATTTATGTGTTGTTCAAAAAATGTTTTTTGTGGAGCAGTAACATATCTAATTTTAGTAGAAATGATAAAACTTAGTGGTTTTAACATTGGTAGTGGTCATCTAAAGACTATTGTAATATCAGTTCAGTATTTATGTATATACTTTGTATTAAGAGATTGCTATAGCTCGATACAAAATTATTTAATATCAAAGTATCAAAAAATTTCTTATGCTAGGATAATCACATTAATAACAATATTATCAATAGTGTTTATGTTTAGAATTGCGACTATTACATTAATCATTTTAGATACAATATTAAATAAAAGAATAAATATTAGAGTAAAGCAAATAAATCTCATTAATAGCTTTGCAAATAACTTGATTCAAAAATAAATTATTTAAGAGGTGAGTTATGGGAAAGGGAAGCAAGGTGCTATATAGTATAACAGGATTGGTAGTAATATTAATTATTTTTTGCTATATGTATATATCAAATGGAGAAAAAATAAAGGATAGAGATATAACTTGGTTAACTAAACACCCTATTGCTCACAGGGGGTTACATAATAATACTTACCCAGAAAACTCAATGGGAGCATTTAAAAATGCAATTGATAATGGATATCCTATAGAACTTGATGTTAGATTCACGAAAGATAAACAAGTAGTAGTTTTTCACGACGAAAATTTAGGTAGAATAACTAAGGATAAAAGAGATATAAGTGAATTAACATATGACGAATTAAGTAAAATAACTTTATTAGATAGTAACGAAAAAATTCCTCTACTTAAAGATGTAATACAATTGGTAGATGGAAGTGTACCAACAATTATAGAAATAAAAAACTGTAAAGAAGTAATAAGTTTAGGGGAAGAGACTTATAAATTAACTAAAAATTATAATGGAGATTACTCTGTTCAGTCGTTTAATCCTTTTGTTTTAGAATGGTACAAAAATAATGCTAGCGAAGTAATTAGAGGACAGCTATCTGGAACAATGAGAGAAGGAGCTGAAAACTTAAAGTTATATGAAAAATTTGCCCTTAGAAACTTAATGTTAAACTTTAAAAGTAAACCAAACTATATTGCATATGAAGCAGATGGGTTACCAGAATTTAGGGTAACGATATTAAGGAAGCAAGGTATCCCGATAATAGGATGGACCATAAGGAATGAATCAGAAGAAAGAGAAGCCTATAAATACTGTGATAATATAATTATGGAGAACTTTATGGCAAAGTAATATATATAAGAAAAAAATGTATTATTAAAAAAATATTGTAAATAATATATAAAAAGAAGTTGACAAATTAAAAAAAAATTAATATAGTAAATATAAATATATTTATAAAAATTCAAAGCTATGATAAGAAGAAGTAGAGCTAATAGTAGTTTAACAGAGAGTTCCCGGTTGGTGAGAGGGGCAAATGAGTTAGCTTGAATACATCTTGGAGCAGTGATTCCGAAAGATAACAACTAGTAGGCAATCATCGGGATAGCACCCGTTATAGTGCTAAAGTATGTCTGATTAAATTCAGAGTACTTACTAAGGTCAGTATTGTGAAATATTGATAAACTAAGGTGGTAACACGTGAGTAATGCTCTCGTCCTTTATTATGAGGACGAGGGCTTTTTTTATTGAAATAAACTTCGTTATATAAAAGCAGAAGTTAATATAAAATTTGGAGGTATCATAATGATAAGCTTAGATGAACAAATAAAGATAATTATGAAGGGTGTAGATACTCTTATAAGTGAAGAAGATTTAAAAGAAAAATTAAAAAAGGCACAAGAAGAAAATAGACAACTTGTAGTTAAATTAGGACTTGACCCATCAGCACCAGATATACACTTAGGTCATACTGTTGTTCTTAGAAAAATGAAGCAGTTACAAGATTTAGGACACAAGGTCGTTATACTAATAGGGGATTTCACAGGCAGAATAGGAGATCCTACTGGTAAATCAAGTGCAAGAAAAGCATTATCGACTGAAGAAGTATTAGAAAATGCTAAGACTTACCAAGAGCAAATATTCAAAGTTTTAGATCCAGAAAAAACAGAAGTTAGATTCAATAGTGAGTGGCTATCTAAGTTAAACTTTGAAGATGTAGTAAAATTAGCAGCTACAATTACGGTAGCAAGAATGTTAGAAAGAGAAGACTTTAAGAAGAGATACGAAAGCAACACTCCAATATCAGTTCACGAATTTTTCTACCCTCTAATGCAAGGATATGATTCAGTTGCTTTAGAAGCGGATATAGAACTTGGTGGAACAGACCAAAGATTCAACTTATTAATGGGAAGAGCTTTACAAAAAGAGTTTGGCCAAGAATCTCAAGTCGTAATAATGATGCCTTTATTAGAAGGTTTAGATGGTGTTAACAAAATGAGTAAAAGTTTAGGCAACTACATTGGCATAGATGAAGAAGCTGGAGTAATGTACCAAAAAGCAATGGAAATACCAGATGAGTTAATAGTTAAATACTACAACTTAGTTACAGATGTTCATCCTGATGTAGTTAATAAGATAGAGGAAGACTTAAAAGAAGATAGAGTTAACCCAAGAAATGTAAAGATGGAACTTGCAAAAGAAATAGTTAGATTATACCATGGAGAAGAATTAGCTAACTTTGCAGAAGAAAGATTCAAATCAGTATTCCAAAAAGGGCAAATACCAGTGGATATATTAACAGTAGAAGCAAGTGCAGACAATTTAGATTTAGGACAAATAGTTGTTGATAATAAATTAGCACCGAGTAAGAGTGAATTAAGAAGATTAGTTAAGCAGGGTGGAGTAAAGGTTAATGGTGATAAGGTAGATGACCTTTTAAACGTTAAAGCTGAAGGTGAATTAGTAATACAAATAGGAAAGAAAAAGTTTATAAAAATAGTTGTTAAGTAGTATATTTAAAGGTTATATCAAGTTATTTGGTATAACCTTTTGTTATAAAGATAGTAAAGTTAAGTTTTTTGTAAGGTTATAGATATTTTCAATTTCCATCTATAAAAACATAAAAGATGATATAAATCAAGTTAAATCTACAAAATTTTAGTTTTATACAAAAAAATCAGAATATATGTAAATATTCCTTTGAAAAATATTGTATAAAAATGAGGTATATGATAATATTTACGTGATGAAATAATTAAAAAAAGGGGGCTAAAATGGGTATTAGTGGAAAAAATGTCGAAATGGAAAAGGTTATACTGAAAAAATAGAGTAAGTATTATCCAATTGACAATATCATTAATGAGTAAAAAGTATTTGTAAGTTTAAAACTTTAGAATGGAATAAGATAAAGGGGATTTATTATTTTCTTTCCATCAAATTTTTACAAAGGAAATGCAATTATATTAATACTATTATTTATTTGTATATGCAACATCTCTCTTTATCAGAAAAGAGTAGCTCAGACATATGCAAGAGAGATAAAGATAGTAAAAAATAGGGGGAAATATGGAAAATTCAGTTAAAGCTAAAAAGAAATATCCTTTTGGATTTTATGTTTGTGCATTATCTTTCACTTTAGAACGTATGGCGTTCTATTCTTCTAAGTGGTTAATAGCAGTATTCATAGTTGCTTCTGTTGCATCAGGAGGACTTGGACTTACTCCAGCTGACGGTGCTAAAATGACTGCAAACTTAGTAGCGTTCACTTACTTAACTCCAATACTTGGAGGATTTATTGCAGATAAATGGTTAAGCCCTAGATTATGTGTTCCTATAGGAACAATACTTATGGGACTTGGTTACTTATGTGGATGGCAATCATCTCTTCAAACTTCAACAGGTTTAGTTTGGGCAATGATAGCACTTGTATCAATTGGTACAGGGTTCTTCAAAGGTAATGTTTCAGGTATAAACGGAAAATTATTTGATAACAAAGAAGATCTTGATGCTGCATTCAGTTTACAATATTCTTTTGTTAACATAGGTTCTTTCGTAGGTACTACATTTGTATCTTTCATAGCATATTCTGCAGGATTCGGAACTACATTCTTAATCTGTGGTATACTTTTATTCTTAGATACAGTATGGTTTGTTATAGGTGGAAATGCTTCATTTGGTGAAGTTGGTAAAAAGCCATTCAAAAATGATGAAGTAAAAAGCTCTTCAGATAAGAAAGTTCAAAAGAATGATGATGCACCTTTAACTAAAAAAGAAAAGGCAAGAGTTGGTGCTATAATTCTTGTTACTATATTCTCAATAGTATTCTGGGTAGTTTGGTACTTAACATACATGCCAGTATTATACCATTGGGGACCAGACTTTGATTATGCTAACAAAGCTAACTGGATGATAGGAAACTTTGCAGTTCCATCTTCTTGGTTCGATTCATTAAATGCTCTTTGCTGTATAATACTTGGACCAATATTAGCTATGGTTTGGACGAAACTTGCAAAATCTCCAAAAGGAGACTTAAGTATGTTCAAAAAGACTGCATTAGGTATGTTACTTCTTGGAGCTTCATTTGGTGTAATGGCATTAGCTGAAGTATTAAGAGGAGATAGTCAAGCAAGTTTAATGTGGATAGTAATGGTTGGTATACTAATGTCTCTTGGTGAAATGGTATTCTCGCCACTTGGAAACTCATTCATAAGTAAATTCTCTCCTGCGAAATTACTTGGTTTAATGATGGGGGTTTGGCCATTTGCAGTATTCGTTGCTGGTAAAACTTACGGGTACTTATATGAGTTCTTAGAACAATATTCATTTGCACCTGCATATGCTATAGTTGGTTTAGTAGTTGTTGTATGTGGTATAGTTCTATGGGGCTTAGATAAGAAGCTAAGCGCTTTAGTAGAAGACTAAAATTAATTATTAATAAAATGATATAGCCCAATAGCTTATCTTTATTTCATCATAAAAACCTCAGATATTAATATCGGAGGTTTTATTATTTCCATCTTTGTAATTTAGGGATTTTTCTTATATAAAAATTAGATAAAAAAGAAGGTACCTTCATTTCTCTCGTTTTATTACTTACTTGAGATATCATTTCTTCCATTGTAATATTAGGTTGAGTAAATTCACCATCATTATAACACCTGTTGCAGTATATATTACTCTTACTACTATCAGAATTAAGACCATCACTGTTTTTATCTTTTGCTAGTGGCATGGCACAGCTCTGACAGTATTTATTGACTTCCATTGTTACAACACTCCTTTTGCGTAATAAATAATTGATAAACTTGTTAGAATAACTAGGTTAGCTAACTGTATATGTTAGTAATTTGTTATTTTTATTGTAAATATACATTAAATTATCTATATGGAATAATAAGTGAAAGTTTCGAAGTAATGAATTAGGAGATTTTAATTAGTTTGTGTGTTATAATAGATTGATAACGTTAGAAAAGGAGAAGAAAATGAATAATTTATTTGACCTTTTAGAAATAGAGACTAAAAAAGAAAAATTAGAAAATAATTCACATGCATTATATATAGAGGAAAGATATAAAATAGATGATGCTCATTTAGAGCATATAAATAAGTTAAAAAAAGATTTATATAGTGAAGATGAGATAAAAAAATCAGGTTTAGAAAGAAGGGACTACATAAGATTAAATAGTTATGTAGGATCTAAAATAGACACAGATTTAAGAGGCAAAATATTTAATATTGTAGAAGATAGTAAAGAAGAAAATAGTGAAGTAGTATTGGAGAATATTGAGTTAGTACAAAATAGCGATAAAATATTTGATGATGATGAAGTAATTAAAGGAAATAAGTTTTTAATAGTAGATGGATCATCTCTATTATCTACAAGTTTTTATGCAACTGCAAGGGATTTGTTGTTTGCTAAAACAGAAGAACAAAAGGAAGTTGCATATACTAAGTTAATGCAAACTGATGATGGCATATATACAAATGGTATATATATGTTCTTCAAAACATTATTCCCATTAATAGAAAAGCAAAATATAACACACTTAGCAGTAGTGCTAGATAGAAGTAGAAATACTTTTAGAAGAGAAATAGATCCGGAATATAAGGCTCATAGAAAAGAGACTCCAAAGCCTTTAGGAGACCAATTTAAGTTGTTGACAGAAATTCTTGAAGAAATAAACATACCTGTATTTTCTCATAGTGACTATGAAGCTGATGATTTTGCTGGAAGTTTGGTTAAGAAATTTGAAACAGAGATTCCAACATATCTTCATACAAAAGATGAAGATTATATACAGTTAGTATCAGAGTATACTAAGCTATGGATGGTTACGGGTAAGTCTGATGAAATGTACAAATCTATGGAAGTTAATAGAAAAGATATTAATGTTCCAAACGGAATATTTGAGTATACACCAAGCTATGTTAAACATTTTAAAGGTATAGAACCTATACAAATAATTGACTTAAAGGCAATTGAAGGCGATAAATCAGATAATATTAGAGGAGTAAAGAATGTGGGTCCTACATCGAGTGTTCCATTAGTAGCTCATTATGGTTCACTTGAAGAAATATATAATAATATTGAAGGTTTAGAGGCTAAAGAAGAAAAAGAAATGTCTAAATTCTTTAAGGAAAGTCTAGGAATTAGTAGGTCACCAATTAAAAATTTATTAACATACAAAGAAGACGCATTTATAAGCAAGCAATTAGCTACAATAAAAACAGATATAGAAGAAGTTCAATCTTTAAAAGTAGAAGATTTATATTTAGATATTAATAAAGAGAAGATGAGAGAGATATTTGCTAGTTTACAAATGAATAGTTTAATTAAATAACAAAAAAATACAAAAATCCTCAAAAAAATTTTTATTTTAGGAGGATTTTTTTTATTTATATATAATATATATTATATAAAGTTTAGTAATACTTAAAAATTTTCATGAATAAATAATTTATGTAGATATTTATCACCATAATATGTTAAAATTAAGACAAATAACAAATGAGGGGGAACGATGAATAAAGACATTGGGCAAAAAGTAAAAGGGCTTAGAAGTCAAAAGAAAATGACATTAAAGGAGCTTAGTGAAAAAACAAGCTTATCTATTGGTTTTTTATCTCAGCTTGAAAGGGGATTAACCAGCATTGCTACAGATACGTTAGCAGTTATTGCAGAAGTATTTGAAGTTGAACTGTCTTATTTTTTTATAAAGCCAAGAGTGCTATCAAGGCCAATAATTAGAAGCTATGAAAAAGAAGTATTTAGTATATGTACTTCTGGGTGTATTCAGTACAATTTATCAAATAATTTAAAGGATAAGGGTATGCTACCTAGGCTTATTGAAATTTTACCAAATAATACAGAGGAAGATATTCAGCCTTATATGCATGAAGGCGAAGAGTTTATTTATATATTAGAAGGGACATTGACAATCTTCTTAGAAGAGGAACAATATGAGTTATATCCTGGAGATAGTATTCATTATCACTCTTCTGCAAATCACAACTGGGCTAATTACACAAATAAAATGGTCAAAATGATTGTTGTAGCAACGCCAAATCCTTTTGAAGGAAAATAATTAATGTGCAGGTGATTATATGAAAAATCCATTAGTAATAAACATTCAAAAATGTAGTATTCATGATGGCCCTGGAATAAGGACAACAATATTTTTTAAAGGTTGCCCGTTAGAATGTAAGTGGTGCCATAATCCAGAAAGCCAAGCTTATAGCAAAGAAGTTTTATATAATGAAGAAAGATGCAGTAAGTGCCAACTTTGTATAAGTAAATGTCCAAGTGAGGCAATAAGTGCAAACCATGAGAGTATATCTACAGATAGAGAAAAATGTTGTCATTGTGAAACTTGCCTAGATTACTGTGTTAATAATGCTAGGGAAATCGTTGGCACAAGTTATGAAATAAAAGATTTAGTAAAAGAAATATATAAAGATAGACTTTTTTATGAAGAATCAGGTGGAGGAGTTACGTTATCAGGTGGAGAGATAATGACTCAAGACATTAACTATATAGAAAATCTAGTTAAACAGTGTAAAAATAAAGGTGTAGATGTAGTAATAGATACTTGTGGTTATGCAAAATGGGATAACTTCGAAAAGCTATTGCCGTATGTTGATTTATTCCTATATGATATTAAATTAATTGATGAAGAAAAGCATATTGCTTTTACAGGTAAGAGTAACGACGTAATATTAGATAATTTAAGGAAGCTATCAGATTATGGCGCAAACATTAATATTAGAATTCCTTTAATTAATGGAGTTAATTCAGATGAATCTAATATTGAGGTAAATAAGATTATTGATTTCTTAAAACCATTAAAAATAAAGAATGTAAATCTATTACCTTATCACAATATAGGGATGCATAAGTACAAAAAACTAGATATGGTATATGATGGGGAACAACTAGCTAGACCAACTGATAAAAAGCTAGATGAAATAAAAGTACTATTTGAAAGTAATAATTTTAATACTAAAATAGGGGGATAAACTTATGGGTAGAGGAAGTTTTGAGAGAACTAAAAAGTTAAGAAAGCAAAGTATGGATGCAATACCTCACATTACAATTGAAAGGGCGAGACTTTTTACAGAAGCTTATAAGAAGTTTGAAGGAAGTGTTGAAGTACCAGTATTAAGAGCTTTAGCATTTAAATACTATATGGAAAATAGAAAACTTTGTATAAACGATGGGGAGTTAATAGTTGGAGAAAAAGGTGAAGGACCACAAGGAGCACCTACTTATCCAGAGTTATGCTGCCACACATTAGAAGATTTAGATGTAATGGATCAAAGAAAATATATATCATTTAAAGTAAGTGATGAAATAAAAAATATTCATAAAAATGAAATCATACCATTTTGGGAGAAAAGACAATTAAGAAAAAGAATAATAAATTCTATGAGCAAAGAGTGGGTAGACTGTTATGAAAATGGTATATTCACAGAATTTATGGAACAAAGATCTCCTGGGCATACAGTTGAGGGTGGAATAATCTATAAAAAAGGATTCTTAGAATTTAAAGAAGATATAAAAGAAGAGCTTAACAAGTTAGATTTTGTTAATGACCTAGAAGCTTATGACAAAAAGGCATATTTAGAGGCTATGGACATTGCGTGTGATGCAATAATAATATATGGTAAAAGATATGCCCAATATGCAAGAGAGTTAGCAGCTAAAGAAACTGATGAAGAAAAAGCTAAAGATCTATTACTAATTGCAAGTAACTGTGATGTAGTCCCAGCGTATGCTCCTAAAACTTATCACCAAGCAATACAAATGTATTGGTTTGTTCATTTAGGGGTTACAACAGAATTAAATATATGGGATGCATTTACACCTGGAAGATTTGATCAACATCTTAATCCATTCTATGAAAAAGATATTGAGGAAGGTATATTAGATAGAGATAAAGCTAAAGAGATAATGGAATGTTTATGGGTAAAATTCAATAATCAACCTGCACCACCAAAGGTAGGTATTACATTGAAAGAAAGTGGAACATATACTGACTTTGCAAATATTAATACTGGTGGTGTAACTCCAGATGGACATGATGGTGTAAACGATGTAAGTTACTTAATACTAGATGTCATGGATGAAATGAAATTACTTCAACCAAGCTCGAATGTACAAATAAGTAGAAAAACACCTCAAAAATTCTTGAAGAGAGCTTGCGAGATATCTAGAAAAGGTTGGGGGCAACCAGCGTTTTATAATACAGAAGCTATAATTCAAGAATTAATGGAAGCTGGCAAAACATTAGAAGATGCAAGACTTGGTGGAACAAGTGGATGTGTAGAAACTGGATGTTATGGAAAAGAAGCTTATATACTTACAGGATATTTAAACCTACCTAAAATTCTTGAAATAACACTGAATAATGGATATGATCCAATTAGCAAAAAACAACTTGGTATTAAAACTGGTGATCCTAGAAACTTTGAGACTTATGATGAATTAATGGATGCTTATAGAAAGCAGCTACATCATTTTATTGAGATAAAAGTTGAAGGAAATAATATAATAGAAAGAATATATGCTAAGCATATGCCAGCACCTCTTATGAGTGTTATAATTGATGACTGTATAAAAACAGGTAAAGACTATAATGCAGGTGGAGCAAGATATAACACTAAGTATATTCAAGGTGTTGGGATAGGAACAATAACAGATAGTTTATCAGCAATTAAGTATAATGTATTTGATAAAAAGAAATTTAATATGGATGAATTATTAAATGCACTAGATTCAAACTTTGAAAATCATGAACAAATTTATAATTTAGTAGTTAACAAAACTCCTAAGTATGGAAATGATGATGACTATGTTGATGAATTAATGAAAGATGTATTTAACTCATTCTATAATGAAGTAACTGGAAGAAAGTCACCAATTGGTGGTCAATATAGAATAAATATGCTTCCTACTACTTGTCACGTATACTTTGGTGAAGTAATGGGGGCGAGTGCTAATGGTAGACTTGCACAAAAACCTTTGTCAGAAGGTATTTCACCTGAAAAGGGTGGAGACACTAATGGTCCTACTTCAGTAATAAAATCAGCTGCAAAAATGGATCATCTAAAAACTGGTGGAACATTATTAAATCAAAGATTTGCACCTTCTGTTGTAGAATCAGAAGAAGGTCTTGATAATATGGCGAATTTAGTAAGAGCATACTTTAATATGGATGGACATCATATTCAATTTAATGTATTTGACAAAAATGTACTTCTAAAAGCACAAGAGAATCCAGATGAGTATAAGGATTTAATAGTAAGGGTTGCTGGCTATAGTGACCATTTCAACAACTTAAGTAGAGCACTACAAGATGAGATAATAGGTAGAACGGAGCAAACGTTCTAAGAGAAACAATTAATTAATATTAAGACTCTAGTCTATTACATAGTAGGCTAGAGTTTTATTAATATAAAGGTAATGCTAAAATATTAACATAACAAAATAAGGAGATGTGTAAAATGAATAAGAGTATAGGATTTATAGGTTCTGGAAACATGGCAAAGGCGATGATAGGTGGGATAGTTAAGTCAGGACTAGTTGAACCTGGAAAAATTACTGTTTCTGATTTAAATCAAAGTGCTTTAGATGCTGTAAATAGTGAATTTGGAGTAGCTACTACTAAAGACTCAAAGGAAGTAGTTAAAAATAGTGATATAATAATAGTGGCAGTTAAACCAAATATTTATGATATAGTTTTAGATTCTGTAAAAGAATTTATAGATGTAGAAAAGGTTATAGTTACAATCGCAGCAGGAAAGACTATTGGATCAGTTGAAAATGTAATAGGTTCTGATAAGAAAGTGGTTAGAACAATGCCAAATACTCCTGCATTAGTAAGTGAAGGTATGAGTGCTTTATGCAAAAATAATAATGTAACTGATGAAGAATTATCTATGGTAAAGAGTATATTTGATTCTTTTGGTAAGTCTGAAGTAGTTGGAGAATATATGATAGATGCAGTAATTGGTGCTAGTGGTTCTGCACCAGCATATGTATTTATGTTTATAGAAGCGATGGCTGATGCTGCAGTTCTAGCTGGAATGCCAAGAAATCAAGCATATACTTTTGCAGCTCAAGCAGTAATGGGCTCTGCGAAAATGGTACTAGAGACAGGAAAGCATCCAGGGGAGTTAAAAGATATGGTTTGTTCACCAGGAGGAACTACTATAGAGGCAGTAAAAACATTAGAATCAGAAGGATTTAGAAGTGCAGTAATAAAAGCAATAGGAAATTGTATAGAAAAATCAAAAGAAATGAGTAAGTAGTGCGTAAGACTACTTTGCTACTGTTGGGCAAAATAAGAGTGAGAAATGAAAAGGTTATTGCTATAGTTGTTGAACTATGGCAATAACCTTTTTTATATACTAGTATCTTGCTGTAGATGTGTTTTTGAATATGTCATAGCTCTAATATTATTAATTATTACAAATTTATAAAGAAAAGTATACGATTCAATAACAATCAAAAAAAATAAAAAATAATATGTTAAAGTATGTTTGTAAATAAGTTTTTATAGAAAAGGGGTTAGATCAAATGACTTTTAGCAGTTTATTATTTGTATTTTCATTTTTGCCAACAGTATTGATTTTATATTACACATTAAAAGATAAATTCAAAAATTATATATTACTTTTGGCTAGTTTATTTTTTTATGCATGGGGTGAGCCTGTATATATATATTTGATGATATTATCTATATTTATAAATTATCTATTTGGAATTAAGGTTTCCAGTAAGGATGATAAAAAGAAAAAACTATGGTTAATATTATCGGTTATCTCAAACGTAAGTATATTAATAGTATTCAAATATACTAATTTCTTTATCGATAGTATAAATTTAATGATTGGAACAAATATAAATATTCCAACTATAGCCCTACCTTTAGGAATATCATTTTTTACATTCCAAACAATGAGTTATGTCATAGATGTTTATAAAAATGATGGAAAAGTACAGAAAAATATTCTTAACTTAGCTCTTTATATAAGTTTATTCCCTCAGTTAGTTGCAGGACCTATAGTAAGGTATCAAACTGTAGATAATCAAATTAGTAAAAGAGATCATTCTATAGAAAAATTTGCTGATGGTGTAAATAGATTTGTAGTTGGTCTTGGGAAGAAGGTCATATTTTCTAATCAATTAGGTCTTGTAGCTGATGGTATATTCAGTACGCAGATTGCAAGTTTATCAGTATTAGAAGGTTGGCTTGGGGTTATATGTTATACGCTTCAAATATATTTTGATTTTAGTGGATATAGTGATATGGCAATAGGTCTTGGAAAAATGTTTGGATTTGATTTCTTAGAAAACTTCAATTATCCATACATATCTCAATCTGTATCAGAGTTTTGGAGAAGATGGCATATATCGCTTGGAAGTTGGTTTAGAGATTATGTATATATTCCACTTGGAGGAAACAGAGTAAATGTGTTAAAACAATATAGAAATTTATTTGTAGTATGGTTTTTAACGGGAATATGGCATGGTGCCAATTTAACTTTTATAGTATGGGGATTATACTTTGGAGTTTTTATAGCCTTAGAAAAGGCATTTATTCAAGGAATCCTAGATATATTACCTAGATTTTTTAGACATTCATACTTAATTTTAATAGTTATGATAGGATGGGTATTCTTTAGGTCAGATAACTTAAACCAAGCAATAGATTTTATAAAGGTCTTAGTTGGTCTAGGATCTAATGAGATTATAAATAGCTCATTTTTAATTTATATTAATGATTCTTGGATGATAATAGTTTTAGGAATAATTTTATCAACTACAGTATTAAAGAAGATATCAGATTTTGTGAAATTAAGGGGGGATAGGCTATTAGAAAATAGCATAGTCTATTTGCTACATGGAACGTCTTTGGTAGCATTGATGTTTATTATAGTTTTATTTTTAGTTAATTCAACATATAATCCATTTTTATATTTTAGATTTTAGGAGGTTTTAAATATGAATAAAGATAAAGCAAAGTTTATAGCAATTCCTTTTATTACTTTAATACTTGGATTGTTTTTTATAAATGTTATAAATGCAGATAAAAAAATAAGTACATCAGAAAATAGAGCCCTTAAGCAAAAGCCTACAAAAGAGGATATGGAGGATAATACTTATGCTAGGGATTATGAAGCTTATTATTCTGACCAATTTGCATTTAGGGAAGAGCTTTCTAATATGTATACAAAGTTAGAATTAGCCTTTGGTAAAAATAAAGTTAAAAACTATTATTTATTAGATAATAATTGGATTATGCCTACTCCAGTTAAAAATATTGATGAAAGTAAAATAAAATCATTAGCAAATGATATAGATAACATGGCAAAGATAGGGCAAGGATCGAATAAAGAAATTTATTACGTATCTACTCCACATAAAGAAAATGCTATAGCTCATTTATATAAAAAATATACAGAAGGTGTAGGTAATGCACAGAAAAATAAGAATATTCTTAAAAAGTATATCGATAAAGAAGGTATAAAATTTATTGATATAGATAATTATTTCTTGGATAATTTTAATGAAGATAAGTTAGAAAGTTTTTATTTTAAAACAGACCACCATTGGAATGGGATAGGAGCTTTTGAAGGATTTAAATATATTATGAAAGAGATGGACATAGCAGATAATATATCATGGGATGCTTATACAAGCACTAATCTTAATAGAGGATTTTTCTTAGGAAGCTATAATAAAAATTTAAATAAAATAGTTGATGAAAATGAAAATATACCATATGTTCATTTAAAGGAGAAGAATAAATATAAATTTTTTCAATATGACGGAAAAAATGAGGTTGAAATAAAAGAAGAACAATGCTTTGCAAGTGCTAGAAACAAAGAAGAAATACTATATGGTGGTGCTTATATGTTTGGAGAAGCCTTTGTGAAAATACAAAATGAAGATGCTTTAATAGATAAAAAAATAATAATTTTCAGAGACTCTTATCAAGCACCTACATCATGGTTATTTGCAGATATATTTAAGGAAGTTCAACTTGTTGATCCAAGACATGTTAAAAGTATAGATATGACTTGTAGTGAAATTTTAGAAAAAAGTGATGCAAATATAGCAATGTTTATGTATGACTCAGTTGATTTTGAAGAAATGATAGAAGAGATGAAAAAATAATTAAAAAATATATAAAAAAAATAATAAAAATTTAATAAACTAAATTAGAAATTGCCATTTAATCAATCGTATATATTTATAAGTAGTATAGATATATATGAGGATTAGATGGCAATATTTTTATGAGTTAAGGAAAGTGAATTATAAAATTAAGATTTATTTTCATTTCTTGAATCATAAATAACATAAAGTATTCATTAGTGAAACTAATTAAACTTTATGTTATTTTGTATATTTAGTATAAATATGATTGCTTAGGTGCAAAATAATACCATAATTTTCTTTTATAGTGATATTATAAACTATTTGGATAATATAGGAGGCTTTGTGAGATGATACTTAAAACCTCAACTTTGGTTAAAATTGCTATTCTGGGTGCGATTGGATATGTATTAATGTTCTTGTCTGCTCCATTACCTATGTTATTTCCTGAATTTTTAAGGGTTGATATATCTGATATCACCGGAATTCTAGGAGGTATGGCTCTTGGACCACTTGCTGGTATTATGATTGAATTAATAAAGAATGTGCTTCAATTTTTTACGGGAATGTCAACAACAAGTGGAATAGGAGAATTTGCAAACTTTTTAATAGGAGGCTCTTTTGTAGGAGTAGTGTCTTATATATATAGAAAAAGGAAAGACTTTATAGGTGTAATTATTGCATTGTTATGTGGAATTATAACGATGACTATAGTTGGATGTATTGCAAATTTTTATATATTACTACCGTTTTACGGAAATATAATGCCTATGGAAGCTGTAATTGAGATGGGTGCAGTTATCAATCCAAGAATAGTAGACAAGTTTACGTTTGTTATTTGGATTATAGCACCTTTTAATCTACTTAAAGCAAGTATTATGTCGCTGATAAGTCTAGCATTGTATAAGAGAACCGAAGTAATATTGAATATGTAGAAGAATGTATGAAATTTCATAATATCACCAACTCAATATTACAATTTTCTGTTGAGATTAGTGATAGTATTTAACTAAGAACAAATGAAAATAGGGGGCAATACACAAATGAATAGAAAAAAAAGTTATTTTATTGGATTAATATTAACTGTAGTAGTTATTTTATCAAGTTTAGTACAAGTTTTTGCTGTACAAGGAAAACTAATAGGTGATGATGTGTACCTAGAACTAAAAGATAAATATGAATGGGAATATAGAAGCGATACAGTTCTTGAAGATTATTTGACAAAAGGATTAATATTTGAGAATAACAAAGGAAAAGACGGATATGATATGAGTTTAACTATACCATCTACAGACTCATTTGGAGGCGTTATAGAAGGTTTTACAGTTATGCTTGGTAGTGAAGATGAAGCGATAAGATTATTTTTAGACTTTATAAATAAAAAAGATACATTTAATGATAATTATGGTAATAGAAAGGTTGAAGTTATATATAGTGACAAAGAGGATACAAAAGTAATAATGTATGGTGTAAGAGAAAATTATTTAGAAAGTTTAGGGTTGAAGTAAATTATCTTTTAATTAGGAGTGATACATTGAAAAAAATTAAACTTTTTATACTTATAATAATAAGTTTAGTGATTATGGTTGGATGTTCAAGTAAAGATAATTCAAAGGATATAAGTAATAAAAATGCTGAGGTGAAAATTAAAAAAAGTTATGATTTAGATGAAGCAAATATACAAAAAATAGTTGATGAATTAAAAACTGCAGGCAAAACACCAATAGTCATCAATAATGAAGGAAATTTACTTTTATGCATTTCAACTGATACTAAAATAGAAGACGTTAGACTATATAAGATAGGTGAAGATTTTGTTGATTTTGACTTTTCAATACAAAAATATTTAAGTGAAAAGAAAGATTCGGAGTTTAAGCAGTTAACTAAATCTTTATCGAAAGATGAGTTACTAATCGTTAAGGTAAATGAAGCAGAAGGAATACCTACTGATTGTATTACATGGGTAGAAGCATCAAAAGAGACAATATATCACCTTGTCACATATGACGGAAAAGGAGAAAACTAAAAAATAATCACATAAAATAATATGCTGAATAAAATAGTTAGTGATAGTAATAAAACCCAATAGAGCGAGGTAATAATTATGAATCAGCAATTTGAAAGCACATTATACATTGTAAAAGAAATTATTGTTGAACCTGGGTTAGAGAGTGATTATATAAAGTTTTTAAATGCCATAGATAAATATTTACAGGTTAAATATTCTAAGTATTATAGCCATCTTCATTTATATGAAGATAAAGAAGAAAGTAATAAGTTTTATATGACAGCTTCTTATAAAAATGAAGAGGGAATATATGATATTATAGAAGATATAGAAAATGATATCACCTGTTTATATAAAGATGTATACGGAGAAAGAGTGAAGAGAAATGTTATTTTTTCTTTTGATACTGTCAAACGATTAATACCACCATTACTACCATCTAAATTTTTTGACTTTACTTCAACAACTAGGGTATAATAAAGTGTTAAGAATAAGAGCTATTAATATGATCTAACATCATATAAGAATAGCTCTATTTTTGTGTCATAAATTTAATGAAGATGCAGAATTAAAATAACGATAGATATTTTTAACATATAATTAGTATTAAGATAAAGTTAATTTTATAAATTAAGTGTAAACATATCTAATATAAGTGCATATATTGTTTTAAGACTGAAAGATAAAAAAGAAAACTTGCAAAAAATATTAAGTTGGAGGTAGGATATATGAATGAATATATTGAGTTAGTATACTTCGATTATGAAGAAGAGCTAGATTATGATGATTACTCACCTGATTATGAAGCTGAATAATTAAATAAGTAAGGATGAAATTAATTAGTTTGGATGTGGATTTGCAAAATAAAATATTTATAATGCAAATCAAACTTAAATAATATGGGAGAACCAGTTATGAGGTCACTAATAAAAGGGAAATTATGAGGATACTTTAATATCTTTACTAATTTCCCTTTTGCGTATTAGGAAAGATTACCAAATGAATTAGTTTAACATATTTACAATTATATAAATATATATTAAGCTAAAATATAGTGAATAATTGTCAGTACATATGACATTTAAATATAAATCAAAATGGGGGAAACTTATGAAAAAATATTTAGGAGAAATAGGGTTAATTTTTGTTGCAATTATATGGGGAGGCGGATTTGTAGGTACTCAACTTTCTTTAGATGGTGGGTTATTGCCTTTGCAAATACTTACATTAAGGTTTTTATTAGCATCAGTAATTCTGGGGATAATATTTTTTAAAGTTATTAAGAAAAATATTAATAAAGAAAGTATTAAAGCAGGAACTTTTTTGGGAAGTATTTTGTTTATTGCTTTTGCAACTCAAACAATAGGATTACAATTTACAACACCATCAAAAAATGCTTTTATAACAGCAGCAAATGTTGTAATTGTACCATTCATTGGATTTATTTTATATAAAAGGAAGTTAGATAAAATAGGATTAATAAGTAGTCTTATAACATTACTAGGTATAGCAATTTTATCTTTAGAAAGTGATTTTTCTATCAATATTGGAGATATGTTGACACTTTTAGGTGCAGTTGCATTTGCTTTTCATATATTCTTTACAAGTGAATTGGCACCAAAGTATAATGCTATTGTATTAACTACTACTCAGTTTGCTGTAGCTTTTATTTTATCTATGTTATTCCAAATAGCAAGTGGCCAAGGAAAAATAAATGCAAATAGCCTTGGTTATGCTGGTGTATTATACTTAGCATTTTTTAGTACAATTTTAGGATTTGTAACTCAGACAATTTGCCAAAAGAATGTTGATAGTACAAAAACAGCTATTATTTTATCAACTGAAGCAGTTTTTGGTACTATACTTTCTATTATATTTATAGGAGAAGAATTAACATTAAAACTAATTATAGGAAGTATATTAATTTTTGGTTCTATTATAGCTTCTGAGACAAAATTATCATTTATCTATAAAAATAATAATATAGATAGTGACTGCACTGACGAAGAGTATTTGGAGAAGGTTGATAATTTGTAAATTAATTACAAAATAACTAATATATTTAATGGATACTTAGGTATTAAAAATAGTATTTGATAAATACTATAAGAGAAATAAATTATCAATAGGGAGTGACAATATGCCAAAACATCCAAATAGAGTACCAAAGTATAATAAAAGACCTGATGCTTTAAGAATCGAAGTAGCAAGAGAACTTGGTCCTGAAGTAATACCAGGAGTAGAAGCAAATATTGCTTTAGCTTCTAGAGGAGAAGCTAAATATAGCAAAAAGACTACTAATAAAATTAACAACTTAAGAACCGAATACAGATTTAAAAATAGAGAGAATAATTAATATATTAATAAGAGTATGGAAATCAAAAAAGATTTTCATACTTTTTTTATTGGCTATGTTTTTGTGATAATATTATATTATGAATAAAGATTTAACAAACTTTAGGAGGAGATTAAATATGCCTATATATTTAGATAATGCAGCAACATCTTATCCAAAACCAATTAATGTAGCAAAATCAGTATATGATTTTATGATAAACAATGGGACAAGCTCAGGTAGAGGTTCATATCAAAAGGCAATGGAGTCTGATTTTATTGTTTATGAGACAAGAAAACTTATAGGTAATATGTTTAACTTTGATGATCCTAAAAGGGTTGTCTTTACATCGAATGTTACAGAATCATTAAATCTTGCAATAAGAGGAGTTTTAAAAGAAAATGATCATGTGATAACAAGTAGCTTGGAGCATAATGCTGTTTGGAGATGTTTGAAAACATTAGAAAAAGAAAAAAACATAACTATTTCTAAAGTTGAATGTGATGAATATGGATTTACTAATCCGAATAATGTTGAAAAGCATATTACAGACAAAACTAAGCTAATAATATTTACACACGCATCAAATGTACTTGGAACAATTCAACCAATAAGGGAAATAGGTAAAATAAGTAAAAAACACAAAATACCTTTTTTAGTAGATACAGCTCAAAGCGCTGGAGCGTACCAAATAGATATGAAAAAGGATAATATAGATTTGCTAGCTTTTACGGGGCATAAAAGTTTACTAGGACCTATGGGAATAGGAGGTTTAGTTGTTAATAAATATGTAGATGTATCTCCATTAAAAGTAGGTGGTACTGGTGGTGATTCAGCATACGAATATCAACCAGATTATTATCCTAATAAATTAGAAACAGGAACATTAAATGTAAGTGGAATTATTGGTCTTAGGGAAGGTATTAAATTTATTAATAAGGAAAGTATGGAAAAGATACATCATAAAGAAAAAGAATTAACAGCTTATGCATTAGAAAAATTAAGTAATATTAAAGATATTGAAATTTATGGTCCTAAATGTGTTGATAAGATTTTAGCTGTAATATCTTTTAATCACAAGTCTTTGACAGCAGAAGAGATAGCTTATAGGCTAGATACTAATTATAATATTATGGTTAGAGCAGGTTTACATTGCTCCCCTAATGCTCATAAAATAATGGGAACAATTAACAAAGGAGCAGTTAGGATAGGTATAGGATACTTTAATAAAAAGGAAGATATAGATAAATTAGTAAATGCACTAGAAAATATATCTGAAGAAGGAGAAACACTATGTATTTAGATAGTATAATGCTAAAATTTATCCAACCTTGTACTGCTGACTCAAATAGAATCAGAGCTAAAGCTGTTTTATCCAGAGATATAAGTGATATTTTACCATACATTAATGGCTATATAAAAAATGGTATATATAATGAAAATGCAAAGACTTTTACATTTTCTTATGAAGATAAACTTATAAATTTTTATAGTAAAGAAGTTAATGTAGCAAAATTAATTAATGAGTCTGAAGCTTTTGAAATATTAGATTATCTTAAAGAAATGATTAACTATGTTTATGAAAAGAGAACAGAGATAATACCATCTAATGAAATAAAAAAACTACCGAGCCCTTTAGAAATATATCAATATTTACCAAAGATAAACTGTGGATTCTGCGGTCAGGCAACTTGTCTTGCATTTGCTACTAATTTGATTAAAGATGAGTATAAGTTAAAAAGGTGTAAATATATATTTGAAAAGGGAAATAAAGATAATCTAGAAAAACTTGAAAATATAATACTATTATTGGGATATGATTTAGAATAAAATAAATAAAAGTTTGCAGATAATCTATTATTAAATAGTTATTTGCAAACTTTTATTTTGTAATTATTTCATGCCTAATTCAGTCTCAGTATTAGAAGGAGATTTTGGTGCATCAAAAGGTATAGTTATTACATCTGTACCACGTGGTTTTAAGAAATCTAAATCTTGCCAAGTTAACCAAACTGTTGTTATATCATGTGTCTTACCTAAAAATGATAGTTCAGGCAAGTGTAGCGCTTTGGTAGTATTAGATGGAACTGTTATATTACCCTGATAAACATCTGCGAAAGCGCCCCATTCAACTAAAATATCTCTGTCTGTATGATTTGTTATTTCTATGACAGGGTAATGATTAGACTTAGTTGAATCTACATCATTAGCCGCAGTGATAGATGGCGTTTTTGCAAACGAAATTGTTGCAAAAAAAGAAAGCATTAATATTGTAACTAACAAGAATCTTATTTTTTTGATCAAAATAACCAACTCCTAAAATTGTGTGATAATAAAATATTTAATATTAGTATTATCGAGTAAAATTTAAATATTCATATAAATAACAAAATAGAGTATATTCATTACAAACTTAAATCTCACTAAGTCATTAATGAATATACTCTTTCTTATGTTTTGTTACTTTTTAAGCTGTAATTTCAGTTTCTTCGATTAGTTCTGACGCTAGATTCTTTAAAAGAATATTTCTTACTATACCATATTCATTTTCTTTTTGGAGCATTATTTCAAATCCTAGATTTAAAACAGTTTTCAAGCTAAATATATTTTCGCATGCTATGGCTGTAACAATAAATTTCATATCTCTATCTATTGATGCATCTATTCTTGCTTCAACTAAAACACGGTGTAGTGAATTTCCACGATATAGTGGATCAACCATTACATATCCAGAGACATATGTCGCTTCTATTTGAGAAGCTGTTAAGCCTATTTCTACTAAATTTGAAGTGTATTCAAGGTCAGGAGATTCACATAATGCTGAAGCTACTAATGTCTCATCAACATAACACCCAATGATAAAACCACCTCTGTCTATAACATTTTGTAAATATGATTCATCTCTAAATTTAAGCCAATTTTTATTATCCATGGTACTGTTTACTCGATTAAATAAGTCAATTACATCTTTAAACATTTCTTTGGTGATGTAGCATAAGTCACCGTATAAGTTTTCACAAGGAATACCATTAAACTTAGCTAATTTTATTTTTTCTATCATGTAAGCACCAAATGTTCACATAGGATCGCTATTCCTACGCAGTTCTCTTACGAACTTCTCATACTTTCATATGAGAGCAGACTATTTCTTCACCCTCGACACTAGCCGTACTAGTCGTTAGGGGCAACCCACTTCCACCATCAATCGCTTATGGTGTACGAGATTTCTCTCTAGTCGTTGAAGGTTTCCCTGTTCGGGACTTCCCTGCATGAACATCCATTATAAAAGCACTTAGGTTTTAACCGTATGCCATCCTGAGACTTTTTTCTACTTTCGTTCCATCACGTTTAAAGCTGTTCGCTTTTGCGTTGTGGCACCCAGGCTTTAGGAATTATCTGCAATTCAAGTTGTGTCCTATGCAGATTTCTCTACATACGAGGCTACATTTACCTCTTTTCTAAAAAATAAGAAGATTAACTGTTGTTTTCTATCTTAAGCATTAAATATTGTTTACTATTTTTAAATATTATAATAGATATTATAGCATAGAATTCGACAAAAGTAACAAAAAATATATGTAAAATATAGGTTAAAATAAATAGAAATCGTTAAAAAAATTTATCATAAAAAATAAAAAGGTTTAGCAAATACTAAACCTTTCAAAAATGCGAAGTTTAAGTTAATCTTGATAGTTTGAAACAGCATTGCTTGCTGCAAATAATGCTTCATCGACAGCTGAAAGAGTATTTTGTATTTGATACTTATTGTTTTGTTTTTCAACATTTTCAGCTGCAATTTTTAAAGATAGTTGTGCTCTTTGAAGTTGAGAAAAGGCAGTTACTAAATCTTGCTTTGCAGTTTTCATAAATTACCTCCAAGTTTGTATTTAATATGTATTTATTAAAAGTATTTGCAAAATAAATATATCTATACACTTACTTTAATAACAACTAAAGAATATTAAAATTTATATGGGTAAATATAAAATAAAGGATTAAATATAATTTTTAGGAGAAGAATATGTACAAATTTAATAAAAATGTTAGAAGATTAATATTATTGTTTTGTATATTATTATTGGGTTTCACAAGCATGGGAATGTCTAAACCTAATAGCATAGAAAAAAAGAAAATATTTAAAAATATTTACATAGAAGAAACTAATATTGGGGGGATGACCAAAGAACAATGCAGACAGGAATTATACAAAAACTATAAAATAGAGCCGATTATTATTAAGTATGATGATAAAGTTTTTAATATAAAGCCTAATGATATTAATTTATATTATGACTATGAAGGATGTTTAGATAAGGCATTTGAATATACTCATAGTGAAGATAATTATGAAAATTTTAAGCGCATATTTAGTTTGAGCTTTAATGGTGAATATAAAATAAATTTAGAAACTCATTATAATGAGATAAAACTAAGCGAAATAATTCGAAATATAGCCAAGGACATTAATGTAGAGGTTCAAAATGCAACAATAGATATAAAGGACTCTGGAGAAATAATAAGAACAGAATCTAAGGAAGGACTAGAGGTAGATTTGATAAAACTGAAAGAACATATTTATGATATGATGGTATCGCATAAAATTCAGGTTATAGATTTACCAGTTAAAGTAATAAAACCAAATGTTACTACAGAAGATGTAAAATCAATAGACACTGTACTTGGGCAGTATAGTACTAGCTTTAATGAATATAGTGCAAGAGGAAGTAATATTCATGTTGCAGCACTTAGCACTAGTGAAAAATTAATTATGCCACAAGAAGTGTTTTCTTACAATAATACAACAGGTTATAGATCATGGAGTAATGGTTATAAAACAGCTAAGGTAATTGTTGGAGGTAAATATGTAAATGGTGAAGGCGGAGGAGTTTGTCAAGTATCTACAACTATCTACAATGCAGCACTACTTTCAGGAATGCAAATAGAAGAAGTTCATAATCATACTTTACAATCTCATTATGCGCCAAGGGGGAGAGATGCTGCAGTATCATATGGATATACGGACTTAAAATTTAAAAATGGATATGCACATCCAATATATATTAAAAATATTGTGAATAATGGTGCTGTAACTTCTAAAATATATGGATGTAGTCAAGACAGAGAAAAATTATATATAAAAACTGAGGAAAAATATAGCAATGATAAAATTGATGTAAAAACTTTTAGAGTATATCTAGATGAAGAAAATAATAAAATTAGGGAAGAATTAATAGCAAATAGTAAGTATAAAATTCATTGATTACATAGGCAACCAAATAGAATTGGTTGCTTTTATTTTTATATCGAAAGATAGGGCATAGAATTAGAAAAACGTGTTAATTAATTAACTATGAAAACGTAATCTGTAAAGTGGATGCTGTTTATTTCTATATAATATTAATAATATATACAAAAAATCTTAATAAAATAAAAAATATTTCGGAAAAAAATCAAGATTTGTTTATTATATAAAGTTAAACATATACAAAGGTTTAATAGGTAAGAACTATAAAGAATTTTCAAGATTATTAATACAAACTTGGTAAAATATAGTATACTTATCGTAGGGTTAAATCTATAACAATCGAGTGTGAAATTTATAAAAAATTCAGGGATGCACTTATATTTATTTGTAGAATAACAGTTTAACTCTAGAATAATTGTCAGAATGGAGAATAGAGAGATGAGTAACAAAATAGTCAAAAAGGTTCAATTAACAGATAATATTTATTTAATGGATATCGAAGCTCCTCGTGTTGCGAAAGCTTCAAAGCCAGGGCAATTTATTATAATAAAAAACGACGAAAAAGGGGAAAGAATACCACTAACAATTGCAGACTATGATAGAGAAGCGGGGACAGTATCTATCGTATTCCAAACATTAGGAGCTTCGACTATGGAGCTTGCTAAATACAATGAAGGTGACACTGTAATGGACTTTGTTGGCCCGTTAGGTCAACCTAGTGAATTTATTGAAGAAGATATAAACGAACTTAAAAATAAAAATATATTATTTGTTGCTGGTGGTGTTGGATCAGCACCAGTATATCCACAGGTTAAATGGTTTAAAGAAAATGGATTAGACGTAGACGTTATAATAGGTTCAAGAAGCAAAGATTTACTAATATTAGAAGACGAAATGAGAGCTGCTGCCAAAGACTTATATATATCAACAGATGACGGTTCTTATGGATTCGATGGAAGAGTTACTGATTTACTAAAAGATTTAGTTCAAAACCAAGGTAAAAAATATGACCATGCTATAGTAATAGGTCCAATGATAATGATGAAGTTTATGTGTATGATGACTAAAGAGTTAGAAATACCAACAACTGTAAGTTTAAACCCAATAATGGTAGATGGTACAGGAATGTGTGGAGCATGTAGAGTAACTGTTGGTAATGAAGTGAAATTTGCTTGTGTTGATGGACCAGAATTTGATGGACACTTAGTAGACTTTGACGAAGCTATGAGAAGACAAAGAATGTATAAGACTCAAGAGGGAAGAGCTATACTTGAGCAAGAAGAAGGGGATACGCACCATCATGGAAACTGTGGATGTGGAGGTAACATATAATGAGTAAAATGGGTAGAACGCCAGTACAAGAACAACCAGCAATAGAGAGAAGAAATAACTTTGAAGAAGTGTGCTTAGGTTATAATCTAGAAGAAGCAGTAACAGAAGCTAATAGATGCTTAGGATGTAAAAAACCAAAGTGTGTTGAAGGATGCCCTGTTGGAATAAACATACCTGCATTTATAGAAAAAATAAAAACTAAAGATATAGAAGAAGCGGCTAGAATAATCGCAGAGTCAAGTTCTTTACCTGCAGTATGTGGTAGAGTTTGTCCTCAAGAAAATCAATGTGAGGGACAATGTGTATTTGCAAGAAAGGCAGGAGCTATAGCTGTAGGAAAATTAGAAAAATTTGTTGCAGACTGGTCAAGAGAAAATAACATAAACTTAGCGCAAACTGAATCAAAGAATGGTAAAAAAGTTGCTGTTATAGGTAGCGGACCAGCAGGTCTTGCTTGTGCAGGAGATTTAGCTAAGAAAGGTTATGATGTTACTATTTTTGAAGCTATGCACGAAGCTGGTGGAGTTTTAACTTATGGAATTCCAGAATTTAGATTACCAAAGCAAGAAATAGTTCAAGCTGAAATAGATAACATTAAAAAACTAGGGGTAAAAATAGAACTTAATGTTATAGTAGGTAGAACAATAACTATAGATGAATTATTAAATGATGAGAAATTTGAAGCAGTATTTATAGGTTCAGGTGCAGGACTTCCTAAGTTTATGGGAATAAAAGGAGAAAATGCAAATGGAGTATTTTCTGCTAATGAATTCTTAACAAGAGTAAACTTAATGAAAGCATATAAAGATGATTATGCTACACCTATAAGACTTGGAAAAGCGGTTGCAGTAGTAGGTGGAGGAAATGTTG
The DNA here is from genome assembly GCF_056171995.1 of Romboutsia sp. LXY-2. Classification (NCBI taxonomy): domain Bacteria; kingdom Bacillati; phylum Bacillota; class Clostridia; order Peptostreptococcales; family Peptostreptococcaceae; genus Romboutsia; species Romboutsia sp. LXY-2. The sequence continues at coordinate 518,723 of NZ_JBKFGI010000004.1, read as the reverse complement.
CAATGGATGCAGCAAGAACCGCACTTAGACTTGGAGCAGAAACTCATATAGTATACAGAAGAAGTGATGAAGAATTACCAGCAAGAGCTGAAGAAGTACATCACGCTAGAGAAGAAGGCGTAATATTTGATACTCTAACAAATCCAACTGAAATATTAGTAGATGAAAATGGAGATGTTAAAGGGATGATCTGTGTCAGAATGGAACTTGGAGAGCCTGATTCTTCAGGAAGAAGAAGACCTGTTGTAGTTGAAGGATCAGAATTTACAATAGAAGTAGATACGGTAATAATGTCTCTTGGTACTAGTCCTAATCCATTAATAACATCAACAACTAAAGGCTTAGATACTAATAAGTGGGAGTGTATAGTTGCAGATGATAATGGAGTTACTTCAAAAGCAGGAGTATTCGCTGGTGGAGATGCTGTAACAGGTGCTGCTACAGTTATTTCTGCAATGGGTGCTGGTAAAAATGCAGCTTATGCTATAGATGAATATATTAAGCAAAAATCTTTATCTTCTGAAAGTCAGTATGCATAATATTAAATTGCAAATAAAAAAGAAGGATTCTATCCTTCTTTTTTATTTGCAAAGAAATTAGTAATTGTATATGAATATAGGCATAAGATATTATTAAGTAAACAATTAATATAAAATTTTAGCAAAATAGTTGCAAACACAACCAATGTAAAGGAGGCATGTTATGGGGGAACAAATATTAGGAAGTGAGTCCATTAATAAATTATTATTTAAGTATTCAGTGCCAGCTATTATAGGAATGATGGTAAATGCATTTTATAATGTGGTGGATAGAATTTTTATCGGTAACATACCAGAAGTTGGAACCTTAGCTATAACAGGGTTAGGGATAACCATGCCAATAACTACAATAATACTTGCTTTTGGAATGTTGGTGGGTATAGGAACGACTGCCAATATATCTATTAAATTAGGGCAAGATAAAAGAGAAGAGGCAGAAAAACATATAGGAAATGCAGTTAGTTTAGCTGTAGGTATAGGTTTTATCTTAATGACAATAGGTATATTATTTAGTAAAAATATATTAAACTTATTTGGAGCAAGCGAAAATACATTACAATATGCGAAAGATTATATAAATATAATTTTGCTTGGAACACCAGTTAATATGCTAGCATTTTCATTAAATCATTCTATTAGAGCTGATGGTAGCCCTAAAGTATCTGCGGCAATCATGGTTATAGGGTGTATAACAAATATTATATTAGATTCTATATTTATTTTTAATTTTAATATGGGTATAAAAGGTGCAGCACTAGCCACAATAACATCTCAATGCTTAACGGCAATATTAACAATAATTTATTATAATAGTTCAAAATCAAATCTTAAATTAAAGAAAAATAATCTTAAACTTGATATTAAATTAGTTTATGGAGTTTTTGGAATAGGTTTTTCTGCTTTTGCTATGCAATTAGCATCAAGTATGGTTCAAGTTATTGCAAATAATTCGCTAAAAATATATGGAGGAGACTTGGCTATAGGAGCAATGGCTACAGTAAGCTCAGTGTCAATGATGTGCTTAATGCCTATTTTTGGCTTAAACCAAGGTTCTCAACCCATTGTAGGATTTAACTATGGGGCTAAAAAATATATGAGAGTAAAAAAAGCATATTTATCTACATTGATTTATGCAACTGTTATACTTTGTATAGGTGCACTTTTAGTTCAAGTATTTCCAAATGTAATTGTTGGTTTCTTCAACAATGATGAAAATCTTACATCAATGTCTTCTCAGGGATTGCGAGTATATTTATTAATGCTACCAATAGTCGGATTAACTATTACAGGTACATCATTTATACAATCAATAGGTAAAGCAAAAACTGCTATGTTTTTAAGTTTATTAAGACAGGTGTTATTATTAATACCAGCTATGATAATTTTACCAAATTTCTTTGGTCTAAAAGGTATATGGATGTCTCAGCCTTTAGCAGATATAGTCTCTACTATAATTACTGGAATAATAGTATTTAAAGAGCTAAGAAGTTACAATAAGTATATTATCAGCTGTGAAGATAATAAATTTGATAATAGGGTAAAATATGTTCATATTAATAATAATATAGAAGCTAGTTTGGAAAAAAGTGAAAAAATGTACTAAGGCTTTATCAATGGAAAGAATAATTCAAGGAAAATGGATACTTGCTCTTAGATGTACCTGTGACTAAATAATCAATTTAATATGACTATTTAATAATAAAGGAGGAGCGAAATTCGCTCCTCTTATTTTAACTAAGTAATCATTTAAATTATAGATAACTCATATATTGTATAAGTATCGATTAGGAGGAATAAAAAGATGAATTGTGTAACTTATTCTTTAAAATTAGATCAGAATAATTCTAATAATTATTATTCTAATGTTAAAGAAATTAGTAATAAAATAAAAGAGAAAATTTTATTTGGAGGGAAAGATTACTTAAATGAATTTATGCAATTTATCCTAAGTGAAAACATAGAAGAATTAAGAAATAAAGAAGAATATGGGTTAGAGTTACTCTTAATTGGAATATTACTTGAAGAATATATTGATAACGCAAGAAAATTTAATGTTTTAACTAAAGGTATTTTTGTAAGATTAAATAGTCTTCGCGGAAAGAATGATAATTATAAAATTGAAATAGATAATATTAGAGGAAAGCTTGCTACAATGATATTAATGAGAAAAAAACATATTTTTAAAGACACAACCCTAGATGATTTCACATTATTGTTGAAATGGATAGAAGCATGTGGAGACTTTAATGAAGAATTGTTAAGATTAAAAAACTGGGAGAAGTTTTTAAAATATAAAGGAATATACTATAGTAATGATTTATTTATTTTTTGTAAGAATTTAATAGTAAAGTTTTATGAATTAAATAAAGAATCATTAGGGTGCTATACTAGATATGTAAATGAGTATTTAAACAATTATAAAAAAGATCATTACAATAAAGATGACATTGTTTATTGTGGAAAAGGAGAAATTCAGTATTTTTTTAATATGATTAGCTCAGAAATAATTAATGAAGTATATAGAAAAGAATTCAAGGTATGTGAAGAAAAAATAGTTTTTTTGCCGGAATGTATGAGAGCCAAAAGTAAACTATGTTTAAGTACAAAGACTTCAAAAGGATATTTGTGTAGTAATTGCTCTAAAGATTGTAATGTTGGCCAGTTATCTTTTCTAGGAGAAAAATACGGCTTCAGTGTGTTTATTATGCCTCATCAATGTGATGAATTTGATTATAAGAATACACTAAAGGATAATATTGGAATTATATACATTTCTTGTGTTTTAAACTTATATTCAGAGCATTTAAAGACAATTCGTTTTGGATATAAACCTCAATGCGCAGTCCTTGACTATTGTGGATGTAGAGAACATTGGTGTTCAACGGATATAATGACTAATATTAATGTTGATGAGTTAAAAAATATTCTTGGTTTTACATGTGGGAATTAGCATAATCTTATTATTAATTTGAGATACTAATAAATAAAGAAGGAGTATGCTTTATGAAAAAATTATTATATATTAGTGTTAACTCAAAGCCTGAAGAATTATCGGCAAGTAAGACTGTCGCTAGAAAATTTATAAGTAAATTTATTGAAGATAATAAAGATTTTATAGTTGAAGAATTAGATTTATATAAAGAACATATACCAAGACTTGAATACCAATATTTTGAAAAAAGAAATTGTATAATAGATGAAAATGATGCAAAAAAGTTAGATGATAAAGATCAAAAAGAAGTTCAAAGAATAAGAGAACTATGTGATCAGTTTGTTAGTGCAAACGTATATGTTATATCTGCACCAATGTGGAGTTTATCATTTCCAGCTCCGCTTAAAGAGTATATTGATTGTATAATACAAGACCAAAAGACTATTTCCTTTGATAGTGGAAAGCCGGAAGGGCTTTTAAATGATAAAGATAGAACGCTAGTTTACATACAATCATCAGGAGGGAACATTCCTTGGATATTAAAGCCAGTGATGAACAAAGGTATTAATTATATCGAAAACATCATAAAATTTATGGGAATCAAAAAATTTGAGGAGTTGCTTGTTGATGGGACCGGATATACAAAAGAGGATTTAGATGAGGCAATAGATAAAGGAATTGAAAAAATAGATGATGTAATAAAAACAATGAAGTACTAATTTTAAGAATTGATAACTTAAAAATAGGCATAAAGTCAAAAAAGTGTAAGAGTTTTTAGCTTGCACTTTTTTTATTTTAATGAATAAAAAAAACTTTTTATAAAATTAATTATTAGGTGATAAAAGAAGAAAATTGACTAATAATAAGGAGAAGGAAGAAGAATATATAATAACTTTTTGTCGAAAGTAAGCGCCTAATATTGATAATTGGAAAAATATATCTAATGAATCAAAATATGGCACAATATGTAATCTTGACAAAATATTGGAGGGCGAGCTATGAATAAAAAGTTAATAAAGCTTATCAAAGGCAAATTTATAATCGTAATAGCTAGTAGTATATTAACTATTACTTCATTATATAATACTAGTTTTGCATATGAAAAAGGATCTAAGGATAGTTTGTATGCTAATAATATTATTGGAAAGACAATAAGTGAGGTAATTTATGATACTTCATTAGAAATTAAAAAAGGGCCGATGGAGAGTTTTGGAAAAACTGCTTATATAACTATTGATGATGGACCATCTAAATATACTGGAGAAATTATAAATATACTAAATAAATATAACGCAAAAGCTACTTTCTTTATGATTGATTCTAATATGAAAATGTATCCAGAAGAAGTAAAAAAGATAATTGAAAATGGCAATACATCTGGATTTCATAGTGTTAGCCATGATATTCATAAGCTTTATAAAACAACAACATCAGCTAAAGAAGAATTTGATATAAATAATGAAACATTTTTTGAAATAACTGGTACACACTCAAAATTAATAAGACTTCCATATGGAAGTAAGCCTTACACTCCTAAAGAATCTTACGAGTCATTAGTAGAGGCAGGATATAAAATGTGGGACTGGGATATTGATACACAAGACTGGAGAGCGAACTCAATGCAGATAGTTGATAATGTTACTACTTATTCTAAAAATCAAGATGAAATAGTTATTTTAATGCATGAAAAAGCTCAAAGTGTAGCAGCTTTAGATTCCATATTAAAATATTTAAGTGAAGATGGATACGTTATATTGCCTATAAAAGAAGATCAAGAACCACAAAACTTTTGGCAAGGAAATTTAAAATAAAATATTAGATGAGGTGTTTTATGTGAAAAAATCATTTTATATATCAGCTTTAAGTATATTTTCACTTACCTTAATGGGTTGTAGCAATAATATAGCAAAAGTTAATGGAGTTGAAATAACGAAAGAGGATTATCAAAAAACTATAGAAATAATTGCAGCAACAAGTGGATATGTTCAAGGAAAGTCTGTTGAAGAAATAATAGAAACATATAGAAATGAAAGCAATGAAAATATGAAAAATGAAATAGTATCTTTTATGGTAGACAATGAACTACTATATCAAGTGGCAAAAGATAAAGCTAGTCCACCGACTAAGGAAGAAGTTAATGAAAAACTTCAAGTCGTAGAAAAGTCCATTGATGGTAACCCATCATATAAGAAAAAACTTGAGGTAATAGGAGTAGAAAAAGATTATTTAGAAAAAGAAATATATAAAGACCTTACTATACAAAAGTATAGAAATGATTATGAGAGCAAAGTACGTGTATCAGAGGAGGATATAAAAAAATATTACAATGATAATATTGATAAATTTAAAGTAGAAGAAATAGATGCTTCGCATATTTTAATTTCTACACTAGATGAAAATAAAAAAGAAATTAGTAGTGATGAAAAAAAACAAAAATATCAGTTAGCTGTTGAAATATTAAATAAAGTAAAAAATGGAGAAGATTTTTCAGAATTAGCAAAAAAATATTCAGATGATAAATTAAGTGGCAAGTATGGTGGTAGATTAGGATATTTTTCAAAAAATGATATGAATGTAGAATTTAGTAATGAAGTATTTAGATTGTCTAAAGGAGAGACATCATCAGTTATTGAAACATCATATGGTTACCACATTATAAGAAATAATGATAAAAAAATTGTTACAAAAGAATTAGATCAATGTAGAGAAAATATTAAAGAAAATATATTGAATGAGAAATTCATAAAGCATATAGAGGAACTAAAAGAAAATGCTCAGATAAAAAGATAGAAGTTATATTATAAAGATTTTATATATTTATAAACACCTTAGTGACAAAATATCATTTAAAATGATAAAGTATCACTAGGGTGTTTTTTATTAAAAAGGGAACTAATATGTAATAAGGGGGAATATAAATGAGTGTACATAAAATAGCAGTAGATTTATTATCAAAAAATGAAGAATTTGCTTTTGCAACAATTATTGAAGATTCAGGATCCACACCAAGATCTAAAGGTGCCAAGATGATTGTAAAAAATGATGGGAGAATCTATGGAACTGTAGGTGGGGGTAGTATGGAAGCTGACTGTATAAGTAAATCTATAGAATGTATAAATAATAAAGAATCAATAGTTTATGATTTCAATTTAAGTAATAATGATGCAGCAAAGTCAGATATGATATGTGGTGGAAAAGGTAAAATATCCATAGATTACATAGACTATAAAGATAGTATAAATATAAAGTTTTTTGAGAATGAGTTAGAAAAAGAAAGTAATGCTAATGGCAAGGCCTATATATTTGGGGCAGGTCATGTTTCTAAGTATGTAGCAGAGGTATTAGATATGCTTGAGTTTGAGACGATAGTTATTGATGATAGAGAAGAATTTGCTAATAAAGAAAGATTTACAAAAACAAAAGTTGTAGTTCTAGATTCGCTAGAGGATTTATCAAGTATTGAAGTTTGTGAGAATAGTTATATTTTAATAATAACTCGTGGACATATGCATGATTCAAACGTATTAGAGTGGGCATTGCAAACTAATGCTTATTATATTGGTATGATTGGAAGTAAAAGAAAAGCAAAGTTAACATATGATAAGTTATTAGAAAAAGGATTAAGAAGTGAAGCGTTGGATAAAGTACATTGCCCAATTGGCATAAAGTTAAAGGCACAGACTCCTGCTGAAATAGCAATAAGTATAGGTGCAGAACTTATTAATTGTAGGGCGGAGAAAATAAACGCATAAAAATGAAGAATTTAATTTAAATAAGGATTATAAGTAAAAAGATATGTTTTATACTTATAATCCTTTTTATTATAAAATCTATAAAAAATTAGATATTTGAAAATATTCTCAATTTTAAAATTAATAATTACGAAATGAGAATTTATATTGTAAAATGACAAATTTGTGGGAAAATGTTTTTTAAGGTTAATGGAAATGTTAAGTTTTTATTTATTTATGCCTAAATTATACTTGAAAAAGTTATATACAAATATAAAAAATAATGGCACGTATTTTGCTTAATAAAAAATAAGGAGGTGAAGGGGGATAAAAAGTATTTAATAATCTCTAGAAAACATAAATAGAGAGATTTAAGAAAATTATATAGAAACGTACCTATTAAATATTTTAAATCATTACTAAAGCATTAGAATTATAACATTAGCTAAATATGTAAGGTTGGAGTATGTATAGGACGCTATGGTACTAGGTAGACATGTGATTAACTAGTATGTAGTAAGTTAAATTCATGGTCATAAAAAATTTATGGGAGGATTTATATTATGAAAGAGCGTAATACATCAAAATTCCATGTGGATGGTAAACCACCACTTAGAGAAGCTTTACCTTTAGGTTTACAACACTTAATGGCAATGATAGTTGGTAATATGGTTCCAGCTATATTAATATCAAGTATTGTGGGTCTAGATCAATCTATGTCAACAATGTTAATTCAAGGAGCTATGCTGGTAGCTGGATTAGCAACTTATTTACAGCTATATCCAATCCCTTTTATGAAAGGCTTAAAATTTGGTTCAAGGTTACCAGTAATTATGGGAACAAGCTATGTATTCTTAGGTGCGTGTCTTTCTGTTGCTGGTCAATATGGATTACCAGCACTGTTTGGGGCACAAATTGGAGGAGCCATAATAGTGTTCTTTGTTGGATTTGCTGTTAAGAAAATAAGAAAAATATTTACTCCAGTTATATCAGGTACAATAGTTTCTTGTATGGGATTAGGGTTATTTCCTGTGGCTATAAAGAATTTAGCAGGAGGTGTAGGTTCACCTGGATTCGGAGATCCTATTAACTTTTTAGTAGGTGCCATTGTTGCAGCAATAATAATACTACTAATGAAATTTGGAAAAGGTTTAATTAAAGATGCAGCTATACTAATTGGTATAGTGTTTGGATATTTAATAAGTCTAGGATTTGGTTTGGTAGATTTTTCAGCAGTAGCTGGAACATCATTAGTATCTCTTCCTACACCATTAGCATTTGGTTTAGAATTTAGATTAGATCTAATTATAATGTTTGCTGTGATATATATTATTGCAATAGCTGATATAATGGGAGCTGCATGTGTTGCTACATTTGGAGCAATGGATAGAGACGTAACAGATGAAGAATTAGCATCTGCTGTTATAGGAAATGCAGTAACTTCTATAATTGCATCAGTTTTTGGTTCTATACCTACTGGAATATTTAGCCAAAATACAGCAATAGTTGCAATGAACAAGGTTACAAGTAGATTTGTAATTTCAATAGCAGCATTTGTTTTAGTTTTAGTGGGTGTTTCACCTATGTTGGGTGCATTAATTACAACAATACCAGCATGTGTAGTTGGAGGGGCAACATTAGTAGTATTTTCTTCTATTACGATGGCTGGATTTGACATTATCAATATAGAAGGATTTACGCCTGAAAATAATCTTATTGCAGGAGTTGCGATAGCAACAAGTATCGGATTAACAACTGTACCTGAAGTATTAGTTAAATTCCCTGAAATAATTGTAACTATAGTTGGAGATTCAAGTATTGTATCAGGAGCTGTTATTGCGTTATTATTAAAGTGTATATTTAGCTTTAAATCTAGCAAAAAATCAACAAATCAGTAGTAGCTAAAAAATAGTAAGCTTGGAAATTCTATAGTTAATTAAATAACTAACACTAGTTGGTTTTTATATACTAAACAAATTTTATGGGGGAATAATTATGATAGACTTATTAATTAAAAATTCTATAATTGTAACTGTAAATAAGAAAAGGGATGTCTTATTTGATGGAGCAATAGCTATTGAAAATGACAGAATAGTAGACATAGGTGATAGTAAAGTTTTAGAAGCTAAGTATAATGATGCAGAAAAAATTATTGATGGATATGGTAAGGTTTTATTTCCAGGGTTTATTAATACACACAATCATTTATTCCAAGTTTTACTAAAAGGTTTAGGAGATGATATGGCCTTAGGGGATTGGTTAAATAATATGATGTTCCCTGCAGCAAAATTTTTAAATGAAGAAGATACTTATCATGCAGCGATGCTTGGGTGTATGGAAGGGTTAAGAAGTGGTGTAACGACTATGGTAGATTATATGCATACACATAATAGACCTGGCCTTACTGATGGGATAATCAAAGCTTATAAAGAATTAGGTATAAGAGGTGTTATAGGAAGAGGATGTATCAATCTTGGTATACATAAAGAGTTAATAGAAAGTGTAGAAGATGTTGAAGCTGATCTTAGAAGGTTATTTAATGAACACCATAATTCTGAAAATGGAAGAATAAAAATCTGCGTTGCGCCATCTTCAATGTGGGCAATAAGTGAAGATATGGGGAAAATGCTTTGGAAAATTGTTAAAGAGTATGATTCATATTTTACCGTTCATATATCTGAAACAGAGTTTGCTAGAGAGATGACTAAGAAAGTACACGGAGAGATAGATATAAAGCTTTTAGAAAAATGGGGTATAATAGGACCTGAAGTAATTGCTGTTCATTGTGTTCATGTAAATGATGAAGATATGGATATGATAAAAAAAAATAACATTAAAGTATCTCATAATGTAGCTAGTAATATGTATCTTGCATCTGGAGTTGCACCAGTGCCTGAAATGCTAGAAAAAGGTATATCAGTAAGTCTAGGTGTTGATGGTGCTGCTAGCAATAATTCTCAAGATATGGTAGAGCTAATGAAAATTACTGCTCTTCAACACAAGGTGAAAAACTGTGATCCTTTAGCAATATCTGCTGAAAAGGTATTAGAAATGGCAACAATAGAAGGTGCAAAAAGTTTAAGATTAGAGGATGAAATAGGTTCACTTGAAGTTGGTAAAAAAGCCGATTTAGTTATATTTAATCCTATGCTTTCTCCAAAATCAATACCTCTACACAATCCAGTATCAACTTTAGTTTACTCATCAAGTATGCATAACATAGAAAGTGTAGTTGTTGATGGTCAAATAATTATGGAGAATTCAAAAATAATTACTATTGAGGATGATAAGTCAGTATTAATTAATGCACAAAAAGCGGCTGAAGAATTATGTAAAAGAGCAGATGTAAAGAATAGAATGGAAGGCCATAAATGGAATAGAACAGTTTTATCAGAAATTTAATTATTATGGATAGAAGCTATAGCATATAAAGTGAAAATATATATGCTATAGCTTTTGTTAATTTTATTTTATAAAAATATAATTGATAATTAGTTGAATTTTTAACTAAAGTAGAATTTAAAGATATATAATTATTAGATTATAAGTAAAAAATTCTCAATTTTAAAAAAAAGAATTATAGATATGATAAAATAAGATATATAATTAACAAATATATACAATAAATTCAATTATAATTATCTGGAATTATAATGACTAATTGAGATTATGAGAGTTAATATAGATATAAACTCATTTCTGCAAAATTATTATACATTATTAGAAAATGGTATAAAAGTTGCTTTATTAAAATTTAAAGTAATAGGCAGTGTCATAATTATAACAAACTGTTAAAAGCCTATAAATCTAATAATTATAAGGAGTGAGTTAGATTTGGTGGAAGGAAAGCGAAGTACATCAGTTTTTAATATTGATGGAAGGCCATCGATATTAAAAACAATACCACTATCCATGCAACATATATTAGCTATGATAGTTGGTACGGTAACAGTTCCGATAATAATATCAGGTGCAGTAGGGGCTACGCCTGAGCAAAGAACATTACTTGTTCAATATGCACTAATAGCAGCTGGTATTTCGACGCTTATCCAACTATATCCAATAGGGAGTATTGGATCAAGACTACCGATCATCTTTGGTGTTGGATTTACATATGTTCCTACCATGCTTGCAGTTGGAGGTAAATATGGCCTTGTAAGTTTATTTGGTGCTCAGTTAATAGCTGGTATAGTTACTGTATTTATTGGGATATTTATAAAGAAAATTAGACGATTCTTTCCTAATATAGTTGCAGGAACTGTTGTTTTAACAATAGGGCTGTCTCTATACCCAATTGCGATTAAATATATGGCAGGTGGTGTGAATAGTCCAAATTTTGGAGATTTAAAAAATTGGGCAGTTGCATTCATGACTCTTGTTGTAGTAATAGGATTTAGCCAATTTGGAAAAGGATACGTTAAACTTGCAGCAATTTTTTTAGGTATAGTTGTGGGATATACGGTATCTGTGTTTTTAGGAATGGTTGATTTTTCACCAATTAAAGAAGCTGCTTGGTTTGCTATACCAAAGCCGTTAGAGTTCGGAATGGAGTTTCATATACCAGCTATAATATCCATGGTTGTTATAAGTATAGTAAATGCAATCCAATCTATAGGAGATTTATCTGCTACCACTATGGGTGGTATGAATAGGAATATTACTGATAAAGAACTTTCAAATGGTGTTGTAGGAAGCGGATTATGTACTATTGTAGGCTCAATATTTGGAGGTTTACCTACTTCTTCATATAGTCAAAATGTTGGAATAGTTGCAATGACAAAGGTAGTAAGTAGATTTGTGCTTGGAGTGGCTGCGATATTTATGTTGTTATCTGGTTTTATACCAAAGTTTGGAGCTTTAATGACTACTATACCATATTGTGTTCTAGGAGGAGCTACAATAACAGTTTTTAGCATGATTACTATGACAGGTATAAAACTAATTATTACTGATGAATTGTCATCAAGAAATATTACAATAGTTGGATTAGCAGTAGCTTTAGGTATGGGTATTACTTCTGTTCCTGAAGCATTAAGTGCATTTCCAGAATTTGTAAAAATGGTATTTGGTGAAACACCAATAGTAATAGCAACAATAGTTGCATTTACATTAAATATAATAATACCTAATAAAAGTTTAGCAGAAGAAGCAAAAGAAAGAGAAGAGATGGAAGAAAGCATATAGTTATGAATAAATTAAGTTGCTATAGAGGACTGAAATGATAAATTTAAATAATAGTTTAAGTTATTCAGAAACTAAATAGTTGAAAAGTAGGGGGAAACTATGTTTAAAGTTAAATTAGACATTAATGATTTTGTATATGAACTAGAAATAGAAAAAAATGAAACGCTTTTAAATGTATTAAGAGATAAGCTAGACTTAACAGGTGCTAAGCAAGGTTGTAATAGTGGAAGCTGTGGAGCTTGTAAAGTATTAATAGATGGTGAGGATGTTAAATCATGTAATACATTAGCTAAAAATTGTGAAGGCAAGAAGATTTATACAATAGAAAGTTTTTCAAATGGAGAAACTCTTCATCCTATTCAACAAGCCTTTGTAGATGCAGGAGCTGTGCAATGTGGTTATTGTATTCCAGGAATGGTAATAACGGCTAAAGCCTTATTAAATAGGAACTCTAATCCAGATGAATGTGAAATAAGAGAAGCGTTTAAAGAAAATCTATGTAGATGTACAGGATATGTAAAGATAGTTGAGGCAGTAAAGTTAGCTTCTCAAAAATCAGGGGTGATAGATAATGAGTAATGAAAAAATAATAGGAAATTCATATCCAATAAAAGATGCAGCTCTTAAAGTTACAGGGCAACTTAAATATGTAGGAGATATGAAACTACCAAATATGTTACATGCCAAGCTTTTATTAAGTGAAGTAGCCCATGGAAGAATCAAGAGGATTGATATTAGTGAAGCTGAAAAAGTACCTGGAGTAAGGGCAATTGCAACTTGTTTTAATACTCCACAAAGAAAATATAATAGTGCACTAAGATTTTATGAGCACAATATACCAGAAACAGAGTTAGTATTTTCAGATGTTGTTAGATTTGTTGGCGATAGAGTGGCAGCAGTGGCAGCAGAAACTGAAAAAGCAGCCAAAGAAGCTATTAAATTAATAAAAGTAGAGTACGAAGAGCTTCCATCAGTACTAACTATTAAGGATGCTATTAAAGAAAATGCTTATCCAATACATGGAGAAACTAACAAAGTAATAGAGATGAACTTAAGTGGTGGAGATGCTGAAAAGGGATTTAAGGAAAGCGATTTTGTTTTTGAAGATAGTTATGAAGTTCCCCCAATACACCATAGCGCAATAGAAACTCATTGTGCAATTGCACATTTTGATTATAATAATAAGCTTACATTATATACACCATCACAAAATACATTTGGATATAGGATAATATTGTCTCAAATACTGGATATGCCATTAAATAAAATAAGGGTAATAAGACCAGCTATAGGTGGTGCATTTGGTGGAAAGCTTGAGATGTCAATAGAGCCTGTTGTTGCAATATTATCTAAGATGACAAGACGACCAGTAAAGCTAGTTTTAACTAGAAAAGAATCTATAATAGCCACAAGAACTCGTCATGGAGCACTTATTAATATTAAGACTGGTGTAAAAAAAGATGGAGAAATAGTTGCCCAAGATATTGAGATATATACAAACACAGGTGCATATGCATCAAGTGCACTAAATGTTATGGGAGCACTTAGTCATAAGGTATACAAAGTATATAAAATACCTAACATGAGATTTAGGGGAATACCAGTATACACAAATACGCCTATTGCTGGGGCGATGAGAGGGTATGGTTCTCCTCAAGTATTTATGGCGCAACAAGCTCAATTAGGGAAAATAGCAAAATCTTTAAAAATAGATTTAATAGATTTACAAAATAAAAATGCGGTAGAACCAAATGGAGTAGATATTAGATTTAATTCTCCACTGGGTAATCCTAGGTTATTAGATTGTATTGAAAAAGGTAAAGAGTTATTTAACTGGGATGAAAAGAAAGCCATGCCAAATGAAGATGAAAAATACTATAGAGGAATAGGTATGGCAATAGGAGCTCATGGAAATGGAGTATTTGGAGCACATAGAGATGTTATAACACTTACTTTAAAACTAAATGAAGATGGAAGTTTAACATTAATAACAGGTGTTCACGATATGGGGAATGGATCAACAACGATGCAAACTATGATGGTTGCAGAAGTATTAGGTATAACGCCAGACAAAGTAGAAACATTAGAAGCGGATACGGATGCTTGTCCATTTAACTTAGGAGATTATGCAAGTAGAGGCGTTTTTGTTGAAGGTGGAGCAGCCAAAAACATTGCTGAAAAATTAAAGGAGTTAATATTAGAGGAAGGTTCAAGTATATTAGAAATAGATAAGGAAGATCTTTATTTAGAAGATGGATATGTAATTAGCAATTGTAATAAAGAAAAAAAGGTATCCTTAAGTGATGTAGCTGTTAGTAGTCAAAGTAAGAGTTATAAAGAGTTAATAGTTGTTGAAGACTTTGCATCTAAAGCTTGTATAACTTCTTATGGAGCTCATTTTGCTGAAGTCTTAGTTGATAAAAATACTAAAGAGATAAAGGTTGTTGATTATGTAGCAGTACATGATGTAGGCAAGGCTATAAATCCTATAAGCTTAGAAGGTCAACTAGAAGGTGGAGTTCAGATGGGTCTTGGATATGCTCTTAGTGAAGGGATAGAATTTAATGAAAGTGGTAAACCAACTACTACAGACTTTAAAAACTATAAGGTATTTAGGAGTAATGATATGCCAAACTTAAAAATTCACTTTGTAGAAGGTTTTGAAGAAGCAGGACCTTTCGGAGGGAAAAGTATTGGTGAATGTGCAGTTGTACCAGCTGCACCAGCAGTAGCCAATGCTGTTTTAGATGCTACGGGAATAGAGATTAATTCATTACCAATAAGAATATAATAATTATTTAATATTAGGGGGAAATTTTTTATGGCAAAGATATTAGGAATATGTGGAAGTCCACGTAAAGGAGCTACTGAATATGCAATACAACAAGCTTTAGAAGAAGCCACAAAAATACCAGGAGTTGAAATTGATTACTGGTCAGTAAGAGGTAAAAAAATATACCCATGTGTGCACTGTGATGCATGTATAAGAAAAGAAACAATGTGTATAATACAAGACGATATACAAGAATTAGAACAAAAAATATTAGAAGCTGATGGTTTTATAATAGGATCACCAGTATATGATATGAATATTACAGCTCAACTAACTGCAGTATTTAATAGATTAAGACCAATGTACTTAGTTCATCCAGGAAAACTTCAAAACAAGGTAGGAGCATGTATAACTACCGGTGGTACAAGATATGGAGGTCAAGAATTAGCAAAACTTCCTATAATTAATTTCTACTTAATGCATGAAATGTTAGTTTCTGGAGGTCTTGGAGGATGTTATATTGGTGGTACAATTTGGAGTAAAGATCAAAAGGTACAAGGTGCTATGGATGATTCAACAGGTATGGATACTATAAAAAGATTAGGTCAAGGTTTAGCTGAATCAGTAATGGTATCTAAGTATGGACTTGAAATATGGAATAAGAGAAAAGATGAAATAAGTTTTGTTCAAGATGAAAAATCACCTATAAGAGACCACTAAAGTAAAGGTAAAATTAATATAAACATATTGTAATTAGGTAGTTTGATGATTTATAAATATGAAATCTTAAGCTACCTTTTAATTGTTAAAAAAAAGTTATTCTCCATAAATTATGATATAATTAATTTAACAAACGGGTATTATTAACATTAAATGGGGTTGAGGGAGTATGAACAAAAATGATACAGCAATATATGATGGAATTGAAGTATATAATATTTGGGGGACAACAACAGTAGATTCTATTATTGGTAAGTCTGAAGTAATGATGAAATTAAAAAATAAGATAAAGAGAATAGGAAATAGTGATTCTACTGTTTTAATTACTGGTGAAAGTGGAACTGGAAAAGAATTAATTGCAAGGTCTATACATTTAGCAGGTCATAGGGGGAATAAAACTTTTGTTGCTATAAACTGTGCAGCGATACCAGAACAATTACTTGAAAGTGAACTTTTTGGATATGCAAAAGGAGCATTTAGTGGAGCTGATGCAAAGGGAAAAGTAGGGAAATTTGAACTTGCTAATGGTGGTGTTGTTTTTTTAGATGAAATAGGGGACATGCCATTACAACTTCAAGCTAAAATACTTAGAGTCCTTCAAGAAAAGAAATTCACAAGAATAGGATCAAATGAACTTTTAGACATTGATGTAAGAATTTTGTGTGCAACTAATAAAGATTTGTATAAGTTAGTTGAGTCAGGCAAATTTAGAGAAGACTTATACTATAGATTAAATGTTATACCTTTAGAAGTTCCTCCTCTTAGGGATAGAGGGGAGGATATATACTCACTAATAGATAACTTTATCGATAAATATTCTAGAAAACTAAAGAAAAATGTTAACTATATAGAGCCTGAGGTAGAAGATATTTTGATAAAATATCCGTGGCCAGGCAATATAAGGGAGCTAGAAAATTGCATTGAGCTAGCAATAAATTTATTAGAAGAAGATGGTGTTATTCATAGAGAACTTATTCATAAAAGAATATTAGATTATTTCAAACTTAGAAAGAGTAATATAAATGCTTTAAAGTCAGGAGAATATGAGATAAATTCTGAGGAAGATATTTTAACATTAGAAGAATTTGAAAAAATATATATTAATAAAGTATTAAGTTTCTATGGAAGTGATACTAAGTCAAAAAAATTAGTAGCTAAAAAACTAGGAATATCTTTAGCAACATTGTATAGAAAATTAGAATAGTAATTTAGAACACTCACACTAATATGTGGGTGTTTTTTATATTTATAAATTTATGAAACTATATTGTATAGGTTGATTATAAAAAACTATAAACATTCTCAATTCTAGAATTGAGAATGTAATTGTGAGAAGAATAATGAGAAAATTTATATATATGAAGAATTCATATAAGATAATTAATTCGAAAAGCTTATAACTGGCATTATATCAACATTTTATAATAGTGTAAAAAAAAATATAAAACAATAAATTTGGCATATAACTTGCATATATAAATGATGTATAAAAAATTAACAAAGTCACAGGGGGATAAAGTTATGTTAAAAGAGATAAAGTGGAAAGTGAATAACCTTCCAAAGGGAGATAAAGAAAAGTGTATTAATTTCTTAAATGAAGATGAAATAAAGAAAGTTAGAAATTTCCATAAAAGCTTTCCTCAGTACAAGGAAACTCCATTAGTAAATCTTGAAAAACTAGCAGAAAAATTAGGGGTAGCAGGGGTTTATGTAAAGGATGAATCTTACAGATTTGGTCTTAATGCATTCAAAGTTTTAGGAGGGTCTTATTCTATGGGTAAACACTTAGCTCAAAGATTAGATATGGATATTGATGAGCTAGGATATGAAAAAATAACATCGCCAGAGATAAAGGAAAAACTAGGAGAGATAACATTCTTTACAGCAACTGATGGAAATCATGGTAGAGGTGTTGCTTGGACCGCTAATAAATTAGGTCAAAAGTCTGTTGTTTATATGCCTAAGGGATCTTCTGAATATAGATTAAATAAGATAAAAGATGAAGGATCTGACGCTTCAATTACGGATTTAAACTATGATGATGCAGTAAGACTTGCCACTAAACATGCTGATGAGTGTGGTGGATTAATAGTTCAAGATACAGCTTGGGATGGATATGAAGAAATACCAGCATGGATAATGCAAGGATATGGAACTATGGCACAAGAAGCAGTTGAACAATTAAAAGAATATGGTGTTGAAAGACCAACACATGTATTTGTTCAAGCTGGAGTTGGGTCACTTGCAGGAGCTGTTCAAGGTTATGTAGCATCAATTTATGATGAGTGCCCAATAACGGTAGTAGTGGAAGCTGATGAAGCAGACTGTTTTTATAAATCAGCAGAGGCTGGAGATGGTAAACCAAGATTTGTTGGTGGTGATATGCCAACGATAATGGCTGGTCTTGCTTGTGGTGAACCAAACACAATAGGATTTGAAATACTTAAAAATCATGCTCATGCCTTTGTTTCTACACCTGACTGGGTATCTTCAAAAGGAATGAGAATACTTGGAAATCCATTATCAGGAGATGAAAAAGTAGTATCTGGAGAATCAGGAGCTGTTACTACTGGATTATTAGCCGCACTAATGGAAAAAGAAGATTTAAAAGAATTAAGAGAAGCATTAAAGTTAGATGAAAATTCTAGAGTTTTACTAATAAGCACAGAAGGAGATACAGATCCAGATAAATATAGAAGTATAGTATGGGATGGAGAACACTCAAGTATATAAGTTCTAAGTAGTAAAGTAAAATCAGATATTAATAATTTATAAAAACTATTAGGGGGAAGAAATGATGTTAGATGCAGTAAGTTCAAAAGCATTATGTGAAGATAGAAAACTAGAAGTTACAGAAATATGCCAAAAGTTAATACAAAATCCGAGCGCATCAGGAGAAGAAGAAAATGTTGTTATAGCAATAGAAGAATCTTTTGAAAGATTAGGTTTTGATAGTTGGTCAAGAGATAAGTACGGTAACATTATAGGATGCATAAAAGGAAATAGACCAGGAAAGAAAATATTATTTGATGGCCATATAGACACAGTACCAGTACCAGATCCTAGTAAGTGGAGTGTGGATCCATTTGGCGGAATAATTAAAGATGGAAAAATATATGGAAGAGGAACTTCTGATATGAAGGGGCAATTTACAGCAATGATGTCTGCCGTATCTTATTTTGCTAAAGATACTAATAAAGATTTTGCTGGAGAATTGTACGTAGCAGGAGTTGTACATGAAGAAATATTTGAAGGTGTATCAGCTAGAGAAATAAGTAAAGCTATAAATCCTGATTATGTTGTTATAGGGGAATCTTCAGAACTTAATCTAAAAATAGGCCAAAGAGGTAGAGGAGAAATAGTGGTTGAGACTTTTGGTAAGCCAGCTCACTCTGCTAATCCAGAAAAAGGTATAAATGCTGTGTATAAAATGTCTAATTTAATAAGTAGAATACAAGAATTAGAGCCACCAACTCAAGAAGAGTTAGGAAAAGGAATACTAGTATTAACTGATATAAAATCTTCTCCATATCCAGGTGCATCTGTAGTACCAGATTATTGTAGAGCTACATTTGATAGAAGATTATTAGTAGGTGAAACTAAAGAAGGTGTCTTAGCACCAATCCAAGATTTATTAGAAAAAATGATGAGAGAAGATGGAGAATTAAATGCTAAGGTTTCTTATGCTGTAGGATCTGAAATGTGTTATACAGGAAATAAAATAGAGAGTGAAAGATTCTTCCCAGGATGGGTTTATGATGAAAGTGATGAATTTGTACAAGCTGCATATAGAGGATTAAAAGAAGCTGGAGTAGACTGTGAAATAACTCAATATTCATTCTGTACAAATGGAAGTCATTATGCTGGAGAAGCCGGAATAAAAACAATCGGGTTTGGACCGTCTAAAGAAAACTTAGCTCATACAATAGATGAATATATAGAACAAGAACAGTTATTCATAGGAACAGAAGGATACTATGGAATATTAAAGTCAGTATATAATGATAAGTAAAAAATTATATTAAAGATAAAAAAGTGTTGAGGTACAAATTTAACTACCTCTGCAAAAATAGGAGAATGGTATGGGAGTAATTTTAAAAGGTGGGAACATAGTTACTTCCACCAAAACTTTTGAAAGTGATATAAGAATAGATAATGATATTATCGTTGAGATAAAGGAAAATATAGAAAACACTAATGACGATATTATAGAAGTCAAGGGATGTTATGTTATTCCAGGAGGAATAGACACTCATACACATTTTGATATGAATGCAGGTACTACATTTACTGCAGATAATTTTTCAACAGGAACGAAGGCTGCAATAATGGGTGGAAATACAACTATTCTTGACTTTGCAGAATGTGATGAAGGTGAGAACTTAAAGGAAGGATTATACTCTTATCATAAGAAGGCAAATAACAACTGTTATTGTGATTACGGATTTCATATGACAATTACTAACTTAGAAGAAAAAACACTTGAGGAAATGGAAGAGTTAGTAAAATGTGGTGTGACATCATTTAAGTTATATATGGCATATAAAGATGTATTGCAAGTGGATGATGGAGTGATTTATAAAGTCTTAGATAAAGCAAAGAATCTAGGTTGTATTGTAGGGTTTCATTGTGAAAATGGGGATTTACTAGATGCAATGATTAAAGAGATGAAGGAAAAAGGGAATCTAAAACCTAAGTATCATCCACTTACAAGACCAAATTTATTAGAAAAGGAAGCTGTATCAAGACTTATAGATATTACAAATCTTACAAATTCAAAATCATATATTGTTCATCTAAGCTGTAAGGAAGCTTTAGAATGTGTAAAAGAGGGAAGAAGGAATAATGTGAATTTAGTAGTAGAAACTTGTCCTCAATACTTACTTTTAGATGATAGCTTATACAATAAAGATGGGTTTGAAAGTGCAAAATATGTTATGAGTCCACCACTTAGAAAAAAAGAAGATATAAATTATCTTTGGGATGGCTTAAATAATGGAGACATACAAACAGTAGGAACGGATCATTGTTCCTTCAATTACAAGCTACAAAAAGAGATAGGTATAGAGGATTTTAGTAAAATACCAAATGGGGCCCCTGGAGTAGAACATAGAATACCACTATTATATACTTATGGTGTATTAGAAAATAAAATTAGTATAAATAAGCTAGTAGAAGTAACTTCAACTAACCCTGCTAAAATATTTGGAATGTATCCACAAAAAGGTGAGATTGAAATAGGAAGCTTAGCTGACTTAGTTGTTATAAATCCAAATAAGGAAGAAACTATCACATATAAGACACAATATCAAAATGTAGACTATACGCCTTATGAAGGATTTAAGGTAAGTTGCAGTATAGATCATGTGTTCTTAAGAGGAGAGCATGTTGTTATAGATAAAAAATTAAATGTAAACAAGCCGATGGGCAAATTTATAATAAGAAAAACTTATTAAATATTAGGGGGAATAGAAATGATAGATATATTAATAAAAAATGCAATTATAGTAACTGTGAACGAAGAAAGAGAAGTTTTATTTGATGGAGCTTTAGCTATAGAAGGAAATAGAATAGTAGATATTGGAAATAGTAATGATTTAGTAGGTAAGTATGATGATGCTAAAAAAGTAATAGATGCAAAAGGCAAAGTATTATTCCCAGGTTTTATAAATACACATAACCATTTATTCCAAACTTTATTAAAAGGTTTAGGAGACGATATGGTACTGAAGGATTGGTTAGAAACTATGACATTCCCAGCTGCAAATTATTTAGAACCAAAAGATACTTATCATGCAGCTATGCTTGGATGCGTTGAAGGACTAAAAAGTGGTATAACTACAATGCTTGATTATATGTATCCACACAGTAAGGCAGGATTATGTGATGGAATAATAGATGCATATAAAGAACTAGGAATTAGAGGTATTCTTGGTAGAGGATGTATGAATACAGGGGCTCAATTTGGAGTGCATCCTGGAATAATGCAAGATGTAGAAGAAGTAGAGAAAGATGTAAGAAGATTATTTGAAGCTCACCATAATAGTGAAAATGGAAGAATAAAAATAGGGGTAGCACCAGCTGCTATTTGGTCTAATACTCAAGAAATGCTTGAAATGTTATGGAGAGTAGCAAAAGAATATGATGCTCTGTTTACAGTTCATATATCAGAAACACCATTTGATAGAGAAGCAGCAAAAGAGTTACATGGTCAATATGATATAGATGTATTAGAAAAACTAGGAATACTTGGACCTAATGTATTAATGGTTCACTGTGTATATTTAACAGAAGAAGATATGGAATTAACTAAAAAATATGATATGAAAGTATCTCATAATACTGCAAGTAACATGTACTTATCTTCAGGGGTTGCACCAGTACCAGAAATGTTAGAAAAAGGAATTACAGTATCTCTAGGAGTAGATGGAGCTGCAAGTAATAACTCTCAAGATATGATAGAACTTATGAAATTAACAGCGCTTCAACATAAAGTAAATAAATGTGACCCACTAGCAATTTCAGCTGAAAAGGTATTAGAACTTGCAACAATAGATGGAGCAAGAGCTGTTGGATTAGAAAATGAAATAGGATCTTTAGAAGTAGGAAAGAAAGCGGATATAGTAATATTTAACCCTATGTTATCACCAAAATCAATACCAATGCACAACCCAGTATCTACATTAGTTTACTCTTCTTCTATGCATAATATTGAATCAGCAATAGTAGATGGAAGAATAATAATGGAAAATTCTAAGATATTAACTTGTGATGAAGAAAAGGTTTTACGTGATGCTCAAGATGCTGCAGAAAGATTATGTGAAAGAGGAAGTATAACTAATAGAATGGAAGGTCACAAGTGGAACAACAAGTACCAAATTAGTGAAGTAGGGGTGAATTAGTTGTTTATACAAGTTAACATAAATGGAAAAGAAAAAAAAATTGATGTAAGGCCAGATGAGTTTTTAGCAGATACACTAAGGGAAAATGGATATGTAAGTGTAAAAAAAGGTTGTGACACAGGATCTTGTGGACTATGTACTGTAATAGTAGATGATAAAGCATGCTTATCTTGTAACTATCTTAGTGTAAGAGCTGATGGAAAAAGTATACTAACACTTGAAGGTGTTACCGAAGAAGCTAAAGAGTTTGGGGAATTTTTAGCTATCCAAGGAGCAGACCAATGTGGATTTTGTGCTCCTGGATTTATAATGATGGTTTTAGCAATGAAGAGAGAACTTAAAAATCCGTCAGAAGAAGAAATAATAGATTACCTAAATGGAAATCTTTGCAGATGCACAGGATATAAAGGTCAGCTAAGAGCAATTCATGAATATTTAAATGCACAAAAACAATTTGATATGGGGAGATAGTATGATAACTATAAAAGAATATGTAGTTGCAAATGATTTAGATCATGCTTATGAATTACTGAGGTCGAAGAAAAATAATATTATTTTAGGTGGATGCGGATTTATAAAACTAGGGTCTAAAAATATTAATATGGCTATAGACTTAAAAAATATTGGCTTAGATTATATAAAAGAAAATAATGAAGAAATTTTAATAGGAGCGGATGTTTCTTTAAGAGATTTAGAGATAAGTCCTGTAATAAAAAAATTTTGTAATGGATTTATATCAAATGCTCTTTCAAATATTGTAGGTGTACAGTTTAGGAATAATGCGAGAGTTGGGGCTAGTGTTTTTTCAAAATATGGTTTTTCAGATTTAATACCAACATTACTTGTATCTAATGCAAAAGTTAAGCTTCATAATAAAGGGATACTTAGCTTAGAAGAATTTTTAAATAATGATTTAGAAAAGGATGTATTAGTAGAGATTATATTACCTAAGGTTGATGGCTGTGGAGTATTTGATTCAATAAGAAAGTGTACGGGAGATTTCTCAGTAATAAACGGAGCTATGTTAAAGGTTAATGATGAATATAAAATTTCAATAGGTGCTAGACCTCAAAGAGCAGCTATTGCTTATAAGGGCAGTGAAATATTAACAAAAGAAAAAAATATTAAAAAAGCAGTTGAGATGATTAGTGATGAACTTACATTTGGAAGTAATATGAGAGCTAGTAAGGAATATAGAGCTGATATGGCAAAATCTTTAGTTTGTAGAATGTATGAAAATCTAGGAGGTGAGTGTGGTGATAAGTAAGGGAGTAAGAAAAATAGATAGTGAAAGTATAGTAACTGGAAAACCAATATATACAGAAGATCTTATTTATCATAAAGACGTGCTAACAATAAAACTTCTTAGAAGCCCACATGCATTTGCTAGAATAAAAAATATTGATACTTCTAAGGCTTTGAAAGTACCTGGAGTAGTAGCAATATACACTTATAAAGATGTACCTAAAAATAGATATTCAATGGTTGGTGAAGCTTATCCAGAGGCATCTCCTCATGACCAATATATATTAGAAGAAGTAGTTAGATATGTAGGTGATGAAGTAGCAATAATAGCAGCAGAAGATGAGCGTGCAGCGATTAAGGCTATGAAACTTATAAAAGTAGAATATGAAAGATTAGAGCCTATACTTAATGCAAAAAAAGCAATAGGTCATAAATCAATAATACATCCTGAAGAAGATCTATTCTGTCCTTTTGATTTTGGATTAGATGCATCTAAAAACATAGCATCTCAGTTTGAAATGAATAAAGGTAATGTAGATAAAGAATTTGAAAACTGTGATGTAATAGTAGAACAATCTTATTCTACTCAAGCTCAATCACATTGTATGATGGAAACTCACAGAGCTTATTCTTACATTGATGAGCATGGAAGAATGGTTATTATATCAGCTAATCAATCAGCTTATCATATGAGAAGACAGGTAGTAAGAGCATTAGGATTACCAGAATCAAAGGTTAGAGTAATAAAGCCAAGAATTGGAGGAGGTTTTGGTGGTAAAAACATAGCAGTATGTGAAATATATGCTGGATTTGTAACTTGGATGACTAAAAGACCGTCTAAGCTTATATACACAAGAGAAGAAACATTTGGAATGACCAATAGTAGACATGAGATGTTCTTTGATGTAAAAGTAGGAGCGGATAAAGATGGAAATATAAAAGCTATAGATATGAAGGCTTTAAATAACACCGGTGCTTATGGAGATAATGGTCCTGCAGTAACAATGGAAGCCGGTCAAAATGTACTTCCTACATACAATGATATACCTGCATTAAGATTTGATGGAAAAACAGTATATACAAATGTGGTACCAGGTGGAGCACTTCGTGGATATGGAGCAACACAAGGAACTTTTGCACTAGATAGTGCTATAAATGAACTTGCTAATAAATTAAATATGGACCCTGTTGAACTTAAGTTAAAAAATATAATTAAAGGTAAAACTGAAGGCGGAGTAACACATCATCCAGTAAGAACTTGTAATTTAGATAAGTGTATTGAAAAAGGTAAAAAACTTATAGGATGGGATGAAAAGTTCCCTAGGAAAGAAATAGGAAACAACAAAGTAAGATCTGTTGGTGTAGGTATAGCTACTCATGGTTCGGGAATAGCAGGAATAGATATGGCTATAGTAACTATAAGTATGGAAGAAGATGGAACTTACAAATTATTATCTGGATCATCAGACTTAGGAACTGGCTCAGATACAATAATAGCTCAAATTGCGGCACAATCTTTAAATACATCAATAGATAGAATATCTGTACATACAGGGGATACGGATATGTGCCCATATGACTCTGGAGCATTTGCATCATCTACTACTTACGTTACTGGAGGTGCAACACTTAAGGCAGCGAATAAGCTTAAGGAAAAAATATTAGGTGTAGCGCAAAAAAGACTTAATGTTGATATTGAAGACTTAACGTTATACGAAGATAGAGTAACTCATAAAAAAGATGATAGTATCTTTGTATTATTAAAAGAGTTAGGTCAAAGCGCGGTAGGTGGTGGAGACCAAGAAGTATTAACGGTAACTGAAAATAATGGTATAAAAGAAAGTGCAAAGCCATTTATAGCTGGATTTGCTGAAATAGAATTAGATAAAACTACTGGAGAATTTAGTGTTATAAACTATGCATGTGTAGTTGATTGTGGTACAGTAATAAACCCAACACTTGCTAAAATACAAGTAGAAGGTGGGGTTACTCAAGGGATAGGTATGGCAATGTATGAAGATCCTAGGTTTGGCAAAGACGGAAAGCTTTATACATCTAACTTCTTACAATATAAAGTTCCTACTAAAAAAGATATAGGAAATATAATGGTAGATTTTGCAGAGACTAATGATCCAACTGGACCATATGGTGCAAAATCACTAGGAGAGGTAGTAATTCACACTCCACTTCCAGCAATAGCAAATGCAGTTTATAATGCTGTTGGTGTTAATATAAGAAATCTTCCTATAACAAGTGAAAAAGTATATATGGAAATGAAAAGAAACAATGAGGGGAGAGAAGAAGATTGTTTATCATTAAATGCAAATATTTAATTTCCTCAGTTGATAATATATTAGTGAATCATTCATTAGTAGTTAAAGATGAATGTATATTAGATATAATGCCTAATAATGAAGTTTGTGAAAAATATAAAGATATAAAAGTAATAGATAAGTCTGATGCTATAGTAATGGCAGGATTTATAAATGGTCATATGCATCAATATGGTGTTTTATCAAGAGGAATACCTACAAATGTCCATTTCAGTGATTTTGAAGGTTTTTTAAATGACTATTGGTGGCCATTTATAGAAAATAGAATAGGACTAAGTGAAGTAAAAGCAACTACAAAAGCTTCAGCAATAGAACTTATTGAATCTGGTGTTATAGGATTTATTGATACTCTTGAAGCGCCAAATGTTGAAGATGGAGCATTAATAGAACAAGCAAAGATTCTTCAGGATATAGGAATAAAGGCAGTAGTTTCACTAGAAAGTTGTGAAAGAATAAGCCTTGAAAATGGTATAAAATGTTTAAAGGAAAATTCAGATGCTATTAAGTGGTGTAGAGAAAATAGTAACTTAGTTAGTGGAATTATGTGCACACATACAAGTTTTACTTGTAGTAAAAATTTCTTAGAAAAAGCTAAAGAAGAAGCTGATAAGCTTGATGCACCATGGCAGTTTCATTTGTCAGAAAGTATATATGAACCTAATTATATAAAGAAGCATTTTAATAATAAGCCAGTTAATTATTACAGTGAGTTAGGATTGTTAAATAATAAAGTATTAGCATCACAATGTGTTAAGGTTGATGAAAGTGAAATTGAAATATTAAAAGAAAAAGATGTAAAAATTGTTCATATGCCACTATCTAACTGCGAGGTAGGTGGAGGATTTTCACCAGTTCCTAAGATGTTAGAAATGGGAATAAGGGTTGCTCTTGGTACTGATGGTTATATAAATGACTTTTTTGAAGTTATGAGAGGCGCATTTTTAATGCATAAATCATGCTTAGAAGATGCATCAGTAATGCCAGCTAAGCTAGTACTAAAAATGGCAACCGAACATGGAGCACATGTATTAGGTTATGAAGATAGCGGTAAGTTAATAGCTGGCAATAAAGCTGATATTATTGTTATTGAAGATGAATTTAAGACACCTATAACACTAGATAACATATTTGATCAAATAGTAGTTCAAGGTAGAAAAGAATTTGTTTCAAATGTATTTATAAATGGAAGACATGTGTTGAATGAAGGAAATGTAGTTGGGATTAATAAAAAAGAAGTAGTTAGAGAAATGAAAGAAGTTGCTACAGAATTTTGGAAGATGAAAAAAGAATCGTTAGCATAAAAATATAGAGATAATAAAGGGGATAAACAAAATGTATAACTTTTTAGGGAGAGATTTAAAATCACCATTCATAATTGGTTCAGGGCCATTAACATATAGTGCAGCTGGATGTAAAATACTTAGTGATGCAGGTGCAGGAGCTGTAGTTACAAAGACAATAAGAAAAGAAAGAGCAATAAATCCATCTCCACACATGGTAAGAAATACTACTAATGCATTAATAAACAACGAAAAGTGGACTGATTTTGATCCGGAACAATGGATAAACTATGAAATACCACAAATGAAAAAAGATGGGGTAGTTTGTATTGCTTCAGTAGGTCATACACTTGAAGAAAGTAGTGTACTTGTAAAGCAAGTAGAAGATGCAGGAGCTGATTTTATAGAGTTAGTATCATATGACCATAATGACTTAATACCAATGTTAGAAGATGCGAAGTCAAAGGTAAATATACCTGTAATAGTAAAGCTACCAGCTATGATTGAAGATATAGCTGGATTATGCAAAAAGCTTGAAGAAGCTGGGGCTGATGCAATAACAGCTTGTGACTCTATAGGACCAGCATTTAGGATAGACATAGAAACAGGAAAACCTCTATTGGGAGGAGATGGATTTGGGTGGTTAAGTGGTGAAACTATAAAGCCAATAACTCTTCATAAAATCTATGAAATAAGAAAGGAAGTTAACATCCCAATAATAGGATTAGGTGGATGTGTAAATGGAGATGATGCACTTGAAATGATAATGGCTGGTGCTAATTTTGTTGGAATATGTTCAGTTGTAATATTAAAGGGTGCACCAGTTATAGGAAAAATTCATAATGACTTAAACAAAAATCTAGAAAGGTTAGGATACTCTTCAATTAGTGATGCATGTGGAGTGGTTTATAAATACATGGGCGAAGTAAATGAAGGAGAAAGCTTTGAGTTTGTATATGACAAAGAAAAATGTACAAAGTGTAAAATGTGCGAAAAAGTATGTGCATACCAAGCTAGAAAGTTAACTGATGAAATGGAATTAGACGAAAAAGAATGTAGATACTGTGGTTTATGTGTTTCAGTTTGTAGACCAAAAGCATTACAAAATAAAGAAAGAATGGCAGTAGTTAATTGCTAATAATAATATAAAAATAAAGATAAATAATAAAAGTCTAAAAGAAAATATTATTATTGGAAAGATGCACTAGTGTTAATATAGTGTATCTTTTTTTATAATAATAGTAAATTATTGATCATACACCAATAGATAATATATTCAATAAGAATAGTATTTAAAAAAGTTATCATTTAAAGGGTTTCAATATGAAACTTTTTTATTATAATTAAAGATAGGGATATATGACAAGGGGTGATGTTATTTTACAAAAAATGATAGATATAAGTAAGGGAGATATAATAACAGTTGTTGGAGCAGGTGGTAAAACTTCTTTTATTAACTATTTTGCAAAGTATTACAGAAATAAATTAAAAGTCTTATTAACTACAACAACAAAAATTTATATTCCTGATATTAATAGCTATGACAACATATTAATGCTAGAAGAAAATGTTAATATAGCTTTTAATAAGGAATTAGGCGTAACTGTATGTGGAAAATATATTAACAAAGATAAAAAGATAGTAGGTCTTGATTTTAAAGACTTAGATGAAATAAAAAATAATTTCGATTTAATCTTGATAGAAGGCGATGGGTCTAAGTGTAAGAAGCTAAAAGGATGGAATAAAACTGAGCCAGTAATTTATAAGGATAGCAACAAAACTATAGGGATATTAGATATAACAGCTTACAATATGAAAATCAATGAAGAAAACGTTCATCGATTAGATGAATTTTTAAAATTGACAGATACAAAAGAAGATAGAATAAATTTAATACATTTTAAGGATATAGTATTAAGTGAAAATGGATTATTTAAAAATGCCATTGGTGAAAAATTATTATTTATTAATAAAGTAGAAAATGAAGAATATGAAAATATAGCTTTTGATTTAATAAATACAATAAATAACGTGAAACATGACATTAAGATATATTATGGAAGTATTAATCAAAACTTTTATAGATATATAGAAAATTTCTAAAAGAGGTTTTATATGATAACAGGTATAATAATGGCTTCTGGGTTTTCTAAAAGAATGGGCAAAAATAAGCTTTTAATGGAATTTAAAGGTAAAACATTAATAGAAAATGTTTTTGAAGAGTTAAAGAAAGTTCCTCTTAAGGAAGTAGTTGTAGTAAGTCAATACAATGAAGTATTAGAAATAGGAAAAAAATATGGTTTTACCTGTGTACTAAATGAAAAATCTCATTTGGGACAAAGTGAGTCAATAAAATTAGGGATTATAAATTCACTTGATAGCGATGGGTATATGTTCTTTGTTGGAGATCAGCCTTTAATAGATGAGAAATATATAAATATTCTAATAGAAGCTTTTTATGAAGATAAAGAACATATTATTATTCCAAGGCATAAAGAGAAAAATGGAAATCCAGTAATTTTCCCAAGAGAGAAAAAAGAAGAACTTTTAAGTTTAAGAGATGATGAAAGAGGGAAAAAAGTTATTAAAAATAGTAACAAAGTTAAATTTGTTCAAGTAAGTGAAAATATGCTTTTAGATGTTGATACAATTTATGACTTTGAAAGGATAAAAAAATTAATATAAAAATAGAGGTGTTGAGTATGAGACAAATAAATACAGTAGATGCAGTTGGACATGTTTTATGTCATGATATTACTAGAATAGTTCCTGGTGAGTTTAAAGGAAGAGCATTTAAAAAGGGGCATATAGTAAGAGAAGAGGATATACCAGTACTTCTATCACTTGGTAAAGACCATTTATATGTATGGGAAAATACTGAAGGCTTAGTACATGAAAATGATGGAGCAATATTTTTAAAAGAATTAACAGCAGGCGACAACTTGGATTTTAGTGAAATCAAAGAAGGAAAGATAGATTTTATTGCTAAGGTGGATGGTTTATTAAAGATAGATGTAGATAAATTATTAGAGTTAAATTGTATTGATGATATTATGTTATCAACACTTCACAATAATTATGTAGTACATAAAGGATTAAAAGTTGCTGGTACAAGAGTAATACCACTATTAGTAGAAGAAGAAAAATTAAATGAAGCAAAAGAAGTCGTTGGGGATAAAAAAATTGTTAATATTGTTGAAATAAAACCTAAAAAGGTAGGTATTGTTACAACTGGAAATGAAGTATTCCATAAAAGAATAGTAGACAAATTTGGACCAGTTATAGTTTCTAAAGTAGAAAAATTTGGATGTGAAGTAATTGGTCAAATAATATGTTCAGATGATAAAGAAATGATAAAAAAAGCAATATCAGATTTTATAGAAGAAGGTGCAGAGCTAATTTGTTGTACTGGTGGAATGAGTGTAGACCCTGATGATGTCACACCTACAGCTATTAAAGAAAGTGGCTCTGATATAGTTACTTATGGTTCTCCAATATTACCTGGGGCAATGTTCTTACTAGCATATCATAATGAAGTACCTATAATGGGGATACCAGGATGTGCAATGTACAATAGTACAACGGTATTTGATGTAATATTACCAAGAGTATTAGTAAATGAAAAATTAACCAAGAGGGATATAGCTGAATATGGACATGGTGGCTTATGTATGAATTGTAAAGTATGTACATATCCAGCTTGTAACTTTGCAAAATAATATAATTAAAGGACAATGGATATAAATCTTACTATTATATTAACAATAGTAAATGTAATTGCTAGAATGAGGGGATAAAATGAATAATATTATAGTAGTTAGAGGTGCTGGAGATTTAGCTACAGCAGTAATTTGTAAATTGCATAAGAGTGGATATAAAATAGTAGCTTTAGAAGTTGAAAAACCTTTAGCTATTAGAAGACAGGTAGCTTTTAGCGAGGCAGTTTATGAAAATGAGTGGACTGTAGAAGATGTAACTTGTAAACTATGTAAAGATAAAAATGATATATACCAAGTATTAAATGATAACAAAGTGGCATTAATTGTTGATCCTAGTGGGATAATAATTAATGAAATAAAACCTAGTGCAGTTGTTGATGCAATTCTTGCTAAAAAAAATCTAGGTACAAATAAAGAAATGGCTAATCTTACTATTGGATTGGGTCCAGGTTTCTGTGCTGGAGAAGATATACATGTAGTTATTGAAACTATGAGAGGACATAATTTAGGAAGAGTAATCTCAAAAGGCAAGGCAAAAGAAAATACTGGTATTCCAGGTGTTATAAATGGAGTATCTAAAGAAAGAGTAATATACTCTCCTTGTAATGGTACTGTTAAAAACGTAAAGGATATAGGCGAAATAGTTAAAAAGGGAGAAATTATTACCTATATAATTGATGAAGAAGGTAATAGTCATGAAGTTAAGGCAACGATCGATGGATTACTTAGAGGTATAATAAGAGATGGTGCAGATGTTAAAGGTAATCTTAAGATACTTGATATTGACCCAAGGATAGGTGAAATAAAAAATTCTTATACAATATCAGACAAAGGAAGATGTATAGCAGGTGGAGTATTAGAAGCCATTTTATCTCATGGTGTTTTACCAATTTATTAATTATTTTATTTAAAGACTCAATTGAAGGGACTGTGTTTTACGGTCCCTCTCTAATTTATTTTCAAAACCTTGCTAAAAAAAGTAAAAAAAAGTATAATGAAAATAATTTTGATAAATAACTTTAGAGTGTTAAATAACTGAAAAGAAAGGAATAAAAATGCATAGAATTATACATAAATCAAAGGATTTTATATATCCTATTATAACCTTCTCTTTAATACTGATTCTATGGCAGCTTATAGTTACCATCTATGATATACCTCAGTATATAATGCCATCTCCTCTAGAGATATTAAAAGTGTTTTATACAGATTATCAAAATTTGTATGTAAACACATTAGTAACTCTTTATGAAGCTACTTTTGGGTTTGTAGTCGCAATAGTATTGGCATTAGCAATTGGGATTCTTATGGATTTTATTCCTATGTTCAAAAAGTGTTTCTATCCAATTATGTTAGTGTCTCAAACAATTCCAACTATAACAATAGCGCCACTTTTAATAATATGGTTTGGGTTTGATAGTTTACCTAAAATAATAATGGTATCAATAACTTGTTTTTTCCCTGTTTTAGTAAGTTTTGTAGATGGTATAGAAAATATAAATAAAGACTATATAAACTTGTTTAAAACTATGGAAGCTAGCAAGATAAGTACATTTATACATTTGAAATTTCCCATGGCTATAGAAAATTTATTCTCAGGGCTTAAAATATCAGCAACATATGCATTTGTGGCTGCAACAGTAGCACAATGGCTAGGCGGTAGTATAGGGCTAGGAGTGTATATGGTAAGAGCTAAAAGTGCATATGCACTAGATAAAGTTTTTGCTTCAACAATTATAGTAGTAATATTTAGCTTATTATTTGTACTAACAATACAGATAATAAAAAGATTAATAATAAAGCATAAGTAATAAGGAGGTATTTATATGAGAATCAAAAGTAAATTAGTAATACCAATTATATTATCATTATCACTTGGTATTCTAAGTGGGTGTACAAGGGAAGAATCAATTAAAAGAGAAAATGAAAAAGTAACGGTAGTGCTAGATTGGACTCCAAATACAAATCATACAGGGTTATATGTAGCTCTTGAAAATGGATATTACAAAGAACAAGGTTTAGATGTAGAAATAGTGCAACCTTCTGATGGTGCTGCGGCTACATTAGTTGCAACAGGTAAAGCAGACTTTGGTATAAGCTACCAAGAAGATGTAACTTTCGCAAAAACTAGTGAAGACCCATTACCAATTAAAGCAATAGCAGCAGTAATACAACATAATACTTCTGGTTTTGCTTCACCTAAAGATAAGAATATTAACACTGTCAAAGATTTTGAAGGAAAAACTTATGGAGGATGGGGATCTCCATCGGAAAAAGCAACTCTTGATGCTGTTATGAGCAAGCAAAATGCTGATTTTAACAAAGTAAAGATTATTGATGTTGGAGAAGATGATTTCTTCACAGCAACTAAAAAAGAAATTGATATATTTAATATATTTGAAGGATGGACAGGAGTAGAAGCTAAGGTAAGAGGAGAAGAAATAAACTATATAGCTACAAAAGACTTAGATGAAAGGTTAGATTATTACACTCCAGTTATAATATCAAATGATAAGTTACTTAATGAAAATAAAGAATTAGCTAAGAAGTTTCTAAAGGCAACAAGCAAAGGTTATGAATACTGTGTAGAAAAGCCTGAAGAAGCAGCAAATATTTTATTAAAATATGCACCTGAAATAGACAAAGAACTGGCTATAGAAAGTCAAAAATTCTTAGCTGATAAGTATATAGATGATGCATCTAGATGGGGTGAAATGAAGGATAGTGTTTGGAATAATTATACAAGCTTTTTAATGGAATATAATTTAATAAATAAGGATATGAAAGCAGAGGAAGCATACACAAATGAGTTCTTGCCAGAGTAAATTAAAAATATCATTAAAAAATGTATCTAAGTATTATGATAATGTAAAAATCTTAGATAATATAAATATTAAAGTCTATGAGGGTGAAATTGTAACTATTATAGGGCCTAGTGGTTGTGGAAAAAGTACGATATTTAATATAATCACAAAATTAATAAATGAAGATAATGGAGAAATAAGGGTGAATGGCAAATATAGCTATATGCATCAAAAAGATCTATTACTACCATACAAAACTATAATTGACAATGTTTCAATGCCATTAATATTAAAAAAAGAAAAAAAGAGTAAGGCTCATGAATATACAAAACAGTTTTTTATTGTATTTGGTTTAGAAGGATACGAAAATAAATATCCAAGTGAACTATCTGGTGGAATGAGGCAAAGGGCAAGCTTTATGAGAACATTTATTAATTCAAATGACATAATGCTATTAGATGAACCATTTGGAGCTTTAGATTCAATCACTAAATCATCAATGCAAAACTGGTTATTAGACATAACAAGAAAGATTAATCCTACGATTTTAATGATAACTCATGATATTGATGAAGCTATAATATTAGCAGATAGGATATATGTTATGTCAAATAAGCCAGCTAATATAAATAAAGAATTTATATTAGATAAAAAGATTTACAATAATCAAAATCTAGAAAATGTGGCAAAATTAAAAAAAGAGATATTGCTTTACTTAAAGTAGGTGAATGAATATGTATATTGATTTTCATAACCATATGGACTTTTATAAAGATGACAAATTAAATAAAGCCATAAAGGAAATAGAAGCAAATAATATTAAAATAATATCTTGTGCTATGGATGAGGAAAGTTACAAAGATAATTTAGAAATAAGTAAAATGTCAGAAAATATAATATCTACTTTTGGTATTCATCCATCAAAAGTTGGCAGAGACAATTATGATTTTGATAAATTAGACGAGTATATTAATAAGAGTAAGCTAATAGGAGAAGTTGGACTGGATTTTTACTGGGTAGAAGACAAATCATATTATAATAAACAAATAGACATATTTAAATATTTCATAAAAAAAGCAAAAGAATGTAATAAGTATATAAATGTGCACACAAAAGGTGCAGAAGAGCTTGTATATAATCTTATTAGAGATTATGATGTATCAACACAATCTATTATTCATTGGTACAGTGGAGATATCCAAACTTTGAATAAATTAATTGATGCAAAATGTTATTTTACAGCAAGTGTAGACTTAAAGTACAATGAAGTATCTAGAAGTATTTTAAATAATATACCTTTTGAAAAATTACTGGCGGAAACAGATGGTCCTACAGCTCTAGAATGGGTAAATGGAAAATATGGAATGCCAATAGAAATAATAAATGTATATGAAAATATATGTAAGCTAAAGAATGTAGATATAAATGAATTTATAGAAAATACAAACATCATATATAATAAAATTATAAATGCATAGAGAATATTAAAAATAGTCATCTAAAGTAGAGGTTTTTTTACCTCTACTTTTTTTGAAATATTTTTAACAAACATAAAATAACATGTGAAATTATATATTATAAAAAATAAACTTTTTAGAGTTGTGGTATTTTTATATAATAGTTGTATAATTATATAAAATAATATTAATTATAGAGGTTGATAATATGAAAAATAATACTCAAAAATACGATGATGAGTTAATTGTAAAATACAAAGATAAAGAAATTAAAGCAAATTTAATATATAGAGCTAGAAAAAGTATAAGTATTCAAATAAAGCCATTAGATAATATAGTTGTAATAAGCCCTAAAAAAGTATCTAAGAAATTTTTAAAAGAAGTGTTAATAGAAAAGGGAGATTGGATATTAGAAAAGATAGAACAATACAAAGGAATAGAAGAATTTTACAAAGAAAAAGAATATGTGAGTGGTGAAAAATTTTACTATTTAGGTAAAGAGCATGCTTTAGAAGTGATAGAAGATTTATCATTAAGAAACAATAAAGAAAAAACTTTTATAGAAGCTAAAGACAATAAGATTAAAATAGTAAGTAGTAACCTAGAAAAGGAATATTTAAAAGATAGTTTAAAGAAATGGTACAAGAAAGAAAGTGAAAAAATAGTAATAGATAGAATATTATATTGTAGAGAAAAATCACAAATAATGATGAAGTTAATACCAAGTTCCGTAAAAGTTAAAGAGCAGAAGAAAAGATGGGGAAGTTGTACTTCAAAGAGGGATATTTATATTAATTCAAAAATATCTATGGCAAGACCGGAAGTAATTGATTATATATTAGTTCATGAATTTAGCCATCTCGTTCATATGAACCATTCTAAAGATTTTTATAACTTAGTAGAAAGTATAATGCCAAATTATAAAATTCATGAGAAATGGTTAAAAGATAATAGTTATAAATTAACTCTGTAAAATTTGTTTTTCTAAAACGATATATTTTGAATATAATCTTATAAGGTAATGAAATATTTGATTTGATTGGAGGTTTGTATATATGGATAAAAGTGATAATACAAAATTTCAAAATGAGAATCAAATAGATAACTCTAGTAAAAGTACAAGCCAAAGTAATAATGTATGTGCTAAAAGTAGCAAATCAAATCAAAATAAAAATTATAATTTTAAATGTGTAAAAAAGAGTAATAAATGTTCCTCAAAAAAAAAAACAACAGATTATAATACTACAAACAACAATAAACTGAATTTAGAACTATATAAGTATAGCTATGCTGATTTTGTACTACTATCATCAACCTTAGCTTACGGCATTAGTGAGGATTTAATTGATGCTGATATAGATATACTAATTACATTTTTGGGAATGTTAACTGCGGACCTAGCTCTCTTAAGGACAAAAAAAGGAATAATTGATGGTCTTGCTAAAGCAAAGCAAGCAGCAGGAAGCGCAGAAGAAGAAAGCGCTATTATTGGGGCAACAGAGGCAACACAAGGTGCAGAATCAGTAGCATCTGATTTAAGCAGGAAATTGAATAATAGTAAATTGAAAAGGGTTAAAAAGAAAAAAATTAAGAAAAAAAATAAAAATAATAAGAAAGTTAATGATAATAATAGTAAATACCAAAAAAAGAATTAAACTAACAGTATTATTTGTTTAAGATTATATTTAATAGTTTAAAAAAGCTTAATAAATAAGTATATTACATATATGTCTAATTAGATTATTTTACCTTAATAATATTTTATAGATTCCACACAATAATTAATAAGGACTAATTATAAAATATTTTTATGGAGGTAAGTAGTGGGATTAATATTATTTAGATGCTTATATTTTTTCTTATTCTTTGGATTATCAACCATTGCGGGGATGTTAATTCCATTTTTAAATTACAAAGGCTATGACCCAGTTCAAACGGGTCTTTTAATAAGTTTATATACAGTAAGTGGAATGATAGGTCAATTTATTGTAGGATTTATCTGCGATAAACTAAACACAATAAAAAGAATTTTTTTGCCATCTATCATAGTAATAATGATTAGTGGTACTATATCAATAATTTTTAATTCACATTTTTTATTTATACTAGGCCTTGTTATTATGGGGTGTTTCAATTATATATTAAACACACTTTGTGATAGCTGGGTCATGGAAAGGGAGGATGGAATAAAAAATAAATTTGGTCCACTAAGATCATATGGTTCAATTGGATGGGCATTTGGAGTTTTAATTGCAGGTTTTGTAATATCAAAATTTGGATATATTGCAATAAATATATTATTTATTGCAACTCTTTCAATAGCATTAATAATTACATCAAAAGTTCACGACACAAAAAAAGAGTGTAGTAAATCAGTTAATGCAAAGGAATTACTATACAATAAAGAATATATATTAACAATTTCTGTACTATTAATAATAGGAGTATCATATAGAGGATATTGTCAAGTTCTACCTTATGTAATAGTTGCCATAGGAGGTAATACTGTAAATTTAGGTATATACAGTTTTATATCTGCTATAAGTGAAATAATAATGCTTATGTTTTGTGCTAAGTTAATGCATAAGTATAGCCCAGATAAAATACTAATACTTGCGCCTATTGCTATAATACTACAGCTTTTAGTATTATTTTTTACACGAAATGTATTCATAATATATATTAGTGGAGTGTTTCAAATATTTACGTATCCTTTAATACTTATGGTAGGGAGAATTATGATAGATAGAGTATCTCCTTTTAATTTAAAAACATCATCACAATTAATAGGGTTTGCAATATTTAATAGTTTTGGGATAATTATTGCTTCAATTTCTGTTGGAATATTAGTTGAACATTTAAAAATAGGAAATGTAATTTTGATTTTAATAGGTTTTACAATATTTGGAGTAATAGGAGCAATTATTTATGATAAAAAAATTAAAGATAAAACATTATAATTTCAAATATATTAAAAAGGCAACCTAATGTAAAAGGTTGCCTTAATTATTATCTATTTTCTTTCCATTTAGAAACATAATTATCAAGTATTTTCTTAAGGGCTACGCCAATTTCTGAGTATGCACTATCATATAAATTTGCTAGAGAAATTCTAATTGACCACTCTGGTCCTGCAAAGCCACCTCCGCTTAATAATACTATTGATGATTCTTCTGCTAAAGCAAATAAAACATCAACTGGTTTGTAATTACTTGCTAAATATTTTGCAAAATCACTTCCATGATTAAGTTCTGCCCATTCAAGTAAATCAAATTGAGTATAATAGGCTGCATCATTTGGATTTTTAGGTAATTCTAGCCCTAAGCTATCAAATAATAGTTTTTGTCTGTGATGACAAATATCTATTGTCATATTTTTATAATTGTCTTCTTTATCAATCAGTGCAAAAGCAGAGAAAAAAGCCATTTGAACCTGTTGTGGAGTAGAAAGACCGGCTGTATGATTTAGAGCCACCTGCCTACTATCTGCAACAATTCTATCTATAAAAGGAACTTTATCTGGGTTTGTATTCATATCGGCATATCTTTTATTAGTTCTTTTTCTTATAGCATAAGGAAGCTCAGAAATTAGTTTGTCAAATACATTTTTTTCATGTAGTGCTAAAGTTCCAAGTCTCCAACCTGTAACGCCAAAGTACTTAGAGTATGAATAAGAGCCAATAGTATTATAAGGAAGCTCAGCCATAAGAGATTTAAATTCATGTACAAAAGTACCATATACATCATCTGAAATTATCATTAAGTTTGGGTTGTGATTATTAACAATATCTACAATTTTACTACTACATTTTGGAGATATTGCTACTGATGGTGGATTGCTTGGATTTACAACAAATAATGCCTTTATATCTTTATCACATAATTTTTCAAGTTCTTTATCAGAGCACTGCCAAGAATGCTTCCCATCTTTAGTTTTTTCATCAGCACTAATATAAACAACCTCAAATTCGTACCTAGGAAGATGTGGAATTTCTAAGTAAGGAGTAAATATAGGGACCATAATTGCTATTTTATCACCTTTAAGCAGAAGGTTATTTGCTATTAGTGAGTCGAAAACATAACACATAGCAGCTGTAGCACCTTCTACAGCAAATACGTTAAAGTTTCCACCAATTTCAACGTTGTATTTCATTTCCTTTTTTAAATATTCTTTAACTATCTTCTCGCAATGAATAAGCATCCTATCTGGAAATGGATAGTTATCGCCAAGTATTGCATCTGTTAATTCATACACATAACTATCGCAATCAAATCCTAAATCATTGACCCCATAGTTAATGATTTCTTTTATTAGTTCAGTACCTTTTAAATGAGGGTTTTCTTTTATATAAGTATATAATCTTTCGCAGATACCAGTCTTAATAGGCATACCAGTTAAATGACCTTTATCCCAAGAGCGTCTACTTTCTGTAAGTGCAAAGTGACCGAAAGTAAAAAATGCCTCACGAGGCGTGGAAGCTAACCAGTTTGGATTTCCGCGACCCGCATCAAATAAAGTTCTAGTACTTTTTATATTTGGTTTTGTAGCGAGTTTAATAAGCATATTTTTAAACTCAAAAGGGCTTATTTTACCATATACATTCTCTAATTCTTGCCTTTTTATATTAATAGGATCCATAAGTTTAATCTCCTTATAAAATTTAGAAAAAACATCATAATAATATTTATTATTGACTGAATCAAAATATATTATTATACTTAAAAACGCTTAGAATTTTTAATATAAAAATTTCTAGCAAACAAACTAGCGACTTAAAAAGTTTAGTTGATAGTATTAATATCAATAGTGGTATATACTATAAATAATAATTTGATTAGGAGTGTTGGTATGAATATAAAAAAGTATGATCCAGAAAATCCATCTTTAATAAACTCTTTTGTTTGCGCGATAGATATTCTAGGATTTTCCCAAATGATTGAAAAATCATCAAATGAGGGAGTGGGAGACAAATTATTAAAAGAAACTAATTATTTAATAAATAAGAATAAACAGTGTATTATCCCAAATAAATATTCTCAAGGTAAAATTAAGATATTTACAGACAATATGGTGGTTGCATATCCAATAACTGGAGATGGAGAAGAAGAACTAGATGAAATTCTTCAAAATGTATCTGAATATCAATTTAATTTAGCTCTAGAAGGTTTATTTGTTAGAGGTGGAATAAGTATAGGTGACTTTTATATTAATGAAGATATTGTATTTGGAAAAGCATTATTAGATGCTCATCATGTGGAAAGTCAAATAGCTTGTTATCCTAGAATTATATTAGATGAATCTAGTGTAAAAAGACTAAAAAAGTATATGAAGCATTACGAGGTTGCTCCACAAACTACTAAAGTACTTATTGATACAGATGGTCAATGGTTTATTAATTATTTAGATACTATATTTAAATTTTATACAAAGTGCAATAATGAATATGAGTTTGAAAGAGTTAAATTTGAACTTATGCTTAGACATAAAAAGAAAATTGAAGAAATGTTAGATAAATATAAAGAAAATATAAGAGTTTGGGACAAGTATGTTTGGACTGCAAACTATCATAATTATTTCTGTAATTTACATTTTAAAGGAGATAAGGATTTAAAAATATCAAGAAAATCACTTCTTTTATGGCCAAGAGAAATAGACGATGAGGATGCTTAGATTTTTGAATATTAATTATATGAAAACAGTAAGGCTAATATAATTAAAAAATCTAAAGTAATTGAAAATCTGAAAATGTAGAAAAAATAAGGGATTTGGGATAAAAAGAGAGTTTTAGTTTTTTGATAAAGTAAATTGTTAACTTATTAGCGCTAAGGAAGGTTTAGGGGGAAACTATGGGAAAGTGTAAAGATGAAATGATAAAGTTAATTAATGGCAATGTAAGTGAGGTATATATATTATCCGAATTTGAAGGCATTGATAATATTTCTATGGCAATACAACTTTGGAAATATGATAAGGAAAAAGACATAATATCATATTGTACTATGACTAAGAATAATTTAGATAAACCTTACTTTATAAAAATCAAAAATGGGGTAAGTTTTGTTGATAAAAAATACATAGGAGAAAATCCAACTGATGATGC
Organism: Romboutsia sp. LXY-2; assembly: GCF_056171995.1. Lineage (NCBI taxonomy): Bacteria > Bacillati > Bacillota > Clostridia > Peptostreptococcales > Peptostreptococcaceae > Romboutsia > Romboutsia sp. LXY-2. The sequence continues at coordinate 477,004 of NZ_JBKFGI010000004.1, read as the reverse complement.
AAAATTAACCTTAATAAATAAAGATATAGCATTCGAGTTATTAAAGTAGAAAAAATTAAAGGAAATCTATTGCCTTGGCAATAATAAAATTAATTTTATACTTAATATTATTAATTAAATATTATATTTGAATAAATTTTGTAAAGTTTCTAAAAGTCACTTTTGTTAATTTAAAAATAGCGAAAGTGGTTTTTTACTATATTTAAATTGTATTTTTGTAGATAATTTCTTATAAAAGAAAATAGAAACAAAAAAATACTAAAAAAAATAAGAAAACGTATTGACAGTAATCTGTTAATAATATATCATAATGTTTGTAAATAATACAAAAACTGACAGGAAATAGTTTATTTGCTACAAATTATTGCAAGGCGCCGGAGTAATAAAAATTTAGAAGTGAAAACGTATTTTTAAATATGTTTAATCTAAAAAGTAGTTTAAAATAAAAATGTGTTTTACTAGGGTTTATATGTATTTAGTTTGTTGTTAAACCACAAACTAAACATATTAAAAGTAATATTTCAAGGGAAATGTTATTTAGGGTTATTATAAAAATTATATTATCAATCAAAGGAGAGACAAAATGGGAGAAAGTTCATTCTTATCACAATTCCTGAAGGTTACAGATATAAAGACAATACTTTTTATAGCTGTGCTAATAGGAACATTCTTTATCGTAAAAAAAATGGAAAAGAAAAAGGTTGCGTTCTCAACTAGAACAATAATAGCAACTGTAATAGGTCTTATACTAGGAGTAATAATTCAATTAGTAGCTGGTTTACCAGAAGATCCATCGCAAGTTACATGGTTACAAGAAGTAACTACGTGGTATGGACTATTTGGATATGGATTCATGGATTTATTAAAAATGTTAGTTGTACCAATGGTATTTGTATCAATAATTAGAGTTATCATCAATATGGGTGAAGGTGAAGATTTAGGAAAGATTACATTTAGATCATTAGGTATGTTATTAGTTACAACAGCTTTAGCTGCTGTAGTTGGTATAATAGTTGGTAATGTTATGAAATTAGGTGTTGGTGCTGAGGTAGCAGTTGCTGCTGATACAGAACTAAGAGAAATAACACCTTTAGTTGATACTTTAAGAGGATTATTACCGTCTAATGTTATTAGTTCGATGGCTAATGGTAATATAGTGGCAATAATAATATTTGCTGCATTCTTAGGTCTTGCTTGCAAGAGATTAACTAAGAAATATGCTGATGTTATAAAGCCATTTGTGGATTTAGTTGAAGCATTCTACAAGATAATTGTTTCTGTTGCTATGACAGTAATTAAGTTTATGCCATATGCAGTAGTTGCATTACTTGCTAACACAATAACTGCTAGAGGATTATCTTCAATATTATCAGTTATGCAATTTATAGCTGCATTATATATCTCTGTTGCTATAATGTTTGTAATACACTTAGTAATAATAACTTTAAATGGATTAAATCCAATGACATATATAAAGAATGCTTCTAAGCCTTTAATATTAGCATTCACTTCTCGTTCAAGTTTAGGTACTTTACCTGTAACTATAGAGGCTTTAACTGACAACCAAGGTGTTGATGAAGGTATAGCAAGTTTCACTGCTTCATTAGGTGCTAACATGGGTATGAACGGATGTGCTGGTATATATCCTGCATTAATGGCTGTAACAATAGCTAATATGGCTGGTGTTGAGATGAACGCAAGTTTCTACGCAATGTTATTAGTTGTTATAACTATAAGTTCATTAGGTATAGCTGGTCTTCCAGGTACTGCTACAATGGCTGTATCGGTAGTTTTATCAGGTGTTGGATTAGGTGCTTACTTCCCACTAGCTGGTGGAATACTTGCAATAGATCCAATATTAGATATGGGACGTACTATGCTAAACGTAAATGGTGCAACAACAACTGCAGTTACTGTTGGTAGTTCTTTAGGAAAAGTAGATAAAGAAATATTCAACGGAAACAATGTTGTTGGTGACGACAAGAAAAGTGCATAATAAAAGATATAATATATAAACATATAACCTCGACTTAATGTTAAGTCGAGGTTTTTTATATGGAACTTATATTTAAAGATTGGAGTGCTTATTTTTTATGTAGGTATACTACTTTAGAAAATTTTTATAGATACATTAACAACTTTAACCAAAATATAAGTTTGTACTATCAAAAAAAAAGAAACAAAAAAGTAACAAAGATAAGATTGTTATAAGTATTGAAATAACTTGGTTTATGGAATATAAAAAAAAGTTTTTTGAAATGTGCAAAAAAGAAAGTTACAAAAAAGTTACATATCCTTAATGAAAATTTAATATAAATAGATTAACAAATGAAAAAGTTAAGTTAAAGAGTCTAATCCGTAAAGATAATCAAGAAAAAATAAATATTAAATTGGTTATAAAAAATGAGAGGAGATTTATTATGAATAAAAAAGAATTAAGGATAATTATATCGTCTATAGTTGCTACTGTTTTACTGGTAGTGACACTAGGAGCATATTGGATATTGAATAAAGAACAAATAAACTTAGTAGTTAAAGGTGAAGAGACAAAAGTATCAACTTTTAAAAAGACTGTAAAAGACTTATTAGAAGAACAACAAATTGAATATGATGAAGATGATAAAATAATGCCATCATTAGACAGCGAAGTAGTTGATTATATGAATATAGAACTTATCGATGTAGAAAAGCATGAAAAAGTAGAAGTAGAAGAAATACCATTTAATGTTAAAACAGTAGATGATAAAAACTTATTAAAAGGTAAGACTGAAGTGGAAAAAGAAGGTACTCCAGGTAAAAAAGAGCTTACTTACTTGTTAACATATGAAAATGGTGTTTTAGTTGAGAAAGCACTAACAGAAGAAGTAGTAAGTGTAGAGCCACAAGAAAAGGTAGTTAAAAATGGTATTAAAGAAGAGATAATAGTTGCCTCAAGAGGAACGAATACAAGATTTCCGTCTCAGTCAAATAACAATAATACAGCAGCATCTAGTGGATCGCATATGGTAGTTGAAGCTACTGCATATTCTGGTCATGGTATAACTTCAACAGGAACAAAGCCTAAGTGGGGAACAATAGCTGTAGACCCTAGAGTTATTCCATATGGAACAAGAGTATATATTCCCCAGTTTAATATGACCTTTACTGCTGAAGACTGTGGAGGAGCTATAAAAGGAAACAAAATCGATATATTTATGAATAGTGGATCTGAATGTTATAGCTGGGGTAGACGTAAAATTGACATATATGTAATAAGATAAAATGTAGAAATATGGTGTATACTTTGTATACAGAATTAACCAATAAACCTTTACTTTAAGCTCGAAAAAGTATAAAATAATAAAATATCATAATATTAAATTTCATTATAAATATAAATTAATTATACTAGTGAGATGAAAGGGAGAAATCGGTTTTATGGATTATATGAATGAGTATCAAAACTGGATAAGCCATCCTTATTTTGATAAAGAAACAAAGGAAGAATTATTAAAAATTAAAGATGATATAAAGGAAATAGAAGATAGATTCTATAAAGATTTAGAATTTGGTACTGCAGGACTTAGAGGAATAATAGCTCCAGGAAAAAACAGAATAAATATATATACTGTAAGAAGAGCTACTTTTGGTCTAGCAAATTATATATTAAAAAATACTTCTGAGGAAGAAAGAAATAGAGGTGTAGTAATAGCACATGATAATAGACATATGTCTAGAGAGTTTTGTATAGAAACTGCAAATACATTAGCTGCTTGTGGTATAAAAGCTTATATATTTGATAGCTTAAGAACTACTCCAGAATTATCATTTGCATTAAGAAACCTTAATGCAATAGCAGGTGTTGTTATTACAGCAAGTCATAATCCACCTGAATACAACGGTTATAAAGTATACTGGGAAGATGGAGCTCAAGTAATGCCTCACATTGCTAATGCAATAACTGAAGAAATAAATAGTATACATGATTATAGTACTATACCTACTTTAGATGACTCTAAAAAAGATTTAGTAATTATGTTAGATGAAAATGCTGATACTGCATTTATTGAGGCTGTTAAAACTCAAGTAATAAGAAAAGAGTTAGTTAAAAAAGTTGGAAAAGATTTTAAAATAGTTTATACACCACTTTCTGGAACAGGAAATGTTCCTATAAGAAGAGCTTTAAAGGAAGTTGGATTTGAAAATATAATGGTAGTTAAAGAAGAAGAAATGCCAGATCCAAACTTTGCTGGACTTGATTATCCAAATCCAGAAGAACAAAAAGCTTTAAATAGAGGTATAGAACTAGCTAAGAGTGAAGGTGCTGACCTTGTTATAGCAACTGATCCAGACTGTGATAGAGTAGGAGTAGCTGTTAAGACTACTACTGGAGAGTATGAACTACTTACAGGAAATCAAATAGGTGGATTATTAACTAACTATATAATAGAAGGTAAGAAAGAAAATAATGAATTAAAAGATAACTCTGTTCTTATAAAGACAATAGTTACATCAGAATTTGGAGCAGACATAGCTAAGGCTAATGGTGTTTCAGTTATGAATGTTCTTACAGGATTCAAATTTATAGGAGAGAAGATAAAGTCATTTGAAGAAACTAATTCTAATACTTATGTTTTTGGATATGAGGAAAGTTATGGATACTTAGTGGGAACTCATGCTAGAGATAAAGACGGTGTTGTATCTGCAGTATTAATATCTGAAATGGCAGCGTTCTACTATTCTAAAGGAATGAGTTTATATGAAGGCCTAATGGAGTTATACAAAAAATATGGATTCTTTAAAGAAGAAACTATATCATTAACTTTAAAAGGAATAGAGGGTATAGCAAAAATAAAAGAAATAATATCATATTTTAGAGAAAATGATATAAATACTATAAATGACACTAAAGTAGTTGATATTAAAGACTACAAAAACGGAATAGATGATTTACCAAAAGCAGACGTGTTAAAGTACTTCTTAGAAGACGGTTCATGGGTAGCAGTAAGACCTTCTGGAACAGAGCCTAAGCTTAAGTTCTATGTTGCTGTAAAAGGTAATGATGAAGATGATGCTAACAACAAATTAAAAGGAATAAAAATTGATATTGAAAAGACTATAGAAAAATTAATGCAAGAGCAATGTCAATAAAATAATATTATAATTAAAAGTATGAAAGCATAAAGTTTTCATACTTTTTTTTAGAATTAATATACTTATGATGTAATATTGAATATTATAGATTAGAAAATTTACAGGAAAAGGAGGGATACATTTGATAACGGTTGAAAAAGATTCTATTATAAATTTAATAAAAGATTCAAACCTTGGTGAAATAAATTCTAAAGCAGCAGAAATGTCTTTTTATCTATTGCTATCTCTATTTCCATTTTTAATGTTTTCTATAAGTAGTATTGTTTATATACCCATAATACATTTAAATAAATATATTATGGTTTTGGAAAATATAATGCCAGAAAGTGCATATGATCTTGTATCATCCTTAATATATTCAGCTATAGATAATAGGAGTATGAGTTTATTGATAACTAGTTTCTTTCTTACAGTTTGGGCTTCTTCAAGAGCTGTAAGATCACTAATTAAAGCTATGAATAAGTCATATAGAATAAAAGAAACAAGATCATATTTTAAAATAATATTTATATCATTGATTTTTACAATTGGACTTTTATTAATGATATTTTCATCAATGATATTTTTAGTTTATGGTGAAAAAATAGGATTTTTTATATTTGGGCTAATTGGTTTAGATAGCTTCTTTATTGATGTTTGGAATATTTGTAGGTATTCAGTAGGTATATCAACTGTAATTGTTATTTTAGTATGTTTATATAGATTTACTCCAAATAAAAAAGTTAAAATCAAAGAGGCTATGCCCGGTGCAATAGTTTCTACTTTTGGATGGCTTATTGTTTCTTTTTCATATTCTTTTTATACAAATTCATATGCTAGATATGAAATGATATATGGAAGTATTGGGGGGATTATCGTTTTAATTACATGGCTTTATTTAAGTAGTTGGACAATTTTACTTGGAAGTGAAGTAAATGCGAAACTGTATTATAGAAGAAATTGTAGATAGACAATTTATTAATACAAAATATTAAACTTGGGAATATTAAGATAAATACAAAATTTAAGGGGTGGGAAATTTTGAAAGTTAAAAAAATATCTACCATTAACGTAATTATACTATTATTTATCTTGATATTCTCAAATATTAATACTGTTTTTAGTAATGAAAATGATAATTTAGATAGTGAAGGTAAAGATGTTTACACATTACAAATAGAAGAAAAGTCTAAACTTTTAAGGGAAGCTCTTGATGAATTTGGAGCCACATCAAAAGAAGAGGCAATAAATATTTATGCAAAAGGTGTAATGAATAGAAGTGGACCTATGCAATACTCAGTATTATGTGATAAACTTAAAAATGAATTTGCAAAAGCGATGGAAGAAGATAAAAATTACGCTTGGGTAACTGGTGTATCAAGTCCTTGGGTAAAAGACTATAAAATACTAAAAATTAAAAAAGAAAGTAGTAACGAATATAAAGCTACTGTAGTATTTTTTTTAGAAACATCCTCGGGTCCTTTTGCAAATGATAAGACTATCCTTACTGTTAAACATAAAAATAACAAGTGGTGTATTACAAATATTAAAGATGAACTACAGTAAATAACAAGGAGGAATGTTATGAGAGCACATGAAATTGAATACATACTTCATGGAGATGACATGCAGTTTGTAGAAATTATTCTTGATCCAGATGAAAGTTGTATAGCAGAAGCTGGAGCAATGATGATGATGGACCAATGCATCAAAATGGAAACATTATTTGGTGATGGAGGTAGAAAAGGTGGTTTATTAGGAGTACTGGGAGGGGCAGCTAAGAGAGTTATAACAGGAGAAAGTCTATTTATAACTTCATTTACAAATGAAGGAAGAGGAAAACAACAAGTTTCTTTCGCTTCACCGTATCCAGGGAAAATTATTCCTATAGATTTATCACATTACAATGGTAAGATAGTATGTCAAAAAGATGCTTTTTTATGTGCAGCTAAAGGAGTTAGTATAGGTATAGACTTCACTAAAAAAGTAGGAGCAGGATTCTTCGGCGGAGAAGGATTTATCCTACAAAAACTTGAGGGCGATGGCCTTGCGTTTGTTCATGCAGGTGGAACTATAGTAAGAAAAAGCTTGAGTGCAGGTGAGGCATTAAGAGTAGATACTGGATGTCTAGTAGCAATGACAAGAGACATTAAATACAATATTGAATTTGTTGGTGGAATAAGAAATACTTTATTTGGTGGAGAAGGCCTTTTCTTAGCGACACTTACAGGACCTGGAGATGTATGGGTACAAAGTTTACCATTTAGTAGATTAGCTTCTAAGGTGTTTGCCTTAGCACCTCCAAATATAAATGTAAATACTAAGTAGTTAGATAATCTTAAGGTATAATAGTAGCTTTCATGATGATAAAAGTATCTTAAGATTTTTTTAGTATAAGAAATGTGAATCTGCGGATCAGATGCTATAATATAAAGTAATTTCTCAATGTAGTTAATTAAGAAAAATAATTTTTGCTTTGAATAAATAAATTACTAAGAATAGATTAGTTATATAAGTATAATAATTATTAAGTGAAATGGAAAATATCCTAAGATAGAATGTAATTAATACAATAATCTTAGGATATTTTTATGATTATATTATCTTGTAAACACTAATTCATTTTCGCTAGATAGATTTTGATTATATGTGTAACCAAAATCATTAAATTCTTTAAGTTTTTCAATGTTGTTTATTTTATTTTTTATTACATATCGAACCATATAACCACGTGCTTTTTTAGAATATAATCCTAGTACCTTATAGCTTTGTGATTTTTCATTGTAATCTTTAAAAGTAATGTCTAAAAATTTGAAATCATTTTTTATGGCTTTTAAATTTATAGCTTTAATATACTCAGAAGAAGCTAGATTTATTAATACAGGATTTTCATCAATATCCAATGACTCAACTAAATTAGCTGTAATTTTTTCTTTCCAAAACTTATATAAGTCATTTCCGGCGTTGTTGCTTAATTTTGATTTCATTTCTAACCTATAAGGTTCTATAATATCAGTAGGACTTAGCACACCATATAGACCAGATAATATTTTAAGATGATTGTTGGCAAAGTCAAAGTCTTCTCTATTAAAATCAGAAACATCCATACAACTAAAAACTTCACCGTTAAAAGCTAATATGCTCTGAGCCTTAGGATTATTAACGGTACCATAGTTTTTGTATCTAACCATATTTAAAGATGTTAGATCACTACTTAAGTTCATTAACTTACTTACTGATTCTGCATCTAATGCTTTTAGAATATCCATTAGGTAGTTTGCTTCTTCTATAAAATGGGGAGTAGTTTGATTTTCTAATATTATATCTTTATTAAACTCCATTGTTGTTGTTGGAGAAATTAACATTATCATTTCTGTCACCTCTTATAATTTTTTGTAGATATTAGTATTATACTAAAAATATAATTTTTTTAAAAATAAATTTTAATTTCTCTTATTTATTTGAAGAAATGCTAATTCAAAGAGTTATTCAATGTATTTTTTCTTGGATGTTAGATATTACCAGGAGTATCTGAAAGCTTATTGTGGCATTATGAATGGAGAATTATCATAGCATGGTCTATGCTTGGTTTAGTTTTTTATGCTCATAAAAATTGGAATTCAAGAAAAAATATAAGTATAATGAATAGTGAGCTTATAAATTATTAATATAAAAAAAGGAATAAAAGTTATATAATAGAGAATATATTTTTCATAAATAAAAAGAAGATATCTTAGAAAATCTAAGTATATCTTCTTTTTTTAGGAGAAATTCAATGCTATTAACCTTGATGCTTTTTATGTGAACTTATAGGTCTAGCCGTATTTTGACTAACTGATCCTGTCTTAGAAGGTCTTAGTCTTGGAGGTAAATTTAATTCCTCACCAAGTTCTAATTTAAAATCAGGGTTACTTTTCTCATTTCTGTTGTATCTTGTTTTACAATCTTCTCTTTTATGCTTATCTTTAGACATAATGCCCTCCTAAAATGAAAACTAAGATACTAATAATTTATCCAAATATAAATATATTATCCTAGCTAAGAGAAAATTTAAATAGTATTTATGATTTTGATAAATATAATATTATTGAAATAATACAGTTATTTTAATTTTATTGTTTATAGAATGTTAATAATAAAACTTCTACAAAAAAACTAATCGAAATATTGTAACAATATAAATAAAGTGCTAATATTATATTATTAATACCTTATTATATAAGGTATATTAAATTATAAATACCTTATATAATAAGGTATTAGAATGAAGTAGGTGAAGTAGTGGAGTTAAACAAAGAGTTATTAAAAGGCCATATTGATACTTTAATACTATCGATACTAAATAGAGAAGATTCGTATGGATATGAAATAGCAAAAATAGTAAAAGAAAAGACTAGTTTTGAATTAAAAGATAGCACAATGTATGTATCTCTTAAACGGCTAGAATCTAAAAATTTAATTGAATCATACTGGGGAAACAATCAAGATGCAGGTGGAAGGAGAAAATACTACAACTTAACAGATGAGGGAAGAGATAATTATAAGATAAAAGTTCAAGAATGGAATTTTATACAAGAAGTTATGAACAAATTTTTAAAAGAGGAGTGATGATTATGAAAATGATAGAAGAGTATCTAAATACGTTATATGATGGAGATGAAAGTAAAGAAGCTAAAGAAATAAAAGAGGAATTAAAAATTCACTTAACAGCTTTGGTAAATGATTTATTAAACGAAGGATATAATTTAGAAGAAGCTCAAAGTAAAGCTATAGAGCAATTTGATGGAGATAGTGATTTGTCAACTGAGCTAAGATCTATTTACAAACCTAAGACAGATGCAAGGTTTGAAAGAGTTAGAAAACTTTCAAGCGTAAGATGGAAGCTTATTAATGCAATAGGAATTTTTTCTGGAGCAGCTTTTCTATCAGCGGCAAGAACAATAGATAGTACAGTTCCATCTTGGCTAATAATATTAATAATTATATTGATAACATTACTAATAATATTAAGTATTGTTATATCTTACTTTAGAAAAAACATCGAAAAGAGTTAGAGTATATAAAAAAATATATTAAAAGAGAGGGATAGTATGGCAGATCAAAATATAATAAAAAAACCTTTAAGTAATAATGATTATCTTGAAGTAAATAAAAGATTAAAACTATTAAAGAATACAAAATGGGTGTCTTATGGAACTTATATAATGAATATTGAAGGTTTTGGATATGAAGAAGGAATAAAAGACTATCAACCTTTAATGGGAACTTTCGAATATAAATCGGCAAGTTTTATAGTAAATGCTAAATATGATAACGAAAGCTATTATATTGATAGCAAAGAATTATATAACAATGTATGTAAGGGAGATAAGATTGTAGTTACAATTAAATATTATTACGATGAGGATGAGAAACTTATCCACTCATCAATTCATAAATTTCATCCTTTTCCAATATCAAATCAATAAACATCTATATTTAACATAATAAAATTGCTATTAAACTTGTCTAATTTCATAAATTAGAGTTCTAATTCATAGATTTAATAATAGTATTACTTTAGTTTATGGTCCATATAATGTGGGGGGATAAGATGAAGCAATTATTTCATATAGGTATAGATGTAGGTTCTACAACAGTCAAAGGTGTGGTTATAAATAATAATGAAATTATTTATAAAGAATATAAGAGACATTTTTCAGATGTAAAAAAATCAGTTAAAGAAGTTTTACAAAATATATATAAAGAAATTAAAAGTGAAGATATAACCATTGTAATTACAGGATCTGGAGGAATAGATATTTCTCGAAAATTAGGAGTTAAATTTGTTCAAGAAGTTATATCAAGTACAAAGGCAATAGAGTTTTACAATCCTAACACAGATGTTGTAATAGAGCTCGGAGGAGAAGATGCAAAGATTACCTATCTAAGTGGAGGAATAGACCAAAGAATGAATGGTATATGTGCAGGAGGAACTGGGGCATTTATTGACCAGATGGCATCGCTTTTGAAAACGGATGCAATGGGTCTTAATGAAATGGCTAAATCTTATAAAGTAACATATCCAATAGCATCTAGATGTGGAGTTTTTGCGAAAACTGATATACAACCTCTTTTAAATGACGGAGCAAGAAAAGAAGATGTAGCAATGAGTATTTTCAATGCAGTAGTTGTTCAAACTGTAAGTGTTTTAGCTTGTGGGAGAAAAATAGAGGGAAATGTTGCTTTCTTAGGGGGGCCACTTTACTTTTTATCACAGCTTAGAGAAGCTTTTATTAGAAATTTAAAACTAAAAGAAGAAAACATAATATTTCCCCCAAATGCCCAACTATATATTGCTATAGGAGCAAGTCTGTTATCAAAAGAAGAAGAGCCAGTTAGTATTAAAGAACTTGTCAGCAAGATAGAAAATATTGAAGATGTTGGTGATAATAGCAATGTATTAGAACCACTATTTAATAATGAGGAAGAATATAATACTTTTACTAAAAGACATGAGAAAAATAAAATAGTAATTAAGGATATAAAAACTCACAGTGGAAATTGTTACCTAGGTATAGATGCAGGGTCAACTACTACAAAGGCTGTTTTAATAGATGACTATGGTGAAATTTTATATGAATTTTATAATAGTAACGAGGGGAGTCCCCTTGATACTACCATTCGAGTAATGCATGATATATATAATCTTTTGCCAAGTGATTGTAAAATAGTATCTTCAACAGTTACAGGTTATGGAGAAGGTCTTATTAAAAAAGCATTAAAAGTTGATTATGGTGAGATAGAAACAATAGCCCACTATAAAGGGGCTAAGTTTTTTAATAAAGACGTTAATTTTATACTAGACATAGGTGGGCAAGATATGAAGTGTCTAAAAATTAAAGATGGTGTAATAGACAGCATTATATTAAATGAAGCTTGTTCGTCAGGTTGTGGTTCTTTTTTAGAGACCTTTGCCAATTCATTATCTATGAATATTAGTGATTTTGCAAAGAGTGGTACTTATGCTAAGAGGCCTGTGGATTTAGGTTCTAGATGTACTGTATTTATGAATTCTAGGGTAAAGCAAGCACAGAAGGAAGGTGCAACTGTAGCTGATATATCAGCAGGATTATCATACTCTGTAATAAAAAATGCATTATTTAAAGTTATAAAAGTAAGAGATATAAATGAACTAGGTGAAAATATAGTAGTTCAAGGTGGTACTTTTTATAATGACTTAGTACTTAGGAGTTTTGAAAAGCTAATAGAAAAAGAAGTTATTAGACCAAGCATTTCAGGACTTATGGGGGCGTTTGGTGCAGCTATTATTGCAAAAGAAAACTATAAAGAAGATTATGAAACATCATTATTAAATAATGATGAGCTAAACAATATAAAACTTGCTTCTGATGTTAAAAGATGTATAGGATGTTCTAATAGTTGTTTATTAACGATTAATGAATTTTCTGATGAAGAGTTGTATATATCAGGAAATAGATGTGAAAAAGGAGAAAATATATATGATAAACATCATAAGCATGAAATTAAACATCCAATAAATCTATTCAAATATAAATATAAGAAGCTATTTAGCTATAAGTCTTTAAGTTCAGAAAAAGCGACTAGAGGGTGTATAGGTATACCAAGAGTATTGAACATTTATGAGGATTATCCTTTCTGGCATACATTTTTTACTGAATTAGGTATAAGAGTAGTATTATCAGACAGGTCATCAAAAGAATTATTTGAAAATGGAATAAACAGTATATCATCTGAAACAGTCTGCTACCCAGGTAAAATAGTTCACGGACATATACAAAATTTAATTGATAAAGATATTAAGACTATTTTTTATCCAAGTGTTACCAACGAAAAAATGGAAGATAGAAGTGCTGATAATAATTATAATTGTCCTGTTGTAATTTCCTATTCAGAAGTAATTAAAAATAACGTAGAAGAAATTAGGAAAAATAAAACTAACTATATAAATCCTTTTATTAGTTTTAATAATAAGAAGACACTGTGTAATATTTTATTGAAAGAATTAAGTAATTACTATAATGGAATTACTAAAAAGGAAGTTGAAGATGCAATAAATAAAGCATTTGAGGCACAAGAGTCTTTTAAAGAAGATATAAAAAGAGTTGGAGAAGAAGCTTTAAAAAAGATGGAAAAAGATAACGTAAAAGGGATAGTATTATGTGGAAGACCTTATCATCTTGACCCTGAAATTAATCATGGTATTCCAGAGGCAATAAATCAGCTAGACATGGCAGTTCTAACAGAAGATTCTATTTGTCATTTAGGAAATTTGCAAAGACCATTAAGAGTAGTTGATCAATGGGTATATCATTCACGTTTATATAAAGCTGCAAGTTTTGTCAAAGAAAGAAATGATATAGAACTTGTTCAGTTAAACTCATTTGGATGTGGATTAGATGCTGTTACAGTTGACCAAGTGCAAGAAATTCTAAATAAAAAATCTAAAATATACACAGTTATAAAAATCGATGAAGGTAATAATCTAGGTGCAGCTAAGATAAGATTAAGATCACTAAAAGCAGCTATGAAAGAAAGATGTAATAAAAATATTGATGTAGCTAATATTGATGATAAAAAAATTGATTATGAAAAAAATATAAAAATATCAAAAAATCATACAATACTTGCTCCACAAATGTCACCGATACATTTTCAGTTTATAGAAAAAGCAGTAAACTTAAGTGGTATAGATATTGTAGTACTTAATGATAATGATAAAAGTATTATTGATGAAGGGTTAAGATATGTAAATAACGATGCATGTTATCCAGCTATAATTGTTATTGGTCAAATAATTAAAGCCTTAAAATCAGGAAAGTATGATTTAAATAACACATCAGTAACTATAACACAAACAGGAGGAGGATGTAGAGCAACGAACTATATTGGATTTTTAAGGAAAGCTCTATATGACGCTGGTTTTAAAGATATTCCTGTTATATCATTAAGTGTAAATGGAATAGAAAATAACGGATTAATGGATAATATATCATTAAAATTAATAAATAGACTATTTATAGGTGCTATTTATGGAGATTTACTAATGAAAGTTCTTTATAGGGTAAGACCTTATGAGAAAATTAAAGGAAGTGCAAATGAACTTTATAATAATTGGGTAAATAGATGTGTTGACTCTCTTGAAAAACCAAAAATCCATACCTTTATTAAAAATATTAAAAATATAATTAGAGATTTTGATGATTTTGAAATAAATGATGTAAAGAAACCTAAAGTAGGATTAGTAGGAGAAATATTAGTGAAATTCCATCCAGTTGCAAATAACAACTTAGTAGATATTATTGAAAATGAAGGCGCTGAAGCTGTAGTTCCTGATTTAGTAAACTTCTTTTTAAGTTGTTCTGTAAATAGTATTTATAAGTATAAGTACTTAGATGGTAAATTCACAAGTAAAATTATTAGTGATGTTTTTATATTTTTAACAAGAGTATATCAAAGAAGTTATAAAAAGGAGCTTAAAAAAAGTAAAAGATTTTTTGCTCCGAAGGATATAAAAGAATTAGCTAAAAATACAGCGCCAGTTGTTTCAATAGGGAATCAAACAGGGGAAGGTTGGCTATTAACAGGTGAAATGATTGAGTTAATAGAAGATGGAGTAGAAAATATTGTATGTATGCAACCTTTTGGATGTTTACCAAATCACATTATTGGTAAAGGATCTATTAAAGAACTTAAAAGACTTTATAGTAAGGCAAATATAATACCAATAGATTATGATCCTTCTGCTAGTGAAGTTAACCAACTAAATAGAATAAAATTAATGTTATCTAAGGCATTTAAAAATATGTAAGGTATATTTTTACCCTTGATAATGGTAAAATAAGAAGAGCTATTATAATGAATAAAAAGCATTTTAATAGCTCTTAATAGCTTGATTTTATATAAGTCTAGTTTACAAATGTTAATTAATATTTAATTATTATGCTTGAAAATAATAGTTTTTTACTTTTAATATAATAAGGAGATAAAAATGAATTTATATTATGATATATTAAAATCATCAATAGGGGATTTATATATTATTGTCAATAATAATAAAGTTGTTAGTATAGACATAGGAAAAGAAAACTTTGATGAAAATTGTAAAGTTTATATAAAGAAATATGGTAGGGAATTAATGCAAGATGAAAAAAAATTAGAATCTATTATTACTCAATTAAAGGACTATTTTGAAGGTAAAACAAAAAAATTTAGTATAGATTTTGAGCTAAGTGGAACCGAATTTCAAAAAGCTGTTTACAATGCTATGTTAGAAATTCCTTATGGAGAAGTAAGAACATATAGTGATATAGCAAAAGCTATTAATAATGAAAAAGCAGTAAGGGCTATAGGACAAGCTTGTAAAAGTAATTCTATTCCAGTTATTGTTCCATGCCATAGAGTAGTTAGTAAGAATAATAAATTAGGTGGATATATGGGAAGTCATACTAATTTGAAAGAGATACTTATAAGCTTAGAAAAATCTGTAACAAATTAAAATAATATTATCTAAATTTTCTCATATATACATGCGTGTTATGATATAATGATATAGTATTATATAGAAAAGGTGGGCTAGTTATGAAGGTAGTTGAAAATGCTATATTCTCAGAGTATGTAGACTATAAAATGGACGAGAATATAAGTATTTATGAAGGTAAATTTATAATTTATTTAGATAAAAAGTATAAATGTAGTGGTAAATTAATTTATAAAATGACACCTCCAACATCTATAAATTTTAAAGCGGAGATATTATCAGCTGAAGAAATGGATCTAGCCTTAGATTATGATGATGCAATTTTGGAGGTATATGGTTATAAGCCCATGTCGATAACTATACATACAATAGGTGATGATAAAATATTGGGTTATGTTAATGATAGTTTTATAAAATCCAAAAACGCCTATGTTGATTATGTTGACTTCCAAATAATAAATTTAGACAAGTTTCCTGGAAAATTAATAAAACACCAGGATAAGTTGTTTGCTGGAAGAATCCAATTTGATATTAATGAATTTACTGTTACTATAGATAAAAGGTATGATTATAGAAAAGAATTAAAAGATGATTTAAGAGCTAATGCAGGTACTATTATCACACATGTTGGTAGGATAACAAAAAGAGATAATAGTTTATTTAAGACCAGGAGTATTAATAACTTATTAGATAGAATAGCTGCGTCACTTAGCTTTATGTGCGGAAGATATGTTGATATTTGTGTGGCTAAAGGCTATAACAATAGTGTAAATGTTTTTAGGCTTTGGAGAGAAAATATTATAACTCCATTTAAGTTTGTGCCTACTTGGACAGATACATTGGCAAACTATCATAATATTGAAAAGTATATGTCATTAATGTGTAAAAAGTTAGAAGATGGTTATTACGGACCAGCGATAAAAAATATTATTGATTGGTATATCGAAAGTTTAGGTCATTTAACATTGGAAAACAATATCATTTCTATTCAAGTTGCGCTTGAGGCTCTATCATATGTGGTCTTAGTAGAGCAATCAAAACTTATTACTGATGAAGAGTTTGATAGGAATCTAGCATCTAAAAATATTAGACTGCTACTTTCAATTTGTAAAATTCCTTATGGTAAAGACGAGTTAAATATATTTGACAATAATATAAAAAATAAATTTGATGATGGTATAGACTTAGTAATCTATTATAGAAATAAAATAGTTCATCCAAGTAGAAAGGGACACAGAGCACATCTTGAGGTTGAGGATATGTGGAACATTATTCAAATAGGTACAAGATATATTGAACTTGTTTTACTATCATTAATAGGATACAAAGGAGAGTACTCTAACAGACTAAAGGAAAGATGGTTTGGTGAAGTCGATGTAGTTCCCTGGAGTGTGATTTAAATTTAAATATAATTACTATTATTAGTTAGATAGATTATTTGGAACATGGTTAAAATACATATTAATGGGTATATACATTATATAAAGGATTGATGGAAAGGACATTATATATATGATAAAACTATACGGATATAATAAGTGATCAAGCGTTAGAAAGGCCAAGGCTTGGCTTAAAGACAATAATTTAGATTTTGAAGATATAGAAATAGTGAAGAATCCTCCTAGCAAAGAGGAACTTGAAAATATGTATAAAGTAAGTGGATTAGAGTTAAAGAAGTTCTTTAATACTAGTGGAGTAAGATATAAAGAGCTTGGACTTAAAGATGTTGTAAAAAATGAATCTGATGAGAAGCTTCTTGAGTTACTTGCAAGTGATGGTATGTTAATAAAGAGACCTATTGCTTTTGATGGTAAAAATGTAGTAATTGGATTTAAAGAAGATCAGTGGAAAGAAAATTTATTATAATAACATAGAGAAAAAGATATTTAGTATAAACCTAGATATCTTTTTTTATTTATAAACATATTATAAACTATTAGATTTAATATTAAATCTAAATATTGATAATGAATATCAATTCTGATAGTATTAAAACATGATGATAATGAATATCATTTACTGAAAGATGTGAGTAGTTAATTTGATCATGTAGCGGATTGACTATTTGAAGCAAGATGAATATAGTTTTATGAAAGGGGCAAAGTTATGAGTATTTTAATACTTGGTGGTCATGAGGGAATGGAGAAAGCTTATAAATTGATGGTGAAAGAAAGGGGGTATAAACCTAAAATTTATACTACAATGCCATCAGGATTAAAAAAGCGTATTGGTAATCCAGATGCAATAGTGTTGTTTATGTCAACAATATCCCATAGTATGGCAGAGACTGCAGTTAAAGATGCTAGAAGAAAGAGAATACCTCTTATTAAGGTACATAATAGTAGTATAAGTGCTTTTGAAGACTGTCTAAATAAATTAGGGGAGTGCTGTGGAGACTGTAGAAAGTGTAAGTATATAAATAAAATCAGTTAATATTAATATAATTATAGTTAGATAAGTTTTTTAATGCTACCATATAAAATATAGTTATTTCTATGGGGGTAAATTATGATATTTGAAACTGATAGACTTATTATTAGGAAGTTTAGTAATGATGATATAGATCTAATATATGATATTAATAATAATCCAGAATGTATAAAGTTTAATGGATGGGACTCTATGTCTTACGATGAATGTATAGAAGTACTCAGTAAGTGGATTAATCAATATACTAGATTAATTGATAGCGGAGCATTTTGTGTTGAACGAAAAGTTTATAAGGAAAAAATCGGGATGGCATTTATAGTTGAAACTGACAAAAAAGGTGAGTTTGAAATAGGTTTTAGACTGAGAAGAAAACACTGGAGCTATGGCTATGCTAAAGAGATATGTAAAGGATTTATAGATTATTCTAGAAAAATATTGGATGCTAAATATATAATAGGAGAAGTACATAAAGAAAATTTAAAATCTAGGAATGTATTTGAAAAAATGGGATTTGAAAAATTTAATCATCCATCAGGTGAAGAAGGGGTAATTTATAGATACTTAATTAAATAGTTTATGGATATTAGATTTATAATTAGGGGAGGAATTAATATGAAGGAGATAAAGCTAAAAAATGGGGAAGTAATAATAATTAGAAGTGCAAATAAAGAAGATGCAAAAGCGATGATAGATTATTTGAATATAATTGGTGGAGAAAGTGATTTTTTGACCTTTGGAAAAGGTGAATTTAAAATAAGTGTTGAATCAGAGGAAGATTATATTGAAAAGTCAAATAGTATGGGCAATAGTAAAATTATAGTAGCCACAGTTAATAATGAAATAATAAGCATTGCATCAATAAATTCTCTTTCTAAGGAAAGAATGAAACATAATGGAACATTAGGAATAAGCATAAGAGAAAAATACTGGGGTATGGGACTTGGTACAGAGCTAATGGATTATTTAATAGTGTGGGCAAAGTCTAATAAAATAACTAAAAAGATAAACCTTCTGGTAAGAGAAGATAATGAAAGAGGAATTAATTTGTACGAAAAATGTGGATTTAAGAAGGAAGGCTTACTTATGAAAGATATTTGTGTAAATGGGACATATTACAATACAGTACCAATGGGCTTATATATAGATTAGTCTTCACTTTAGCACATAACATTAAGAGTTACTTAAAAATACCAACAAAGTGGATAAATAAATCTGCATGTTGGTATTTTTTATGTAATATACTTGTTGAGGGAACAGAAAAAGGTATTTTAACAAAACTAAATAGAATGATTTTATTTAGTTAATAAATAGGAGGTTTTAGTCAAAAATTATAGAAATATATATATAATAGTAAGTTTAAAGGGGGGATAACTTATGATAAAAAAACTTAAGGATATAGGAGTAGTAGCTGCTATTACAACTAAAGATTCTGAAAAAGCAATTGATTATGTAAGTGCATGTGTAAGAGGTGGCATACATGGCGTAGAAATAAATTATGCTACACCTAAGATTTCATACGTGGTTAAAAAAGTTAAGGAGCTGTATCCAAATATTTTGATAGGGGTAGCAGAGATACCAGATACATTTATAGCTCAAGAGTTAATAGAAATTGGTGTGAATTACATTACTACTCCATATAGTGATGATTATATTGATATGGTATGTGAAAATATAGATGATTTAATTTATATACCAGGTTGTATGACTTTATCAGAAGTAAACGCAGCTAGAAAAAAAGGTAACAACACAATAAAACTATATCCTGCTGAGATGCTAAACCCTAAGTACATTTCAATTATTAACTCTACCATAAAATTTGTCAATATAATTCCTTCAGGTGGAATAGATATTGACAATATCAAAGATTGGTATAATCAGGGTGCAGAATGTGTAGTAGTAGGTAGGTATTTACTAGAAGTAGACGATTTAAAAGAAATCGAAAATAGAGCCAAAAAGTTAATGGATGTATTTAATGGAGGAAGATAATATTGAAAGATATTGTTGTAATATATGAATCAAAATACGGCTGTACAAAAAAATATGCTACATGGATTAGTGAAGATTTAAATGCTGATTTGTATGAAAAGAAAGAATTTAATGTAAATGATTTATATAATTATAAAACAGTTGTATATGGTGGGGGATTGTACGCTGGAGGAGTAAGTGGGGTATCATTAATTTCTAAGAACTTTGATAAGTTAGAAAACAAGAATATCATATTATTTACTTGTGGTCTTGCAGATCCTAATGATGAATCAAATGTAGAAGGGATATGTAGTGGACTTAGTAAAATATTTACATTTGAAATGAGGAAAAGTATGGAAATTTTTCATTTGAGAGGTGGAATAGATTATAGTAAGCTTAATTTCGTTCATAAAACAATGATGGCAATGTTAAAGAATATGTTAAGTAAAAAAGATTATAATAGCCTAAGAAATGAAGATAAGGAAATGCTAGCTACTTATGGTGGTGTTGTAGATTTTACTGATAAATCAACAATTATACCTTTAGTAGACTATGTAAGAAATATATAGATACAAATCGAGTAAGACAAAGTGGAATGTTAGTAACGTTAATAAAGATGTAAGGAGTTTGACAAAGTAATTAAATTTATAAGTTTTAATTAGGGCTAGTTTATTAAAGCCCTTTTTTTACATATAAGAAAAACAGATTAGAATATATAATGAAGGACTGATGAAATGAAAATAGTGGAAAACTATGCTAAAAATAATAATATAAATATACACTATATGGATAATTGTATTATCGATTCAAAGAAAGACACATTAGTAATTTGCCCTGGATTATCAGAGTGTTGCGAGGATTATATTAAAATTTTAGAAACTATAAATGATAGAAGAGTAATTTCTCTTTCTTTTAGAGGAAGAGGCAAAAGTGACAAACCATATAATGGCTATAGCTTAGAAAATCATATTGAAGATATTAGTGCAGTAGTAGGAGAGTTAGGACTAGAAAAGTTTTCTATGATGGGATATTCAAGAGGCGTATCTTATGTATTAGGATATGTTATTTTATTTCCTGATAAGGTTAGTAGCTTAATAATAGGAGAGTATCCTGCAATTCATAAAAAAATGCCTAATGGATGGGCAAAAGAAAGTATGGATTTTTACAATAAATTTTGTAGTGATATCTCTATAAATTATGAAGTTTTGAAAAGGATAGAGTTAGAATCTAAGGATGTTGATTTTAAAGAAGATTTAAAGCAAATTAAATGTAAATCTCTAATTATAAGGGGGGAATTAGAAGGTGCATTATTGAGTAAAGAAGAATTAATTAATTATGTGAATTACTTAGGAAGTAAGAGTATTAGAGTTGAATCACTAGAAAATGCTAGTCATGATATTTTTACATGCGACTTTGATAATGTTGTAAAGATTATTAGTGAGTTTTTATGTGAATAGAAAATAGGGGGTTAAAATGAAAAAAAGTAGGTTTATTTGGGTATTCTTATGCTTAGTGATATTTATCACAACAGGTTGTACTACAAGTAGTAATGTAGAAAATGAAGAAATAAAAGAAAATGAACAAATTGTTAAAAAATTTAATGAAATAAACATGATAGTAGATCCAAGAATAGAGCTTTTGTCAGTTATAATATACTTATGTCCAGAATATAATGAAGCTACAACCAGTATAGTGCCAGGTGAACTAACTTATAAGAAAGATGTAGAAGAATATTTTGGTGAATATAAAAATCATAAAGCAGTAAAGTTTTTTAAATCAATGTACAATAGGGGATTTGGTTATGATGCTCCTCCTACAAGTATGTTGTTTTTAACTAATACACCAAATCTAGTATTAAGAGATGATGTAGATAAAAGTGATTTAGTATACACTGTATGTATGCAAAGAGCTGGTGGCGAAAAAAATTTCTTGAAATTTGTAGAGGCATTAAATGATTTTTGTAAAGATACTAATTTTTATGATTTCTACAATGACCACTTAGATTATTATAATAATGTTATTGATAATACAATTAGTGGATTAGAAGATATAGATTATGTAAATCAAGTACAAGATTATTACGGTAAAAAACAAAATGGATTTAATATAGTATTAAATGGTATGCTTTACGCTAATAATTATGGACCCAAAATACAAAACCTAGATGGAAGTTATGATTTGTTTGCAATACTAGGTTCTAGTGGAATAGAAGGTGATTCACCAATATTTAATGACGAAGCTTACTTTAAGTATATTGTTAGACATGAATTTGGTCACTCATTTGTAAATTATTTAACTGATGAAAATATTGATGAAGTTAATAAATATGAAAAACTATTCGAGCCTATAAAAGAAGTTATGGATAAGCAAGCGTACAACACATGGGATAATTCTTTAAATGAACACATAGTAAGGTCGGTAGTTGTTAGAATTACAGAAATTTATGGAAGTGAAAAAGAAGCTGATGAGTATCTAAAAAAGGACCAATCTAATAGTTTTATATATGAAGAGGATATTATAGAGCTTCTTAAAAATGAGTACGAGCCAAATAGAGATAAGTATAAAACTTTTGAAGAATTTTATCCAGAAATACTAAAAATATTAAAAGAAAAAATATAGAAATATTAGGTATATATATTAATTAAACACCCATATGGGTGTTTTTTTGCATAGTAATGATAATGTTTAGTTGCTAAAAAAAATAACTAAAATAAATTTTATAATTATTAAAAAATTATTGATAAGTAGTAACTAAAGTGTTACTATGTGTATATAGATAATATATACAGTGTATATACAAATATACACAGTGAAAATGAAAGAGGTGACAAATTGAACATAATAATCAGTAATTCATCACCTGTGGCACTGTATGAACAAATAGAGAATCAAATTAAATCACAAATATTAAATGGTGATTTAAGCCCAGGAAGTCCATTGCCATCAATAAGAGCCTTAGCTAAAGAACTTAAGGTTAGTATAATAACAACAAAAAGAGCATATGAAGATCTTGAAAAAGAAGGTTATCTTCAAACAGTACCAGGAAGAGGAACTTTTGTAGGTCAGCACAATACAGAAAGATTAAAAGAAGCTGCGATGTATGAAATTGAAAGTAAATTAGAAGAAATTATAAAGCAAGCAAAATCAGTAGGGATAACTTTAGATGAGGGGCTAGAGATATTTAAAAGTATATATGAGGAGGTTTAATTATGAACGCGGTTGAAATTAAAAAGCTTAGTAAAACTATTGATAGTTTTAAATTAGATATAGATGAATTAAATATAAAAAAAGGCTATGTTACAGGGTTTATAGGACCGAATGGTTCAGGTAAAACTACGACTATAAGAATAATTATGGATATGTTGTCTAAAGATAGTGGGGCTATTAAGATATTTGGAAAGGACTATCATAGAGATGACTTATCGATAAAAGAGGTTATTGGATATGTTGGAGATGTGCCAGGATATTTACATGAGGCTAAATTAAAAGATATAAAAAATCAATATCGAGATTTTATAAAAATTGGGATGAAAAATTGTATATAAAATATATGAATCAATTTGGATTAAATGAAAGCAAAATATATAAAGAAATTTCTAAAGGACAGCAAAAGAAATTTGAACTTATAATGGCACTCTCTCATCATCCAAAACTAATAATTATGGATGAACCAACAGCAAACCTAGATCCATTAGTTAGGAATGAGTTTTTAGAAATAATTCAAGAAACTATTGAAAAAGATGAAGCAACAGTTTTTTATTCTACTCATATTACAACTGACTTGGAAAAAGTAGGAGATTATCTAGTATTTATATACAAAGGTAAAATTGTCTTGTCTGGAGAAAAAGACAGTATAATAGAAAAACACTGTATTGTTAAAGGTAAAAATGAATTACTAAGCAAGGACACTAAAAGTGTATTTATAAGCGTTTCAAAAAATTCATTTGGTTTCGAAGGATTAGTAGATAGTAAAAAGAAGGCTTATGACTTATTTGGAGAAGAAGTTATTTATGATAAGCCTAATTTAGAGGAAATATTAACTTTCTATACTAGGGGGAAAAGAAATGAGTAATATAATTAATTTAGTTAAAATGAGTTATAGTAATTTGAATTCAGTAAAAAAAATACTGTTATTAACAATATTAATTTTTACAGCAATATCAATGTATGATACAACATTTTTAAATATGTTAATAGGTATAGTTGTGTATTCTACAGTATATCAAGTTATGGCATATGAAGATATGTATGAGATAAATAAATTAATTGGTTATCTACCTGTTACGAGAAAAGAGTATGTAATATCAAGATATTTTTTAGGCATTTTAAACATATTGTTAGGTATTGTTGTATTTGCAATAACATTTAAACTTTCATCAGCATTAGGTATAACAAATACTGAAAATCTAAACTTTAAACTCATGTTATTAGTAGGTATAACATCTTCTGTATTATTGCTAAGCGTTTCAATACCAATGATATTAAAACTAGGAATAGTTAAAGGAAGATTTATTTCAACTTTTGTAATGTTTGGAATAATAATGATACCTGGATTTATAGTTAATGATATAGTTGAAGTAGAAGGTATGGCAAATATATTAAGATATATTAATAATTTAGGAATACCACTAATACTATCAGTATTAAATATAATAGTACTTTTAATCTCATACAATGTAGCTAAGAGCATTTATTTTAAAAAGAGCATATAAATAAAAAACACCTAATAAGGTGTTTTTTTAGTATAAAGTAAATTTAGTAATATATTATTCTATTACTAATAAGAAAGAAAAGAAATATTATGCTAAGCACGGTTGACCATTTTCAATATTTTCTTCTAGTTCTATACAATAATTAGTAAATACAATTTCTAAGTAAGGCATTACATAAGCAAATCCTATACCAAGGGTAATCACACCTAATAGAATCCAAGGAACAAATGTTATTACTAATAAAGCAGTTTTTATGAAATTTCCTTTTAAATATTTAAATACTAGTTTTAGAGATTCAAGAATTTTATAGTCTTTGCTATATATAAGATATGTAGCAAAAGAAACATAAGAAATAGCAAGAATATCAACAAATAATAAAGCTATCATCATTAATATAGCTACAATAGTAGAAACTACCATGATAATACCGCTTGATATAGTAGTTGATAGTAAATAGCCTAATCCTAATAAAGAAAGTATATTTATTATAAAGTAAAGAATAGCATATATTAATCCTAAACCAATAGTTCTAAGCATATGTCTTGCAGGAACTTTGATGCTACCATCTTTATTATCCATTGCAATGTTTATTGTTATTTTAGTAATATAGAAAGAAAGAACTAATGTACTTAAAGTTATTACTAAGCTACCGTTTGATAGTGAGTTATCAATTTTTGTCAGTAGCAGAAATATCAAACTAAATAGTACAGGCATTTTCCAACTATTTTTTAACTGATCTCTAGATGTTTTTCTTTATTTCCTTAAAACTTTTCATAATACCTCCTAATAAAAATATTACAAGTATTATATCATAAAATTATTTTACATACTAATTATTATAAAATATGTATTAAAGAGTAGTAAGTATTAGAAAGATCATGTTAAAAGGAAACATTTTTTTCTTAGTATAATTTATATATTTAGTACAATTATATAAATTATAAAGAAAATAAAGTATACTTTTTATTAGAATAAAGTAATAACTTGGATTTGAGGTGAATTATATTTATGGAGAATTTAAAAAAGATTTTGAAATCTTTAATAACCAATCCCTTATTAATGTTTGGATACTGGTTATTTTGCTATGAATTAGCTTCATTATGTAGGTATGGTAGGATTAATAATAATATTTATATTTTATTATTATCTTTTATATTTATTGTGTTTATTATTATTTATACTTATATTAAAAAATCAAGAAATAAAGAATTGGATTTTGAAAAAGCAAAAGACTCAAAGGTAAGGGTATTAATTTCTATAGTAATTATTATTACGATAACATCCATATATGGTATAAGTATATATAAGAGTGGAACAAACTATGGTGGAAAACTTGCTTGGGTGATTCAACGGTTGAAGAATGAGAGAAAAGTAGAGTTTATAAATAATAATATATATGAGAATGGGGTAGAAGGCATCTTTAATGATATAAATAAAAAATATACATTACCAGAAAACTTATATATGTCAGATAATTTTGAACTTGAATTTAATTCTGATGGCACCATTACATCTTTTGAAACATTTGTTTATGGAAAAGATAAAGATGGAAAAGATGAAAGTTGTTTAATTGTTTATGGTAAAAATAAGTCGAAAGACATAAGGTTGATATTTAACGGTTATATAAATGCTGATTATGATGAAAATAAGCTAGTAGAGCCATTAGTTCAGACAGTTGATGCGATTAAATTTAAGGACTTGGTTAATAAGTTGGGCCAAAGTAAATATGGATTAGCTTATTTTGGAAAGAGAAGCTTTGGATACAATTCTGATGGTATTGTTTATATTGATAGCTCTGGAGAAGAATATCCAT
The DNA here is from genome assembly GCF_056171995.1 of Romboutsia sp. LXY-2. Taxonomy (NCBI): domain Bacteria; kingdom Bacillati; phylum Bacillota; class Clostridia; order Peptostreptococcales; family Peptostreptococcaceae; genus Romboutsia; species Romboutsia sp. LXY-2. The sequence goes on along the minus strand of NZ_JBKFGI010000004.1, from coordinate 450,471 downwards.
TAGATGAAGTAATAAAAAATAACCCTACATTGACAATTAGTCATGAAATAATCGGATATACAGTATCTATATTTGCTCCAGGAAAAGAAGAAATAATACCAGCTAGATATAACTTAATGACTTATGGAATTTTTAATGATTCAGAAATCATTGAAGAGGAGGATGGCTTCCATAATAAAAAGGAAGATGGTACAAGGAAGAAAGAGTATTATTTATCTAAAGAGATTGGCTATAGATTAGATGACGTAGATTATGCATTAGGAAGTAGATTTTACTCTATGAGCAAGACGTTTGATGGTGGAAAAACGTGGGAAGTAATAAATGAAGATCCATTTGGGGGTGCAATAGGTGAGGCGTGTGGCATTACTTTCATAAATGAAAAGCTTGGATTTTTGGTAGCTTCTAGAAATGGTGGAGCTAATGGAGAACTATACCGAACAAACGATGGTGGTAAGACTTTTTATTATATAAATTATGCACCTTATGAAGTTAAACTAGATAATGGAGCATCATTTACACCTTTTGATTTTCCAGACTTACCATATGAAGAAAGTGGATTTCTCAATATGTTAGTTGGTCAAGGTAATGATGGGGATTACAATGGTGATAGTAAGGCACTTTATCAGTCTAATGACAAAGGGAAAACGTGGAAATATATAAAAGAAGTTAAAAATCCTAATTTAAATTAAATAAGTATACCAATGTCATAAAATATAAAAAATGAGTAATACTAAAAGAGGAAGTAAATTAGAATCTTGGAGGTATTACTTATGGGTATAGTAGGAAATGTAGGGAATGAAAATATGCAAAATTGTATTGATATTTGTGTGAAATGTACACAAGCTTGCGAAGAATGTCTTTCTTTATGTTTAAAAGAAGAAGATGTAGCATCAAGAATAAAGTGTATTCAAATTCTTCAAGACTGTATAGATATTTGCTGCTTAGCTACTAAATATATGGTTAGAAATAGTGAACACGCAAAGCATGTTTGTCAAGAGTGTGCAGAAATATGTGAAGCTTGTGCCCAAGAATGTGGAATGTTCAAAGATGAGCATTGTCAAAAATGTGCAGATATATGCCGTCAATGTGCACAAGAATGTAAAAATATGAGTAAGTAGCTATAATTAAGCATACGTTCTAAATAAGCAGAAAATATTAAAAGGTAGATAGTTAATTGACTATCTACCTTTTAATGTGTAAAAGATATTGTTTATTATTATGAATATGCTTATATAATTCATGTTAAAACATTATAATAACTTGAATAAATAAAGTATGATTTTATATTATTATCATTTATTTCTTAGTATATATCTTTGGTATGTACATTGTGATATTATCTAAGTTAATAATAGCATTATAGATAAGTTCGCTATTTTCTTCTATTATATTACTACTTAATTCAATAGTACTAATCACTTGACTGTTAATAATAATTTTCAAAGTATTTGTGCCTTCAGTAAATTTTAGCTTGATATTTTTATTACAGTCTAAGAACTTTTTTAATATTGAATAATCCATCATCATTGTCATCTCCCCACTTTTGATAGTAATATTTTATAACAAAAAATGGAAATTATCTATATTAATAAAAGTTGGCATAAATATAAGCATAAACCATTGTATTATCGCATATTGTAACTATTGTCATAAAAAGTAAAATAAGTTAAAATATAATAATGCATATTATTGAGAAATAACGTGATTAAACAAAATATTAATTATTAAAATAAAAATAATACATACTAAAATGTGGGGGAAAGCTATGAATATTAATGATAAGTTAGAAGCATTAAAAAGTAGACTTAGAGAACTTGAAAGTGTTGCTATTGCATATTCTGGAGGAGTTGATAGTAACTTTTTACTTAAAGTTGCAAGTGAAACCCTACAAGATAAAGCAATAGCTGTTACAATTCATGCTATGATGCATAGTAGTAGAGAGATAGAAGAAGCTCGTACATATGCTAATGAATTTTCAGTAAGACATATAGTATTAAATGTAGATAATTTTGAGGTTGATGAATTTACAAAAAATACACCACAGAGATGTTATCACTGTAAAAGGGAAGTATTTACAAAAATAAAAGAGATAGCAAAAGAAAATAATATAAAGTATGTAGTAGATGGTACTAATTTAGATGATTTAGGTGACTATAGACCTGGACTAAAGGCTCTTAGTGAATTAGAAATAGTAAGTCCTCTAAAAGATGCTGGGCTTACAAAAGCTGATATAAGAGCTTTATCAAAAGAAATGAACTTAGAAACTTTTAAAAAGCCTGCTTTTGCTTGTTTGGCAACAAGGATTCCTTACGGAACAGTAATAACAAATGATAGGCTTAGAATGATCGAAAAAAGTGAAGAATATTTAGTAGAGCTAGGATTTAATCAATTTAGAGTTAGAGCTCACGATAATATAGCAAGAATAGAAGTTGAAAAAGAAGAAATATATAAGTTCTTCGAAGAAAACTTATTAGAAAAAACAAATAATAAACTAAAGGAAATAGGCTTTAAGTTTGTAACCCTAGATATGGAAGGATACAAAATGGGAAGTATGAACGAAGGCTTAAAATAGTAGGAGGCAATTTATGAAGACATATACATTAATATCACCATGTTTCTTTGGCGTTGAAAAAATGTTAGCAAGAGAAATAAAGGATTTAGGATTCGAAATAATAAAAACAGAAGACGGTAGAGTTACATATAAAACAGATGAATACGGTATAGCTAAGGCTAATATGTGGCTAAGAACAGCAGAGAGAGTTCACTTAAAGGTTGCAGAATTTGAGGCAAGAAGCTTTGATGAGTTATTTGAAAACACTAAGAGAATCAATTGGGCAAAATACATTCCTTATGGTGCTCAATTTCCAATATCTAAAGCATCATCAATTAAATCTAAGTTATACTCAACTCCAGATATACAATCAATTGTAAAGAAAGCTGTAGTTGAAAGTTTAAAGAAAAGTTACTTAGAAGATGGATTATTAAAAGAAGATAAAGAAAAATACCCAATATATGTATTTATACACAAAGATAAGGTTACATTGTCAATAGATACAACAGGAGACGCTCTTCATAAAAGAGGATATAGAGAAAAAGCTAATAAAGCTCCAATAAGAGAAACACTAGCAGCTGCAATTTTATCTTTAACACCGTGGAGGCCAGGTAGACCTCTTGTTGATCCAATGTGTGGTTCGGGTACTATTCTTATAGAAGCAGCTATGAAAGGTATAAATATGGCACCGGGTCTTAATAGAGAGTTTATATCTGAAAAGTGGAGAACTATGGACAAGAAAATTTGGTGGGATGTAAGAAAAGATGCATTTGATAAAATAGATAATGATGCTGATTTTAAAATCTATGGGTTTGATATAGACGATGAAGCTTTAGAAATAGCTCGTGAAAATGCAGAAATTGCAGGAGTAGACGAATATATAGAATTTAGCTACGGAAATGCTGAGTTCTTCTCAAGCAAAGAAGAGTATGGATTTATAGTAACTAACCCGCCATATGGGGAAAGACTAGAAGACGTTGATACGGTAAAACAACTATACAAAGATTTAGGTTATACATTTAGAAAGTTAAAAACTTGGTCTTACTACTTAATAACTTCATATGAAGATTTTGAAGCAGAGTTTGGTAAAGATGCTGATAAGAGAAGAAAATTATATAACGGTATGCTAAAGACAAACTTATATCAATATATAGGACCAAGACCTCCAAGAAAAAATGATTAAAATATTAAGATTTTAAGATATTTTCCCTCTTAGATTAATATATATATTATAAAGATTATTTTAAGGGGGTGGCATGCTTGTTAAGAATGTCAAATAGAAATCGTAAGAAAAGCAGCAAGACTAACTCAAGTCATGTTGGTAAAAGCGTAGAGAAAAAATCTGAGTACGTAGAAGAAGTAAATGAAGTTATCTTAAATGATTTAGTACCAGAAGAAAGAAGAAATGAGTTTGGTATGGAAGAAGTACAGCAAAAAACTCCTAAGAAAAAAGGTGGTTTAAAGTTTAATCTTGGATTAAATAGTAAAAAGAAACCATCTAGTAATAGCTCCACTGAAAACAAAGGAAAAAGTAAAGGCGTTAAAAGTGAAGCTAGTAAAAATAAAAGTAATGACAGCCATGTAGATAAACACAAAGCAAGTGAATCTTCAAGTAATAGTGGCCATAGCAGTAAAGGAAAACATACAGAACAAGAATCAACTTCTTCTACTAAGGGAAAATCAAAAGGTAAATCTTCTAAGAAGGAAAGTACATCTTCTAAAAAGGAAAAAACTTCTAATAAAAAAGGAAAGAACTCTAGCAGTACTGAAAGTAACAAGAAAAGTCCAAAGAAAAAAGGAAGTAGCAAAAGTCAATCTGTATCTAAAGAGGATTATGTAGACGTCAATAAAGATGTTACTGAAAAAACTAATCATAAGGCATCAACTAAAAAAAGCACAGGTATTAAGAAGAAAAGAGTACATGAGCACGATGATGACTTAAATAATAATCAAATTCCAATTAGAGAAATAGAAGATTACGTGCCAATAGACTTTGATATAGAAGAAGAGGAAACAGGCAAAAGCTTCAGAAGTGAAGAACATGTTTATGAGGAACCTACTATATTAGAAGAACAAGATCCTGCAAATAAGTTTGAAGACTTAATTTGGTCTGAAGATAAGTTTCCTAAAAAATAAATATAGTTTATAACAGCATTTTCTTAGTAAAAACTTTATGTATGAATTTATTAAGAATATTAAATAAAAAAATAAATAAATGACATATATAGTGATAAAATATAAATAAGAGCTTAGTGTTAAAAACTAAGCTTTTATTTTACATAGTTATCTGAAAATTATAATGGTTTTAGTATAATTATGTAGAAAATACTTTAGAGAGAGTGAGAAACTATGACTTATAAAAATACTTTTGAAGAACTTAACGACATACTTTTAAATAGTGATAAACCATCACAAGATATAAGAAAATTAATTGAAGAAGGTAAATTTGATGAAGAACCTTTTGCAAAAATAAAGAAACTTGCTAATATTGATCAAAATGAAAAATATCATCCAGAAGGACATGTACTTAATCATGTATTTTTGGTAGTAGATGAAGCAAGTGTTAGAAAATCTGAATCTAAAGATAAAAGAGTTTTTATGTGGGCAGCTCTTCTTCATGATATAGGAAAATTAACAACTACAAGAATCAGAAAAAATAGAATTACTTCATATAATCATGATATAGAAGGGGAAAAGATTGCACTTGAATTTTTGGACAAGCTTACAGATGATATAGATTTCAAATTGAAGGTTACAAAGCTTGTAAAATATCATATGCAACCATTATTTTATGATAAAAATCTTCCGTTCTTTAATCCAAAAGAGATGTTTAGTGAAACGGATTGTGAGGAAGTTGCACTGCTTTCTGCATGCGATAGAATGGGAAGAGGAAATATTAGTGAAGAAACTATAAAAATAGAAAAAGAGAGAATAAGTAATTTTTATAATTACTGTAAAGATCAAAAAAGCTAAGGGGGAGTTGGATGAAATTATTTAGGTTATCAACATTAGCTTTATTATTGCTAATGCTTACAACAGGGTGTACTGAAAATACAGAATCTCCTGAAGAGCTTACTCAAATGCCAAATTATGACCAAGCAAAAAGTGAACTATATGAATATATAGACAAAAAACTAATGCTTAACACTTCGTTAGTATTACCTTCGAACTCAAAAGAAGTTGGTAAAATTAATGAAGTAGATTTAAATGGAGATTCAGTAAATGAAATAGTATTATTTGAAAAAAAAGATACTGTAAGTGAAGAAGAACAAAATGAAGTGGGATTCTTAGTATTAGAAGAAGAAAAAGACAGTAAGGGAAAGACGGTATTTAAAGATAAGGCTGATATACTACTAAGTGGAGAAACTATCGAGTATGCAAACTTTTACGATTTAAATGATGACGGTATAAAGGAAATAATACTTTGCATTAAAAATGGAGAGAAAACTAATTTACATGTTTTTAAATATGAAAATAATGAAATAGAAGAACTATATACCTTAGATCCATCATGGTTACCTGATAAAGAGAATCTTAATAATTTAAAAATAAAGATAGGGTATATAGATGAGGATCCAAAGCTAGATATTCTTATGATACATCAGGATTCTAAGACAAATACTGCTTATGTAAGTATAGCTAATTTTAATACGTATATAGTTTTAAAAGATTATGTTAAAATAGAAAATGTAAAAGATTTAAGTGGTTTATATATTACTTTGGGAAATATTGCAACTGCAAAGCGAGGAGTAATATTAGATATACCTATAGCGAGAGAGAGTAGTTATATGACTCAAATATTGTATATGAGTGATGGAAAATTAAAAAAGGCATTTAGAGATGATGACAAAAGTATAATTAAGTCTTATTATATACCTGTTGAAGATTTAAATAATGATAAGGTTATTGATATTCCAATAGTAAATGGAGTTAGAAATGCGTATTTATCAAAGTCATCTGCCAATGTAACTTGGTATAAGTGGAATGGTAAAGAGGATGAGTATTCAGGTTTAATATTTACTAGCCAAATTTACTATAACTATACATACAACTTTAAATTACAATTGCCTAATAATTTAGCTAATAAAGTAACTATAAAAAAAGAAGCTATAACAGAAAATGCATCATATAACTTTGAATATTTTGATGATAAAACTGTAAAACAAAAGACTTTATTTACTATATCAGTGATGGCAAAAGTAGTTGGGGACGACAGTAAAAATATGGGAAATAAAACTGGCATAGTATTATCAGAGACAGAAGAATACACTTATATGTTACACATTAAAGATGCAGAACAACTTAAAAAACTAGATATAACAACAGAATCACTAGTAGAGTATTTCTCATTTATTTACTAGTTAATATTGGGAGGTTTTTATGAAGGAAAAAATACTAATAATGGAAGATGAAATTGGAATAAGAAGTTTTGTAAGCATTAACTTAAAAAGAGAAGGTTATGAAATAATAGAAGCTGGAACTGGTCAAGAAGCAATAGAAAAGATGACTACTGAAAAAGATATATCTCTAGCTTTGCTTGATGTTATGCTACCAGACATGAATGGAACTGATGTATGTAAGTTTATTAGACAAAACTTTGATCATGTAGGAATAATAATGCTTACAGCTAAAGCTCAAGAAGAAGATAAAATAGAAGGTTTTATATCTGGAGCAGATGATTATATGATTAAGCCTTTTAGTATAAAAGAGTTATTAGTTAGAGTTTCAGCGCTTCTTAGAAGAATTAAGAAGGACGAAAATGTATCGAAGAGCAGTGAAATAATTTCACCTCCTTTTATTTTAGATTTAGATAAGAGGAAACTATTAAAAAATAATGTGGAAATAGAACTTACTCCGACTGAGTTTTCAATAGTCAAGTATTTAATGACGAATGCACAACAATCATTAAGTAGAGATCAAATATTAGATGAGGTTTGGGGAACAAACTATTTATATGATTTTAAAATAGTTGACGTTAATATAAGAAGGATTAGAAATAAAATAGAAGATGACCCATCTAAGCCGAAGTACATACAAACAATATGGGGTTATGGATACTGCTTTAGAAAGGAAGACTAATGAAGCTACATTTTGAAGGGTTAAGAAAGAAAATAATTAAAAACTATTTTACCATAATCATTATAACTGTAACTTTATTTGAAGGATTATTCTTATTTAACATACAAAACTACTATTATAACTACGTAAGACAACTACTAAAAGAACGTGTTATTAGTACACTAGATCAGTATCAATCTACTACAACTCAAACTCAAAGCTTTGAGAAAAGAGTAAATGAAATAATTGAAAAGCAGGATGGAACAGATAAGAAAAACTTTGGAATACAGGTTATAGACAAAGAAAAAAATGTAATAATTGATCAATATGGATTTAAGTCAAATAATAAAGTAAATTATGAAGATGTAGATAAAGCTCTAAAAGACAGTAAAAATATAGTACCTTACACTTATAGGATAAGTGGTACGAATGAACATGTAATGAGTATTTCGTTCCCCCTTAAGGTTAATAATGTTATAGAAGGTGTTATAAGATATACAGCATCTCTAGAGCAAATAGATAATGCAATCTTTAAAATGGCTTTAGGATTAATTTTGGCAGGCTTATTGATATTACTTATTGCAATATCAATAAGTTTAAAATTTGCAGAAACATTAATTCAACCACTTAGGGAGTTAAAGCAATTTGCTAATGAACTAGCACACGGTAATTTTAATATTAAACTTAAAAATACCAATATTGCAGATGATGAAATAGGTGAACTTGCTGAGACTTTTGTTCATATGGCATCTGAAATAGATAAAAGTGAGAAGCTTAAAGAAGAATTTATATCATCGATCTCACATGAACTGAGGACACCATTAACATCTATCAAAGGATGGAGCGAGACTTTAGGTTATGAAGGTATCACTCAAAATGAACTAGACTTAGGTCTTGGTATTATTCAAGATGAAACAGAGCGACTTATAAAATTGGTTGAAGAACTATTAGATTTCTCAAGATTGTCTTCTGATAGAATAAAACTTCAAATAGAGTTGGTTGATATAGAAGGTTTAGTTAGAGGTGTAGTTAACCAACTAAAGGTTAAGTCGATTGAAAAAAATATAAGTTTAATATCTGCTATAGGTAACGATATGACGGAACCCATACATGGTGATAAAAATAGGCTAAGACAGGTTTTAATAAATCTTGTTCAAAACTCAATAAAGTTTACGCCAGAAGGTGGAGACATAATAGTTAAAATGACACAAGATGAAGAATATACAACAATTAAAGTAGAAGATACAGGTGCTGGTATTAAAAAACAAAATTTAGATAAGGTCCTAGATAAATTCTTCCAGGAAGATTATAATAAAGCAGGAAGTGGATTAGGATTAGCTATAAGTAATGAAATAGTTAAGTTACATGGTGGTAACATGACTATTGAAAGTGAAAAAGGAATTGGAACAACTATTACTTTCACTCTTAAAAATAAACTTATAGAGTCAATGTAGAAAGGCGATAAGAATGAGAAATATTAAAATGACAATACAATATGATGGATCTAGATACAAAGGATTCCAAAGGCTACAAGATAATGATATGACTATACAAGGTAAGATTGAAAGTGTATTATGTAAAATGGCTAATGAGGATGTAGAAATTATAGGTTCTGGAAGAACTGATATGGGTGTTCATGCATATGGGCAAGTTGCTAACTTTAAGACTAATAGTGATTTAAGTTTAAAGAAGATGCAAAAGTATTTAACAGAATATCTACCAGAAGATATAGTTATTAAAGATGTTGAGGAAGTGGAAGATAGATTCCATTCAAGATACAATGCAAAAACTAAGACTTATTTATATAAGATAGATAATAATTCTTATCAAAGTCCTTTTTTAAGAAAATATGCTAATCATGTTGATAAGAAACTTAATTTAGATGCAATGAGGGATGCTAGTAAAGTACTTATTGGTGAACATGATTTTACAAGTTTCTGTTCATCTAAATCTAAGAAAAAGTCTAATGTGAGAAGAATAGATTCTATTAGTATTCAAGAAAAGGATGGAATTATATCTATATATGTAGAAGGTAATGGATTCTTATATAATATGGTTAGAATAATAGTAGGAGCTCTTATGGATGTTGGCCTTGGAAAGAAAACAACAGATGATATAAGAGTTATGCTTAATGAGAAAAATAGAGCTAAGGCATCAGATACAGCTCCATCAAAAGGATTATATTTATATAAAGTTATTTATTAATAATAATGCGGCTTTCAGCTATTTCGCTGGTCAAGCCGCGTTATTATTTTTAATTTAAGCAATTTATAATGACTCATAATACATATAATAAATAATTTATCTAGGTAATATATAATAAGGCTATAAGATTAAAGAGGAATTTGTAAATTTAAAGATAATAATATATATCAGATAATTAACATTAAATGCTTTATATTAAGATAATAAAGGGGGATTTTTATGTTAAATCATAAGGGTACTGATGTTATAAACACTGATAGACTAATATTAAGAAAATTTAAGTTAGATGATGCAAAAGATATGTATAAAAATTGGTCAAGTGATAGTGAAGTTACTAAGTTTTTATCTTGGTGTTGTCATCCAGATGTAGATTTTACTAAAGCACTAATTACAATATGGGTTAGTGAATATTTACATGAAGAAAAGTATCACTGGGCTATAGAGTTAAAAGAATGTGGTGAAGTGATAGGAGATATTGCAATTTTTAATTTAAAAAGAAACATGAATCTTGTGAAGTAGGATACTGTTTATCAAAAAACTATTGGAATAAAGGGATTATGGGCGAGGCTTTATCTTCAGTAATTGATTACTTATTTAGAAATATAGGATTTAATAGAATAGTTGCTATGCATAATGCTGATAATGTTGCTTCAGGAAAAGTAATGATAAAAAATAATATGAAGTATGAAGGTACTTTAAGAGAAGCAAATAAGTTGAAAGACAGTAATAGATTTTACGACTTAAATATTTATTCTATTTTAAAATCGGAATATATTAAATTGTAAATTCGAGGAATGTTATTGGTAGTAAAAAAGTAAGCTAACAAATGACGTATATATGGAGGAAATCTTATGGGGAAGATTAAAAAAAGTAAAAAGCTACTAAAAGGTATAGAAATATTTTTAGCAGTATTTTTAATAGTTTGCGTTAGTGGATATAAGCTTATGAACTCAAGAACTTATCAGATAGCGGGAGAATTAATATCTAAGGTTGAGAATGATGAGAAAGCGGTTTATCTTACATTTGATGATGGACCAACAGAAGAGACTAATAATATATTGAAGGTTTTAAATGAACTTGATGTTAAAGCTACCTTCTTTTTAATTGGTTCAAATATTGAAAACAATAAGGAGTACGCAAAGGCTATAGTAGATGCAGGCCATGGTATAGGCAATCACACATATTCTCATGAAAGGATGATTTTTAAGAGTCCATCTTTTGTTAAAGACGAAATCGACAAAACTAATGAGTTGATTAAGTCTTTAGGTTATGATAAAGAGATTTTATTTAGACCACCTTTTGGAAAGAAGATTATTACGCTTCCAATGTATTTAAATAAGATAAATCAAAGTACTATAATGTGGAATATTGAGCCTGAATCTTATCCTGAGGTAAGTAAAAGCTCAGAAAGTATAGCTAAACATGTTTTAGATAATATTGACAATGGCTCAATAATTTTACTACATCCTATGAATGATAAAAGTGGTGAAATTTTGGATTCAATAAAATTAATAGTGAAGGAACTAAAAGAAGAAGGTTATACATTTAAGGTATTTAATTAGTTAATGATGGTAGTTATAGTATAAATCAAAAGACTATTTATTGAGAGGAGATAATTATGTTTAAAGTTAATTATGCAAAACCTATTGATGCAATAATACTTGGAGACATACATTCTAAATCTTGGAAATATGCTTATAAAAATATAATACCAGATGAAACATTAAATAATATAACCAAAGAAAAAAGAGCTGAGCATTTTGAAAAAGCTATAAAATTAGGTTGGGAAGAAGATGCTATTCTGTATATCGATGACAATCCTGTAGGACTAATTGGTATGGGTCAAAGTAGAGATTGCGATTTAGATAGAACCTATGGAGAAATTAAAGGTATTTATATTTTGCCTGAATATTGGGAAATGGGAGTAGGGTCTGAGTTATTAAATTGGGCGATTAAGGAGTTAAAGTATAAAGGTTATTCTAATATTTCTTTATGGGTATTAGAAGATAATTTAAGGGCAATAAATTTTTATGAAAAATATGGATTTAATTGTGATAAATCGAGAAAGGAAATATTTATAGGTAAGAAGTTAATTGAGCGTAGATATATAAAAAAATTATAATAACTTAAAAAGAAGTAATAGGTTATAAAACTATTACTTCTTTTTATTAGAAGATGTGATTTGAATCACATTTCTCACCTTCTATTATGTTATCTAAATTAGACTTTATCATTTCTATTTTTTCTAAAGCTTTAGCTTTGTCTTCAAGCAAAATATTTTTGTCTAACATTTCTATTTGAAGACATATGCAATCAAAATAATCATGGTTAAGAAGTTTGTACCAACCAATTCTTTCTTCATGCCATACCTTATGATATTCATCAAGGCTACTTTTAGCACTTTTCCAATCATCATCTTCAATATAAGTACTAATTATCTCTATTTTATCTGTGTACTTATCTGTAAACTTTTCTATTTCAATATTTGAATATATACCGAAGGCTACAAATAGTACTGTCCATATCATTACATATATAAAAGTCCTCAAATGTTATCACCTCTGTAATATTAGTTAATCTTAGGCTGAATATATAATTTATCGTTTTCATCTAATATACAAATTAATACATCCTTTATATCCTCAATATCATTAGATTTTAGCATGCTATTTAGCCAGTTTATATCTTTGTTTGCCATTTGTAAGCCTTCCTTTAGTAATTTGCCATCAAGAACGAGAGAAATAGGAAGATGTTTATATGGTCTTGGTGGAGTGCTATTATATGTTGACGCTGGAACAACGCTTAAATTGCCATCTGTCTCAAGTATTGCATATTGTACATCTCTAAGATTAAAATATCCCTGTATTCTTAATTGTTCTAATATTTCATCAAGAGTTATTCTTTCTATTTTTAATTGTTTATAGTCTATTTCACCTTTTTTTATAAGTACCGTTGGCTTACCAGATAAAAAAGCACTAATTTTTCTACTTTTTAGAGCTAAAAAAGATACAATAGTTTGAACTAATACAAGTCCTGTAAGTGCTGCTATACCATAAATTATAGGTATATTATTATTTTCCATAGGAACTGCTGCAACTTCAGCAATTAATAAGGTAATAACTAAGTCAAAAGAGTTCATTTCTGCAATTTCTGCTTTACCCATGACTCTTATGGCGATTAATACTACTATGTAAAGTATTATACTTCTTATCAATACTACTAACATGATATTTCTCCTTAAAAACAATATATAAAAATATTATTTCCAATATATAAAAAAAAACACTTGGAATACCATGGAATAACAAAAGTTCTATGTAATATCTTTTAAAATCAAAATAAATTTGATATAATTATTTAATATTGGGTATTTTTAAAATGCGCATATAAACTATAAACTAATAAATATTTTATAATATTGAATATATATAGAACTGTTGAAAGTTTAATATGAAACAAATAAGGAGGAAATTACTGTGGGGAAAAGAAAACAAGTACATGTACCTATGGAAAAGATACAAGAACAAGATAGATTTATAGAAGCTGTTTATGAACAAAATCAAAGATATTACGCTATACACCAAGCTAAGCCTAGATACTTAATACAAACATTTGGATGTCAAATGAATGAGCATGACTCAGAAAAATTATGTGCAATGTTAGACCAAATGGGATATGAAAGAGGTCTTACAGCTAGTGAGTGTGATTTAATAATATACAATACTTGCGCAGTTAGAGAAAATGCTGAGCTTAAAGTTTACGGAAACTTAGGTCAGCTTAAGTTCCAAAAAAGAAAAAATCCAGATTTAAAGATTGCTGTTTGTGGATGTATGATGCAACAACCACATGTAGTTAAAGAATTAAAATCTAAATACAATCATGTAGATTTAGTATTTGGAACACATAACTTATACAAATTCCCTGAGCTATTAGTTAGCTCTATGGATTCTAGAAAAATGCTAGTAGACGTATGGGATGTTGACGGAGAAGTAGTTGAAGGCTTAAGAAGCACTAGAAAGTTTGAATTAAAAGCTTTTGTAAATATAATGTATGGATGCAATAACTTCTGTACTTATTGTATAGTTCCGTATACAAGAGGTAGAGAAAGAAGTAGAACACCAGAAGACATAATAGATGAAATAAAAGAGTTAGCATCTAATGGAACTAAAGAAGTTACATTACTTGGACAAAATGTTGACTCATACGGAAAAACTTTAGAAGAAGAGATAACTTTTGCAGAACTTCTTAGAATGGTAAATGATATAGAAGGAATAGAGAGAGTAAGATTTATGACTTCTCACCCAAAAGATATATCTGATGAAGTAATTTATGCTATGAGAGATTGTGATAAGGTATGTGAATTCTTACATTTACCAGTTCAATGCGGAAGTAGTAGACTTCTTAAAAAAATGAATAGGCACTACACTAAAGAATATTATTTAGAAATAATAGAAAAAGCTAAAAAGGAAGTACCAAATATAGCTTTCTCTACAGATTTAATGATAGGATTCCCTGGTGAAACTGAAGAAGATTTATTAGATACTATTGATGTAGTTGATAAAGTAAGATATGATAGTGCATTTACATTTATATATTCAAAAAGAAAAGGAACACCAGCTGCAGAAATGGAAGATCAAATACCTGAAGATGTTAAACATGAAAGATTTAACAGAGTATTAGATAGAGTTAATGCCATTGCTGTTGAATTAAACAAATCTTATGTTGGTAAAACTGTTGAGGTTTTAGTCGAAGGAACAAGTAAAACGGATGATGATAAATTTACAGGAAGAACTAGACAAAATAAACTTGTTAACTTCTCAAGTGAAGAAAAGGACTTAGTAGGAACGTTAGTTAATGTTCATATAACTAGTGCAAATACATTCTCTTTAGTTGGAGAAGTAGTAAAATAATAAATATGTAAGTTATAAAATCTCTTGAATAATATATTCAAGAGATTTTTTGCGTATTAATGAAACTAGAATATATTATAATTTAAATAAAACTTATGCAACTGAATTATTAGATTATTTAGTTAATTAATAAAATGAAATTTTTGTAAGGGACGAATATATAAATTTAATCTGAATTATGTAGAAATTATGTAGAATATATTGCGAAAAAAAATAAAAAGCGCTAAAATTTACATAAGTGTACACTTATGTATGAAATTATTTATTAGATATTAAATTAAATGTTATAATTCAAAATACTTTATTTATAAAAGATAGTATATTAAGTAAGTTCATAAATTAAAAAAATATAATACTATACAAGGAAATCGATTACAACTATTATAATCTTAGATTTATTTGGGGGGAATTATGGAAACACAAGTACTAAAAGCAATTATTGAAGATAGCCCTGTAGCATATATTAAGTTTAAGGGTATAAGTAGTAGCAATATATATAATAATATAGAAATTATTAATATGAATAAATCATGTAAAGAGTTAGTAAGATTTAATAATGGTGATACCAGTGAGGACATAATTAAATCAGTGTTAATAAGTAATAATGTTAATCTTAATAAAATACTAGTCAGTGCAAAAAAAAATAAAAGATATACTACTATAGAATTCATTAAAGAGCTAAATAAAAACTACAAAATTACTATTTTTTCTGGAGAAAATGACGAGTTTCATTGTAGGATAAATGAACTAAATCTAGACACATTCCATTTAAGTAATGCATTAAAAAATTCACCTTTTATAGCATGGATAAAAGATAGGCAAGGCAGATACTTAGATGTTAATAATAAGTATAAAGAATTTATTGATAAAGAATATAATGAAATAATAGGTAAGACTGATTATGATTTATGGTTAGAAGAAGCTGCAGATAAATTTAAAGAGCAAGATCAATCTATATTAAATAATAAAAAATTAGAGGAATATTATGAATATTATAAGGTCAATGAAAATTGTAAAAAATATTTTCATACCTCAAAATGGCCGTATGTAGACGAAGATAATCTTATTATTGGAACAATAGGTATAGCTACTGAGATTACAGATAAGGTCCAAATAGAGGAAAGTATTAGGAAAAACGAGGAAATATTTTCTGAATTGGCAGATAATATTGATGATATTATATTTACACGAGATGAAAATAAAATATTGTATATAAGTCCATCTTATGAAAAAATATATGGATTTAGTCCGGAACCATTATTAAGAGATATTAAAGAGTGGATTAACTTATGGGATAAGTTTGAATTTTTAGAAGGACCATCAGATTATTCTTATAAAGGAATAACTCATGATACATTTAAAGTAGTAAAAGGAAATGAAGAAAAATGGTTAACTACTAAAAGTATACCAATATATGATGCACACGGTAATATATCAAAAAGAATAGGTATAACAACAGATATAACAAAAGAAAAGAAAGTAAAGGACGAGTTAGCTCAACTTAGATTAGACTTTTTTGCAAACTTATCTCATGAATTAAGAACACCAATAAATTTAGTCTTGAGTAGCTTAGAAGTATTAAAACTCAAAATGGATAAACTAGGAAAAGAAGAGTATGAATACTTTGATAAATATTTAGGAATTATAAATCAAAATGGACTTAGATTATTAAAGTTGGTTAATAACTTAATTGATACTACAAAGATTGATTCGGGGCATTTCTCATATGATCCTAAACGCTATGATATCATAAATTTCGTAGAAAATATTTGCATGTCAGTAAGCGATTTCGTAGAGCAAAATAACATGAGCATAATATTTGATACCAATGTAGAAGAAAAGGTTTTAACTTTTGATTTGGACAATATGGAAAGAATAATTCTAAATCTACTATCTAATGCTATTAAATTTAATAAACCAGGTGGAAAAATAGAAGTTACTATAAATTGTCAGCAAAATATTACTATTAGCGTTAAAGATGAAGGTATTGGTATACCTAAAAATAAAATAGCAGATATTTTTGGTAGATTTGAGCAAGTTAAAAATAGAACTAAAAAAAGTGCTGAAGGTAGCGGTATCGGTTTATCTTTAGTTAAATCTTTAGTTGAAATGCATAGTGGAAGTATTGCTGTGAAAAGTGAGTTAGGTAAAGGGAGTAAATTTATAATAACCCTACCGGATGTTTTAAGAACATGTGAAAATAATGAAGAAATTATTCCTACTTATGATAACGTTAAGATGATGAAGGTAGAGTTTTCTGATATATATTAATGCATTAATAATAAGCTTGTATTAAGTGATTATAATTACGTGATACAAGCTTTTATAATACCATAAAATATAAGTTTAGATAAGGAATGTTTAGGTTGTTAGGTAATATTTTTCTTAAGGAGAATGATATTTTATTTTATTGATAATTGGATTACATATGTAATACTTATCTTAAGATTACAAATATGATTTAAGGAGGGGGATACTTGAATAAACTTTGGGAATTAGTTTTAATTACCTCCATTTAAGCTAGTATTGTTAGTCTTATTAAGATAAAAATACTAATTCCAGAAAATATGATAAATTTATCTAATAAGGAACTAGAGCATATACTTCTACACGAGTTATGTCATTTAAAGAGAAAAGATACTTTAGTAAATTGTTTACTATTAATATTTCAAAGTATCCACTTTTTTAATCCAATAATTTGGTATTTATTCAAAAAGCTTAGGGAAGATATGTAGCTTTCAACTGATGAAATGGTTTTAAATTTATTAAGTTCTGAAGAGCATAAAAGCTATGGTAAGACAATTCTTACTGTATTAGAAGGAATGCAGTACAAAAAATCTACACTTACATTAATAGGTATAATCGATGATAAAGATGGATTAAAATAGAGAATTAGTAATATAAAAAATATGCGATTTATAAAACTGAAAAAATTCCTTCAAAATATTTTAACATTGGTGTATACCCACAAAATTTATCACAACAAAAAGAGTTATTTTTGAGCATTGAAAATAATAGTGAATTATATGAAAAATATTTTGATATAGCTAAGCTAATAGAAGATGATACGAAGGTAAATATAAATGAGTTAAATAACTTAATGAATATAAACTTAAATAAAATGGACTATTCATATGAAGTTAATAGTGATACAAAAACTTACTTATATGAAAATAATAAATACAATATTTATGTAGGATATAATGAAAAAGAAAGTAAGCTAGTTAGCATTTATTTAGAGAATGAAGAAAAAGGCAGTTTAAGCTTAGGGTACGATAAAGAACCCGAATCTGGAATTCAAATAAAGTAATATATTAGATTGTGCTGAAAAGCTTTCAACGGTTAGGGGGTATTCTATAATATCTGAAACTCAAGAGGAAATAATGAATGGGGACTCAGTGTCATTTGATATTATGGTAGAGGCATGTGTTAAAGGTGGATATAAAAGAGAAGAACTAACTAAGGAAGATAGTTACATAAGAACTATTTCATTTGAACTAGTGGAAAAGTCAAAAAACAATAATAAAATATATTTATGTTTATTAGTAAATGAAAATAATGAAATGTTAGGTGCATTTTTGGATTACATTGGAGAAACTTCTAGCTTTAAATCAGTAGATGATATTGAAAATATGAGAATAGAATGAAGTAATTAGATTATTAAAATTAAGGAGTAATAATATCATGGACAATATTATTACTCCTTTTTATTATTCAGATATTAAGTTTAAGAAATTATAAAGTATCTTTGCAGTAATACCCCAGATTATATAATCATGATACTCATAAAATAGTACAGGATAATTTCCGCTTTCAAATTTATAATTATCTTTGTTGGGAATTTTATCATAAGGAAATTCTTTATTAGGTATAATTTGTACAGAATTATCATAATCCGAAGGCGAATTTTTAAGTAAATAACTTATAGGAACGTAAAAAATATGATCAACTTCGTCTTTGTTAATATTAAAGTTGTCAGTATTTTTAATATATCCTAAATAAGGATGTATAATCATATTCATAGGAGTAACAAGCAGATCTAGTTGGGAAATAATTTCTATATTTGGTGAAGTTGTTCCTATTTCTTCGCATGTTTCTCTTATAGCTGCATCATAAGGGCTTTCATCATTTTCTATTTTACCACCTGGAAAGGATATTTCACTTGGTTGAGTTCTAAGATTTTTAGATCTTACTTCAAATAATATATTATAAATACCATCTATTTTAACTATAGGTATAAGTACTGATGCTCTTCTCATATTTTCATAGCCATTTATATAAGGTTTAAAATCTTTAAATTTATCTTTTATATCATCTAGCATAATAACCTCCTAAGTCTAGTCTGTCAAAATATAACAAATCTATACTTATAATATAACATATTCAAAAAAAAAATAACTTGTTAATAATATTTGAATATGAGAGAATTTTATTATTTCATAAGTAAATTTGCAAGAAAAAAATTATTATAATCTAGTAAGTGCTGAAAAAATGGGAAGTTAAGCTGAAATTGAATAATAGAGCTAAATTTTATGAAAATAAATAAAAATTTATACTTAAAGAAGAATTATGAGAACTTAGGTTAGACTTTTTTAATAACTTATTATATGAGTTTAGAGCCCATATTTAGTAGGCTTTTACCTGTTTAGATATAATTAAAATAAGAGTCAATAAACTTAGTAATGATGATAAAGAATATCATAATATTATAATCATTAAAAAATTTTTATTTAGTTGTAGTTATTTTAATGCATTTATTTAAAAATAAGAAATATAAAAAGTTCGTTAAGTATGTTAAATGAAAGTAAAGCAAAACACTTTTTTTATAATCATTAGTATATTATATTAGGAATAATCTTTATCATATATTATAGAATAGTAGATTCCTAATAAAATATTTAAGGAGATGCTTATATGACTACAGCAGCATGGATCTTTATGAGTGTTGTTTGGACTATAGTTATAGTTGGATGTATTGTAACAATGAAGAAAATATTGAAAATAAAATAGCTTAAGTCAAATTATAAACATAAAAAGCAAATCAATAAAAAACTGAAGATAAATAATCTAAATTTAATTATAAATAAGTATCTATAATAAATTTAAACCCCATATTAAATTTTATACCAATGAAAAAATGAGCAATTAGCCGTATGGCAAATTGCCCATTTTTTTTACATATATAGCAGTGGTATGGTATAATATATGTTTAGAAACAAAGGAGGAATACATAATATGCAAATAGATAGAAATAGACTAACTCCAATGATGAAACAATACTTCGAAGTTAAAGATAGATACCCAGACTGTGTTTTATTCTTTAGATTAGGAGACTTCTATGAAATGTTCTTTGAAGATGCAATAATAGCTTCTAAGACTTTAGAAATAGCACTTACGGGTAAATCATGCGGACTTGAAGAAAGAGCACCGATGTGTGGTGTACCTTTCCATTCAGCTAATTCATATATATCAAAGCTAGTAGAAAATGGATATAAAGTAGCAATTGGAGAACAATTAGAAGATCCTGCTACAGTAAAAGGAATAGTAAAAAGAGATGTGATAAGAGTAGTAACTCCAGGTACGGTACTTGAAGGAAGTTTACTTGAAAATAAGAAAAATAACTACCTAATGTCGTTATTTAAAAATGAGCAAGATATAGGATTAACATATGTAGATATAAGTACAGGAGAAGTTAATGCAACATTTTTAAAAGCTGATAAGGTTGTAGAAGAAATAGCTAAAGTTCATCCAACAGAAATAATACTAAACGACTTAGATTTTATAAACGAATTAAATAACATAGCAACAGTATCAAACATTTATATAAACAAAAACTTTAATGAAAGTTATTTGAATACGGAAATATTAAGAGAATATTTTACAAAGGATTATTTAAATAACCAAAGATTTGATGAAAATGGACTTATAAAAAATAGTTTATCTATACTCTTAAACTATATATATAATACTCAAAAAACTGTAACTTCAAATATTAACTCGATAAATATATATAACTCAACAGAGTATATGGTACTTGATATGTTTACGAGAGTAAATTTAGAGCTTACACAAACGATAAGAGGAAATAAAAAGAAAGGTTCTCTGCTTCATGTATTAGATAAAACATCTACTGCAATGGGGGGAAGAATGCTTCGTAAATATGTAGAAGAGCCTCTTGTTAATAAAGCTAAAATAGAAGAAAGACTTAATGTTATAGAAGAAATAAAAGATGATTTTATGCTTCGTGAAGACTTAAGTGAAACTCTTAAAAATGTATATGACATAGAAAGAATTTGTGGAAAAATAGCATTTGAAAAAGTAACACCCAAGGAAATGATTCACTTAAAGAACTCTATAGAAAAATTACCTGATTTAAGAGAGACTATAAACTCATCTGGTGCAACAATACTTAAAAAATATATAGAGGAAATGGATGACTTAAATGATATATATGCTTTAATAGAAGAAGCTATTAAAGAAGAACCAGCAATAACTATTAAAGATGGTAACATAATAAAGTCAGACTTTAATGATGAACTAAAAGAACTTAGAAACATTTCAAAAAATGGTGCATTCATGATTAAAGAAATAGAGGCACGAGAAAAAGAAAAAACTGGAGTAACATCTCTTAAAATAAGCTTTAACAAAGTCTTTGGATATTATATAGAAATTACTAAAGCAAATCTTTCTAAAGCTAATATAGATGAAACTTATATTAGAAAACAGACTTTATCTAATGCAGAAAGATTTATAACACCAGAGTTAAAAGAAATAGAAGATAAAATACTTAATGCTGAAGAAAAAATAAAAAGCTTAGAGTATGAAATCTTTGTAACTATTAGAGATACTATATATAAAAATATAGATAGAATACAAAAAGTTGCAAAAGTTATTGCAAACATAGATGTATTTGTATCACTTGCAACTGTAGCTTACCTAAATAACTATGTAAAGCCAGTGATTAATGAAGATAATAAATTAGATATAAAAAATGGCCGTCATCCTGTTGTAGAAAATATAGTAGGTGAAGAAAACTTTGTTCCTAATGACACTTACTTAAATAATGGAGAAAACATAATAAATATAATTACGGGACCAAACATGGCAGGTAAGTCTACTTACATGAGACAAACTGCAGTTATAGCCCTTATGGCTCATATTGGTTCATTTGTTCCAGCCGATTATGCAAACATATCTGTAATGGATAGAATATTTACAAGAGTTGGAGCAAGTGATGATTTATCTCAAGGTCAATCTACATTTATGGTTGAGATGACTGAGGTTTCTCAAATACTAAAAAATGCAACAGATAAAAGTTTAGTTATACTTGATGAAATAGGACGTGGGACAAGCACATATGATGGTATAAGTTTAGCTTGGTCTATAGTTGAATATATACAAAAGAATTTAAAGTGCAAAACATTATTTGCAACACATTATCATGAACTAACAGATTTGGAAAATGAGTTTGAAGATGTTAAAAACTATTCTATAGCAGTTAAGGAAGATAATGATGGAATAATATTCTTAAGAAAGATAATTCCACAAGGAGCAGATAAAAGTTATGGAATATATGTTGCTCAGCTTGCAAAACTTCCAGATGAGGTAATAGGTAGAGCTAAGGATATATTAAAAGATTTAGAAAAGAATCATGTATATAATAGTGTAGCGATAAATGAAAATACAAATACTGATTCTTATAATTATACATTATTTGATACAAACCTATCTAATGGGGTAAATAAAGAAGAAATAAATGAAAAAAATAAGGTTATAGAAAAGTTACAAGCTGAACTTAATAATACTAAGAGAGAATTAAATAAAGCTAGCCAACAATTAGATAAAACAAATTATGAGCTTACTAAAGCTAATGAGCAATTAAGTGAATATACTAAGATTAATGAAGAATCTAGCGAATATATAGATTTAAGAATTAATAATGAAAAAGATGAGTTAAACAATAATAAGTTAGAGCTAGAGGCTTTAAAATTAGAAAATGATAAGTTAACTAAAAACTACAACATCATAAAGAAAAACTATGACAAATTAAATAAGCAATTAGAAGATGCTCAAAGCGAAGTAGCTCTTACACAAATATCTTTTGCAAATATTGAGGACAATAGTTTAATAGATGAAATATCTAACTTAGATATATTAAATATGACTCCACTTGATGCAATGAATGCTTTATATTCTCTACAAAAGAAGGCTAAAAATAAATAACCTCTTGGAGGTAGAAGATGAAAAACTTTATTAATATATTAGATGATTTAACAATAAATAAAATAGCTGCAGGAGAGGTGGTCGAAAGACCATCTTCTGTGGTTAAAGAACTAGTTGAAAACTGTGTAGATGCAGAGTCTACAAAGGTAATAGTAGATATACAAGATGGTGGTAAAAAACTAATTCGTATTACAGATAATGGAATAGGGATACCATCAAGTGAAGTAGAAAAATCTTTTTTAAGACATGCCACAAGTAAAATCAAGAGTATAGATGATTTATTCGATTTATATTCTTTGGGTTTTAGAGGTGAGGCACTTGCCTCAATCTCCTCTGTTTCAAAATTAGAGATGGTAACAAAAACTAATGATGAAGTAGTAGGAACTAAGGTTATAGTAGAAGGTGGAAAAATAATATCAAAAGAACCAGTAGGATGTACAAATGGGACTACTATAATAATTAAAGATATGTTTTTTAATACGCCAGCAAGACAGAAATTCTTAAAGTCAACTCATGCTGAAACAATAAACATAAGTGACTTAATAAATAAGCTTGCAATAGGTAATCCTGGGATTCAATTTAAGTATATTAACAACAATAAAGGGATGTTAAACACTCCTGGAGATGGAAAACTTCTTAGCGTTATAAGAAGTATATATGGTAAAGATATTACTGAAAACTTAATTGAAATAGAATATGAAGGCAAATACTTTAAGCTATATGGTTATATAGGGAATAACAACGTTTATAGATCTAATAAAAACCTACAACATATATATATAAACAATAGATTTGTAAAAAGTAAGGTAATATTAGATGCTATAAACGAAAGTTATAAAGGGTTAATCCCAATTAACAAGCATGCAGTATGCTTCTTAGATTTAGAGATAAATCCAGCTACTATTGATGTAAATATACATCCTACAAAGCTTGAAGTTAAGTTTGAAAATGAACAGCAAATATATATAGAATTAAGAGATTTTATAAGAAAGAAATTAATAGGCTCACAGTTAATAGGAAAATATGAGACTTATGATGATAATAAAAATAATAAGAACTCATTTATAAGTATACAAAACAATAAAATAACAGATAGACTATCACAGAATTATGTAAAAAACAACTTTGATAAAAAAGAAGAAGTGAATAATGATGAACCTATAAAAGTAGTAGAGTTAAAGGATGAAAAGCCAAGTGATAGCTTTATGACTATGGGTGAAGCACTCAATTTTGAAAATAGCAAAAAGCTTAAGGAAGAAAAAGATTTAGTAATTGATTATAAGATTAAAGATATCGATAACTATACAATAGATACTTATGAGCACAAAAGAGATAACAGTGATTTAGATTATATTAGTGACTTAGGGGAAAATATTGACTTTGCAGGTTCTATATCTTTTGAAGAACTTGAAACTTTAGACAATAAAAATAATAATTTGAATCTTGATACAAAAGCAAAAGTTTTAGATATGGTTGAAGAAAGTGAACAAGAAGCCTTTTTTAATGAAGATAAAAATAATGAAAATAAATTTAGTTTAAGTACTTATAGAGTAATTGGTACAATTTTTAATACTTATATAGTTCTTGAAAAAGGGAATTCAATGTATTTACTAGATCAACATGCAGCTCATGAGAGAGTTTTATACGAAAGATATATGGAGAAATTCTATAATCATAGTATTAATATGCAAATGCTGTTAGATCCAATAGTATTAGAACTTTCAAATGTAGACATGCTGCAAGTAGAAAACAATCTAGATTTATTTATGAAGTTTGGTTTTGAATTAGAGATATTTGGTAATAATCATATAATGATAAGATGTGTACCAACTACGTTCGGAGTCCCTGAATCAGAGAAATTTATACTACAAATAATAGATAACATTGAAGAAATAAAAAATAACTATGAACTAAAGGGAGAAAAGTTTGCATCTATGGCATGTAGAGCAGCTATTAAAGCAAATGATAAAATAGCAAATATTGAAATAAATAGTTTGCTTTTACAGATAGAAGAATGCAAAAATCCTTTTACATGTCCTCATGGTAGACCTATATTAGTAGAAATTTCTAAGAAAGAAATAGAAAAAATGTTTAAAAGAATCATGTAGCAAGGAAGGAAAGTTATGAAGAAAATACCACTGATAATACTTACAGGACCTACTGCTGTTGGGAAAACAGATTTATCAATAAAATTAGCAAAGGAGTTAAATGCTGAAATAATTTCGGCAGACTCAATGCAAATCTACAATTATATGGATGTAGGGAGTGCGAAAGTTACTAAGGAAGAAATGGATGGAGTAGTTCACTATATGATTGATGAAGTTGACCCTGACTTTTCTTTTTCAGTTTCAGAGTTTCAAGAAAGAGCAAATAAATATATTAAAAAAATAGATGACGAAGGTAAAAAAGCACTAGTAACAGGTGGTACTGGACTTTATCTGAATTCATTAATTTATAATATGGACTTTGCTAAATCTGATGCTAATAATGAAATTAGAGAAGCTTTAAGATTAGAGTTAGAAGAAAAAGGAATAGACTATATGCATGAAAAACTTAGAAGTCTAGATCATGATGCTGCAAATAGAATCCATAAAAATAATACTAAAAGAGTTATAAGAGCTATTGAGGTTTGTTTAAGTGGAGAAAAAATGAATGATTTCTCAAATGATTTAAGATATAACGATAAATATGATCCTATTATAATAGTTTTAAATAGAGAAAGGGAGCATCTATATAATAGAATTGACAAACGTGTTGATATAATGATAGAAAATGGTTTACTTGAAGAAGTAAAAAATCTTCTTAATATGGGGTATAGTAAAGACTTAATATCAATGCAAGGTATAGGGTACAAAGAAGTTATAAAATACCTAGATGGTGAGTATACTTACGAAGAAGCAATAGAAATAATAAAAAGAGACTCTAGAAGATATGCTAAGCGTCAGTTAACTTGGTTTAGAAGATATGAAGATTCAAAATGGTACAATTTGGACGAATATACTGACATAGACATATTAAAATGTGATATACTAGAACATATAAATAAAAAGCTAGAAGGAAAATAAGAAATCACTAAAGTTGTAATGTTGGAAATTTTAAATTTCCCCATAATATATATACAAATATAAACCTAATTAATTTTATTTCGGGAGGGTATTAATCAAATGAAAAATACAGTTTTAAACTTACAGGATTTATTCTTAAACAACGCTAGAAAGGAAAGAATACCTGTAACTATTTACTTAATGAATGGAGTTCAAGTTAAGGGACATGTTAAGGGGTTTGATAGCTACATAATATTAATAGAAGGTGAAAATAAACAACAAAATATGATTTATAAGCATGCTGTATCTACTATGATACCTGCTAAATATATAAACCTACAAAATAACAACCAACAAGATAGACAAGAAAGAAGTGAGTATCAACCAAGAAATCACTTCAACAAGTAATATTTAATTTAGAGATATAAGCCTATAGGAAACTATGGGCTTTTTTTAGTATAGGCAGAAAAGTTAATTAAACAGATTTCAGATAATGAATTTACTATATGTTGAATATACAAAATATTTTAATATTAAAATAAACGATAATAATTTATTGAAAAACAATAAAAATTTATTGTTTATTTGCTACTAATGTGATATTATAAATACAAGAATAAAACAAATGGAGGTCAATATGAAAAAAAACATTTTAAACATAATACCATTTTTACTTGCTGCTGCATGTATTATATCTTACAACATTATAGGTTCTGAGGTCTTAAGTGACGGAACACTAGTAGAACCATTTTATTTAATACCAATTGCTTGTTTATTTTTTGTTATTGGTTTAGGTGGATTATTAGGAAGACTTTTGCTAAAACTATTAAAATCAATGGATGCAAAAAGATAAAAGGAAGTATTACTTATGAAGAATAATTTAAGTTCAAAAATACTAAATAACATAGTATTATTTGGTATTATATTAAAAGATTATTCGATATGGCTACAGAAATAAAAGAAGAAAACAAAAAGAACTTAGATTTTTAAGATAAAATAAAGCATATAATAATCTGTGGAAGTAAAAGTACTACTATAACTAAATATTTAGTTTAGTAGTACTTTTGTTTATGATGGTATAATAAGGAAAAGATGGGATAGAAGTAGTAGGTGTTTGTGTTATCTATGAAATTTGATTGAGAAGTTTAAAAACAGAACTGTATAGTACTGTAAGAATAAAAAATGAAATGGTTACTAAAAAATAGTTAATATTATATTGGATTACTATATTAAAAAATTTATGCCTCAAAATAATGGATTTAAACTACAATAATCTATTACTTTGAGGCTTTTATTTAATCTAAAATATCTGCTACTTGTCTCATGGTTTCCTTAAGATTTAACATACCATAACCTTGAACTATATTTGGAAAATCATATAATAGTGGTTTGGTTGCACCTAACATAAGATAGGTTTTCATTACTTGTGTGTATAAAGACCTTCTACTATTAGGAGTTTGTTTTGTTATATATTCCATTAATAATGCTACTACACCACTTGTTATTGATGAAGCTATACCAGTGCCAACTCCTTTATTATAGCTTTGGTTATTATAAGGACCAATAATATCAACTGCAGGGGCTACAATATCAGGCTTTATTCTCCAACCACCTATAGGACCTTTAGAAGAACCAATCCACATACTATCAGTTTTATGATTATATCCCCCAACTGTTATTACATTTTCAATAACTGCATAAGAGGTAATAGTTTGAGTGGACCATGGATCTATAAAACGAGTTACGTCAGATATTATATTTTTATTAGGAAGATATACATCATATATTCCATTTACAATAAATTCTGGACTTACCCTTAATGTCCAAACACCAGGTTTTATATCATAAAGAAATATATATAATTTTTGTGATCCAGTCTCTATCCAAGGATATACAAATTGTATTTCATACGAAGTATTTTCCAAATTAAATTTACTTCTATATACATAAATATCTGGAGAATAAACTGCTGTAAAACTCATTTCACCTGATGGAGATATTAACTGAACTCTAATCTTATCTGGGCCATCCACATATGTATATATTTCTAAGTTACGTTGAATTCCTACTTGTATATTTATATCTTGGTACCTTTCTGTCGAAGAAATAGAACCATGGTAATGTATGTCGGTATTGCCTTCATTTCCGCCTCCTGAAACTATTATTACACCTGAGTCACGTAAAAAAGTAAATGTACTTAAAAAAGAAGCTTCTATGGCAGAAACAGAGCCTTTACCAACCGTTACATTTATTACAAGTTTTTTTAATCTGTTTTCTCTAAGATAAATGTCTTCAACATATTTTATAGCTGCTAGAAAGTCTGCTGATTCATAGTTGATTTTACCTTGGTAAAATCTATCTTTATATTCCTTTAACTTAACAACTACTAATTCGCTATCTATAGCGACTCCACTAAAACTAGGAATTAGATTTCCTCTACCAGCTGCTATACCAGCAGCCAGAGTACCTGTTCCTATTTCATCGACAGTTAGTGAGGAGTCATTATTTTTAATAGCATTATTTATTTCTTCTCTACTTATTTCTGTGCCAAATAAATAGCCTTCTGGATGTTTTCCACTATCATTATTTTGATCCCATATAGATAAAATCTTAGTAGTACCATCTGGGTTGATAAAGTCTGGATGTAAATAGTCTATACCAGAATCTATTATGGCGATTATTACATTTTTACCAGTAACATTTATATATGGATTCGTGTCAAGATAGTCCGAACCAGAAGCTGATTTAGCAGTGTCTCCACCTATAGTATCTTCATCTAGTTGAATTAGTGAACTCATAGCGTCAGACCTTTGCCACCATGAAACTTGTGGTATTGAAAATAATATTTCTTCTTTTATTATTAGTGGAAGATAAACACTTGCAATTTGCTGATTTAAAATAATAAATCTATTTATACCGGCAGCTTTTAAAGAATTTGCCAATTCTTCTTCAGTACTTTTATATACTATTAAATAAGCTCTCTCCACATCAAATCACCTCGCTATTTTAAATGGTCAAACATACCTCTAATATTTAATAAACCATAGCCTAAGTCATTATTAGGATAAATAATGTTTGAGTATCTTGTAGCACCTGCTTGTAGGTAAGTTCTGATCTGTTGAATAAACCCTCTATCAGGATATCTGTTCTCTGCTATAGTGTATTGTAAATATAGAGCTACGGCACCTGAAGTAAATGCTGCTGCTGGTGAGGTACCTGTAATAGTAGCATATTTATTGCCTGGGTAAGGAGCGATAATATCAACACCAGGAGATATAATAGATATTCCAGTGCCACCATTAATATTTGGGCCTCTAGAAGATCGGGGCCATAAATTATTATTTTTGCTATCAAAAGCGCCTACTGTGATTACATCTTCATATACTGCTGGATAATTAATTGTACTATTTGGATTTGGCTGTCTGAACTTTGTTCCTGGTTTTAAAAAAACTCTATTTGGCAAATAGATATCATAATTACCGCTTGTAATATATTGACCTATTAATTTGATTTTCCAAATTCCCTTCTTCACATTAAGTAAGGTTATTATAGTTAATTGTTGACCAGTATATAATGTAGGATAAATATATTGTATGAAATATTCGGTTCCTTCCATATCAAACATGCCAGAAACTTCAATATAATTTGAAACATCAAGTATTCTACTATCTTCATTTGAAGGAGTACTCACACCAACTCTAACTTTATCAGGTCTATTAATTACTACTCGTATTTGTAGCTCTTTTTCATCTTCAGCAACTTCGATTTCTACTTCATGTATATCTTCTTTGAATTTTATTACCCCAGAATTATGAGTTTGTGTATTACCTTCGTTGCCTACAGATGCAACTATACAAACACCACTTGTAAAGAAAGTTCGCTCTTCAAATATTCTTGAATTAAGCTGAGGTAAACTATTTGTTCCTGATGATAAATTTACAACAATAGGAGTATTAGTCTCAGAAGCTCTGTTGATAGCATATTCAATAGCTGTATATAAGGTAGCATTATTGTAATATCCATTTATTTTCTTTAATTTTACGACAATAAGTTCTGCATCTTCTGCAACACCAGCGTATTCTTTATTTATATTTCCAAGACCTGCACTGATACCACTTAACATTGTTCCGCTTCCTTCTTCATCGACAGATAAACTTGAATCGTTATTTTGTATAGCTTTGTTAATATCTTCTTTTGTGTATTCTGTGCCAAAGAGATATCCATCTGGAGGATTTCCATCTTTTGTTTGATCCCATAGATATGCAATCTTACTAGTTCTATCAGGATATATAAAATCTTCATGTAAATAGTCAATTCCTGAATCTAAAATAGCTATATAAACACCTTTACCAGTTATAGAAATATTTGGATTATTTTTAAAGTAATTTGCTCCAATTAGCTCAAGAGCAGTAGTTCCTTGAGAAATACCTTGATTTATTTCACCAAGCAGTGTCATTCTTGCAAAATATTCTGATCGTAAAACACTTGGAAGCGATAAAGCCTCATCAATAGTCCAAAAAAGAGAAGGGTGTGTAAAAACAACACCAAATCTATCGGATAGCTTAACATATTTATATCTATCACCAAAGCGATTTAACTCTTCCTCGAAATTAGGACCATTTACTATGGCATATCCTAAATCATATTTGCTTAGCTCCTTTAACAATTGTCTACTACACTTACCTCTATTGAAGTTTTTATCATATGTAAAATCATCTTTGTAAAAATCAATTATATCATTAGGATTTAAATTATTTAAGTCTAATAAACCGTAACCCATGGAATTATTGGGATAGGTAATATTTGAATCCCTTCTAGCATGCTTACAAAGAACAGCTTTAATTTTTTGTCCATATAAAGTTGAATCATTTTTTCGTGTTATCCCCCACTCTAGAAGTAGTGCTATGACACCTGTAGCATGTGCTGATGCAACACTTGTTCCGTGTAAAGTAGTACTTTTCTCTCCAGGTATAAATGATATTACATTTTCACCAGGACATAAAAAGTCCGGCTTATAAATATGATTAATTACATCACCATGACCAGAAAAAGGTGATACTAAATCAGTTTTCGGGTCAAAGCTACCAACAGTGACAGGATACATAGCAGTAGACGGTATAGTTAATGTTAGATTCTCGCTAGGAATTTGAAATTTTGTTTTATTAGAAAGATTATCTAACCCCCATAAGTATATTTCTATATCCCCATTTACAATAGCTTTCGGAACAAAAACTAATTTCCAAGTACCATCAATTATTTTAGATTCTGAACTTAAATGAATTTTAAGTACTTTTAAAAATTGACTTGAGCTTTTAGGATAATAAAATCCTTTGATTTTTGTATTTCCCATAATATTTTTAACAACACCAGATGATAAAGATATTTCTTGACTTTTGTGATTACTTGGGCTTATTAAGTAAACAGAAAAATCATCTCCCAAGCTTGAAGAAATACTTAGATTTACAAAATGCTCATTTTCATCAACATTAAATTCAATATCAATGTTTTTATTGTCCGAAGATAGGGAAATACTTTTATGCCTTCCTTTATCACCATTATTTCCAGCAGCAATTACAATATTATTTATAGAATAGTTACACATTATATCAATATATTGCTCAAATAAAGATAAACCCTTATATGTTCCGTCACTACTTCCATAGCTAATATTAATAACTACTGGCATTTTTAATTCCTTTGATTTATCTAAGATAAATTTAATAGCTCTCATGAAATCGCTACTTTTAGCCATATGAGTTTCTTTATCAATTCCAACGCGAACTGCTATAATATTTGCATTGTTGGCTATCTCTGCAGAAATACATGATACGTGAGTACCATGAAGGCAATTATGAACAGTAGGAATTATATTTATGCCCTGGATTGCATTATTAATATCATTATTAGTATATAAACTACCGTGAATAAATCCTCTAGGAGGGTCTCCTTCTAGGGATTGATCCCAATAATAAAGGATTTTTGATTTACCGTTATCATATCTAAATTGTGGCAATGTATAGTCGATTCCAGAGTCGATCATTCCAAGTATAACACCATTTCCAGAGAGAGAATTATTATGCTTAAACTTAAATATTCCTGAAGAAGTGAAGTTTTCAGCATCTTGAGGAGTCATAAGAAATGGCTCTTCTACATGTTCTATTTGAGGGTATTTTAGCAGCTTATCTATAACATCAGAAGAATCTGCTGTTATAATTGCGTAATTAAATCCCAAAAAATCTATGGATAGGCCTAGTTCTTTTTCTAAAATTTTTATATCTCCATTATATTTTACGATTAACTCTTGTTTTATCTCCATCATCCTCCTTAAATTAAAAATAATATGATTATATTTTAGTTTTATGATATTAAAATTAATTATATTAACGTTTTTTTAAATTTAGCTTGGACTTTAGGTTTTTTACAAAAGTTTTATTACATATATATGTAATAAAGGATAATTTGTTATTATTCATATGTTATGGGGTGGTAAGATGATATGTTCTAAATGTGAAAATATAAATGATAACCCAAGCAGTAATTTTTGTTCGAAATGTGGTGGATTATTAATTAGAGAAGATAAAAATATTGAAATTTATAAGAAATATTACGCTAACGAAAAAGCTATTGAAAATAAATCTAAGTTATTAAAGAGAATTGCAAGTTTTGTAGCTATTATATCTCTACTCGTGTGCATGAATGGATATAAGGTACAAAGGGATGTAGAAAAGTTTGTAACAATGGTTAAAGAAGGTACATTTGAAAGTCATCCTAATGTTACAATTGAAGAGGGTTTTGAGAAATTTTTTGATAATGCAAATTGGAAGTATGTAAACTCTGATATTGGTTATGACATTGTTGAATTTAGAGGTAGTTTTAATTATGAAAATCAAGATGTTTTAACTGTTATGCAGTTTTATATTTATGAAGATAATACATTTGAGCCTAATTACTTGGCTTTTGTAGATGTTAGTAAAGAAAAGAATATTTTAGATGATTTAATTAACATTGTAATGAGTAGTTATTAAATTTTATTTTCTATTGACAATCATGTTTTTTAGGGTTAAATTTTAGAGAAATACTAATAAATGGAAAATATTAATTAAGCATTATATAATAAGGAGAGTAAGTATGAAAAGTAATTTTAATAAATCAATAAATGAAATAATAAAAACCCGACATTCAGTAAGAACTTATGAGAATAAAGAATTAACAAGTGATGCAATAGAAAAAATAGAATATTATTTAAATGAAATAAATAATAAGCAAGGGATATTTGGTGAAAAGATAAGAGTTAATTTAGTTAAAAAAAGTGATGGAGATAAAGAAATAAAACTAGGAACTTACGGAGTTATAAAAGGGGCTAATTATTATTTAACAGCAGCTTACAGTAAAAGTGAAAATGGACTTTACGATTTAGGTTATTTATTTGAAAAAGTAGTTTTATATTGTACTTCTATAAATTTAGGAACAGTATGGCTGGGAGGAACATTTAACAAAGGCAGATTTGCAAAGGCTATAGATTTAAAGGAAGAAGAAGTATTACCAATAGTTTCTCCAGTTGGTACAGAAGCTGAAAAAAAATCTTTAATATCAAAGGTATTTGGAGGCAATACAAATAAGAGAAAAGAATTTAGTAGTATTTTCTATAAGAATAACTTTGATACACCGTTATATTTTGAAGATGCAGGAGAATATGGTCAGGTTTTAGAAAATGTAAGACTTGCACCTTCAGCTATGAATAAACAACCTTGGAGAATAGTTAAGGAAGAGAATAGTCTTCATATTTACAATGGAGGAAAAATTGAAATGAGCCAAATTGATATGGGAATAGCTTTATGTCATTTTGAGTTAAGCGCTAAAGAAAAAGGGTTAAGTGGTGAATTTAAGGTATTAAACAATAAAGAAAGCGATAAATATAAGTACATTATTTCTTGGATAGGATAATTTGTGACTTTTTATATAAATAGAAGGAAATAAACACTTATATAAAGAAATTTATATTACTAACATATTTAAATAAGGCAGGGGATAATATATGGGAATTGGAAAAGAGTATGATATTAATATAGGTAACATGAAAAAAGGAAAAAGGAATTTAATAACGGATGTTATTGGTGTAAGAGTAGGACATGCAACTTTAGATTCAAATAATATTAAAACTGGCGTTACAGCAATATTGCCTCATGAAGGAAATATATTTAAAGAAAAGTTACTAGCAGGAGCTTCAGTAATAAATGGCTTTGGGAAAAGCATAGGACTTGTGCAAGTAGAAGAGTTGGGGACATTAGAGACTCCAATTATCCTTACTAATACATTAAGTGTAGGAACTTGTGCTACAGGTCTAATTAAATATATGTTAGAAAATAATGATGACATTGGAGTTACTACAGGAACGATAAATCCTGTGGTTATGGAGTGTAATGATGGATACTTAAATGATATTAGAGGACTTCATGTTAAGGAGAGCCATGTTATTGATGCTATAAATAATGCTTCGAAAGATTTCAAAGAAGGTGCACTTGGAGCTGGAACAGGAATGAGTTGTTTTCAGTTTAAGGGTGGAATAGGGTCATCATCAAGGGTATTAGAACTTGATAATAAAGAGTACGTAGTTGGTAGTTTGGTACTTTCAAACTTTGGACTTAAGAAAAATTTTGTATTAGATGGAGAAAAGATTGGTGCTAAGGTTTGTGATTTAGAAAGTAATGATACTGAAAAAGGATCAATAATAATTGTTATTGCTACTGATATTCCTCTTAGCGAAAGACAGCTAAAAAGAATATCGAAAAGAGCCAGTGTTGCTTTAGCTAGAACCGGTTCTTACTTAGGAAATGGTAGTGGAGATATTGCTATTGCATTTACTACTGCCAATAAGATGCCTCACTATAACTGTGAGGATATAATGAATTTTAAGGCTATTCACGAAGATAAGATAGATTTAGTATTTAGATCTGTAGCTGATAGTATTGAAGAGTCTATATTAAGTTCTATGTTACATGCAGATACAACTTTTGGAAGAGATGAAAATAGTAGAAAAAGTCTAAAAGAATATTTATAAAGTTTTGAATAAAGCAGACGAGTGTCTGCTTTATTTTTATGATAGAGAAACATTGACAACTATAGTACCTTGCATTACAATATACACTATGAACTATATTGTAATGCAAGATAGAAAGAGGGTGGCAAAATGATTCCATCACAAATGTTAAAGGGGATGTTAGAAGGGTGTATTTTAGAGATTATTAACAAACAAGAAACCTATGCATATGAAATATCAGAAAAGCTTAGTAAATATGGATTTGGTGAAATATCAGAAGGCACAGTATATCCTATAATATTGAGGCTACAGAAAAATGATATGATAAGCGCTACATTAAGAGACTCTAATAGTGGACCAAAAAGAAAATATTATAAACTTACTTCAAATGGTATAGATGCATTAGTACAATTTAAAAGCAATTGGAAAGAACTGAATAATGCTGTAAATAAATTATTGGAAGGGGATAATGACAATGACTAAACAGTGTAAGGAATTACTTAGGTATAATAATAAAAGGGAAAAAAAAATTAACAAGATTAATGAAAGAATATATACAGATATGATAGTATATCTTCGAGGTTCAGATATGACAGAATATAATCAGGAATTGATTCGTGAGGACTTAATTGTAATGATTCTTGAAGGGCAAGAGCGTGGAGATGATATAGAAAAGGTTATAGGTAATAATTATAAGGAAGTATGTGATGAAATAATAGAAACAATGCCAAAGAAAACAAAACTTCAAAAATTAGGTAGCGTTTTAGAAACATCACTTGCGTCTATATGGATACTAGGAGCAATATCTATTATTAAAATACTAATAGGAAACTTTGTATTTAGTGAGGAAAGTTGGAGTTTTATTTTATCTATTGGCGATATGATAAATACGTTAATAATAATACTTTTGGCTAATTTTATCGTTAACTATGTTTGTAAAACAGCTTTTCAGTATAATGACAAGAATAAAGTACTTACTTTTATAAAAGTATGGATTGTATGTATAGCGATATCAGGAACTATGATTATGTGTTCATATTATTTGGATTATACAGTAGTGCATATTTCTTTAATTCTAGCAACTGCTATTGTAGGAATTATATTTGTTATAGACAAGATATTATGTAGATACACTGTATAAAAATTAGCAGCTACTTTAGATGAAATATCTAATATAGCTGCTATCTTATTTGTAAACCTATCCTAAAACTAGCTCTCTAACATAATCAGTTGTAGGATTTTCTATAATTTGTTTAGGTGAAGCATATTGATGGATTTTTCCATTATTCATAACTACAACCTTTGTTCCAAGCTTAAGGGCTTCTTTAATGTCATGAGTAATAAAAACTATAGTAACATTCATTGTTTTGTGAATTTCTAATATAGCTTCTTGTAGCAATTTTCTTGTGATTTCATCAACAGCACCAAAGGGTTCATCCATTAAAATAATCTCAGGCTTAGCAGCTAAAGCTCTAGCAATACCAACTCTTTGTTTTTGACCTCCAGATAATTCACTAGGATATCTTTTTAGTATATTTTCATCAAGACCTACCATATTTATAAGATTTATTACGTTTCCTTCTATTTTATTTTTATCTTTATTTCTATTTAAGTTTGGGACATATCCAATATTCTTTTCAACATTCATATTTGGAAATAGTCCTATTTCTTGTATTACATATCCTATTTTTCTTCTAAGTTTTATAATATCAATTTTTGATATATCACGTCCATTTACATATACATTACCAGAATCTGGTGATAATAGACCGTTAATAAGTTTGAGAACAGTAGTTTTTCCACAACCGGAACTTCCTATTATTGTTAAAAATTCACCCTTATCTACTTTAAGATTAAAATTATCTAAGACTATATTGTCTTTATATGATTTATATACATTTTCAAAAGATATAGCTATGTTATCAGCCATAGTTTTCACCATAATTTAATAATCCTTTCATTATTTTAAAACAATATTTTCTAGAAGTATTTACTATTTAATTAATCCTTTTTCTTCTAAAAATTCTTTTGCTATAACTTCTTCAGTTTGATTTTCATTTTCTAATTTATAGTTTAATTTTGCCATTTCACGGGAGCTAATTAAATTATCCATTTTCATTAATACATCTTTAAGTTCTGGGGATCTTTCAAGTACATCATTTCTAACTACAGTACCACAATAATATGTTTCGTATAGTTTTTTATCATCTTCAAGTAATACAACATCAGATGCGAATAATTGACCATCTGTAGTAAACACATTCATTACATCTATATTTTTAGAGTTTATTGATTGATACTTAAGTCCTATATCTATGTCAGCGGTCTTTTTAAAATTTAGATTGTAGGTTTCACATAAAGCATTATAACCATCATCTCTTTCAAAAAAATCATACTCAGCACCAAATACAAGTTCTTTAGAATACTTAGCTAAGTCTGAATAAGTTTTAATGTTGTATTTATCTGCGATA
Source organism: Romboutsia sp. LXY-2 (assembly GCF_056171995.1). NCBI lineage: Bacteria > Bacillati > Bacillota > Clostridia > Peptostreptococcales > Peptostreptococcaceae > Romboutsia > Romboutsia sp. LXY-2. The sequence continues at coordinate 412,972 of NZ_JBKFGI010000004.1, read as the reverse complement.
TCTTTTCTTACTACTAATCCGAATGTATTGTTAAATCCGTACAGCCCACACCAAGTAAGGTTATATTGTTCACCATATTTATTTTGGAGCTCTTTGTATAAAATATCATCATTAGGTATTTCTGTTTCTTTAAGAACAAAAAGCCAACCTGTACCTGTATATTCAGGGTACATATCAAACTCGCCATTTATTAATGCTGGGTGGATGTTGCTAGTACCTCCACCAACTCCTTTAGTAATATCTACGTTTAATTCTGTATTTTCTTCTATTAATAACTTTAAAATTTCAGCTAATATGAATTGCTCTGACATTGGTTTAGTAGCAATTCTTATTGTATCTGAATTGTTTACTTCTTCTTTACTACATCCTGTTATTAGACTAAATGTTAAAATAATTGCGGAAGATAAAGATACAATCTTTTTAAAACATCTTTTTATTTTCATATAATCACCCCTATTATATTAATCTCCATTTCTTTTTAACAAGTTTTTCTATTTTACCAATTATCAAGTCTAAACTAGATGCTAACACTGCAATTAATAAGCTTCCAGCCACAGTTAAAACCGTATTGTTGGTAGTAATACCTCTATATATAGCTACACCAAGCCCACCAGCTCCGATAAAAGAAGCTATACCAGCTAGGGCGATAGTCATAACCACCATATTTCTAAGGCCTGACAATATTACAGTTGTAGCAAGAGGAATCTTAACTTTTAGCAATATCTGCATGGTACTACTCCCCATACCTTTTGCAGCTTCAATAATAGATGGGTCTATTGTTTCTATTCCAGTATATGTACTTCTAACCATTGGAAGCAGCCCATAAATACTTAATGCTATTATGGCACTAGTATTTCCTATGCCTGAAATCGGAATTAAAAAACCTAATAGTGATATTGATGGAATTGTGTAAATAAAATTTACTATAGACATTACTATTGGAGTTGATTTTTTATAATGACTTATAGAAATACCAATAAGGATTCCAAAAAATGAAGCAATTAATATTGAAATAGTAGAAATTTTTAAGTGCTCAAATGTTAAATTTATAAAAAAGTCACTTCTATCAAAATATATATTAATAATATCTTTAAACATAGTTACCTCCTTGTTTAACCTTATAAAATATTATGTCAAGTTAGGTTAGATTATAAGTTGTACCAAGAAATTTAAAGAATTTTAGCACGTATAAGCTAGGCTTTGTGTAATATACTAAAATTAAGAGCAGATTTATTATATATAGGAGAGAAATATAATGATTAGAAACAGTGCGTTATTTAGTAAGAAAGAATTAAGAAACTTTTGTATATATAGATTGGCATTTGGAGTTAGCTATAGTATATTAATTCCAATTATTCCTTTATATTTAAAAGATTTAGGACTAACTACTGTTATAATAGGAACAGTTTTGTCCTTTTATGGAATTAGTAAAACTCTAGCTCAGATACCATTTGGAGTTATTAGTGATAAAATAGGCGATAAATTAAATTTGAATTTGGCACTTATACTTATGAGCATTGTTATATTTTTATATACTTTGACCAAGAATCCTAATTATGCAAGCATACTGTATATAATTCAAGGTGGAGTACTCGGAATGGCTGCTCCAGCCACTTATTCAATACTTTCAAGATCTGTAGATGAAAAAAGAAGAGGCGAAAGTACGGGACTTGCATCGGCAGTATTTACTTTAGGTGGTGGGATAGGTTCTTTTATAGGTGGGTACTTGGTGGCAATTTTAGGAAATTACAGACTAGCATTTTATATATCATCTCTTGGAACATTATTAACTCTTATATATGTTATGTTAAAGTTAAAAAGTGCTCATAGTAATAAACTTGGAAAAGCTAAAGAAAAAAATTCTTTAAAAGATGTTTTTATAGAAATTAAAAAATATAAGCTGGCTTATAAAATAATAGTATTAGGTAGTATTGCTTTTTTAGGTGATTACATTTATGGATGTGTAGTAGCATTAATTCATTTTTATTCCACTGATGTTTTAAATTCAACTATTGCTTATTCTTCAGCTATTATATCGATTTATTTGGTTGTATTTGGAGTAGGAGCACCTATTGCAGGTTGGATAAGTGATAAAATAGGAAATAGAAAGCAGTTATTTTTATCTTTTGTTGTCATGAATCTTATTTTATTAGCACTAAGCTTTATAAGAGATGTTCCTTTATTTACAGCTGTTATTATAATATACTTCTTAGGTGCAACTTTCCTTAATGCATCACTACAAAGTGTTTTATCAGAGTTTGGAAGTAATAAAAAAGTTAAGGGAATTATATTTGGGTTTGTTGGAGCTAGTGAATCTTTGGGATTTGCTGTTGGGCCATTTGTTTCAGCTTATATTTATAATATAAATAAATCGTGGTTATTTTTAGGGCTTTTGGGAGTATCACTAATTGTATCAGCTATTTACTTGTCATTATATAAAAGAGCTAGAATATAGTTATATACTAATTTTTAATAGATTTGTAAATGGAAATGTATAGACAAATAATAATAATGTATAAAAAAATATAAAAATGTATAAACATTTGGAGGGAAAGTACGTATAATTATCCTAAGAATAAAATTCAATAGGCAAAATTAGAGAAATCTAATGACGCAAAGCTATAGGGGCTAAGGTTATAAACTATGCCAGCCAGTTGCCAAAGGGTAAATATACTTTTTGTTATCCATCTAACATATTTTATTACTAATATGTCTACTTGATGTTTAGAAAAGCTACTTCTTTGGAGTAGCTTTTTATTTTAAACAAAAGTGGTTTACCTAAATGGTATAAAAACATTTAGGAGGAAAAATATGCACATCAAAAAAACTAAGAAAGACAAAAAAGGCTGTTGCAATAGCAATAGTAGGTAGTATGCTAATAAGTGCAGGAGCGCCATTTATTGGGGTAGTAAGCGCAAATGCAATGGAGGTAAATGCCAAAAATGCACAAAGTCAAAAGCGTAATGTAATGTATTACGGTGATTGGTCTATTTGGGGAGGTCAAGGAAACTTCTATCCAAAAGATATACCAGCAGATCAATTAACGCATTTAAATTTTGCATTTATGGACTTTGATTCTAATGGAAATTTAGTATTTACTGACAAGGATGCAGCAGTAGGAGCGCCAGTTGGACAAGATGGAGTACAATGGGGAGCGCCAAATGCAGGTATTTTAATAGCACTTCAACAATTAAGATCAGAAAATCCAAACTTAAAATTAGGAATATCCCTAGGTGGATGGTCAAAATCTGCTGATTTCCCAACTATTGCAAAGGACCCTGTTAAGAGAGCAAACTTCATTCAAAATGTTGTACAGTTTGTAGAATACACTAATATGGATTTTGTAGATATAGACTGGGAATTTGCTGGTGAAGTAAGGCAACCAGATAAGGTAGATAATAAAAATGATGAAGGTAACCCTTATGCAAGTAAAGAGGATAAAGAAAATTATATTAAATTACTAGAAGAATTCAGAGTAGCTTTAGATAAAAAAGGTGCAGAATTAGGGAAGAAATATGAGTTAACTGTTGCACTTCCAGCACCTAAGAAGAAAGTAGATACAGGAATAGATGTAGATAGATTATTTAATATTGTAGATTTTGCAAACATAATGACTTATGACATGAGAGGTGCTTGGGATGAGTACAGTGGACATCAGACAGGATTATACCCAAATCCAAATGAACCATTAAAAGGAAATAATCTATCAATTGATGAAAGTGTTGATTATTTAATAGAAAATGGTGCAGAATCTGAAAAAATAGTAATGGGAGCAGCTTATTACACTAGAGGTTGGGACAAAGTTTCTAAAGGAACTGATTCTACTTTACCAGGATTATTTGGAGAAGCTTCTGTAACAACAAAAGATGCAGATCAAACACCATCAAGAGGTGCAATAAATGAAGCACCGTTAACATCAGGAGATGGAGGACGTATGTCAGGGGTATGGTCATATAGAAGTATAGATAAGTTAAAAGCAAGTTATCCAGGACTAAAAGAATACTGGGATGACACAGCAAAAGCACCATATCTTTACGATGAAAGTACTGGGAAGTTCTTTACATATGATAATGTAAGGTCTATAGAAGAAAAGGCTAATTATGTGCATGAAAATAATTTAGGTGGGATGATTGGATGGATGCAATCACAAGATGCACCAACTACATCAACTAAAAGAGATGAACTAACAAAAGCGACTAAGGAAGGACTATTTGGAGCTTCTGATTTACCAATTCATAACATTGTTTATTCAGAATTAGAAGTAGATGCAACTATAAATACATATGAAGTAGAGTGGGGAGTAGAAAGAAAAGGCTATGAAATAACTATAAAAAACAATGAAAACCCTCAAGAAACTAATACAGTATTAAAAGAAGTAGAAAGAGGTGCTGAAACAATAAAGTCACCTAAATTATACATAAAAACAGATAAGCCTCTAAACAGAGGAGATCATATGGCGGGTACTGTAACATATGAAGATGGATATACTGTTGTAGATTTAAAGTCTGTGTGGGAAGGTAAAAATATAGAGCAGGGACAGTCATATACTTTTAAATTATCAGGAGACTCAAAGATAGAAGGTATAGAATTAGTTCAGCGTATGTCAGAGAACTCTCCAGAAATGTATAAGCAAACTATATACGGTGAGTCAACAAGACCTGAAGTAAATAATGCTCCAACAATTTTAGGAGTAGAGGATAAGAGTATTAAAGTTGGAGATACATTTGATAAATTATTAGGAGTTAGTGCAACAGATAAGGAAGATGGTAATTTAACTTCTAGAATAAAAGTAGAAGGAAGTGTTGATACATCAAAAGAAGGAAGATATGAGTTAAAATATTCAGTATCTGATAGTAAAGGATTAGAAAGTGTAGCCAATAGAGTTATAACTGTTGAAGCAAAAGAGGTAACACCGCCACAAGAAGATTATAACTTTGGTGTAGGAGAAGGGACAGAGTGGCCATCGCAAGTAAATTCGCCATTTGCTGATATGACAGCATGGAATGATGGAGACTTTTCTAATAATGGAGCATTAAACTTAAAGAAAATATCTGAAGATACTGGTGTAAAATTCTTTAACTTAGGATTTATACAAGCAACAGGTGGAATATCTAATGGTAAAGTAAACTGGGGATGGGGAGGTTTTGATGTTTTAAATGAAAAAAATAATGACAACTCTCAATACCAAGGGTTAAAAAAATCTATAAAAGATATAAGAGAAATAGGTGGAGACGTAGCAATATCATTAGGTGGATTAAATGGAGTAGCGATATGGGAAGCAACTCAAGATGTGGATGTACTTTATAATACATATAAAGAAATAGTACAAGGCTATGGATTAACTAGACTTGACTTAGATATAGAAGGACCTTCAACAAATAAATCACATAACGTTGCAAATGCTAAAGCTATAAAAAAATTAAAAGATGAAACAGGTGTAGATATTGTATTGACGTTAGCAGTATTACCAAGTGGATTAACTTCAGTACAGTTAGATGTTTTAGAAGCTTATTTATCACAAGGTGTTGATATTGAAGTAGTAAATATAATGACTATGTGTTATGGACCTGCAACAATACTACCTGGAGAAAACTATGGAACAGCATCGTTAAGAGCTGTTGATAATACAAAAGATCAAGTAAAAGAATACTTTAAAAAGTTTGCAAATATCGAATTAAGTGATAGTGAATCTTATAGAAAAATAGGAACAACTCCATCAGTAGGCTTTGAAGGTGAAGCTCATCCAACCTTTACAAAAGATTGGACAAAGCTAGTTGTAGATCATGCTATTGAAAAAGGATTAGGTATGACTTCAATGTGGTCTATAAATAGGGACTCTATGGCCCAACCTAATAAAGGTATATATGCACCATATGAACATACTAATTTATTTAATAAGTTTATGGAAGAATCACCTGAAGTAGGAAACCAAGCTCCTGTTATAAATGGTGTAGAAGATAAAACTATATACTTAGGGGATAGCTTTGAGGCATTAGCTGGAGTAAGTGCTAATGATAAAGAAGATGGAGATTTAACAAATAATATAAAGGTAACAGGAGAAGTTAATATAAATAAAGTAGGTAAGTACCAATTAACTTACTCAGTAACTGATAGTAATGGTAAAACAACTACTAAATATAGAACAATAACAGTAAAAGATCCATCAGTAGTTGAAGATACTTATGATCCTAATATAATATACTATGGTGGAGAAATAGTAATATTTAAAGGTAATGAGTATAAAGCTAAATGGTGGGTAAAAGGAGAGGATCCAGACAAGTCACAAGCTTGGGAGAAAATAGTTAAGCCAAATGAAGATGGAAGTATAAATTACGAACCAGGAATGATATTTACAGGTGGTGAGATTGTCAAATATCAAGGTAAAATGTACAAAGCTAAATGGTGGACAAATACGGTGCCAGGTAGTGATTCTTCTTGGGAGTTAATAATATAAAATATTAGTACATAATTATAAAAATGATTTCTGTTGTTATTCAGAAATCATTTTTTACGTATAAGGCAATTATGATGACTCACAATCTGTGTATAACTCATGTAACAAGGTGATACCCCTGCACAAATAGTAAGTAAAATATAATCGCAGACGTAGTCGCTCAAGCGAAGCAAATTTTTTAATTTAGAAAAATAAGTTAAGGTAAAAATTTCTATTTTTAATGGTATAAAGTTGTCGTATTATGTAATCTGTTTTATAATTGATAGTAAGATTAACATGGGAGGGATTTTATGAATATATACAATGACCATAAAGTTTGCAACAAATGTAAACATATAAATCCTGTAGAAAGTAACTTTTGTATTCAATGTGGAGAAGATATTGAGCTGGCACCTATAAAAGTGGATACATATACAAGGGAGTTAGAATCTTTTATAGGAAGAAATAGCGAATTTTACCTAGAAAAGAAAATAATAATGGAAGAAAATAATGGAACCTTTAGTTGGAACTGGGCAGCATTTTTAATAACACCTTTTTGGTTTTTATATAGAAAATTGTACGGGTTAGGTTTAGGAATAATTGTGCTTAACATAATGTTTTCTAACCATCAGTTTTCTTCAAGTTTTATTAGTTTATTAATTAGCATAGGAGCAGGGATTTATTCAAATGCACTGTATTTAAATCATGTTAAGAGACAAGTAGAAAAACTAGAAGAGCTAGATGATAGTTTAAAAGCTGACTTTACTAGAAAAAAAGGTGGAGTAAGTTATATTGTTCCTGTAGTTTTTGCTATAGTTACATACATAATTAAATTTGTATTGTTATAATGGTATGTAAGATAAGAAATTAACAATAGTTGAGTGTAACTAGTAAGGATAGTAAAAATTATGTCAATTTAAGCTCGTTTCTAATATTCTAGAGGCGAGTTTTTTATTTTAAATTATTAATAATAAAAAAGTTTTTAATCATAAATGTTGAAAATACTAAAGTTTGATTAGAAAGATGTTTGAAGTTCAAAATAAATTCTTGAAATGCAGTTTAGGGTATGTTAAATTATTACAAAAGAGGGGGAAAGGTAATATTAGGAAAAATGTGAGGAGATAGGAAGATGAAATCAAAGAATAAAATAAGTTATATATTGCTAGCTTTAGCAATAGCTATATCATCAGTAATTGGATTTAATTCATTATATCCATCAAAGGTAAACTATGATGATAACTCTAAAGTAAATGTTAAAAACCAAATGAATCATATCAAAGAAATTGCAAAGGAGCCGCATTCAATATTTGATGATGAAGCTCATAATAATGTAAGAGATTATTTAATACAAGAATTAGTTGAGCTTGGTTTAGAGCCAAAAACATATAAATATGAAGATGTATATGTAGAAAGAACAGAGTCAAAAGAAGACCTAGAGAACATATATGCAGAAATAAAAGGAAAAAATGATTCTTATATAATGCTTGTTACTCATTATGATAGTTCACGTGCAAAGAAAGAGCGTTATGCAGAAGTTGATGGTTCTTTAGGAGCTGCTGATGCAGGGTATGGATTATCAACTATTTTAGAAACAATAAGAGCTATAAAAGAAAATAATGTTGAAATGAAAAATGGTATAAAGATTTTAATAACAGACGGTGAAGAATATGGATTATTAGGAGCTAAGGAAGCTGTTAAGGAGAAAGAGATATTTGAAAATGTAAACTATTTAATAAACTTAGAAGCTAGAGGAACTAAAGGACCTGCTATTATGTTTGAGACTAGTCCTAATAATTCTAATATAGTAGATTTATATTCTAATAGTGATAAGCCATTTTCTTATTCTATAACTCCTGAGATATATAGATTACTTCCAAATGGAACTGATTTTACTGTGTTTTTAGAAAATAATATACCTGGAATAAATATAAGTGTATTAGATGGGCTAGAGAATTATCATACTCCTAATGATAAGTTTGAGTCTTTAAATGAAGAATCAATGCAACACTATGGGGATCAGGTGTTACCTATTGTTACTGAGTTTGTTAGTAATGAGAATTATGCTAATAAAGAGGCTTTGGACAGTGGAGAGGATGCTATATTCTTTACTATAGGAGGTGTTTTTGTTAAGTATTCTAAGATGGTTAATTATGGATTGTTAGCTGCTATTTTAGTTTGTATAGTAATTTTATTTAACAAATTTAGGGTGAAGAGTGTGTTATCGCCTTTGAAATATACTTTTATTAATTTAGGGTATACGTTATTAGTTGCTGGTGTTTCTTATGGAGTATCTAGATTGGCGGCTATTGTTAATGGAAGACCTTATAAGATTACTTATCTTCCACTTATTAAATATGAGTACGCCATAATAATTGGCGTGATTGTTTTAGCTATTGTTGGTTATGTGCTGCTTATTAGGAAAGTTAGTAGGAAGTTTAAGGAAAAGGATGAGTATGTACTTGGAAGTATTATATTACTGTTTATATTAGGGATAGTGCTAACTGTTGTTTTACCAGGAGGAAGTTACTTGTTTGTGTTCCCTGCACTTTTAATAGGGATATTTACTTTATTGGTGAGCATCTTTAGGGATAGAGTAGGAAAGATTGGTTATGTTTTATTATTACCTATTGCTTTAATAATGATACTTTATGTACCTACTGTTTATTTATTTAATTGTGCTTTAACTTTTGGAGCATTATGTGCCACAATGATATTTGCTATGATGGCAATTATATCTGTAAGTTCTTGTTTTGTGCAGATAGATTAAGCTAAATAGATTTATTTAAAAATAGGAGTCAGTTATGGCTCCTATTTTTTCGTTCATATGATGATAGAAATTATAGTTATTATGTTTAAGTTAACTTTAAGGTTTGAATGATATTATTAAGTTGAAAATCTACATAAAAGGAGTATGAGCTGTGAAATTAAAGAAAACTATAAAAATATCAGCCTTAATTTTAGTAACAAGTGCTTTAGGATTAGTAGGATGCTCTAGCAATACAGCAAATGTAAATGATCATAATATTTCAAATTCACAAGAACTTTCATATGGAGAAAAATACTTTGATAAAGATAAAGTAATGGAAGTTAATATTGAAATTGATGAAAATGAGCTTGAAGATATGTTTGAAAATGCTAAGGAAGAAGAATATAAATCAGCCACAGTAACTATTAATGGTGATAAATATGAAAACATAGCAGTTAGACCTAAGGGTAATTCAAGCTTAAATTCAGTGGCAAGTGACTCAGATTCTGACAGATATAGTTTAAAGATAAAGTTTGATAAATATGAAGATAATCAAACTATGTCAGGGCTTACTCAGCTAAATCTTAATAACTGTTACTCAGACCCTACTTACATGAGGGAGTTTATAGCTTATAGTATTTTTGAAGATATGGGTCTTAAGACTCCAGAGTTTACTTATGCTAAAGTATGTATAAATGGAGAATATCATGGATTATATCTTGCAGTTGAAAGTATATTAGATCCTTTTATTGAAAATAACTTTGAAGATAGCACAGGGGATTTATATAAATCAACTGGAACAAATGGTGGAAGTTTAGTTTATAAAGACGATAATATAGAATCTTATCCAAATTTAGAGCTTAAGAGTGATGGAGAGAGAGATAGTCAAAAACTTATAGATATAATATACGCATTAAATAGTGGAGAAAACATAGAGAATTATTTGGATGTTGAATCTGCTTTAAAATATATTGCTATAAATACAGCAATACTAAACTTAGATAGTTATCAAGGGACTTTTGCACATAATTATTACTTATATGAGCAAGATGGCAAATTTACTATAATACCTTGGGATTTTAATATGGCATTTGGAGGATTCCAGAAAGGTAACACATCAGGGGATGAATTGATAGATATAGATAATCCAACAATGGTAAGTGTTGAACAAAGACCATTGGTAAATACGCTACTTTCAAATGAGGAATATAAAGAAGCTTATTATGGGTATTTAGAGGAAATAGTTGAAAAATATTATGACTCAGATTATTTAGAGAATATGACTAGTAAGATATATGAGTTAATATCTCCTTATGTAAAAGAAGATCCTAGTGCTTTTTATACTTTCGAAGAGTTTGAAACAAATATTAAATCTGCAATAGAAAACACTCAGCAAAATATGGGCAAGGGAGATAAGCAAGGTTTAGAAGGTATGGAAATTCCGAATAGAGATGGCATGGAGAATATGCAGCCACCAGAAGGAATGGAGAGACCGGACAAAGAAGATATGGGGGATATGAAGGTACCAGAGGGTATGGAAATGCCAGATAGGGGAGATATGCAACTACCTGAGGGGGTGGATAGTCCAAATGGAGGTAAGAGCAATACTTTACCTGGTATATTAGAGCTTGCTGTGCAAATGAGTGAAAGTATTAAAAAACAATTAGATGAATAAAATAAAAAATTTTATGTAAATTAGTATTGCCCTACGTTATAAATTGACGAAGGGCTTTTATTATAATTATAAGATTACTCTACCTCTGTGTCTATTTTTTAGATGTAAGGTAAAAAATTCTAAATAGATAACTATAGAATAAATTGTTCTTTAAATGGATATTATCTTAATAAAACTGTATCTCTTGTTATATAATAAAATACCCTAAAAGATAGCAAGAGGTATAAATTATGGAAGGAACTAAAAGAATCCTTGCCAATTCACAAAATTATCATCATGGAATCAAGTAAATGCTTGAAAGTACAATTGTTGGAAGGGTCAAAGAAATAGTACACAATAGTTAAAAAATATATTAAAATAAAGTATATTATTCTTAATAAGAGTCATAATTATAAGTGTAGAAATAAAAAACAAATAATTCAAGTAAAACTTGATACAGGTTAAAAGGGAGTCAAACAATGAATAACGGAATAGTAAAATGGTTTAACAGTGAAAAAGGATTTGGATTCATAACAGTAGAAGGTGGAGATGATGTTTTCGTACACTTCTCAGCTATACAAAGTGATGGATACAAAAACTTAGAAGAAGGTCAGAGAGTAAGCTTTAATATAGTTAAAGGTGCTAGAGGTCCTCAAGCAGAAAACGTAACTATATTATAATATATAAGTTAGTTATAAAGACACAATTTATTTTGTGTCTTTTTTTGTGCTTAAGGGAATAATGTATGAAATCCTTAAAATACTTAAAATCTATTTTTATGGTTATTAGTTAAAACTATATAACTTATTATATATAACAGACATAAGATAATACTATATATCTAGATTTATGTTAATAATAATAAAAATAATCTGGAGGCAGTATAAATGAATAAAAATAACTTTTATAATTTGGAAGAGCAAATTACATCCACAGTTAGTGATGCACTTAAAGCAATAGATGTTGCGGGATTAAAAAGTGATATTAACTATAACCTTGAGGACGCTATAAATCAATTTAAATCAAAGTTTAATCTATACATCGAAAAGCATATGAATTTAAATAAAAGATCTAAAAATGATATATCAAAATATATTAGCAAAAGACCTCCTGGAAGTGTATCATCAATAGTTTATATAGTAATAGGAGCAACTACAACTGTAGTAAATGTTATATCACTGGGACTATATGTAATAGCTAATACAATATTTAGTAGTATTATTGTAGGTAGCAATATTGTTTTGGGAGTTATAGTGGTATTCTCTATAGGGGGTGCAGGTTTATTATTAAAAGGAATAAATGAAAGAAAAAGAGTAAAACGCTTTAAAAAGTATGTAAGAATTATTGACGGCAATAGTTTTGTATCAATCGAAGAATTAGCAAAATATGCTAGCTTAAAAAAGAATTATGTTCTCAAAGATTTACGCAAAATGATTGATTCGAGCATGTTTTTAGAAGGACATATAGACGAAGAAAAAACTTATTTTATTGTAAATGATGAAGTATATGGTGAATATCTAAATTTTAAAAAAGAGCAATTATCTAATGATAGAAATAAGAAAAAAGCAAAAAAAGAAAATAATGATGCAGTAAAGGAAGAAGTAGATTTTACAATAAAAGTAGGAAGAGAATATATTAAACAAATAATATCCATAAGAAATAATCTTAATAGAAAAGAAATAATTATAAAAATAGATAAATTAGGAAATATTGCGAATGAAATACTAAATCAGGTTGAAAAAAATCCTAAGAAAGCGCAAGAAGTTAATAAATTTATAAATCATTACCTTCCAGTTACTATAAAATTAATTAGCTCCTATAAAGAGTTAGATAATCAACTGGTTCAAGGTGATAATATAAAAAATGCTAAATTTGAAATTGAAAAGAGTATAGATATTATTAATAGTGCTTTTGAAAATTTATTAGATGATTTATATGAAGATGTTGTAGTAGATATTTCTACAGATATATCAGTACTAAAAACATTATTTAAACAAGAGGGATTATCAGAAGAAGATTTTAAAAAGTAAAATAGTTTTATCACTTGGAGTAACACATACCTCACAAGCTGTAGAGAGGCATCTTTCTTGTATGATATTTTATTATATCTTGTGATATAATAAAATATCATACAAGAAAGTAAGAGGTATAAATAATGGACGGAACTAAAAGAAGCGACATAAAAATAGGATCAAAAGTCTTAGTAGTACAAAAACAAGACCAAAGAACTGGAAAACTAACAGAAGGAATAGTACAAAGAATCCTTACAAACTCACCAAACCATCACCACGGAATAAAAGTAATGCTAGAAAGTGGCATAGTAGGAAGAGTCAAAGAAATAATAAGTTAAAACAACCGTTACTTAAAAATATAAAAAACCATATATACAAACAAGATGGCACCCTGCTTCTGAAAAACAGACGCAGGGTGCTATATTACTTTATAAATAATAAAAATGCCTCTATCTATCTTGATAGAGGTATTATTCTAGTAAATAGAAGGTGTTATACAAGAATATCCCATAGTATCATCATCAGTAGGATTATAAACCCTATGAGGAGTATTAGCTAAAATATAAACACTATCACCCTCATCCAAATGATATACATCATTTTCAACAAAAACATCTAACTTCCCTTTGGTAACAAAAATACACTCATCAGCATTATGTACCAAATAATCATAACTATCATAGCTTTTCTTATTAAGATTGTACTCAATAATATTCATCTTTACATTGACATCCTTAGATCTAATAAGGGGTGTCAAAAACTCATAAGTAATATTACTATTAGCCAATTTTAATTTTCTTCGATCATTCTTTTTCATAAATAAATTCTTTTTATCTAGCTCTAAATCTTCAGCTAAGAAAGTGTATATAGGGACATCTAGAATAGATGAGATTTTTCTTAGGGAAGAAATAGATGGATCTAACAAGTTTCTCTCTAGTTGAGAAATATAGCTTGGTGTTAGACCACACTGTTCTGCTAATTGGTTAGCAGTCATTTTCTTTTCTTTTCTTATACTTCTTATAATGTCACCAATCATATCTTATCTCCTTATCTTTATATATAGTTATTATAACATACAATATTTAACAAAAATCACATAAATAATATGTTTGAAGGTAAAAAAATAAATATTCAGAATATTATTAAAATCATGTTGATAATTTAGATTCCTTCATATACAATTTAAGCTATAATTAATAAATTAATAAATACTTAATTTATTCTAAAGTTTATGAATGAGGGGGGAGTTTTATGAATGCATTATTTACAAGTCAAGGTAGTCTATTAGCTATACTTTTTTCAATGGTGGCAATTGCACTGTATATTCAAAAATATAAAATACCAAAATTGGTAGGACCAGCATTAACAGTTATTATACTAGGAATCATATTATCAAATCTAAAGATAGTTCCAAATGATGATATTGTGTTTGGATATATTGGAATGTATGCTATTCCAGTTTCAATGGTTATCATGCTTATGAGTGTTGATTTAAAAAGTATGCTTAAGTTATCAAAACAGCCTATAATTGCAGTAGTGTTAGCTGTTTTTTCTGTAAGTTTGATGTCATTAATATTTGGATTAGTATTTGCAGATAAAATAGATGAAGGCTGGAAGGTTGCAGGTATGTTTGTAGGTACTTATACAGGTGGTAGTGGTAACTTAACTGCAATAGCAACAGGTCTAGAAGCATCTCCAAATACTATAGCTGCAGCTAATGCGGCTGACTACGTAGTGGGTATTCCTACTTTATTACTATTTTTCACAGTACCGGCAATTATGAAAAAGTCAAAAACTTTTAACAAGTTGTGGCCATATTCATATACAGAAGAACAACTATCTCAAGGAAATCATGAGCCACTTATGTCAACAAAAGAGTGGAGTATAAAAGATATAGCAATAATGCTAGCTATAGGGTTTATCGTAACAGAAATAGCAACAGTGTTAGCAAGTTACTTACCTGCTAATATAAGTAGTGCAGGAAGAATAATATTAATTACAACTATGGGTATAGCTATAGCACAGTTAAAATTTATTAAAAATCTTAAGGGGAATCTAGATTTAGGGTTATTTATAGCCTTGTTATTTTTAGCTATAGTAGGATTTTCAGTTGATTTAAAAGCATTCTTTGGTTCGGCATTTTATATAACACTATTCTGTTTTCTTGTGATAGTTACTTGTTTAATACTACACCTGTTATTGTGTAGATTATTCAAACTAAACTATGAGTATGTTGTACTTTCAATTGTTGCTTCAATTGCTGACGGAACAACAGCATCTTTAGTAGCAACATCAGCAAACTGGAAGTCATTAGTAAGTGTAGCAATAGTTATGGGAGCTCTTTGCTCTTGTCTTGGTAACTATGTAGGTATTTCTGTAGCGTATGCAATAAGAGGATTTTTAGGAATGTAAATATAATAAATGGGGGATACAAAATGAAGATTACAGATATAGTATATGATAAATTAAGAATTAAGTTAAAAAATCCAATAACAGTGGCTTTTGCAACAGTTGAGCATGCAGAAACAATAATAGTTAAGATTAAAACTGATGAAGGATATGAAGGATTTGGTGAAGCCTCACCGTTTGCACCAGTAACAGGAGAAACTCTTGATACTGTTTTAGTGGTATTAAATATGTTTAGAAAAGCTTTAGTAGGTATGAATCCATTAGATATTGAAAAAATTCATACAGTAATGAATAGTATAATACTTGGAAATAGCTCTGCAAAAGCATCAATAGACATAGCTTTATACGATATTTTAGGTAAGGTTAATAAGCAACCATTATACAAATTACTAGGGGGAAATGATAACAAAGTTCAAACAGATATAACTTTAGGAATAGATGAACCAGAGCTAATGGCTAAAAAAGCTTTAGAATATGTAGAAGATGGTTTTAATATATTAAAAATAAAGGCAGGAAAATGTGTTGAAGATGATATTTGTGCAGTAAAATTAATAAGAGAAGCAGTAGGTAAAAATATTAGATTAAGAATGGACGCAAATCAAGGCTGGAAGGTAAACTCTTCAATCAATGCCTTAAAAAAATTAGAAGAATATAATGTAGAAGCAGTTGAACAGTGCTTACCTTATTGGGATATTGAAGGAACTACAATTGTAAGGCAAAAAAGTAATATAAATATTATGCTAGATGAGAGCTTACACACTCCAATAGATGCAATAAAAATAGTTAAAGCACAAGCTTGTGATATTTTAAATATTAAGCTAATGAAATCTAGTGGAATATATGAGGCTTTAAAAATAAACTCAATAGCAGAGGCAAGCGGATTAAACTGTATGGTTGGCTGTATGTTAGAAACAAAGCTTGGAATAACTGCTGCTGTAAGTTTAATAGCATCTAAGAAAAATATAACAGAAGCAGATGTGGACAGTTTTATGATACTAGAAGAAAATGACATAATAAATGGTGGCTTTACTATGAACAAGGATATTATTACATTAAGTGATAAGCCTGGATTAGGAATAGATATAAATATGTAATATGTAAAGAAATAATCTAAGGGGGAGAAACATGAGTTATTTTAAACTTTACCAATCGGGAATTCATTACAGTAATTTATATTTTGAAGAAGAATTGGTATATCATGAAGAGCTAGATATACTTAATAGTAGTTTTGACAACAAAGATCTTCTAACAGAAGAAGATAATACTAAATATATAGAAGGTTATAAGATAGACATCTTAAAATTAAACAGAAAGTTAAGCTCATACAATGATACTTTTAAAAATGATTATAGTATAGATGAAGAGATTGATACTGACTTTGATGAAAAATACTCTAAGTTAGATGATTATACTTATGTTCAAAGATATAAACAGTTTCCCTTAGATATTGTTGTAGTAAATCAGGAAGTTGTAGGTTTTATATGTGTTTCTAGAGAAAACTGCACAGTACTAATAAAAAAAGGATACGAGAATTATACACCACTAAAACTATGGGAAGACTATATAAAAGATGAAAAATTATATGGAGTAGAAATCACAGGAACTCATATGGTAAAAATGAGAGATAATATAAGCTTAGCAACAGATGTGTATTTACCTAAAAATATAGAACATAAAGTTCCAACAATTTTAATAAGAACACCTTATGGTAAAGAAGCTAATAGTAGTAGTTACTTCAAATATGTTCAAAGAGGATATGCAGTAGTTATTCAAGATGTAAGGGGAAGGAACTATTCTGAGGGAGAATGGGATCCTTGTACTTATGAACAAGAAGATGGAGATGATACACTAAACTGGATAGCTTCTAATTATTGGAGTGATAAGTCAGTGGGAATGATTGGTGGCTCATATTTAGGTTATGTACAGTGGAGTGTAGCATCTTCTAATAATCCATATCTAAAGGCTTTAGTAAGTATAGTTACATCAGGATCTCCATTTGTTGATATTCCAAGAAAAGGAGGTTCTTTAGTTTCAGGAACTCTTGCCTGGGCATTTGCAGTTTCTCAAAAGAAAATGAATCCAACTTTAATGGCTAGAGATGACTGGGATGAAATATTAAATATAAGGCCTATAAAAGATATTCCTAAAAAAGCACTAGGATATGAGATACCATTCTTTAATAAGTGGGTAGAGCATAGAGATTGCGATGACTATTGGAAAAAACATAGCTGGCACAGCAAAAAAGATAATATAAAGGTACCTGCAATGGTAGTCTCAGGTTGGTATGATGATGACCAGATGGGAACAAATGAGGCACTAGATATTATTAAGGACTATCCAATTGGAAGTAGAAAGGTAATACTAGGACCGTGGATGCATAGTGCAAATACCATAAGAGATATTAATGAAAAATCATTTGGAAATAATTCTATAAGATTTGATTTAGATTATTATTATTTATCTTGGTTTGATAATAAGCTTAAAGGAATAGATAATAATATAGATAAAACATCTCCTGTTGAGTATTACTCAGTTAATGAAAATAAGTGGAAGTATGCAAATAACTGGCCTATTGAAAACATAGAAAATAAAAATATGTATCTAAGCAGTAATGTTAGTGCAAAAACTAGCAGTGGAGATGGAGCATTAGCTTGGGATATTAGCTCAACTAATTCTTCAGATACTTATACTTATGATCCGAGCAATCCTGCATTATATATTATTGACATGTCATCTAATGAAATGGGTGTACCTACAAACTATATAAGTGTAGAAAAAAGAGAAGATGTATTGTGTTTTACTAGTGAAGTATTTGATAAAGGGATTACTATTACTGGTAATGTACTAGTAAAATTCTATGCTTCTTCCAGTGCAAAAGACACAGATTGGGTAGTGAGACTTACAGAAGTAGATGAAAGTAATAATTCAATAAAATTAGTTGATGGAGTATTGTGTGCAAAATATAGAGGCGGTTTTAATGAACCAAGGTTAATGGAAGATGGAGAGATTTATGAGTTTATGATTAAAACTACTTTTATCTCTAATACATTTATGCCAGGAAGTAGACTGAGATTATCTATAACATCTTCAGCTAAAAATCTTATATTCCCACATAGTAATACTGAAAAAGGATATGACAGTGAAGAGTGTATAACTGCAAATAATACAATATATAGTGGTAAGGATTATCCTTCACATATAGTATTACCAATAGAAAAACCTTAGCTTAGCTAAGGTTTTTATTATTGCACCAACTACACAGATAGATCTCTCATCTCCTATATTCCAGTTTTGGTTTATGTAACGAGGCCTATCAAAGCTAGAGCCTATTGGATAATCATCATAAATAGATTTTAAGTCATCAATAGATAAATATATATGCTTTGATGAGAAAATCATCATTCATGGGTAACATAAGATTAAACTCTATGTTTGGTTTGTTACAAGTTTTTATATAATCAATTAATATTTAAGCAGCACTTGGAGATGTAAAATTGTTTTTAATACCTATCATTATTGTAAGTTTTAAACTTTGATTATTAATACTATCTATTAGTTCAATTAGGCTATTAGATGCTGACTCAGATAAAAATGAAGAGCATACATAGAGAAATAAATATATGGATAGATTCCATATAAGTATGTCGTGTTTCACGACGCCCAATCTATATATGATGAAAGTTATAAAATCTTGTGTGTAATATTATTAATTTTTGATAAATAATCATTAGCTCATTTATTAAAATATCTATATAAGGATTATTAATACTCATGACTTAGATTAAAGTTTATGTATATACTATCTATACTGTATATAATATGTATGCATAGACTATGGGGAAAAAGAAAAAGAAAAATAAAAATAAAAATAAAAATAAAAGGAAAAAGTTCTAACACTATGACTAGATATAGGTATGTAGTTTTTTATGTTATAAATTTATTTGTTTTTACTACTACTCCTAAAAATAAGACTATGCAGGTGTTTGATAGAATAGGTGAAGCTAAAAGAGCTATCAATAAGTTTATTAGTTTAAATGAGCATAATATAAGACAAAAATAGAAACAATAGTAGATGATTTTGTGGATAATAGGTCTATGTGGTTAGAAGGCATAGCTAAGAGTCATTTTAAGAGATGTATTATTAAGACGAAAAATAGAAATGATAGATTGGTTAAGGAGATACTGGCAATAACAATTTACAAAATTATATGATTCACTATTTAGCTGAAAAGATTTATGCTGAGGCTAATCATTAGAAGTTGAAATAGGTAGGGTAATATTAAGTACTCTAAAAAACTAAGCCCCTACGTCTGAAAAATAGACGTAGAGGGCTTAAAATATCTAAATAGAGGTTTAACTTAAAGCTAAATCTTTATTTCTCTCCATAAGGTGTCTAATGGCTTATTCATTTTATGTAATTGTATAGATACAATCTTAAAAATAACCAAATTTGTACCATAAATAAAAATATTCATATACAATACTTCATAAGAGAAGAAAACCAGGGGGAAATTCAAAATGAACAACAAATACATATACACACCAGGGCCAACACAAGTAAGAGAAAACGTAAGACTAGCCAGAGCAAAAGAAACAACAAACCCAGACGTAGATCCAAACTTTGTAGAATTCTACAAAAAAACATGTGATAAAATCTCAAAAATAATAAACACAAAAAATGAAGTTTACATACTAAGCGGAGAAGGAATACTTGGACTTGAAGCAGCCTGTGCCTCACTAACTGAAAAAGACGACAGAGTCCTAGTAATAGATAACGGAATCTTTGGAAATGGCTTTGCAGATTTCGTAACCATGTATGGTGGAGAGCCAGTACTATTTAGCCAAGACCATGCAAAAGCAATAGACATACAAAACCTTAAATATTTCTTAGAAAAAGATCACAACTTCAAATACGCAACAATAGTACACTGTGACACACCTACAGGAGTACTAAACGACTTAAAAGAAATTTGTACATTACTAAAAAAGTACAACATACTAACAGTTGTAGATTCAGTAGCTGCAATGGTAGGAGAAGACTTAAAAGTAGATGAATGGGGTATTGATATAATACTTGGAGGTTCACAAAAGGCAATTTCAGCACCAGCTGGTCTTACAATAGTAGGAATAAGTGAAGATGCAAAAAAAGCAATAAAAAATAGAAAGACAAAAGTAGCTGGATTTTACTGCAACTTAGAAATCTGGGAAAATTATTATGAAGAAAAATGGTTCCCATACACTATGCCAATAAGCGATATTATAGGTCTCGATGTAGCCATAGACAACATATTAGAAGAAGGAATTGAAAACGTAATAAAAAGGCATGAAAAAATAGCAAAAGCAACAAGAAAATCACTAGAACAGTTTGGCCTAGAATTATTCTTAGAAAATGGATACTCAAATACAGTAACAGCAGTAAAAATACCTAAAAGCATAGGAGCACTAAATTTAGTAGACTATATAAACAAAAACTACAATACAATAATGACTACTTCACTAGGAGAATACAAAGAAAACATTCTAAGAATCGGACACATGGGAGAAAATGCTAAACTAGAAAAAATAATATACATATTAAATATCTTAGATAAAAGTTTAAAAGAGCTAGGCTATAGAAGTAATGAAAATTTAGTAGAAGTATTTAATGAAAATTATATCAACGTATTTGATAAACAATATATAAATTTGTTTTAGGGGGACTGTTGTGTGGATGGATTAAATAATGTTAGCAAGAAATATAACACTAGAGACATAGTGGAAACAGGTTTACTTATATCATTAGTATTTATAGCAACAAGATTTATAAATATAAGATTACCTATAGCCTCAAGTGGGGGACTTGTTCACTTAGGAAACACTATGCTTTTCATATCTGCAATAGTATTTGGAAAGAAAAAAGGAGCTATTGCAGGAGCTTTTGGAATGGCACTATTTGATTTATTATCAGAGTGGGCAATATGGGCACCATTTACATTTGTAGTAAGAGGTGTTATGGGATACATAATAGGAAGTATAGCTTGGAAAGATAATAAAAAAGGTGATAGTGTACTAACAAATATAATAGCTATAATAATTTCAGGAGTTTGGATGATCTTTGGATATTATCTAACAGAGATGATTTTATATGGAAATCATATAAAAGCTTTAGCGTCTATCCCTGGTAATATAACACAAATAGTAATAGGATTGATAATAGGAGTACCTGTAGCTAAAGTACTAAAAAAACATATCAAATAGTAATATGATATTCACTGTGCTACAATATTCATAGTTAAGATTAAACTAGGAATGATTGGGGATGAGTTAGTGAAGAAGCAATGCAATAACTGTAAACATGAAATGGTTGATGATTGTAAAGTTATGGTTCATGCTACTTGTGGAGTGACTGTTACTAAAGAGAAAAAAGGAATGTTAAAAAATATGATGAACAAGGCTTTTGATGATGTTAAAGCCCTTGTATGTCCTAACTGTGGCTCTGTACAATTTTATATTGAGGATTACAAAAGTTTTGCAGAGTAGATATAAAAGTACATAGTAATGAAAGTAGTGTATAAATAACATTACCCCATATGTCTGAAAAATAGACATAGGAATACATTAAATAAAAGCCACTTATGCACAATAAAGTGTACCCTTAGTCAAGGACAATTAAAAAAATACTATTCTATGCTGCTAAAAGATGATCCCTATATTGAGTAGGGGTCATCTTATTTAAATTCCATTGATTACTATAATTATTATAGTAATTCATATATTCATCTATTTCTTCTTTCACTTTTTAATATATTTATTTTTTGATAGTATTTCTATTTCCTCATTCGAAAACAATTTTTTACTTATAGTTATACACCTGATGTTTTTTATTATTTACGAAAAAATCATATAGATTAGGCTTTTTTGCGCCTTAAATTCAAGTAAACATTTTCTCATACCAGAATAATATAGATTATATATCAAACATCATAGGGGGGGCATAACTTGAAAAGGATAAATAGCAGGATAAAGAAATTTTGGGGAGTAAGTGATATTGGATTTTCATTTATGAGTGCAGTTGATACTGCGTTTTTTGTAATATTTTTGACAGATGTATCTAAGTTACCTTTAGGTATAATTGCCACACTATTAGCAGTAACTGGAGTAGTGGATATTATAACATCTATATTATCAGGAGTAATAGTAGATAAAGTCAATTTAAGAAAAGGGAAGTACAGACCATGGTTAATATATTGTCCACCTGTTGTTATAGTATCATTTGTACTTATGTTTAGCAGGATCGGTTCGGATGTTACAGCAGCTATAATTTGTGGGGTTGGATATATAATAAGTCATGGTGTGTGGAATATTGCATGGGCAGCAAATAGAACATTGGTAACAGTATTAACTGATGATGGAGAAGAAAGGGCTTTTTTATCAGGGAGGGTATCAGCTGGGTCAAGTGCTGGAAGGATGATTGCAGGGTATATGGTACCTACTCTAAGTTTGTTTTTTCTAGGTATTTTTTCTAAATCTGAAAGTAATGTAATCGGTTATACGATGACTGCATTAGTTGCAGCAATTTTATATGCTATATTTTACGGGATACACTATTTTATAACTCAAGGATATGATAAGCCTATATGTGATAAAAATGATAATATTAAAAAATCTAGTCCTTCTATTAAAGAAATATTGGTTACTGTAGTATCTAATAGTCAATTATTACTAGTGATTATATATGATATTTGTAAGTTGATACCTTTTTATATGATAGCAGCTTCAATCGCTTATTATAGTAAAGTCGTGTTAGGTGATGCAGGCAGTGTTGCACTATTATTGGTATCGTTTAACTTTGGGACATTTATTGGATGTATGCTTTCAAAATCAGCTGTGATAAAGTTTGGTAGTAAGAATACAAACTTTATAGGTATTATTGGATTTATGATATGTCATGGTATAGGGTATATTCTTCCTATAAGTAAAATTGGAATTATGATGGTTTTGATGACAGGTCAAATATTTTTTGGTATGGCACATGGCAATACTACTAATTTATATTCCATGTGTGGAACTTATAGTGAATATAAAAGCGGGAAAAGTATCAAGGGGATGGTTATGGCTCTGTGCAACACATCAATAAAAATATGTTTAGTAATAAGAGGTTTGGTTATAACAGCGGTATTAGGATTTATTAATTATAATCCAGATGCATTAGTTACAAGTACAACAATATATGGAATTAAAAATATGTTTTTTTTGGTTCCTATAATTTTTTTATTCATGTCATTAATACCACTTTTGTGGTTCAAGATAAAGGATAATGATATTGAGATGATGGAAAATAAAATATCTCAAGCTGATATTGCTAACTGTAGAGGTAGTAATTATATAGATGATTAAATATTACAAAAGACATCTTCTTTTATTGATATATAAGAAATACACTAGATAATCGCTGGTGTATTTCTTATGTTCAAAGATGGTGTATAAAATATATTTAAAATGTACTATAATAGTAAAAGTATATTCCTCTAAAAGATGGAAATATAAAAAGAATTATGAAATAATAAATTAAACAATATTAGGAGGAATCATCATGGGAAAATTAAAAGGAAAGACATTAACAGATAGTTTAGATTCATTAAAATCATTTCATAGATTTCATGATTTTGAGTGTAGTGCATTTGATGTAGGTATAAAGGCTATTTCTAAAAAAGACAAAAAGGTTATATTTGATAAACATGTGCCAGTACGTGTTGTATTTAATAAAGATAAACAAGATATAACTATAATATGGCAAGAGGCTGGCATAAAAAATTATAGAAGTAAGCAACTTTTTGAAAGATATAATCCTAACTTTAATGAAATGATTCTTGACGAAGAGAATTATACTTTAGAAATTAATTCTACGGAGTCAGATAAAATACTAATCATCAATTACTAGTAAGTAAGAAAAGAGGTTAGATATAGTTACAACTTATAATAATTAAAAAAAGCCATATAAGTAAGACGCTAAACAATTAGTATCTTACTTATATGGCTTTTGTAATAATATATAAAAACTATTGAGCCCTTATATTACTTCTACATCAACTATTTCTAATTTAGTAGTTTTAACCCTTTCTATAGGCATAGTTACCCCTGGATTATCATCATTAAAATTATAGATATTATTTTTCTTATAATTAGATTTATTAAATGCATATGAAGTTCTTTTATTTTCATATGAAAGTATTTCTTTAGTAATAGCATCTAAAACATCATCATCTAATTCTACACCATTAAAATCTTCTGTTTGTATTTCCACATCCTTAGTCTTGTCCTTTTCAAAATAAAATCTATTTCCCTCTGTATCGGTACCTTCTGCGTATACTAGGTAGCTAACTGTAATTGTACTCATTTGTAAATCTCTCCTATCCCAAGTCGTTATTTAATAAAATGCTTTAAGTAACTGTCGAATTACTTAAACAAAGTTAATTTTATATTTATTAATTTAAATTATCGTATTATTAGATTTGCATGAAAAATTCTACACTAAATTTGAAAAAAAATCAAATATTTATGTTTAATATAGAATAAAAAATAAATTAATAACTAAAGAAAAATAAAAATTGGCCGATAATATATTATAAAATGTAAAGGGGGGGGAATTAATAAATTCAAAAATGGATTTTACATGTCAATAAATAAGGGGAATATTTTTTGTATATGTAAACTTTATTTTATAAGGGCTTAAAATCACAAAAGAATAGAAAATTTAAGGGGGAAACTAATGAAAAGAAATCTAAAAAAATTCAAAACTATAAGTATGGCTATTGCTTTAGCAGTATGCAATATCAGTGGAGTATTTGCACAAGACCTAAGTACAAATAATGAACCTAAGCCAATAACAGTATTTGACAGAACTAATAATACATGGGGAGCAAAGTATTTCAGAATACCTAGTATGCAAACGTTATCGGACGGTACATTATTAGCATTTTCAGATATTCGATATAATGGAGCGCCTGACCATGCATTTATAGATATAGGTGCAGCAAGAAGTACAGACGGTGGTAAGACTTGGGATTATCAAACTGTAATGGAAAATGATAGAGTGAATCCAAAATTCTCTCGTGTAATGGACTCAACTACTGTTGTTACAGACACAGGGAGAATAATATTAATCGCAGGATCTTGGAATAAAGATGGAAACTGGGCAGGTAGTACACCTTCATTAAGAGAGGACTGGTCTGTTCAGATGGTTTACTCTGATGATAACGGGTCAACATGGTCTGATAAAATAGATTTAACAACAAATACAGAAAGAATTAATAACCAACCAAGTAATACAATTGGATGGTTAGGCGGTGTTGGTGCTGGTATAACAATGGAAGATGGAACAATAGTAATGCCAATACAAATTGCATTAAGAGAAAATAATGCTAACAATTACTATTCAAGTATTATATATTCAAAAGATAATGGTGAAACATGGACTATGGGTAATAAAGTACCAGATAAAAAAACTTCTGAAAATATGGTGATAGAGTTGGATGGAGCTTTAATCATGAGTGCTAGATATGATTCAACTGGGTACAGGGCATCATATATATCTTATGACTTAGGAAGTACGTGGGAAATTTATGAACCATTACATGAAAAGATTTTAACTGGAGCTGGATCAGGCTGCCAGGGATCATTTATAAAAGTTGAGGCTTCAAATGGTCATGAAATAGGGTTGATTTCAGCACCTAAAAATACTGCAGGTGGATATGTTAGAGATAATATTACTGTTTATATGATAGACTTTGATGATTTATCAAAAGGTATTAAAGAAGTATGTGTACCTTATCCAGAAAACGGCAATCCAAGTGGTGGTGGATACTCATGTTTATCTTTCAATGATGATAAATTAAATATACTTTACGAAGCTGATGGAAATATAGTATATAAAGATTTAAGCGATAATTTTGATAACTATATGGTACAAATAGAGTTAGATGCACTAAAAGATTTAGTTTCAGAAACAAAAACTTTAGTTGAAGATAACTATACAAAGAAAAGCTGGGAGAAAGTAGAGATTGCACTAAAAAAGGCTGAAAAAGTTTTAGATAGCAAAAATGTTAAATTGAAAGAATTAACGAAAGTAAAAGAGAATTTAGAAGAAGCAAAGAGTAATCTTATATAATAAGGTAGGCTACAATGTTTAAAGGGAGTTATATCATGGCAAAATATGCTAAGATATAGCTCCCTTTAAACATTAAAGTAACTTTCTATAAATTCATCGTAGTTTTTTGACCTTCTACAAATTTTCGGTATTGTTCAGAATTACCTAGTAGAGATTTATAACAAAATTAGCTCGTTAAAATTCAATATATAATCTGTTATTTATATTTTTATTTATACATAGACTTTAATAAGGAGAAAATCCGCAAGTAATGAAATAGAGAGGGGGAGTTATTTTGATGTTTTTAGAAAGTTCTTTTTTAATACCCATAGTGGTATGTGTAGTTGTTTTAGTTTTATTAGCTACTGGTTATGTCAAAGCACCAACAGATAAAGCTTTTATAATTTCTGGTCTTAGAAAACAGCCTAGAGTGGTAATAGGAAGAGCTACTATAAAAGTACCATTTTTTGAAAGAAAAGATGAGCTAGCATTACAATTAATACAAATAGACGTTAAAACAGCTAGTACAGTACCAACAGCAGACTATATAAATGTAAGGGTAGACTCTAATGTTAACTTAAAGGTAGGAAGTAGTGATGAGTTAATAAAATTATCATCTCAAAACTTCTTAGGTAAAGATACCAACTACATAGCTAGTGTAGCTAGAGAAGTCCTAGAAGGAAATGTTAGAGAAATAGTAGGTACAATGAAGTTAGAAGATATGGTAAAGGATAGAAAAAAGTTTGCTGAGGCAGTAAAAGAAAATGCAGAGCCAGATTTAAATGCAATGGGGTTAGAATTAATAAGTTTTAATGTTCAAAACTTTATAGATGATAATAAGGTAATAGAAAACTTAGGGATAGATAATATAGTAACTATACAAAAAAATGCAGAAATAGCTAAAGCAAATTCTGAAAAAGAAATCGCACAAGCTAAGTCAAAAGCAGATAAAGAAGCTAATGATGCTAGGGTAACAGCAGAACAAGATATAGCTATAAAAAACAATGAACTAGCACTAAAACAGTCAGAATTAAAGATAAAAGAAGATGAGAAAAAAGCTGAAGCAGATGCAGTATATAAGATAACAGAAGAGGTACAAAGAAAGAGATTAGAAACTACTAGAGCTGATGCTGATATAGAAAAACAAGAAAAGGCAATAGCTATAAGGGAAAAAGAAGCTTTAGTAAAAGAAAGAGTACTTGAAGCCGAAATCAAAAAACAAGCAGAAGCAGAGAAGTATAAAAGAATGCAAGAAGCAGATGCAGAGGCTTATGAGAAACAAAAAGAAGCCGATGTAGATCAATATAAAGCTAAAAAAGAATATGAAATATTAAAAGATAAAGCTGAAGCAGAATTAGTAGCAGAGCAAAAAAAGGCTGAAGGTATAAGTGCAGTCGGTAAAGCCGAGGCAGAGGCTATAAAAGCTAAGCTATTAGCCGAGGCAGAAGGTTTAGATAAAAAGGCAGAGGCTATGAATAAGATGCAACAGGCAGCAGTAATAGAGATGGTAGTAGAAAAATTACCAGAGATAGTTAAAAATGCAGCAGCTCCATTAGCAAATGTTGATAGTATAACAATGTATGGCGAAGGTAACGGTGCTAAGATGGTAGGAGATATCATGACTACTACAGATAAGGTAATAAAGGGATTAGAAGGTGCAGTTGGTTTAGATATTAAAGCATTAATATCAGGTGCATTAGGCTCTACGTTGGTTGCACATAAAAATAATTGTACTACTGTCCATGTTGAAAATTTAGAATCTGGGGAAGATTTATCCTAGTGATTTGATAAAGTTATTTTAAATCATATAATATTTACAAGTATAAATTATAATCCTCTTATAGTTTACAGATTTAATTACAGAATCTGGATACTATGGGAGGTTTTTTTGTATCAAGTGGATAAGCTTAGTATTTATAAAATTATTGATATAATATCAAAGACTTTTGATGTCTTATTATAAAGTATATGATACAATTTTAGTATCAGATATCAATAATAGAAGGGGTATTATATATGAGATATGTGGAATATGGAAAAACAGGGAAAAGTGTTTCAGTAGTTGGATTTGGTGGATTAAGATTCGACTTAGAAAAAAGTGATGAAGAAAATGCCAAACTAGTTAAATATGCCTATGAAAAAGGAATAAACTATTTTGATACAGCTCCAGGGTATTGTGATGATAGAAGTGAAAAAATATTTGGAATAGCATTTAGAGAAATGATAAAAGAAGGAAAAACAGATTTCTACATATCAACCAAAGGGAAGCCTAAGGTATTTGATACTGCAGAGAAATCTATAGAGGCAGTGAAAAATTCTTTAAAAGTATTAGGAGTACCTAAAATTGATTTTTATCATGTTTGGTGTCTTAGAGAAATAGATCATTATAACCTTGCAATGAAAAAAGGTGGACAATATGAAGGACTTTTAAAGTGCAAAGAAGAAGGTTTAATAGATCATATAGTATTCTCATCACATCAATCAGGGGATGAGGTTATACAGGTCTTAGATGATAATAAATTTGAGGGTGTTACAATGGGAATAAATATACTTAATTTCCCATATAGATGGAATGGAGTCAAGCATGCTCATAAAAATGGGTATGGAGTAGTAGCTATGAATCCTTTAAATGGTGGTGAAGTCCCAAGGCATATGGATGCTTTATCTTTTTTAGCCAAAGAAGGAGAAACTGCTATTGATGCTGCATTAAGATTTAATATTGGAAGTCCTCAAATAACAATATCTTTAATTGGATTTGGAAGTTTTTCGGATATTGATCATGCTTGTAGGATAGCTGATGAAAATGATGTGTACACTGAGGAAGATATAGAAAATATAAAACAAAAACTAGGAGAACACTTAAATGCTACTTGTAGTGGATGTGGATATTGTAATATTTGCCCTATGGATATTAATACATCAGCTTATATGCTTCTTTATAATGAAAAACAAATGTTTAAGAAAACTGACAGTCAAATGATACAGGATGTTTATGGGTTAGAGTGCTGGAACTACACAATGAATAGTAAAGGAAAAGCTAAGGACTGTATAAAGTGTGGCAAGTGTGAGAGAGAATGTACTCAACATCTGCCTATAATTAAGAGATTAGAAGAAGTGGCTTATTGGGAAGAGGTTGGAGTTAATAATGTAGCTCATGTATAGGTGCAATAATCGTATGGCTATGATTTCTTCAGATAAGATGATGAGATGGAAGGGAAGGAAAAAATATTATTCTAAATCTTAGAGTGACTACATAGAATAATATAAAATTAAATATTTTCCAAATGAGATTGGCGAGAGATACCTAGATACTTAGGAGCCGAAGAAGAAATTTAAAAATAGCCAAATTTTTAAAGAAACTTTCAGGCAAAGATATCGTTAATTGATGGAACTCTGGAAAGACTTATAATCCTTACTATAAGTCACCGAAGGAGCAAAATAATGAAAATTATTGAAACTTTCAGGTCTATAAACAGAGGATATACAGGCAACATTATTTGTTGTGCTTGTATATCCTCTTTTTTACGTACAAAGTAAATTCAATGGCTCATAATTTGTTTATACTTATAGAACTAAATAATGCAAATGTGTATGATAAGTGAATCTTTTATAAATTAAAAAATTAAAATAAATGGAGGTATTATAATGAGTGAATCAATTTGTAAACCGCATCTAAAAACAACTACTTTATATGAAAAACACAAAGAAATAGGAGCTAAGTTTTTAGAGTTTGGGGGATGGGATATGCCTTTAGAATACGAAGGTATGACTAAAGAACATCATGCAGTAAGGGATAGTGCAGGAATTTTTGACGTATCTCATATGGGTGAAGTAATGATAGAAGGTGTAGATAGTGAGAAATTTATACAAAAGATAATAACAAACAATATAGAAAATATGAAAGACAATGACGTCATATATACACTAATGTGTTATGAAGATGGGGGAGTAGTTGATGACTTATTGGTTTACAAATTTAATAACACAAAGTATTTATTAGTTATAAACGCAGGCAATATAGAAAAAGATTTTAACTGGATGATAGAAAATAAAGGGAACTATAGTATAGATATATCAAATATCTCTAATGAAGTATCTCAGCTTGCAATTCAAGGTCCTAAAGCTCAAGAAATATTACAAAATATAGTAAATATTAATTTAGAGGAAATAAAGTTTTTTACATTTGATTCAGAGGCAGAAATACTAGATACAGAATGTATTATCTCAAGAACAGGATATACAGGTGAAGATGGATTTGAAATTTATTGTAAAAATCAAGATGTAATAAAAATTTGGGATGAACTTTTAAATATAGGAAAGGAGAATCTTAAACCAATAGGTCTTGGAGCAAGAGATACTTTAAGATTCGAGGCATGTCTGCCTCTTTATGGAAATGAAATAAGTGAATCTATCTCACCTTTAGAAGGAGGACTTTCATATTTTGTAAAATTAGATAAAAGTGAATTTATAGGTAAAGAAAGTTTAGAGGTTCAAAAGAAAAATGGAATACAAAGAAAGGTAGTAGGATTTGAAATAAGTGGTAGAGGTATTGCAAGACATGGATATGATGTTTTAGCAAATGATGAAGTTATTGGATATGTAACAACAGGGTATCAATCACCTACACTAAATAAAGTAGTAGGTCTTGCATTAGTTGACTCAAAATATGCACAGCTAGATACGGAGATAGAAATAGCAATAAGAAAGAAAATAGTTAAAGCTAAAATTATCAGAAAACCATTTTATAAAAAACAATATAAAAACAAAGAAAATGAAAATTTAAATAAAGATGATAACAAAGACAACATAAATAATTATATAAATCAATTCTCATATATACCAACAACAAGTGATGATAAAAAGATAATGTTAGAAAGTATGGGTTTAAAATCAATAGATGATTTATTTGTTGATATACCTGATGACTTAAAATTTAACAGAAGTTTAAACTTAGAAAGCTGTAAAAGTGAATTAGAGGTAAGTAAACGTATAAACAAATTAGCAGAGAAAAATAAGAGCTTAAATAATCTAACATGTTTTCTTGGCGCAGGAGCTTATGACCACTATATTCCATCTATTATAAATCACATAACTTCAAGAAGCGAATTTTATACAGCATATACACCATATCAAGCAGAAATAAGCCAGGGAACATTACAAGCAATCTTTGAATTTCAATCAATGATCGCAGAACTAACAAAGATGGAAATAGCTAATGCATCTATGTATGACGGAGCAACAGCAGCAGTTGAAGCTTGTCTAATGGCAGTAGGTCAGACTAAGCGTAAAAAAATTATTGTATCTAAGACTGTTAACCCAGAATGTAGAAAAGTATTACAAACTTATATGCAGTTTGGTCAATGTGAAATAGTAGAAGTAGATTTCTGCAATGAATATGGAATTACGGATATTCATAAATTAAGTGAAAGTATAGGAAAAGACACTGCATGTGTTTTAATTCAAAATCCTAACTTCTTTGGAATAATAGAAGATTTAGAGAAAATAGAAGACATAGTTCACCAAAATAAAGCACTTCTTATTATGAGTGTAGATCCTATCTCTTTAGGTTTATTAAGATCACCTGGAGAAATAGGTGCAGATATAGTAGTAGGTGAAGCACAAGCCTTAGGGAATCCTCTAAACTTCGGAGGTCCATATGTTGGATTTATGGCAACAAAATCAAAATATTCAAGAAAGATACCAGGTAGAATAGTAGGAGAAACTATTGATAGTGATGGAAAAAGAGCTTATGTACTAACTCTTCAAACTAGAGAACAACATGTAAGAAGGGAGAAAGCAACTTCTAACATATGTTCAAATCAAGCATTAAATGCATTAACAGCATCCATTTATATGGCTACAATGGGTAAAGAAGGATTAAAAGAAGTATCAAGTCAATGTGTAAAAAAAGCAAACTATACTTACAACAAATTGTTATCAACTAACAAGTACAAACCTGTATTTAAAGGAAAGTTCTTCAAAGAATTTTTAGTACAGTCAGTAGATAGTATAGATGATGTTAATATTAGGTTATTAGAAAATGATATATTAGGCGGATATAAGGTTGAAGAGGAATATCCAAACTTAAAAAATACAGCCTTATTATGTGTTACAGAAAAAAGAAGTAAAGAAGAAATTGATAAGTTGGTTGATATAATGGGAGGGATGTAAAATGATAGACTACAATAAAACATTAATAGAAATATCTAAGCCAGGAAGAAAAGCATATTCACTTCCTAAGCTTGATATAGATGATGTTAATATAAATGATTTAATAGATACAAAGGATTTAAGAAAAGATAACTTAGGTTTACCTGAGGTTAGTGAACTGGATATAGCAAGACACTATACTTTACTTTCTAATAAAAACTTTGGAGTAGATACAGGCTTCTATCCATTAGGCTCATGTACAATGAAGTATAATCCTAAAATAAATGAAGATATGGCAAGTAACACATCATTTACTAATATACACCCATATCAACCAATAAATACATCACAAGGATCTTTAGAGTTAATGTATGACCTATCAAAAGCATTAGGTGAAATAACAGGAATGGATGAAGTAACGTTGCAACCATCAGCAGGTTCTCATGGAGAATTTACAGGATTAATGATGATAAAGGCATATCATGAAAATAAAGGAGATTTTAATAGAACTAAGGTAATTGTTCCAGATTCATCACATGGAACTAACCCAGCAAGTGCAGCTATGGCAGGGTTTAAAATAGTTCAAATAGAATCTGATAAAAATGGAGCAGTGGATATAGAAAAGCTAAAAGAAGCTTTGGATGAAGACGTAGCTGCACTAATGCTTACTAATCCGAGTACCCTTGGACTATTCGAAAAAAACATTAAGGAAATAGCAACTTTAGTTCATGATGTTGGAGGGCTTTTATACTATGATGGAGCTAATATGAATGCTATCATGGGAATAACAAGACCTGGAGATATGGGATTTGATGTAGTTCATCTAAATCTTCACAAAACATTTTCAACTCCTCATGGAGGAGGAGGGCCTGGGAGTGGTCCAGTAGGAGTAAAAAAAGAATTAATACCATTTTTACCAGTTCCAATAATTGAAAA
Organism: Romboutsia sp. LXY-2; assembly: GCF_056171995.1. NCBI lineage: Bacteria > Bacillati > Bacillota > Clostridia > Peptostreptococcales > Peptostreptococcaceae > Romboutsia > Romboutsia sp. LXY-2. The sequence continues at coordinate 379,507 of NZ_JBKFGI010000004.1, read as the reverse complement.
AAATGAAGATCAATATATATTAAATTACGATAAAGCTAAATCAATAGGTAAAATTAAAAACTTCTATGGAAATTTTGGGGTATTAGTAAAAGCATATACTTATATACAAACTATGGGAAAAGAAGGCTTAAAAGAAGCAAGTCAAGTTGCAGTTTTAAATGCAAACTATCTAAAAGAAAAATTAAAAGAATACTATTATTTACCTATAGATACAGTATGTAAACATGAATTTGTTTTATGTGGAATAGGTAAAGGGCAGAGTGGCGTTAAAACTATGGATATAGCTAAAAGGTTACTAGACTATGGATATCATCCACCTACAGTATATTTTCCTTTAATAATAAATGAAGCAATTATGATCGAGCCAACTGAAACAGAAAATCTAGAAACATTAAACGAATTTATTAATGCCATGGTAAAAATAGCCAAGGAAATAGAAGATAATCCACAACTAGTTAAAACTGCACCACATAATACCAATGTAAAAAGAATAGATGAAGCTAGGGCAGTAAAAAATCCAATACTTACTTGGAACTAAAAATCCATGTGATTTATAGTTGAAATTATTTATCCTCTGCAAAACAAAATGGTTATGTAGAGGATTTTTATTGCGTAATTTAATAGCAGAACTAATAAGCAACTAATTCGTTATATGTTCTGGAATCATACATATGGATAAGCGCTTAATAGTTTACGTTAAGTTTGATTAATGAAAAGATATCTATTTACTTAAAAATATGATATAATAAAACTTAGTAAGAAAACGAAAAAACAAAAACCTATATATGTTAATAATATATAGCATTAAAGAAGATCCTAAAAGGGTCTTTTTTATATATAATTGCAAAACTAAGATTGTCAGAAAAAGATATAAAAATACAGAACAAGTTAGGAAACGTTAATATGTATAAAATTGGAGAATTTATTGTTTATGGAAATCAAGGTGTATGTGAAGTAGAGGGTATAAGTAAGCTTAATAGTCCTATAACTAATAAAATGACTAATTACTATCAATTAAAGCCAATACATGGAAATGGAAACGTATTTGTACCAGTAGATGCAAATGTGTTTATGAGATTGATTATAACAATTGAAGAAATTAAAAAAATAATTACTGAGATTCCAAAAATAAGAGACACTAGATATGATATAAAGAATGTGAGAGAATTACAAAATCATTATAAAACATTACTGAGCTCTCATGAATTTATAGATACATTAAAAGCGATGATAAGCCTTAATAATAAAAAAGATGATCTAGCAAAAAGCAATAAAAAGCTAGGACAAATGGAAGAAAAATTTTTTAGAATAGCTAAGGAACAAATTGAAGATGAGTTTTCAGTCGCTTTAGGGATATCAAAACAAGAAGCTGAGATATACGTTAATGAAAATATACTGTAACAATATTTTTTTGTAAGATATATGCTGAAGCTAAATAACTAAAAAATAGGTAGAATGTTAATAAATATTCTACCTATTTTTTAGTGCAAATAATTATAATAGTTATCTAACTATAACGTTGATTTTATACAGAAAAAATATAAAAAATACGAAAAATTCAATAAATTGCAAAATATTATGCATAGATATGTTATACTGTTATAACATTCATACATTGGGGGGAAGACAACAATGAAAAACGTAGATTTACTATATTTATCACAAAAAGATGTTATGAACCTAAAGATAGGTTGGAAACAAATAATAGAGAGAATAGAACTGGCACTAAAGGAACACACTAATCAAACTGTAGAAAATCCACCAAAAAGAGGAGTACACAGTAGAGAGAATACATTCATTCATGAAATGCCAGTATACTTAAAAGAAATGGATGCAGTAGGCATAAAATGGGTTAGTGGATATCCAGATAATTACAAACATGGATTACCACAAATATTAGGAATGCAAATAATAAACTGTCCAAACACAGGTGCTCCACTATGTATTATGGATTGCACATGGATAACAGCAGTTAGAACCTCAGCAGTAAGTGCAATAACGGTTAAGCACTTTGCAAGAAAAGATAGTAATAAGGTAGCTATTATTGGAGCAGGAGTACAAGGCAGATATCACCTTGAGGCATTTAAACATATATTACCTAATTTAAGAGAATGTAGTGTTTATGATATAAAAGAAGAGGCAATGGATAATTTCATAGATAAAATGAGCAAAAAAGTAGAAATAAAAATAAACAAAACTAATAGTATAAAGGAAGCTGTATATGATGCGGATATTATTCTTACTGCTACGCAAAGAACACCTAGACATCTAATAGAAGATGAGTGGTTTAAAAAAGGTGCACTAGGAATGGGCCTTGAAGTTGCTAGAGCATGGGATCCAAGGACTGTCATAGGATGTGATAAATTTATAACTGATGATACTGAGCAGACTTTATCGTTTAAAGCGGTCTTTGAAAAAGGAGCACCAGATATTTATGCAGAGATTGGAGAAATCATCTTAGGTAAAAAAGAGGGACGAACTAGTGATGATGAAAGAATACTTGCCGTAAATGTTGGTTTAGCATGTGAGGATATCTCTTTAGGTAAGTATGTTTATGATACTGCTGTTGAAAAAAATATTGGAACTAGGTTAGACTTAATGACTGAGGAATTATAAAAACTTAGTTGATTTATTTAAGATAAATTGGTTATAATTAATAAAAAATCAAATTTAAAGGAGAATCACATTGAGCTGCTGCGGATGTAACAAAAAAATAAATCAAGAAGAATACAATGAGTTAAAAGAATATCTACAAGAAGAAATAAAAGAATACAAAATAGTAGATTGCATGGACGAAAATGGAAAGCCAAGTAAGTATGTAGAAGTTGAATTCGAAGAGTATGTATTAGAGGTAGAAGATATAGATAGTAACAATATAACTTTAGATACAATAATAGATTCAATAATAAAAAATAATATGAAATAAATAATTAAAATCCTCTGCAAAACAATATGTTTTTGCAGAGGATTTTTTATTTATATTAGATTTTTTTAGTTAATAAATTCAAACAATCATAGAAAAATATAAAAAAAACTAAGAAAATTATTACAAAATTTACAAAGTGATTAGATGTTGAAATTTCAATATATGCATCGTTATAAAATTTTATAGAGTTGTAACCAAGTTGTAACTTTTTGTACTTGTAGCTGTTTACAAAAAACAAAAATTGGATTATGATAAATGTCAAGGTTGTTAAAGTTACAAAATAGTAACAAATATTAAATTAAATATTACAAAATCGTAAATAAAAATATTTAATATAAAATTTTAACTAATAGCGGAAAAGTATTATTTAAAAAATTTGGAGGTATATTATGAGTTTTAAAAAACATATGAACAGAACGCTGGCCTTAGGGCTAACAATAAGTAGTATTTATGTATCTGCACATGCGGTATATGCATTAGGTGAGGATGTAAAAAAGGAAGACAGTAAATCAGCTAAGAAAATAGAGTTAAAAGTTGATGAAAAAGAAGAAGTAGTTACAACTAAAAAAGCAATAGTAAAAACAAGTGTACTGAATGTTAGAAAAGAAGCATCGCAAGAATCGGAAAAAGTGGGTGCTTTAGTAGACGGTATGGTTGTAACAGTGCTAGATAGCAAAGAAGAGTGGACAAAGGTTAAGTATGCTGACAACAAAGAAGGTTGGGTAAGCAGTGAGTTTATAGCTAACGAAAAAGCTAAAGTAAACACAAATGAATTAAACTTAAGAAAATCACCTTCAATCGAAGAAGATAAAATAGAAATGTTAAAGAAAAATGCTGAATTAGAAATACTAAATGTATTAGAAATTAAAGATAAAGAAGAAGATTCTACTGAAGTTTGGTATGAAGTTAAAGTAATAGAAGAAGAATCTGCTGAAAAAGAAAAAACAGTTGAAAAAGAGGAAACTGATAAAAAGAAAGATGAGTCTAAAAAAGAAAAGACTGGTTTTGTATTTGCTGAGTATGTATTAACAGAATCACAACAAGCAAAATTAGAAGAAGAAGCTAGAGTAAAAGCAGAGGCTGAACAAAAAGCTAGATCGCAAGCAAATACTCAAAAGAATATACAAGCTAACTCAGTAGTATCAAATACTACATCTAATAAAAAAGAGCCATCTAATGGAAGTTCATCAGCAAGTTTAGCAGGACGTACTATAACTGTTAATGCAAGTGCTTATTCAGGGCATTCAATAACAGCAACGGGAACAGTACCAAAATGGGGAACAATAGCTGTAGACCCATCTGTTATACCTTACGGAACTAAAGTTTATATACCTATGTTTGATAAAGTATTTATAGCTGAGGACTGTGGTGGAGCTATAAAGGGGAATAAGATAGACATATTTATGAATAGTTCAGAAGAGACTAGTAGCTTTGGTAGAAGAAATATAGAAATAAAGATATTAGGATAATTTAAATAAATTAATAATAACAGGGCTATGATTACTGCAATCATAGTCTTTTTGTGTGTAAAAAGAAAAGAATATATGCATAAAAGTGTTTTGAAAATTTGACAAAAAGTAAGTATAGGATTAAAATCTTATTCTATGCATAATTAATTGATAAGAGGTAGTTATGACAGAATTAACCAATACATCTAAGATTAGAAAAAAACAAAGACTAAAAATAAATAGTATAATTGATTTTAATAAAGCTTTAAAAAAAGAATGCAATAAAGAAATAAATACAGAAGAAGAAAAATTTAAAAATCAAATAATAAAAGATTTTAACATAGAAAAGCCTGTATGTGAAATAATGTATAAATCATTAAGTGATGATGATATAACTTATAGAGTAGATAATATAATTGATTTTATAGAATATATGAAAAATATAAACACATTTAATAATGAACATGAATAATTAAGCAAAAAAATAAATCAAATAAGTAAGCTAAATATAAAAAGAATTGAATACGAAAGGGAAATAAGTATTCAAGATAATATAGACCATATGTTAAATGATATAGAAAATATTAAAAATAAAATATCTAATAAAATAGACACAAAAGAAGTAAGTATATTAGAAAAGGTTGAAAAACAAATAGATAAGGACTATATCTATTCAAAGGATATAGAACTATTAAAAAAAATGGTTACGACAGGAAATAGTAATAGAATAGAAGAATACGATGCTAAAAGCAAGACGAAAACAATATCACTAGAAATACCAGAGGATTTAAATTTTGACTATATACCAGCCAAACTTGGAAGCATAGAATATCATCATCATATAAAAAGTAATATACCTAGAATGAAACGACTAAGAAAGAATATAAAGAAATACTTAGTGGCAAATGAAAAAGAATACCAAACCTTCAATATAGATCAAAGTGCCACACTACAAGACACTATAAATATTGCAGTAGCAACTTATGACAACAGAGAGTTTAAAGCGATTAGTGGAAGTAATGATGTAGTAGAATTTTGTAGTGCACCAAGAACTAAGGACTCAGCTTTTATAAGTTATAAAGTTAATAAGCTAGGTAAATTAGGAATAGGCTATAACAGAGTAAATGACAGTGAAAAAAAGATATTTGAAGAAATTCATAAGCAAATAGAAGCAGGGGAAATTAAAAATTATGGAAACCTAGTTTTATATAGTAAATGGGAACCATGTCCTAGTTGCTATCACGTGATTAGTCAGTTTTGTAAAATTTATCCTAATATAAATGTAGAAGTAAAATATAGTAAAGAATATGGTGAATAATTATAGTATAATAAGATGTAATAAACTTTTTTAATAAAACACAATAAATGAGGATGAAAATATATGAGATCTATAAACATACTAGAAGAAATATCAGATGGAAAATTATATGATATTAAAGATTTAGTAAAAGCAGACACATGTGGCTGTGATGGGTGCAGTGATTGTTGTAAAGATGTTGGGGAGCTAGTAGTTCTTACACCTTTTGATATATATGAAATGGTAAGTTATTTAGGAACTACATTTGATGAATTACTAGGAGATAAAGTCCAACTTCGTCAAAATAACAAAATAACATTACCGTACTTAAAGATGAAGGATAATAAAAACTGCAGTTTTTTAAATAAAGAAGGTAGATGTATGATACATTCTAAAAGACCAAACATATGTCGCTTATTCCCTCTAGGAAGAGTATATAAAGATGATGATTTTAAGTACTTCTTACAAGTAGGAAATTGTCCTAAAGAGGAATTAAAAGATGTTAAGGTATCAGAATGGGTAGGAATTGAAAACTATGATGAAAATAAAAGGTTTATACTAGAATGGTATAAGCTTACTAAAGCGCTAACTTTCCGTTTAAAGTTTGTGAGAGATGAAAAAGAGATTGAGGAGATTAATCAAATTCTTTTAGATAATTGTTATCGTATTAAGATAAAAGAAGAGAATTTCTACTCTGTATTTTTTAAATCTTTACCGGACATAAAAAGTAGATTAGGTATTATTTAGATAAAGTTTGTTCTGTATGTGTATATACTACACAGTAGGATTTTTCATACTGTCCGAAGTGTTATAACAAGCTATAAAATAATGCCGTTATTAATAAAAAAGTAGAGGATTATTTTCTCCTCTACTTTTTATGCCTAACCATCTATCATAGAACCAAATCCACCAAGGTTTGCCTTATAAATAAACTCAGTCTTTCTACATTTTGGGCAAACATACACATCAAATATTAAATGATCTTCTATATCAAACATAAAGCTAAAAAAACCCCTATTGTTATCTTGACTATCAAACCTATATTCCTTTAAAAACTTTAACTCAGTTTCACATCTCAAACAATTCATAATAATCTCCCTCGCGAAATAATGTATTCTTATGTAAGAGTATATCATCCAGTAAAAAATAATTGGTAACTAAAAAATTACAATAGACTGTAAGTAATACATCTAAACAAAGTTTAACTTATAATCAGCACTTTACAATAAATTTAAAACATTATTTAATAATTGATCATAAAATTAGATGATGATTTCATAGTAGTGAGTAAATATTCTTAGTATAATACAAGTGAAAGACAAAAAAATATAAACAAATTTATTAATTAATCTAGTAAGTCAAATATTGTTTTGTGCCTACATTAAGGAATTAAAAAACATAATAAATAATTTAATGTAAGTACAAATTTATACAAAAGGTTTATCTTAAAAATGAAGATTATAAAGAGAAGAAAATAAAACTTAATCGAATTGGGAAATACTAATAAAAAGAATAATTAGAATGAACAAAAATGCAAGTATATAATTATAGATTCAGACTTGACAGAAATGTTAGGGCTAACTTATATATTGTTTTTACATATTTCATTATCTACAGGTATTTCGCCTGCTTTTTCAAGTGAAATCTTAGATACAACTGGACCTATGATTTCATAAATAAGAGTAGCACATAAAACTATAGCTCTTATCTCTTGAGCAAAGTTAGGAACAGTACTTTCAGCAGCTAATGATAAACCTATAGCCACCCCTGCCTGTGGAATAAGAGTTAGTCCCAAGTATTTTTGAACTTCAATAGGTGAACTCATAATCCTAGCACCTAAATATGCACCAAATAATTTACCCAAAACCCTAAAACACACATAAATAACTCCAACAAGGCCAACAGTAGGAATAACAGATAAATTAAGCTCAGCACCAGACACTATGAAAAATAACATGTAAAGTGGGGGAGTAATACTTTCGCAAGTTTTTAAAATAGAATTACTTATGCTACAAGTATTTATTATAGCAGCGCCCATAGACATACACATAAGTAAATCTGATAGGTGTAAATATTTAGCAATTGAAACAGCTAAGAACACAAACCCTATAGTTAATGATAGTTTGTTGCTTTGCTTAGATTTATTTAATGTAAAGCTAAATAATAATCCAAGTAAAATTCCTCCTAAAATTGAAAAAAATACTTCTATAAAAGGAGTTAAAAGAGAGAATATATCAAAATTACTAGATGGACTAATCAGCATCTTTGCAATAGTACTGGCGAATCCAAAAGCTATAAGGCAAACCGCATCATCAAGTGCAACTACGCTTAGCAAAGTTTCGGTTACAGGACCAGAAGCCTTATACTGCCTAATAACCATTATGGTTGCTGCTGGAGCTGTTGCAGCTGCAATAGAACCTAGTACAAGAGCAAATTCAAGTGAAGAATCTGTAAAAATAATCAGAGCTAAAAATACAAAAACTACTGCCATTATTGCTTCAAATACTGCAATAATAATAGGTGTTAGGCCAATTTTTTTAAAATAACTTATCTTAAACTCAGTACCAATAGTAAAAGCAATAAATCCTAATGCCATTTCAGAAATTAAATTTAAATCATCAACAATATTATGAGGAATTAAATTTAGAATAAATGGACCTATAAAAAGACCTGATAATAAATAACCAGTTACATTAGGAAGTTTTAGCTTTTTTGCAAAAAAACTAAATATTAATCCGGCGAATATCATTATTGATAAATAAAATAATATACCCATAACTATCCTTCTTTCTTAATCATAGTTAATAACCACTATTAAAAGTTAAAGTGATTATAATTGTTTATAAAAAATATTTATTAAATATGAGAACCACCTTGAACATAGTCAATAGGAATAGTGAAGAGAATACCGCTATTTTTACATTTAAAGCCACCTAAAGAATTGTTAACTATATCAACTACTGTGTTGACTTGATTATCATCAAGAACAATGAAGATTGTCTTATTTTTTTCTCTATCAGGATTTAAAAACATACTCAAAGAACCTAAAATTGGAATATCTTCACCTAAGTTAGATAGTACTGAAGCCATACCAGTACTATCAAGAATAGTAGCACCTTTTATACCACTTTGAGCTACATCATATAAGAATTTTTCTAGAGTATCAACATTATTAAGGACTATCACTAATAGTTTCATAAAATAAATCTCCCCTTTATATTTATTTATTTAAAGAGTACCCATTGCTTGTCTTCACAATAATGCCTTCATTAAGCATTTTACCAATCATTATAGTAGTCATATGAGAAGGATTCTGAATAACTAGTTTATCTCTAGAATAAAATAGACATGCTTTCAAATTTATGATTTCATTTTCCATATCTTTTCTAGATAATGTGTCTTTCTTTTTGAAAGATTTCATAATAGCTTTATATGATTTAGCATAAAGGATGCTTAGCAAATCTTTTGATTTATTTTTTTCCTTTACAATACCATAACAACTTATGATAACTGTTGCAATTGCAAACAATAGCATGTATATAATTGTATCCATTATCTATCACCCTTTTTTATAGATATAAATTTATTATCTTGTAATATAGTAATATATGTAATGAGTCTTTCGTATAACGGTTCACAGTCTTTTCCAAACTCAGATTTTATTATATTAGATAAGCCATATACACTAGATTTATTATCTATACTTTTCCATACACAGCTTCCAAGTTTATCTAATTTTATAAAGCTACTTTTAGGTGCTTTAAAAACAACTTGAGCTATCCTATCAAATAGTCCATTTCTATCAACTTCTAAGGTTATTATTCCATTAGCATCTTCTGTGTAATTTATCTTAGAATTCTTTACTGGAACGAAATCTAAATAATTTTTATCTTTCTTTTTCATGTTATTACTCCTTTAAAAATTATATAGTTAAAAATTTAAGTAGGAGAGTATCTCCTACTTAAATTTTTATTAAGAAATATTTTATGAAGCTTTAGACTTAGTCTTATCTTTATGCCAAATACTAAATTTAAATAAAGTAAGGATTAGTATAACAAATGCGATGATAGCACCGATTTGACCTAATTGTATTGATGAAGACAGATTTATTGTATCAGCTAAAGTTGATCCTCCAACTTTAATTATTGCAAATATAGCAAGTAAAACACCTACTAAACCTTCACCAGCAATAAGCCCTGAAGTATATAATATACCCTTCTCAACTTGTTCTTTTCTATCATCTTCAGAAACTTTCTTTCTCTTTTCGAAGAATAATCTAACAAGTCCACCAACCATAACTCCAGCACTTAAGTGTATTGGAAGATATAGCCCAACTGCAAATGGAAGAACTGGTAGCCCTAGTATCTCAACAGCTATTGCTACTGAAGCACCAGCAAATATTAAAGGCCAAGGAAGATTTCCTTCCATTACACCCTCAACAACTAACTTCATAAGAGTGGCTTGAGGTGCAGGTATTTCTTTTGAACCAAATCCCCATGCTGCGTTTAGTAGATATAAAACAGCTCCTATTGTAATAGCTGAAATTAAAACCCCGATAATTTCTCCATATTGTTGTTTTTTTGGAGTAGCGCCAACAATATAACCTGTTTTTAAATCTTGTGAAGCATCTCCTGCAATAGCAGCTATAATACATATAATAGAACCTATAGCTATAGCTCCCATCATACCTTCTTGACCAACCATTCCTGTTGATTTTAATACTATAGTACTGATTAATAAAGTTGCTATAGCCATACCAGAAACAGGGTTATTACTACTTCCAACTATACCAACAAGTCTAGATGATACTGTAGCAAAGAAGAAACCAAATACTGCTATAAGTAAAGCACCAACAAAGTTAACTGGTACAGAAGGGATAAGCCAAATAGCTACTACAACTAGTAAAGAACCAAATAGAACAACTTTCATAGATATATCTTGATCTGTTCTAAGTGAACTATGAGAATTATCTGTAGTAGAATAATCTTTCATAGCTTTTGCAAAGGTATCAACTATTAGTGGTAGAGATTTTATTAAACTTATAATACCACCACATGCAACAGCACCTGCACCTATATATCTTATGTAGTTATCCCAAATGTCCCAAAAACCAAGTTGTGATATAGGATCAACTGCAGGATATAAAACCATATCACCACCAAATAATGATATTAATGGAATTAAAACCAGCCATCCTAATATAGCTCCAGAGAACATATATCCTGAAATTTTAAATCCACAGATATATCCTACTCCAAGTAGTGCAGGTAGCACATCTATCCCAACAGCAGCATTACTGTACCCTGGTATTTCCCATTCAATTTCAGTTGGGAAAATTTTTAGACCATCACCTATAAATTTGTATATACTTGCAATACCAAGACCAGCAAAAACTATAGATGCTTTGGAACCACCTTCTTCACCTGCTAGTAAAACCTCAGCACATGCAGTACCTTCAGGGTATGGAAGAGTTCCATGTTCCTTTACAATAAGAGCTTTTCTTAAAGGAATCATAAATAATACTCCAAGTAAACCGCCACATAAAGCTATAATTGCAATCTTAAATAAGCTTGGGCTACCAAGTCCCCAATCCTTCATCCAAATAAACATTGCAGGTAGAGTGAAAATAGCACCAGCAGCTAGTGATTCACCAGCAGAACCTATTGTTTGAACTATGTTGTTTTCAAGTATAGAATCTCTTTTTAATATAACTCTCAAAACTCCCATTGAAATTACTGCTGCAGGGATTGATGCACTTACTGTCATACCAACTCTAAGACCTAAATAAGCATTTGCTGCACCAAATACTACGGCTAATAAACATCCAAGCACTATAGAAGTAATAGTAAACTCAGGAACTATTTTATTAGCAGGAATAAATGGCTTAAAATTCTTTTCACTATCCAAAGATATTCCCCCTTTTGAGCTATTTATTATTAGCTCTATATATTATTTTATTTAAAAATTAAAGGTGAGTTAGTTAAAAAAATTTATCATAAGTGAAAAGGATTATATATTAAAGATATCTATACTAGATTATATGAGTACATTAAATTTATATGTCCAAATAATTAGATATTTCAGATAAATACGTTGAAGTTTCATAAGTTGATTATTTATAGAAAATGTTATATAATTCTAAAAATAAGCTTAATAATATTTGAATTTATTAAGGAAATAATATCCTATGATTTGGTACTATTTCGTTTTGTTAATAAGCTATTGAAGTAAACAATATTTGATGTACAGTGTTAGTGTATGTCTTTGATTTAATAAGGAGGAAGCGTATGTCAAAATACTTAGCATATCCATTTTTATATGATGATGGCGAAGATTTAAGATGTGACTTTGAAATATTCACAGATGAAATATCTAGCACTATAGGATTGCTTAGAGCTCTTGTAAAAGATGAAGCATTAAGAGAAGAACTTACAAAAATGAATGAAATAATGTACCATATAAACCCTTCACTAAGAACTATGGTAACTGTTACGGATGAAGAATTATCATGGATAGAAACAATAACTAAAGCTCATAGGGAAGAAATAAAAGATAGAGTAGATAAGTTTGTTTTACCACAAGGGAGTAGTAGTGCAAGTTTAGCACATATAATTAGAAGTAAATGTAAAGCACTAGTTAGGTTATTACATAGGCATAAAGAACGAGGGAATAATGTAGATGCAATACTATTTGACTTTGCAAATTTATTTTCTGGATACTTCTTTATACTAGCAATAAAATTAAATAAAATTGAAAATGTAGACGAGATAGAATTTGTAAGTAGAAATTATAAATAATATAGATTAGAATTAAATTTTAGATCTACTACATTTGCTATAGTAAAAAAGGTATTATCATGTTATATGATAATACCTTTTTTATGCAACGGACCAAGTCTTTTAAGTTGGTTCGATGATATAGTACTACCTAGTGGAAAAAATTTAGTAAGTAGATTATTTATATATAATAATTAAACTAGATAAAAAACAGGAGTATTTTTAAAATAGAGTAAATTGTATACAATTTATTGAAGTACTATTAAAAATTATACTTCAAACAGTTATTTAATAAAAAATTTCGAAAAAATCAAAAAAAATAGTTGAAAAAAACGTTATCTTATAATTATAATTAACTTAAATCAAGCAATTAGAAATGTATACAATCATAAAACATCTAACCGACAATCTAGTAAACTTAAGAAATGTATACAATCATAAGTTTATCTAATCAATTTCAAAATTATATCACTTAAGAGATACTATATCTAGCAAATAAAGAATAAAGTCATAATACAATTACCAATATTAAAAATGTATAATCTTGGATTTATTCCAAAAATTAAATATCTTAAACTGGGGGAGTCTTTTCTATGGAAAAAATGATTTTACACAAAGAAAGTTGTAAAAGCTGTTGCTATTGTAAAAATGTATGCGCAAAAGATGCAATAGTAATGTCTGATTATATCAATGATAAAGGGTACCAAACTGTTGATGTAGTTGAAGAAAAATGCGTAAAGTGTGGACTTTGTTATGTAATGTGTCCAGAATATGTATTTGAAATATTGGAGGTGGAGTAAATGAGCAAAATGTTAATGAAGGGGAACGATGCAATAGCAGAATCAGCTGTAAGAGCTGGATGTAGATTATTCGCTGGATATCCAATAACACCTCAAAGTGAAATACTTGAGTATTTAGCAAAAAGATTACCAGAAGTAGGAGGACAGTTTGTTCAAACTGAATCAGAAATAGCTGGGATATCAGCAGTTTATGGTGGAGCGGCTGCAGGATTTAGAGTATTAACAAGTTCTTCTGGACCTGGATTCAGCTTACTTCAAGAAGGTATATCTTACATAGCATCGGCTGAATTACCTTGTGTATTAGTAAATGTTATGAGATATGGAAGTGGACTTGGTGATATATTCCAAGCTCAAGGGGATTATTGGCAAACAGTAAAAAATGGTGGTCACGGAGATTATAGATGTATAGTATTCGCTCCGAACTCTGTTCAAGAAGCAGCAGATTTAACTTATATGGCTTACGATAAAGCTGAAGAATATAAAAATCCTGTTGTTATATTATCTGATTCATCAATAAGTCAAATGATGGAGCCTGTAGAGTTTAAAGATTTTAATGAACATGATCCAAACAAATTTGACTGGTCATTAAAAGGTAAAGGCGATGGTAAATTTAGAAAAACAACATCAGTAATGTATTACAAGTCTGATTATGATAAATATATAAAAGCTAAATACGATAATATAGCAGAAAAGGAGCAAATGTGGGAGGAATATGAAATAGATGATGCAGAGGTTGTACTAGTTGCATATGGTATTTCTTCAAGAGTTTGTAAGGAAGCTGTAAAGATAGCAAGAAAAAATGGGCAAAAGCTTGGATTATTAAGACCAATATCTTTATTCCCATATCCAGTTAAAGCATTTGATAAAATCAATAGCGATAGAGTTAAAGCATTAATATCTGTAGAGTTATCAGCTCTTGGTCAAATGGTTGAAGATGTTAAATTAGCAAGTGAAATGAAAATATCAGTATTCACTCACTTATCTGGTTCAACTGTTCCATTAGCCGAAGAAATATTAGCTACAGTTGAAGAAGTTGAAAATAAGGTTTCGGAGGGGGTTTGTTTATAATGATTAAGAAAAAACCTAGTTTACTAGTGGAAGACAATAAGTTTTGTCCTGGATGTGGTCACGGTATTGTAAATAGATTAGTTGCAGAAGTTTTAGAAGAAATGGAACTTGATAAAAAAGCTATAGGATCAGTTGCTGTTGGATGTGCTTGTCTTATGATGGATACTTTTGGTGTTGATTGGGTTCAAGCTCAACATGGTAGAGCGGCTGCTGTAGCAACAGGAATAAAAAGAATGAGACCAGAAAATCCAGTATTTACATACCAAGGAGATGGTGATGCACTTGCAATAGGATTCTCTGAAACTATGTATGCAGCTATAAGAAATGAAAACATTACAGTAGTATTTGTAAATAATGGAGTATTTGGTATGACAGGTGGTCAAATGGCACCTACAACTCTTGCAGGTCAAAAAACAACTACTTCTCCAAAAGGAAGAGATGTTGAAATAACAGGAAGACCAGTGAACGTAATTAAGTTTATGGAAAACCTTAATATAGGATATGCGGCAAGAGGATCTATAACAAATCCTAAGGAAATAAATCAAACTAAGAAATTTATAAGAAATGCTTTTGAAGCTCAAATGAATAATGAGGGATATTCATTTGTTGAAGTTGTATCTCCATGTCCAACAAACTGGGGGTTAACGCCAGAAAAGTCTTTACAACATATAAAAGAAAATGTTCTAGTTGAATATCCAATCGGTGAATATGTAAAGAGAGGTGAAAAATAATGGCAGAAATGATTTTCTCAGGTTTTGGTGGTCAAGGTGTTTTAACAGCCGGATTAATAGCTGCAAACATAGGAATGTTAAATGGTAAAAATGTTACTTGGATACCTTCGTATGGTTCAGAAATGAGAGGGGGAACAGCTAACTGTAACGTAAAAATAAGTGACGATGAGATATCAAGTCCATTTGTAAATAAGATAGATGTATTAGTTGCAATGAATCAGCCTTCAGTAGCAAAATTTAAAAATCTAATGAAAGAAGGCGGAATTATAATAGCTAATAGCTCAATAATAAAAGATTATAAATTTAGAGAAGATCTAAAAATATATGAAGTGCCAGCTACAAACATAGCTGAAGAATGTGAAAACGTAAGAGGAGCAAATATTGTAATGTTAGGAGCTTTAGCTAAAGCTACTGATTTATTTGAAAGAGAAGTATTTAGTGAAGGTGTTGAAAAGTTCTTCTTAGATAAAGGTAAGAACAATCCAAAGAATAAAATTTGCTTTGAAAAAGGATACGAAGCTTGTAAATAGTGAGGGGAGACATTATGAATTTAGAAAAATTATTAAATCCTAAAAACATATGTGTAGTAGGAGCAAGTGAAAAAGAAGGCTTTGGAGGAGATACTTGTAGAAATATTATAAAATATATGGATATGGGTAGAGTCTTTTTAGTAAATCCAAAGAGAGATGAAGTATTTGGTATACCTTGCTATAAGAGTATAAAAGATATAGATGCTCAAATAGATTTAGTAATAATATGTACACCTCAATTTACAGTAAGTCAAATACTTAAAGATGCACACAAAAAAGGTGCAAGAGGTGCTGTAGTATACGCTAGTGGATACTCAGAACTAGGTACTGAAGAAGGAAGAAAAAATGAAGAAGAATTAGAGGCTTTATGTAAAGAATTAGATATAGCTTTAATGGGTCCTAACTGTGCAGGATACATAAACTACAACAGCAATACTCATGCCTTTGCTTTTATATCAAATGATAGAGAAAGAAAAGGTGCTGTAGGATTGGTATCTCAAAGTGGTCAGATAGCTTTATCTCTTATGGAAAGTCCTAATATGAGATTTTCATATGCAATATCTTCTGGAAATAGTTCTATTGTAAAGATGGAACAATACCTAGATTACTTAATAAATGATGAACAAACTAAAGTTGTTGCAATGTATCTTGAAGGAATAAAAAATCCTAAAATGTTTGAAGAGTGTTTAAGAAAGGCTGCAATAAAGAGAAAGCCAATAGTAGTTCTAAAAGTTGGTAAATCTGAAAAAGCTTCTCAAATAGCATCTTCACATACAGGAAGTTTGGCTGGTTCAGATAGAGTATACGATGCAGTATTTAAAAAGTTTGGAGTAATAAGAGTAGATGATATAGAAGAACTTTTAGCTACATCTCAAATGTTATCAGTACTTGATAAACTACCAGAAAACCCTAACTTTGCATCAATGAACTTATCAGGCGGAGAAACAGGAGTATGTGCTGACTTAGGTGAAATAAATGGAATTAAATTCTGTGATTTCTCAGAAGATACAATGGAAAAGTTAAGAAACTTACTTCCAAGCTATGCCACTCCAAACAATCCACTAGATATGACAGCTTCACTATCTTATGATGCAGAGCTTTATGCTAGTGCACTAAGAGCAGTAATGTATGATGAAAGTGTAGGAACAGTTTGTGTAGGATATACACTACTTCAAGAAATAGCAGATAATGCAATATATTATATGGCGAAAGGTATTGAACTTGTAAAACAAGATCCAAACTCTAAGCCAGTTGTAATGATACCATTCTTAGAAAATACAAGAAATGATGGATATCTTACTCAACTAGAAAATATTGGCGTTCCAGTAATGCCTCCAGCTGGATATGCATTTAAAATATTAAAATACTTATCTAATTTTATAAGCTATAATCCAGAAGATGTAGCGTTAGAACTTGCTATACCCGATGTAGTAGGTGAAGGTAGTGTAGCACTTTCAGAATATGAAAGTAAAAAACTACTAAAAAAATATAACATACCTGCACCAAATGAAGAAGTTGCTAAAACTGTTAAAGAAGCAGTAGAGCTTGCTGAGAGTATTGGATACCCAGTAGTTATGAAAATAGACTCTGTTGATATACTACATAAATCAGATATTGGCGGAGTTAAGTTAAGCATAACTACGCAAGAAGAAGTTAAAAAAGCTTTCTATGAAATATTAAAAAATGCTAAAGTTCATGATCCAAAGGCTAGAGTAGGTGGAGTGTTAGTTCAAAAGATGGCTACTAAAGGAGTAGAAGTTATAGTTGGAGTAAATAATGATGCTCAGTTTGGACCAAGTATTCTTTGTGGATTAGGTGGAGTATTTGTTGAAGTATTTAAAGATACTTCATTATGTCCTGCTCCTGTTTCTAAAAAAGAAGCTATAAATATGATTAATGATCTTAAGTCATCTAAGTTATTAAAAGGTTATAGAGGAAATCCAAAGCTAGATATAGATGCTTTAGCAGATGTAATAGTTAATATATCAAACTTTGCCAAAGATAATAAGAACACATTAAAAGAATTAGATATAAATCCAATATTTATATATGAAAATGGATTAAATGCAGTAGATGCTTTAGTAATAAATTATGAAAATGTAAAGTCCATAAATAATAAATGTGGAGAACGTGTTGAGAGTGTTATGACTCAAAACTAAACATTTATATGCCATCAAGTATTATATAGAGTTTTATTGGTAACGTCGCTGCAATTTAATGCCGACGTTGCCAACAACTAAAAAAATAAAGGGAGCTTATTTTCCTAAAAATATATAAATTTATAAGGGGGAAGACAAAATGTCTAAAGAAAACCAAAAACCATATATAGTAGTAGAATGGAACGATACTGAAACGGATGCAAAAGGATGGTTATGTGCATATAACTTTGTAAATCACTACTGTGGTGGAGGAACAAGAATGCATCCAACTGTAAATAAAGAAGAAGTAATAAGACTTGCTACAGCAATGGGATATAAATATAAAGCTATAGAATCTAAAACAACTGGTGGATGTAAAGGTGGGATAGCTTATGACTATAAAGCTCCAGATGCATTAGATGTATTAAAAAGATATTTAACTGCTATGGCTCCATACATAGGTTCAGGGGTTTCTATAGGAGGGGATTTAGGAGTTGACTATGGTGACGTTTTAAGAATATTAGACGAAATAGGAATAGGTCTTCCAACTACAAAAGAAATGAGAGCTAATCCTAAGTTTGAACAATATATAAAAGACCACGATGAAGTATGTGAAAAAACTTATGATAATTTCTTAATGTATGATATGGTAACTGGATATGGATGTGCATATTCATTAGATGAAGCTTGGAAAATAAAAGAAGGTAAAGAAGGAGCTAGCGTAGTTATTCAAGGATTTGGATGTGTTGGTGCTTCTATGGCTTACTGTTTAGATAAGATGGGGTATAAAGTTGTTGGTATAGCTGACGTTCAAGGTTTAGTTTACTGCAAAGATGGATTAGATGTCAAGAAGTTAGTAGAAACAAGAAAACCAAAAGGTGAAATGGATAGAGATGCATTTGAACCACACTATGAAATATTAGATAACTCTAAGTGGTTAGAAATGGATTGTGATATATTAGTACCAGCAGCTCTAGAAGATGTTATAAACAAAGATAATGCTCACTTAGTTAAAGCTAGCTTGATAGTAGAAGCTGCAAACATACCTGTAACTGCTGAAGCGGATGAAATATTAAGAGAAAAAGGTGTAGATATCTGTGTTGACTTCGTATGTAACATGGGTGGAATAAGAATATATGAAGTAGTAGTATTTGGTTTAGTTGAGCCAACTCCTGAAGCAATAGTAAGTGACTTAGAAGAAATAGTAAGAAGACAAACAAGAGTTATGTTTGAAAAAGCTAAGGAAGAAGGCAAAACTCAAAGAGAAGTTGCTAGAGAGCTATTTGCTCCAGATAAGTCTGATACACCAGACGTTCTTGAGCCATCAAGCTGTATAGCAGAATAACATATATTCATAAATTTAGTTTAATATATACTCAAATAGGTTACTTTTATATAGTAACCTATTTGAGAATTTTTCAAAATTTCAACTTAAATATTAGTAATAAAAAAATAATAATTGAATATTGAATAAACCAAAAAATAAATAATATATGGTGGTGTTTTAATGAGTAATGTAAAGCAAAGTAAAGCTAAAAAATACTTGGCAATCCTATCGTTATCCTTAGCGGGAGGTTCTATTTATTTACTTCCTTATCTAAAATATATTTTCTACGATCAAATGATGTCAGTAATGGAAATTACAAACACTCAAATGGGGTCAATGGTATCCCTTTATTCAGTTGGATGTATGTTATTATATATTCCAGGTGGAATACTTGCAGATAAGTTGTCTACTAAGAAAAGCTTAATAGCTTCACTAGTAGCTACTGCAGTACTTACGGTATTATACGGAGTTACACTAAATTATACATTATCTCTTGTGATTTGGTTCTTACTTGCACTTTCTACTGCATTTATTTTCTGGAGTGCTTTAATGAAAGTGATAGGTCAGATAGGATCAGCAGAAGAACAAGGAAGAATGTATGGTCTATACTATGCTGGTAATGGACTTACACAAGCAATATGTAACTCAATTGCTTTAGGAGTTTATTCAAAGTTTGGAGATCCAGTAACAGGACTTAAGATGGCCGTATTTGTTATGGCAATAGCAAACATTGTTGCAGCAGCTATGGTATACTTCTTCGTAACTGATGCTAAAAAAGAGGCTACTCAAAGTGCTTCTGAAGATAAATTTGATTTTAGTAAGGTAAAGGATGTATTAAAGAATCCTATTACATGGTTATTATCATTAGCGATACTTTGTTCTTATTCTATATTTACTACAAGTACCTATTTCACACCCTATTTAACAGAAGTAGTTGGAATATCAGAGCAAATGTCTAGTACAATAGCAATTATTAGATCTAACTTATTCTTAGTATTCTGTGCTCCATTAGGAGGATATATTGTAGATAAGTTAAGATCAACAACAAAGTGGTTTATGATAGGAAACGCTCTTACAGCAATATTCTTCTTCTTAATAATCATAATGGCATCATCAAGTCAAATGATATTAATAGTATTAACTCTAATACCAAGCGCACTTGGTTATATGGTATATGGAGTTGCCTTCTCAATGGTAGGGGAGTGTAAATTCCCAGTGAGTGTAACAGCTACAGTAATAGGTGTTGCATCTATAATAGGATATTTACCTGATTTTTATATGCATAACATATGCGGTATGATATTAGATAATGTGGGATCATCAGGATATAATTATATCTTTGCATTATTAGGTGGAATTTGTTTACTTGGTATACTGTTACCATTTATGATAAGAAAAAAAGTGAAGAATCAAGAAAAACTTGATGTAGTGTCATAAAATGTATAAAATATTATTATATTAGTATAAAAATGGTGTGCTTTGATTTTAAGCACACCAATTTTAAAATATAGGGGGGAATAGATATTAAAACAGATCCACTTACAACAAGAGTATATGAGTATATATCTAAAAAGATACAAGTTGGTGAATATAAACCAAATCAAAGAATTACAGAAGCTGAGATTTGTAGTGTAATAGGGGTAAGCAGAACGCCTGCACGAGAAGCGCTAACAAGATTAGCAGGGGAAAACTTATTAGAAAAAATACCTAATAAAGGATTTGTTGTTAAAGAATTTCAAGAAAAAGAAAAACTTGATACATATGCTGTTATTGGTGCACTAGATTCTTTAGCTGGTTCGTTGGCTATTGAGTATTTAACTCAAGAAGAAATTTGTAAAATGGAAGAATTATCAGAGATGATGGGAATATCAATTAAGTATAAAAACTATGAAAATTACTTAAGTATAAGCGATGACTTCCACAATGTATATAGAAATAAATGTGATAACCAAGTGTTACTAGCTTCAATAAATCATTTAGTATATAACTTTATGCCTAAATCCTATATTAGTGAAAATGAAGATGATTTATTCAAAATGTTAGCTTATAGCAATAAACAGCATTTTGAGTTAGTTAAAGCTTTTAAAAATAAAGATGTAAGGCATGTAGAGTCTATACTAAAGGAACATTGGAAGACACTAACCATTAACGAAATGAAATAAGAGAAGCATAAGCTTCTCTATTAATTTATAACAAACATATGAGCTTGAAATAATTGCCAAAGAAATAATGTGGGAATATATTCTAATACTTCTACCTATTCTCAAAAACTCAATTGCGATTTAACCTATAGCTCTCCTTGAAAAAACAGGGGCACTCTTTTGATAGTCATCTAAAGTCCAGTTATTATTGATACTAACATAAAGATAAAATAATTCATTAAAATTTCCTTTTCAAATAAACTATCAATACCTAAAGAGAATATTATTTGATATTTAAATTGCAAACAAATATTAAAAATATATAACTTTATTAATCTAAAAATAATGAAAATTTAATATTAGGTAGGGAAGTTAAAAATAGATTAATAAAATCTTAATTAAAATAAAAGGAGGCAAAATGAAAAAAGAATTAGTATTAAAAAATAAAGAAGAGAAATATAACAAAGTATATATTAGAAAATTAAAAATTAATGATATTGAAGAAATCTTAGTTTTTCAAACGGAAATTCTTAATGGTATAAAAGAAGAGCATATATACTGTGAAACTCAAAGAGTAGAATTTGAACAATATTTTAATAATAAAGACACACTTTTAGGTATATATACTGAAGATAATGAGTTAATAGCAATGGGTGTATATGCTAGATATGGAGAAAGTGAAGATAACTACGGATTTGACTTAGGCATAAGAGGTAAAGAATTATTAGAAGTTGGCCAAATAGACTCGGTAGCGGTAGTAGATAAATTTAGAGGAAATAGCCTCCAAAAGATAATATGTAAAGAATTAGAAATGGTTAGTAAAGAAGAAGGGAAAAATATAATATGTACTACTATTTCTCCAAATAACCCATACAGTATTAGAACATTTGAAGCTTTAGGTTATGAAATAATAAAAGAAAAAGAAAAATACGGAGGAATGAGAAGATATATATTAATGAAAAAGCTAGAATACAATTAGAAACTATATTTCGTATTACTACTCTTAAGTATGATAAAATAATAATATTACTATATACAAAATTAGGGCTTAAATTGTACTTAGGATTAGAGGGGATAAAATGAAAACTAATGAAGATAAAATTAAAAGACTGATAGATATATGTAAGAAATATTATGAAGATAATCATACTCAAAATCAAATAGCAAAAGAATATGACATCTCAAGACCTATGGTAAGTAAGCTTTTAAGTGAAGCCAAAAACTTAGGTATAGTTAAAATACAAATAAACGAAAACTTCTGTGATAACAACTTTCTAGATATAAACCTAAAGAAAAAATACAAAATTAATGAAGTATACATAGTAAATAAAATAAATGAAAATAACGCAGTAGATAATGAAATAGTTAAAAAATCCTATGAAGTAATAAACTTAAGTATGAACACCACAGACAAAATAGGCATCGGATGGGGATCAATGCTAGGTAAATTAATGGAGAACTATGAAAAAAATACAGATAACCACAGATTTTCAGGTCATGTATATCCATTAGTAGGTGGTATTACGGCTTCTTATGGAAGCTATCAAACTAATGAGTTGGTAAGGATTTTTGCTTCAAAAAATAATCTAAATCCACACTATATTTATGCACCTGCCATTGTAGAAAATGAAAAGGAAAAAAAGCTTTATATGTATTCTGAAATGTTTAAAGTTATAAATAAAGGCTGGGATAATTTAGATTTAGCTATAATTAATATCTCGAATTTTCCATCTTCACCAGATGTAGCAACTTCAGTAAGATTTGGAAATAAATTAATAAAAGAGAAAGCTTGTGGACACTTTGTATCACATTTTTATGATATTAAAGGAAGAATAATAAATCCAGAACTAGATTATGTTATTAATATAAATATTGAGCAATTAAAAAAATGTAAAAGAGTAATAGCCATTTGTTCTAGTAAGGTAAGCTCAAAAAGTATTATTGGTGCTTTAAATACTGGTGTTATTACAGATTTAATAATTAGTGATGAGCTGGCTATGAAAATTATATAACGAGGTAGATATTACAAGCATAAGAAAATTAGAAATAAATTAACTATCGTAAAACTAATAAAACAATATATCGGGTTACATATGTAACTAAAATTAAAAGACTGGAAAAATCAGTCTTTTTTTGTTTTATGAAAGTACTGTATACATAAGCTCCAATTATTGTTGTTTATTAGTAGTGATGCTACTATAAACTTAGATTATTAATGACAGAAAATAATGATACATAAACATAAAAAAATTTAGTTACATATGTAACTTGGAGGTGAAAAAATGATAATTGAAGCAGTTACAATAAAAAAAATGTTTATAAGTGGCTGTGAAAGTATGTTGAATGCAAAAGAAGAACTAACAAAAATTGATTCAACTTTTGGAGATGGAGATCACGGTATTACCATTGAAAAAATTTCTAAATTAATGATAAATAAGCTGAATGAATTAGAAAATGGAATGGACTTATATGAGTTTTTTTATGATTTAGGCTCAGAGATACTAGGTATAAATGGTGGCTCTGCTGGACCATTATGGGGGACTTTTGTTTCTGGTATGGCTTTAGGAATAAATAAGGGTGATACTGAATTAAAAGTAGATAACATTATAAATATGTTTAAGTCTGCTCTAGATGAACTATATGATATCACTACTGCTAGAGTTGGAGATAAAACTATGATGGATACTTTAATTCCAGTAGTAAACTGTATGCAAGAATATAGTGAAAGCTTAGAAGAAGTGATGAAAATCGCAATGGAGGCTTCAATTGAAGGTTGCAAAGCTAGTGAAAATTTTATTGCCAAATTTGGAAGAGCAAAGTCTTATAAAGAAAAAACTATTGGAACACAAGATGCAGGGGCTGTATCGATGAAGTATTTCTTTATAGGTCTATATGAGGGATTAATAACTACTTAAATAATAAATAAATAAAAAAATGAAGAGTATTCTTTGAAAAATTAGGGGGATAAAATATGAAAATGAAAAAGTTTATAAATAACCCAGAGAATTTAACAGCAGAATTACTTGAAGGATTAGCATTAGCAAATAGAGATACTATTGATTTAAAAGAAAATAACTTAGTGGTAAATAAAAGATTAGAAGAAGCTGACCGTGTAACTATAGTAACATTAGGTGGTTCTGGTCATGAGCCAGCAATAAGTGGATTTGTTGGTGAAGGAATGGTTGATATATCTGTTGTTGGTGATATATTTGCAGCTCCAAATCCAAAGGCTTGTTTAGAAGCAATCGAAATGGCAGACAAGGGCAAAGGTGTACTATTTGTAGTACTAAATCATGCAGGAGATATGTTAACTGCTAACTTAACTATGAAACAACTTAAAAAATCTAATATAAATATAATTAAATTAGTGACACAAGAAGATATAGCCAATGCACCTAGAGAAAGATCTGACGACAGAAGAGGTTTAGTTGGATGTATACCTACTTATAAAATAGCAGGAGCGGCTGCTAAAGAAGGTAAAACTTTAGAAGAAGTAAATGCTATAGCAAGTAGATTTGCAGAAAATATGGCCACTTTATCAGTAGCAGTAAGAGGAGCTACACATCCAGCAACAGGACAAATGATATCAGAAATAGGTGAAGATGATATGGAAGTTGGAATGGGTCAACATGGCGAAGGTGGTGGAGGTGCTCAAAGTATGAAGAGTGCTGATGAAACTGCAAAAATAATGGTAGACGCACTACTTAAAGATTTATCAATAAAAGAAGGCGAAAAGATAATGCTTATGATAAATGGATGTGGAGCAACTACACATATGGAACTATTAATAGTATATAGAGCATGTGTTAAATATTTAGAAGAAAAAAATATAGAAGTAGTAGCAAATGAAGTGGGAGAATTACTAACGGTACAAGAGCAAGCAGGATTCCAAATGTTTATGGCAAGAATGGATGATGAGCTTTTAGCATTATATAATGCTCCATGCAACACTCCATATATGAAAAAATAAAAAAGTACGGGTAAATTATAAATATAAGTTTTAGAGGGGAGAAATAATGGCAGATATAGAGGGTTTCAAGATTTCAAAGGATTTTCATTTAGATATAAAACCAAGGAATGAAGGTTTTCATGTGAAAGGACTTAATCATTGTGATTGGGGAATGAAAAATAGGTTATCTA
The DNA here is from genome assembly GCF_056171995.1 of Romboutsia sp. LXY-2. Taxonomy (NCBI): domain Bacteria; kingdom Bacillati; phylum Bacillota; class Clostridia; order Peptostreptococcales; family Peptostreptococcaceae; genus Romboutsia; species Romboutsia sp. LXY-2. The sequence goes on along the minus strand of NZ_JBKFGI010000004.1, from coordinate 354,185 downwards.
GAATATTTAATAAAACTTCAGGGAATACAGTAATGTTGGCTTTTGACCACGGGTATATAATGGGTTCTACTTCAGGACTTGAAAGATTAGATATAGCAATACCTCCACTTATGGAAGAAGTAGATGTATTAATGGCCACAAGAGGGGCACTTAGAACTTGTATAACTCCAATTCAAGATAAGGCAATATGCTTAAGAAGTACTTATGACTCAACAGTAATGTATGACGACATGAGTATCGGTGGTGGAATTGCAACGGATATAGAAAGTTCTATAAGAATGAATGCTTCATGTATGGCAGTACAAACATTTATAGGAGCACCAGGCGAAAAAAACTCTCTAGAGCTATTATGTAGAACAGTAGATGCAGGAGAAAAATACGGAATTCCAACTTTAGGGGTAGTAGCTGTTGGTAAAGATATGATAAGGGATAATAAATTTTTCTCACTTGCTACTAGAGTAGTAGCTGAAAGTGGTGCACACATTGTAAAATCATATTATTGTGACGGATTTGAAAAAATAGTGGCATCTTGTCCTGTACCAATAGTTGTAGCTGGAGGAAAAAAGGTTCCAGAAGCTGAGGCATTAACTATGGCTTATAAAGCAATAAGCGAAGGTGCTTGTGGTGTTGATATGGGAAGAAACATATTCCAAGCAGAAAATCCAAAAGCAATGGCAAAGGCTGTAGCAAAGGTAGTACACGAAAGCTTTAGTGATAAATTAGCTTATGAATTTTATTTAGATATGAAATAGGAGGGTAAAATATGTCTTCAGAATACATGCATATAGGAATACCTATAACTGATAAAAAAGAAAATATGATTTATAACGAAGATATGAAAATTTGGATGTCAAATCCAGATGACTATGATTTTAAAATAGAGTATTTAAAATTTGAAGAGGGAACGCCATTTCCATCTATAATGCATAAAAATCCACACATAGCTTATAAAGTTGATGATTTAGATTATTACTTGAAAGATGCTGATAGTGTAATTGTTGATCCAATAAATTTAAATGAAAATACTAAAATAGCATTTATTATTAAAGATGATACAATAATTGAGTTGTATGAGGAAAAATAAGTTTATTATAAAAATAAGGGTATATAGTAAAATTAAAAAAATTTAAAAATTACTTAATATAATAAATAAAAACAAAGCTCATTTAAAGAAAATTTAATCTTTAGATGAGCTTATTTTGTTAGATTATTTTTAAATATATTTCAATTGTTAAGTACATAATACTAATTAGAAGACTTAAAAGAGGTGATTAAATGAATAATACTTTTACAGAAGACTTTAAAAAAGTACTTTTAGATGAAATACCAGGCTTTAGAGAATTTGGGCACAAATTTTTAAATGGTGAAGTATCAAAAATGGACTTTAAAAAGGTTTCAGGTGGATTTGGTATATATGCACAAAGAGATCAAAAGTCGTTTATGATAAGGCTTAGAGTATCATGTGGAGCTTTTACAAGAGAGCAATTAAACAAAATTTATGAAGTGGCTAAAAAATATAACGTAGAAAAAATACATTTAACTACGAGACAAGCTGTTCAATTACATGATTTAACTATTGATGAAGCCTGTGATATTATGGAAGAGTGCATACATAAAGACATATTTACAAGAGGAGGAGGAGGTAACTTTCCTAGAAATGTTGCAATCTCACCATTATCAGGTGTGGATAAAGATGATAAATTTGATGTTGTACCTTATGCACTAGCTTGTGATAATCACTTTATAAAAAATAGCTATAAATACAAGTTACCTAGAAAACTTAAGGTATCTTTAGCTAGTAATGATAAAGACTGTTCTCATTGTACAGTTCAAGACTTAGGCTTTGTTGCGGAAAAGGATGGTATTAAAGAATGTTTTAGAGTATTCTTTGGTGGAGGAATTGGTCGTAATCCTAAGTTAGGTATAGAACTAGGAGAAATAATAGAAGCAAAAGAAATATTATATCACTTAGAAGCAATGGTTTTAATGTTTAAAACTAATGGAAACTACGAAAATAAAAATAAAGCCCGTGTTAGATATATGATAGATACTCTTGGTGAAGATGGATTTAGAAGTGAATACAAAAAAGCACTAGAAGAAGTAAAAGCCAAAGGTGGCCTTGATTTAGTAACACTTCCAATAGATTATGAGAAAAATGGCTTTGAAATTGACTTAAAGCATCCTAGATTGTTTAAGCAAAAACAAGAAGGACTTTACTCAGTGTATGTTCATCCAGTTGGAGGTCAATTTGAATTAACTGATTATAAAGCATTATTAGATGAATTAAATGAAATGGAAAACATATATGTAAGAAGCTGTATGAGTGAAGGATTCTACATTCTAAACTTAAATGGTTATGAAGCTAAAAAATTATTAGACTTAACTAGTATTTATAGTGCTGAAACAAAACTTGAGCAAAGTGTTGCATGTATTGGAGTTCCAATTTGCCAAATGGGTATATTAAGAAGTCAGCACTTATTAGAGGCAGTCGTAAAATATTTTAAGGAAAATAACTATACAAAAGACATACTTCCAAGTCTTCATATTGCAGGATGCCCGAATTCTTGTGCAGTACCTCAAATAGGGATTATTGGACTTAGTGGTAAGATGAAGCGTGTAGGAGATATTTCTACAGGAGTCTTTGAACTAACTGTTGGCGGAGAAGTTGGCGTTGGCCGCTCTAAATTTGGCAAAATCTACGGAGACATAAAAGAAGATGAAGTAAAAGTATTCTTACTTGAACTTGCTAAGGAAGTTGAGTCTTCTGGATTATGTTTTGATGATTTTATTAATCAAAAACATGATAAACTTGATGAAATAATAGATAAATATTTAGTTTAAAACAAAATAAAAAAACTGTATCAAGCATAGTAATTATTTGTATAATATGCTAAGATACAGTTTTTTATTATTTATATTTAATATATACTAAACGCTCATTTCCCATAAAGCTTTTACTTCGTTAAGAAAGACATCAACATCCCATGTAGTAGATGAATTTATCTTACTATTAGGGTCATTAATTATTAATTTGCCATTTTCGTCTATACCAATTACAATTAAAAAGTGACCTGTAGTAGTAAATATCCCAGGCTTAACAGATGCAACTACGACATTACCTTTTTTTATAGAAGATAAAATTGATGGTTTATTTATATATAAGTATTTACTATCAATACCAAAATGATTAGCACCTTTAACCATAAGATCCCAACTAGTACCTACACCATCTTCATAAAATCCATTATTGTATGAATAATCAGCAACGACTTTAGGGTTTAGAGAAGTATCTCCTGTAAGGCCAACTATAACCATAGCTAAAGAAGTAGGAGCACATCCATTAATAGCCATAAATTCATCTGCATATTTACTATACCCCCATCTTTCATCCCATTGTAAAAATAAAGGAATTTCACCAGGCGTATAATCATCTTCTATTGAAATATCATCAGTATTTTCATGAGATGGATAATTAGAAACAAAGTCAAGAGCTTCATTATTTTTCGCTGCTAACTTTATAAGTTCTGGAGGAATAAGATCAACGTTTTTTAAAACACTAACTAGATCATCCTTTTTTATATTACTATCATTTTTATTATATAAATCAAGCAAACTTTTAATATTTTCGTCATCTAAGTTAAGACTAGACATTTGCTCATCAGATAATACATACTTACCTTCTGTACTATGACCATTACTGCGAATGTTTATTGGAAGAGAAGCAAAAATTAATCCCATAACCACAACCAAGCCTAATGAACCCAGTGTATACTTCTTTATATTAAAGTTTTTATTCATAAAAGAATCCCCCTACATATTAAATAATACAAATATCTTATTAAAATAACATATTTCTACAGAAAAATGCAAATAAAAGTTTTTGAAAAATAAAAAAGCATATCCAAAAAAATTATCACTTCTTTAGATAAGCTTTACTAATTAATAATATTAAAAAGATAAGATTAATATATAGATTTTATTTTCCTTTTCATTCTAGCTTTATTTTCATACATATCTTTGTCTGCTTTTGAAAAAGCATCTTCATAAGAAGTATGATTATTAGTATCATATACTGAAACTCCAAAAGCTAAACTAATATGTGGTTGACTTAAGTTATCACAATTATTATTTTTAATTTCTTGTTCAAGATACTTGATAAATTTTATACTATTTTCACTAGATTTATTTTCTTTAATAACTACAAACTCATCTCCACCTATTCTATAAATACTATCTTTTCCAAAGACTTTTACAAGAATATCAGCGCCTCTTTTAATAAGTTGGTCACCAGATTCATGTCCCAATGTATCATTGACTATTTTTAAATTATTAATATCAAATACAAAAATATCAAGAGATAATTCTTTATTTAAGTCCTTTTTAATTTTTTCAACCTTTTTCAAATAAGCTGTTCTATTTTTAACTTTTGTAAGTCCATCCTGATAAGCAAGTTCCTCTAATACTTGAATTCTCGCACTTTCTAAAAGAGAACTTCTAATTATTTTTGTTATATTTATAAACTGAAGGACAATGAATATACCATAGCTAATTTTGAACCATAACATATAAGGAATAAGCTCTAGCATATTACAAATAGCATCACCCATTATACCTATAGCTAAAATAATAGTAGTAAAAAGCAGTTTGTTAATATCATTATTTTTTAGCTTTACCTTATCGTAAAATATACAAACTACAATAATCGGAGTATAAATAAGACATACACTTTGTATTAAAAATAAATGCTCATAATAATCTTTTATACCTAGAAACTGCATAACTGTTGTGTAAGCAATAGCTACAAGAAATGTTCCTGATAAACCGAATAAGATAAATTTGCCCTTACCATTCAGGTAAAGAGCAAAATGTGAAATCAAGAAAAACATACTGAACAACAAACTAATTATATCTAAGCTATTATTAAAAATTGGGTAAGGAAATAGGTAATTTTGAATATTGAAATTTAAAAAACACCAAATACCACTACTTATACATAAGCCTCCAAAGGTTATTAATTTACCCATAGGCTTTTTAAGTTTCATCATAATACATGCAAGTCCAATGGAAATAATTCCCACACAAACAACAAATATGGATATAAAACCATTAAGAAATTCTTCACTAATATTATTTAAAATTAAAGAACTTTCATATCCTGTATAGATACTGTTTAGAAAGCTAGAAAATGTTGTATCTACATGATCAGTATAGACGTTATATAATTCTATTCTAATATTATCAGTTATTTTTATGCCTGGAGATACAAAAGAAGTCCATAGGTTTCCAGCGGATTTAGCATAACTTAAAAAAGTATCATTTTCACCAAAAGAATAGAACTTTTCATTATTAACAAATATTTTAACCATCATATTATCAATTCTCATAATAAGTTGAGTATTAATTGGAATATCTTTGGTAAAGTGTCCCTCTATAACCACTGAATTTCGTCCACTAAGATTTAGCTTACCATCATCTGGTAATGGATAGCTTTTATTTTCATTATTTATAATATAATTACCTGTAATACCTATCTTTTTTAGAGTATTTTTATCATATGTAAATTTCTTTTCATTATATAAAGTAATTCCTAAAGTAAAGGTAGCTAACAACACAATAAAAGATGTTGTGATGACTAATACTTTATTTAATCTATTATCTAGCATAACATAACTCCCATTTTTTTATTAAAATTCTATGACAGTATATCATATTGTGGTATTATTAACCATTATCCCATGGTATTATATAGAATATATAATTTCCATTTTATTTTAGGATGAAAATAGGATGTATTATTAAATCCTACAAATAATATATGTGAAGGATTTTTATAAATAATAACAAAGAAGGTGAAAAAATGATTTTTAATATTCATGACAGTGCGAAGAAACAAATAGAAAAGTTATTAGAGGAAAATGGGAAAATTGACAAATCATTTAGAATTTATATACGTAGAATATCTGGTTGACGAGGTCCTGTATGGGATGTAGCTCTGGATGAGCCTACAGAGAAAGATGAAATATTTAAATCTGATGGATATAAAATTTTTATGAGAAAAGAAATGGCAGAAAAAATAAATAACGTAGAAATTTATTATCAATATGGAATAAGCAAAAGTGGATTCAGAGTATTAACAGATATGTTATGGAGAATAAAATATAGATATGAAGATTGGGCAAAATCAATCATCCCTTAAAATATAAGAATTACCCCCGTAATATTTAAATACGGGGGCAATATAATTTTATTAAAAATCTTAGAAAATACTTATTTAGAAGCATGTTCCACAAGGTAAATATCCTTCAGATTTTGCTTTATCTTCACTCATTTCTATAGAACCTTTCATATTGTGTGCATCTTTAGTAGCATGATACTTGTTAGAACTAGATGTACCTCCATTTGCATAAACTATTTTAGATTTATTAGAAGAGTTATCTAGATTACTTGATGAAGTAGAGTTATTAGAAGCCTTATTTTTATTATAGGATTCTACATCGTATCCTTTATTAGTTACATAGCCAGGAACAGACCAAATATTTAAATTCTCTGACTTAGCCTTATCTTGAGCTGCATTCAATTTATCTAAATGTCTTTTTTGAGAATACACATATCCAACTCTTGCATATCCTTTAGATATTATGTCTTCATTAAACATTTCCCAGCTAGAATTCTCCTTAGAGTAGAACCATAGATAACCCAAATGTCTATCATACTTATCTGTTTTATCTCCCTCATCATACTCAATATATACTGTATCATTTGCTTTTAAAGCATCTTTAGCATAGTTTGAGGCTTCTATTGAATATGGTTGTGGGTCTACACCTTGCTTTACTGATTCTGGAGTGTCCACTAATAATAGCCTTAAAGTAACCACTTCGCCAGTTTCCTTTATCTTTAATTTCATAGTATCACCATCTACAACTCTTTCAACTATTGCCTCAACTGATCCTTTTGGAACCTCTGAGGTATTAGAATCATCACCATTGCTAGAGTCTTTTACTACCGTATTATTAGATTCTGTTTTAACGTTATTATTAGAGTTTCCTAAATTATTTTGCTCATTATTACTAGAACATCCTGTAATAAATATTGAAAGTGCCAGTGCACCTGATAATATTAACGATTTTATTCTATTTGATTTAAAAAACTTCATTGATATTTCTCCTTTAACATTTTATGTAAATATATTTAGTAATTTAGATATATTTTAACATTATTAGACAAAATACACAAACGAACGTTCTTAAACATAAAAAATATACTTATGAATTATTGTATAAATATGTAAATATAATATTAAGAGAAGATAACTATAGTTTAGGATAAGGGGGAATTTTGTGCTAGTAAAAGCTATTGGGATATTTGTATTACAGTTGATATATGTTCCCATATTAACTTTGAGGACTACCTTAGTAGTAAAGGGTGAAACTAAAAAAGCTCCATTGGTAGGATTTTTAGAATCTATTATTTACATTGTTAGTTTAGGAATAGTGTTTTCTGACCTAACCAATATGTACAATATAATAGCTTATGTACTTGGTTATGCTATTGGAATATTCTTAGGAAGTAAATTAGAATCTAAACTAGCTATAGGTTATAGAGTTATTCAAATTAACTCAACACAAGAAAATAGCCTTTTAGCTGAGAGTCTTAGAGCGTGTAAATTTGGAGCTACCACATTTGTAGGAAGTGGAATAAATAATGAAGCTAGATACAGGATAGAGGTGCTGACTCATAGAATAAGAGAAAAGGAAGTAATAGAAATGACACAAGATATAGATCCAAAAGCGTTTATAGTATCATATGACTTGACCCAATTTAAGGGTGGCTATTTATATAAAAGATAAATTTATTAGGGGGGGGAATAACATGAAAGTAAGTATGATTCAAATGGATATAATACATAAATCTCCAAAAGAGAATAGAGAAAAAATCAAAAAATTAGTAGCAGACTCTATAAAAGATAATCCTGACTTAATAATACTACCAGAAACTTGTACCACTGGATTTACAAAATCAGTATTTGAAAATATAGACTTATACTTAGAAAATGAAGATGGAGAAACTATTTCTTTACTTAAAGATCTAGCAAAAAAATATAATGTAAATATAGTTACAGGTTCTATACCTGAAAAAGATGGTAGAAAATGTTATAACACAGTATTTTACATAAATAGGGAAGGAAAGATATTATCAAAATATAGAAAGATCCATCTTTTTACTCCAACTAATGAAGATGTTGCCTTTGAGAATGGAGAAAAGATGCCTGTGTTTGATACGGAGTTTGGGAAAGTTGCAATGATGACTTGTTATGATATTAGATTTGTGGAGTTATCAAGAATCTATGCACTTAGTGGAGCGGATATTATTATTATAGTAGCCAACTTCCCAAATCCAAAAGTTAATCACTGGAGAACACTAATACAAGCAAGGGCTATTGAAAATCAACTATACATTTTTGCGTGTAATAGAGTAGGGTATGCAGAGAAGGATAGCTATTTTGGTCACTCTGTAGTAGTTGATCCATGGGGAGAGATAGTAGTAGAAGGTGATGATAGTGAAAAAATTATTTCAACCAATATAAATTTAAATAAAGTAAATGAAGTAAGAAATATAGTTCCCATGTATGTAGATAGACAAACCAAGGCATATAAAAAACATATAGATAAATTACTGTAGGAGTAGATAATTTATTATAGTAGAAAATTTTGAGATATATTTAAAATATGTTATATATTATTCTAGTCATAGAAAGAAATTGTAATATTAATTATTTTTCTGAAATTAGTTAGAAAATAATAGTAAATTATTAACATATCTATAAATACAATTATGATATAATAAATAATAAAAAATAATATCATGATAACATTTAATGGAGAGCAGATATGAAAAATAAAAATATAATAATTGCTATTACAGTTTCTATTATAGTATTATCTGGAGCATTTGTATTAATTAAATCAAAAAACTCTGATAATGATCAAATTAATGATAAGATAGAAAATATTAAACCTGAAGAGGAACAAATACTAAATAAACAGCTAGCATTTTTAAAAGAAATCGCAGGATTAAAAGCTAATGAAGTAGAACTTATATCGAATCCAGTAGGATTAAAAGGAGAGTTTATAGCTCCAAGGGAATCTATATTAAAAGGTGTTGATTACTTTTTAAAAGACACTGAAAATAGTAAAATGGAAGATACTCATATAGATATAGGGGATGGATATATATGCTTAACAACTACCTATAAGGTTAATTCATTTATTAAAACACCTATAGAAGCTAAGGTAAAGCCATCTTTAGATAGTTCTAAAAATTTAATATTAAAAGTTTATGATTTTAAGTTTTTAGATTTGAAAATAGCTGATTGGATAGTAAATATAGGAGTTGAAAGCTTTGTTAAAGACTGGTTCCCAGAAGACAAGGAACTTAAAGTTAAGTATGAAGAAGGAAAGGTTATAGTAGATAAAAGTAATTTTGAAAGTATGATTATTAACGATATATCTATAGATAAAAATACATTAAAAATAGGTATGATTTTAAACCTAGAGAAAATAATATATTGATAAATTAATTAAGTATTTTGATAGATGGGGGATAAAATATGGAAAAACTATGGGAAGAAGTTGTAAAATTTCATGGGCACGAGTGTCCAGGTCTAGCAATAGGATTTAAAGCAGCGATAGCAGCAAGAGAATGCTTAGGTTGCAATGACTCTGAAGATGAAGAACTTGTGTGTATATCAGAAAATGATGCATGTGGAGTAGATGCTATACAAGCATTATTAAAATGTACAATTGGAAAAGGAAATTTAATAATAAGGTTAACTGGAAAGTCAGTATATCATTTTTATAATAGGAAAAATAATAAATCAGTAAGATTAGTTTTAAATTCATCTGTAGCTCAGATGGATAGAAGCGAATATAAAAAGTATCTTTTAGAGACAGAAGCTACTAAATTATTTACATCAAGCGAAACTAATATAAAGCTACCAGAAAAAGCAAGAATATTTAACTCAGTATTTTGTGAAAAGTGTGGAGAAAAAACATCAGAGCATTTAATAAGGATACAAAATAATAAAAAAGTATGCTTAGATTGCTTCGAAGAATATAAAAGATTTTATGTAGAATTATAAATACTATATAATTAAAATGATAGAAAATAAGCTCACATTATAATGATGTGAGCTTTAATATTATATAATTTAATGTACTAGAGTTATAATAACTTTAATAAAAATAGTATATATTTATGATTTTTAATTTAAAGAAGGCATATAGTCTCTTACATATCCATAATTCTTGTAGTCATTAAAAATAGGAACAGAAGAATCAAATTTAACATAAATAGGAGAATCAAGTAGATAACTGTTTTTTAAAAACAAGTCTTTGTCTCCATAGATAACTGCTTGTATCGCCAAGCTCATATGACTTTGAAAGGCGTTATATTTTATAAGTGATGTGAAACAGTCAGCATTTCCTACAAATGCATAAAAAAATAATTTGTAAGTATTATCATCATATTTTTTCCAGGCTCCTAGAAGCTCATCTCTTAAATCTTTATTAATAACGCCATAGTTAAAACTATTTGCTATGTCTAAAAACATCATTCCAGTTTCGTCAGAATGAGTAAGGGTGTATTTTCTACCTTCAATAGGATCATAAGGTGTAATAGGCTCCATAAAAGTAGTTTCTAATTTATCTGGGTTAAATTGCATAGAATCACCATCCTAACATATTCTCAATAATACATAATATAAAATAACTATTGTATTTGTTAACATATAAGGTAATTAATTATATTCCTATTTTTATAAATACTAGAAATATAAACTTAAATATGACCTAAGAAGTAATAATTACTTTTTACTTCTTAGGTCATAATATGTTATTATAATAAAATACAAAAGTTTAAGGAGAATACAATGAATTATATATCACCAAATAGTAAATACGAAGTATTTGTTAAAAATATAGGAATAAAACAAAGATTTGATAAGTTAAACACTAAATCAGTTAATGTAACACCAGAGCAAGTAATAAAGTCGATAGAGTTAGCAAAAAAAGCAGTTGAAGAATCTAATGATTACATGAACTTAGTACCTAGAGAAATAAAAGATGAAAACCTTCAAAGGGAAATCGGAATACAAAGAATATTTGTAGAAAAAATATCTGAGTGTGCAGTTATAAACTATTTAGTAAAAAATGATAAAGATTTATCTTTAATGGATAAAAATAAAATAGGAATTAAAAGCGCAATAGCTAAAGGAATACACACTAGACTTATAATAGATAAAAGTGAATTTATAAATAAGAAAAATAAAAAGAACTATTATGTTGGAGTTCATTTGAATTTAGAAATGGAAGACAATAAAGATAAAGTTAAAAGACATATAATAAAAGATTTATATGAAATAGAAAGAGTTCAAATATTTGGCTATTTAGATTATAAATTTATAAATGAACTTAGATACGAAACAGTAAAAAATAAAGATGGTAAAAAAGAATTTAAATTCTATAATAAAAAGGCGCAAGGATATGATAAAAAATCTGAGTTTGCTAAGCTTATAGATACAGAATGTAAGTGGTACTACTTAGATAGAATGCAACCAATAGATAATCTTGTAAAGAATTTAAAATAAAGATTATTATTGATATAGATTATCAAATTTAGGGAGTTGGAATTATTTTATTTACCGAGAAAGACTTGAATATATCAAGAAAAGAAATAGCTAAAATGCTAGCAAAAGAATTCTATAGTGATACACTATACACTCATATATTACCTAATGATGAAAGTAGGTTAAAAGCGCTAGAATGCTTTTTTTACAGTTATATAAATATGTATCCCATAGGAACTATAGTAGCACCTACTAAAAATAAAGAAGCTATAGGATATATATTTTATGATGATAGTGGTGTAAGTAAGTTAAAGCAAATAAAGGATTTAATAATATACTCGATAACATTAAGTAAAATGATGAAGTATATATCTGTTAGAGAATTTACTTCTTTTATAAAAGCTATACACAATAATTCATCAGCATGGATAAAAGAATTTATTAAAGGTAAATTCATTCACATAGACTTAATTGTAGTAGACGAAAATCATAGAAATAAAGGCTTAGCAAAAGCTATAATAAATGAAGTTTTTGAAGAAGCTGATAATAGAAATTTATTAACAACACTTGAGACTCAAAATCCTGTTAATGTAGAGATATACAAAAAACTTGGATTTGAAGTTGTCAAAGAACAAAGATATGAAACTTTATTTCAATATTGTATGATAAGAGAACCTAAAGCTAAATAGTTTTAGGTCTTTTTATATTAGAATACCTTCCAAAGTAGATTGTTATATGTTATTATAAAAGTTAATTGCGAAAAATGAAAAAAAATTTTATTTACACTGCACATGCTAGGGGGAATTCGTATGAAAAATGAAGTGTTTGATGTGATTGTAATAGGATCAGGATTAGGTGGATTAAGATCTACACAAGAAATTTTAAAAAGCAAATTAAAAGTCTGTATGATAACATCAAAAAGTTTTTGTTCTGGTGCCAGCTTTTATCCTAAAACATGGGGGTTAGGTATGGTTGCACCTAAAGATGAGGAAGATAAATATAACTTACTTAATAAAATAAAAGAAGTTGGTTGTAACTTATCTGATGAAAATCTTAGTAGAATCTTAGTTGAAAATATAGAAAATGAAATAAACTTATTATCTAGCCAAGGGGTGAATTTTAAACCGTCAGTTGATGAAGGTGGAGTTGTACCTTGCTTTGACTCAAATAAGAGAAAGTGGTTTGGATTTGATTTTAAAAGTGCAAAAGAAGTATTTAATAATATTTTGGATGACGACAATTTCACTTTGCTAGATAAAACAAAGGTTATTGATTTGTATAATGAAGGAGATTATTCTAAAGGGGTTTTAGTTGAAAAGAAAGATAATAGTATAGAGTTACTAAAATCTAAAGCTATAATAATAGCGTCTGGTGGATATACTTGCTTGTTTAAACATAACGTTTCTCTAGAGCTTGATTCACCTATAATTCAGTATTTAGGAAATAGAATAGGTTGTGAGCTTACTAACTTAGAATTTATTCAATTTATACCAGCTTATTTAAAGCCTATGTATAAGACCATATTTAATGAAAGGGTGTTTAAATACATTACTCTTAAGGATAAAGACGGCAATGATATATTAAATAGTATTGATGATGCAAACGTTTTATTAAATGAAAGAGCTACATATGGACCTTTTACTACTAGATTAAAATCAAGTATTATAGATAAAACATTATTTGAGTACTATAAAAAAGATAAAGAAAGTGCATATTTTAAATACCCTGATAATATTGAAAGTATAAATGATACTTTAATATATAACTATTTTAAGTGGATTCAAGAGTCTAATATAGGAACAGATGAAAAGATATACATTACGCCTTTTGCTCATGCTTGTAACGGTGGTTTTAAGATAAATGAAAAAGCAAGTACTAATATAAGTGGAATATTTGCTTGTGGAGAAGCTACAGGAGGAGTACATGGAGCAGATAGAATAGGTGGACTATCTACTGTAAATGCTTTAGTATTTGGAAAAGTTGCAGGAGAAAATGCTAGTGAGCATTGCAAGGATAATGAATTTGTAGACTTTGATATTAAATATGATATAAATTATGAAAAGGAATCAAAAGACTATCGTATATTTAAAGATTCAATTTTAAAAATTAGAGAAGTTATGTATGAAGAGGTATCTATTCTTAGAAGTAAGGAAAGTATAGATAAAGCAAGAAATGAAATAGATAATATAGAAATGGAAACGGCTAATATTAAATTAAATAGAGGCGACAAGTCAATATTAGAAAGTTATATTAATTTTTCTAAGATATTACTTGATTCTATGATAAAGCAAAATAAATCAATTGGTTGTCATTGTAGAGTTGATTAATTAAATAATATAAATAATTAGGTTTTCTAATGGATATAAGTTACATAAGTACCAATAAAAAGAAAAAATGCTTATATATAACATATTATACATGTATAGCATGTTGAATATAAGCATTACTTTTTGACTATTAGTTAGCCTAACATTATTATTGTTTATTAGATCTACTTACTAAATTCAGACTTATCTATTACAATCTTACCATCAGAATCCAATAATGGTGTCATTCCACTAGGCCCACTACCTATTGTCATTAAATAATTAACTCCTGTATGGGTGTCAACAACAACATATACTGCACCAAATACTAAAGCTTGTTCTTCTTTAATAACAAATCTTTTTTCCTTTTTTTCTTTTCCAAACATAAAATACCCTCCGCTATATTATAGTTTATACTATTATCAATTATACATAGGATTTTCAAGTATTATTGAATCCATATATCTTTAAGGTAAACAAATAAAATTACAAGGAGTACTATTCTATATATCCAATTACTTATCTTAAAAGTGCTTTCATTTATATCATAATTAATCAAATAGTTTAAAATGCTAGGAATTATAAATTTATTTAATATAAATATTGGTAGTGCAACGTACATAAGCATAATAAGCAAAAAGTTATCGAATGTAATATTAAATGTAATCTCAAAAGGAAAATCTAGTATGACCATAGCACATAATGTATAAATAATAATGGATATATAAGATTCTATTAAAGAACGATACTTGTTATATCTTATAATATACTTTAAATAATAGTCTTTATATAAAGGTATAGATATATTGTCTAAAATATCTTCCTTAGGTAAAAAATTTGAATTATCACTATACATATAAACTTTAACTAAGTACATAATCATATACTCTGGATTATTGCCTTCATTTGATAAATTAAGCTTAGATATTTTTTTAGAAACTTTATCTATTCTAAATGCTTTTTTATCTAGGATTTCACTAAGTTTATCTTTTAATATTAATTTTAAATCATCTTTTTTATTGATATCTATTTCTATAAAAAAGCTACTTTCATGATAAAGTACATCGTCATAATCATTTTTAACTATTATTCCCACGGTTTTTTTATCCATAAATTTCTCCCCCTATAATGATAGTTAGACTTTATACAATAAATTATAAATAATTATAGAGGGTACATGGTGAAATTATGAAAATATCTATATTTAATAAGTAACTATTTATATTTATATATTTATAATTTTATCATTTATCTCATCAGCAAAATTCTTATCGTGGGTTATTATTAAAATAGTAATTCCTTTAGATTTTAGATCATTAATTATTTTAGAAACTTTGTTTATTGATTCAGAATCCAGAGCAGAAGTAGGCTCATCAAAACATAGTACCTTAGGCGTTAAGCAACAAGCCCTAGCTATTGCAACCCTTTGTTTTTGACCACCTGATAATTCATGAGGATATGAATTTATTTTATCACCCATATCTACCAATTCTAATAGTTCCTTAGCTTTTAAAATAGCGTCTTCTCTAGGAATTTTCAAAACACTTATTGGTGCTTCTATTAAATTTTCTAGAACAGACATATGAGGGAATAAGTTAAAGTTTTGAAATACCATTCCCATATTATTTCTTACTTTATTTATATCTTTTGAATTATTTATGACTTCATTATCTATAATTATTTCACCACTATCAAATGTTTCTAATCCATTTAAACATCTAAGGATAGTAGTTTTACCCGCACCTGATTTTCCAAATAGTACACCGACTTTACCTTTTTTTAGTTTAAAAGATAAATCTATAAGTACCTTATTAGTTCCAAAGGATTTATTTAAATTTTTAATTTCTAACATTGTCTCAATCTCCTAAATGTAATATGAATATTTATTTTCAATCTTTTTAAATAAGTAAGTTATTATACCTATTAATACTAAATAGATTAATCCGGCATTTACTAAAGGTAATAAACTAGCTTTTTGATTTTGAGCGATCTGTGCAATTCGTAATATATCATTAAGACCTATAGTATATACAATAGCAGTATCTTTTATTAGTGTTATTACTTCATTAGACATAGCTGGAAGTATTCTTTTAATCACTTGTGGAAATATTATTCTACGATACATATTACTCTTGCTCATTCCAAGTACTAAAGCACCTTCGTACTGACCTTTATCAATAGACTCAATACCACCTCTAAATATCTCCGCGTAATATGCTGAATAATTTAAACTAAAAGCAACTATGACAGCGCTAAACCTATCAAACACAATTCCTACAAATGGCAAACCAAAGAATATAAATATTAATTGTAGTAGTAGGGGAGTGCCTCTAAGTACTAATATATAAAATCTAGCGATTTGTTTAATAAGGTTATTGTTAGACATTCTCATAAAAGCAACTATAATTCCTAATGGAATTGATATTATAAGTGTTATAAAAAACACTGAAAGAGTAACTGTTAATCCTTCTATCATTTTTTTCATCCTTCCCTAGTTATTTAAACCAAACCATTTATTGTATATTTCATCAAATGTTTTATCTTCTTTTAATTCAGTTATAGAATTATTAACTTTATCACGAAGAGTAGTATCATCTTTTCTAAAGGCTACAACATAGCTTTCTTCACCAAAATTATCTTCTAGTATTTTGTATTTTTCTTCACCTTTTTTGCTTATATAGTATCTTGCTAAAGTTTCATCTGCTACAATGGCATCAATTCTTCCTGCTTCCAAGTCTCTAAATACTTTGTCAAAAGTATCGTATAATACAGGTTTTTTACCTTGTAAGTTATTTATTAATTTTGTATCCTTTTCTATTGCTTCAAGTCCAGAAGAACCTTGCTGAGTACCAACTGATTTATTATATAAGTCACTTTTATTTTTTATCTCTGAATTATTTAAAGTTATTATTAGTTGCTTATTTTTCATATATGGATCAGTATAAGATACTTTTTTCTTTCTTTCTTCTGTAAGTGTATAACCATTCCAGATAATATCTATATTTCCAGTGTTTAATTCAGTTTCTTTCATAGACCAGTCTATAGGTTGGAATACTACATTAATGTTTAATCTCTTAAAGGCCTCTCTTGCTAAGTCAATATCAAATCCTACAGTATCACCATTTTCATCTATAAATCCCATAGGGAAGTATGTATTATCAAACCCTATAACTACCTCAGTATCTGATTTTTCATTTTTAGTACATCCAACTCCTACTAATGACATAATTAAAACTAATAATATTAAACCATATTTTTTTATTACTTTTTTCATAACTCAATCTCCTTTGAATTTATTAATAATCTTTTAGAACGTAAAAAAACCATATAGGCTTTATACCTATATGGTTTATAATTTGTTATTTATATACCACCATAGATACAAGCCTCGTTTTTATAACACGAAAAGGGCTTGTATCTATGAATTAATTTTCATATTACAATCCCTTATTTCTATGATGGTGATGATGATTTAATTTTGTATTTAATTTTGTATTTAATAATATTATCATAACACCATTCCTCCATTTGATTATTTTTTATTTAAAAACAATAATATACTAATAAATCATAAAAAGCAAGAAAAAATTTTATTTTTATTAAGAAAACTTATTAAATTCACTAATACATTAGTGCTATATCAACGTTAAACTGAGGAATGGCAAGTAAGTTTTTTATTATCTTATGATGGTATAAGAAAGATATAAAACATATGAAACTATAAAAATTATTCCATGAACTTTAGTAAGAGAATTTTTATTTTTCATAAATAAGTAAAGTATTACAGTAACAAATACCATAAATATAACATCAATAAGAGATATAAAGCTTAGTGTTATAGGGCTAATAGTAGAAGCCAATCCTAAAATAAATAATATATTAAATAAATTAGAACCAACGACATTACCAATTGCTATTTCTGTTTCACCTTTTCTAACAGCCACAACAGAAGTAACAAACTCAGGCAAAGAAGTACCAACAGCAACAATTGTTAAACCTACAAGATTAGCACTCATTCCTAAAGATATTGCTATATCAGTTGCAGAATCTACAACTAAATCTCCACCAAATACTATACCTATAATACCTATTACACTTAAGATAATAGTTTTAACCATAGATACATCATTTACTGCAATAACATCAGCGTCTATAGCAGTTTCTGACTCAAGTGAAGTAATATCATAATAAGAAGCCTTAGCACTTTTTATAGTGTTTACTATAAAGAATGTAAATACAGCTAAAAATAGTATACCTTCCATTCTAGTGATTTTTAAATCAAAAGCAAATAGTAACATCATTAAACTTACTATTATAAGGAATGGAGCATCTTTCTTTATAGTATTTTTCTCAACAGGAAGAGTAGCAATCAAAGAAGAAACACCTAAAACAATAAGAATGTTAAAGAAGTTAGATCCAACAACATTAGCAACACTCATATCGTTTTGACCTATAAGTGATGATGTAATACTTACTGACGCTTCTGGAGCTGAAGTTCCCATAGCAACAATAGTAAGACCAATTACCATAACTGGAACATTGAACTTTCTTGCAATAGAAGATGAACCTTCTACAAATAAGTCCGCACCTTTAATTAAAAATATAAAACCTACAACTAAAATTACAAATGACATAATAACCTCCTAATAAAAAAAGACCCACAAAGTAACCCTATAGTAGGTTACTTTGAAGGTCTTGCTAACAAGTTTATAAACTTGCTAATCAACCGGGATATTATCCGTCATGACGATTGATTATCAACGAGTGAAAGCTACTCCCCTTCAGGGGTCTATTAAATTTAATATAATAATTGTATGGCAAAAATTACAATATGTCAATAGTATATTAGTTTGAATTATTACAGTAATCTATATCTAGCTTAATTATTATTAATTTATAAATAAGAGAATGGTAATTTTAATTAAAGTGACAGTATATTATATTAAGCTGCACATCATTGGATAATCATCCTCATCAATTCCTCCACATAAAGGAGATAGAGAAGTATCAAGATAATTTGCTGTACAAATAGAATTATTACCAAACTTTTTCCGTAACTTATCCAAGGTGTTATCTAGTGCTTTATTCTTTTCATTGTTATTCTCTTCGAATAAACTAAGTTGAACTTGAGTACTACTACTAAGACCTGTAATATGAACACCAACCTGTCTAATACTTTCACCTTCCCACAATTCATCAAATAGCTTGTAGGCCTCTTTTTTTATGTCGTATGTAGTGTCCGTATTATAAAAAAGCTTTCTTTGCTTTCTACGAATAAAAAAGGCATCTGTTTTATAATGAATACTTATAACATTGAAGCAAGAAGAACTTTTCCTTAGTCTCATTCCAAGGGTCTCACAAAGAGAGCTAATAACCATATGAGCTTCCTCTCTAGTTGTAATATCAAAGTGAGTAGTTGTGCTATTTCCCATACCTTTCATAGCTATATAATTACTTTTTCTAACGTCAGAGTTTTCTATTCCATTAGCATACTGCCAAATTAAAACATCATAACTTTTTAATTTATATCTTAAGACTTCCACATCACAGTTTGCCAAATCACCTATAGTTTTTATACCCAAATCATTTAATTTTTTTAATGTTTTTCTTCCGACACCAAATAATTCACCAACTTTTAGTGGCCACATTTTATCTTCTATTTCATCAAGATAAAGGGTATGGACTCTATTTGGTTTAGTAAAATCACTAGCAACCTTTGCAAGTAGTTTATTTGTTGATATACCTATATTTACAGTGAAACCTAGTTCAGCATATATTTTATCTTTAATTTCATGAGCAAGCTTGACCGGGTCATCATATCGTTTTTCCATATTTGTAAAGTCTAAGAAACATTCATCGCAGCTAAATCTTTGTATGTTTGGAGTATATCCTCTTAGTATATTTACCATAGCGTCAGAACAACTTTTGAATAAACTATAGTTAGGCGGAACAACAACAAGATTTTTACATTTTATACGAGCAGAAAATAAAGTTTCTCCTGTACTAATCTGAAAGTTTTTTGCAGGTAAACTCTTAGCTAATACTATACCATGTCTGGTTTCTTCGTTGCCGCCTATAACACTAGGGATTTTTCTTAAATCTGTTTTATGTCCATTTTGTAACATATGAGTAGCAGTCCACGATAAATAAGCGCTATTTACATCTATATGGAATATAAGTCTATTTTTATGGTTCAATCATAAGCACCTCCATCAAAAAAGAACAAATGTTCTTATTAAATAATAAAACATTTGCTCTCAAAAATCAATTATTATGACGAACTAGATAGAAGTAAAAAAGTAGCAGTTTTATTACTGCTACTTTTTTAATTAAATAAACTAGTTATATATTGTTATATACATTATTAGATATTTTAACTAAAGTCTTCATGTTTTCTTTTAACTCTAGAGCATCTATTAATATCAACCTAGCATAAATATTATTTGTATTATTCAGAATATCAATAATATCTTTAGTAGGCATATCCTTGATCAAAGTCATATCTATTTTGTAAAATAAATTTAAGTAATGACTATCCTCATTAAAATAAATCTTAGAATTATTTATTAAAAAGTGGAGCTTATGAGTAAATATACGTTGATAATATAAAAACTCATCAATGTCATCTGATAACAAAGTATTATTATTAAAGTCGATTTTTTTATTAATAAGCATACTTTGTGTTATGACTTTCTTAAGATCCTCACTAATCTTGCCTCTGACAAGCCCAATTTTATAAAGCATAGAAATTATTTCTTTGTTAAGATCAACTGACTTTCGAACTTCATCTTTAGTTATAGAATTCATACTATAAGGGAATATTATCCTATTAGCATATAGTGCAATTAATGTACCTAATAATACTAAAGTAATTCTTAAGAATACTAATTCGTTAATATCAGAACCAATAGATGCAGCACCTAAAGATGAAATAGTTGTGCACACCATTTGGTATTTATAGACTGTTTGGAAGTTACTAATATATCCAGTTAATAGTATAATTAATGTTCTTAAAGAGTTATCGGTTACTAAAGCAAATAGAATTTCAAAGAGTGTTAGCCCAATTATAGTACCAATAATTCTATCTTTTCCTTTTATTTTACTTGATTCAAGATAAGGCTGAACTACAGATATTAAACTAAAAACTAGCCATTTACCGTTTGGAATATCAAATAAAGATACAAATAAAACACCTAAGCTAGTAATTAATGCACCTCTAAAAGCAAATGTAAATTTAAGAGAATCTTTATTTAAATTATTTTTTAGTTTATCAAAATTATTAGCAATACTTGAAACAGAATATTCTTCAGATATTCTTTTTGAAAGATTTTCATCCCTCAGAAGTAAATCTTCTTTTAATAAATATACATAATAATTTAATTTATAAATTGTGTAATACTTAGAGCTATAATCTTCATTATTATCTAAGTACTTATTAAAGCTGCTAATAAGAGCTTCAAGTTTAATATCATCATTTGTAAAAGTATTAATATCTTTAAGCAATGATATTAATTTATTTAAATGGCTACTATACTCATCATTAATACTATTTACTTTCATTTCTTGAAGTATTATATTAATGTTTTCTAAGAATTGCGATATAAATAATTCATGCTTTAACGAATTAGGGAGTTCGACATCTTTATCCATTCTATTATGGATAGATGAAGAGAAATCTTTAAGTATATTACTGACTTGATAAGTTAAATCATTAATTTCTTCTAAGTTTTTGCTATCTAAAATTAATGTTATTTGCTTTATTATAGATTCAGTTGATTTTTTTATAGCAATTTTAGATTGTTTATGAATCTTATTGTAGTTAACAATCATCTGTAAGGCCATTATAAAAAGTCCACAAAAAGTAAGTGATAATAATCTCGTAGGTAGTTGATTTATAGTTACAGGGGTATAAAGCATAAAGAAATACCCAAGTGTAAAAGCAACATACGTAGGTTTTTTAGTGTTATATGTAAATTCGTATAAAATAAAAAATATCACTGCAAAAGTTAAAGTAAATCCTAAAAAAGCATTAGTAGATGATAAAAATGAGCCAACTCCAAGTATAAGTTCTATTAAAACAAAATAAAAGGTGCTTTTTATTGGATTAATAGTATAGTCGGTACCTAGCAATGAAAGAGCAGCTGTAATACCAGAAACTCCAACCAATGTGTTTATGTCTCCAAAAATAGATTTAAAAACAACTATAACTGCTACAATAGCAAAGAACATTATAGTCGTTGGAATAATTTTTTTCTTATTCATGCCAACCTCCAAAGTATATAAAAGTTAAATTACTTACTAATTATACCATTTTATATAGTTTAATCTAAATACTAAATTTTTATTATATGTAGATAATGACATTTATAATACAAGTTAAAGTTTATATATTCTAAATTTAAATAATTGGATGTGTAAGTCGTGATGTTATAAAGCAGTAACAAATTTATTATATATAGAAAAATAATCATTTGTGTTATAATTTATTTGTAGAATTGGGACAAAAGGGGAAAAAATATGGACAATATAAATATAATGAAAAATATTCGTGAGCAGAAAAAATTAAATATAGTAAGTATATTTATTATATCGATACTTATCTTTGGATTGTACGTTGTAAGACTATCATCAATAAACATTAAATATGACATTACAGAAAAAGATTTAAGAGTAATATTAAATCTAATTTTAGCAACTATGGGAATTATAAGTTGCTTACTATCTTACAATAGTAATAAAAAAGAAGAAATATTTATAATATCGCTTATGTATATTATGTTTGGAATAGATATAATATATTCCAAAACTACAGGGTATTTAAGTGATGAATCAAGTAAGTATTATGCTATACTAACATCTTTCATAAGATTATGTATTGTTTATATAGCGGTAGGGAATCTCAATAAGTTTAAAAATTTTATTATAAATAATAAATCAAAAGTATTAATTATAGTGAGTATAATAACTTTTGCATCTATTTATATAGAGTATTATTATATGTTGCCATATAGCAGAGAAGTTCTTAGATGTTATGAGTTATATAATGTTTTATTAGCTTTAATATATATATGGATAAGTATGAAATTTTTCAAAAAAAGCTTTGTTAAGAATGACTACATATATGCTGTAATTGGATCAAGTACGTTAATCTTTTCTATGAAATCTATATGTGATCTTATTTATATAGTTACTTACAGTAGAAATATAGCATTAATTGGGTACTCCACTATAATTCTAGGCTTTATCATATATATAATAGGTTTATTTATTGAGCTTAGTGAGTCAATTAAGAAAAATAGAGAATTAGATGAACAAAGAAGTTTATTTATTAAGATTATAGATGAGAATAAACATAGTAACGTTATAATATGTGACGAAAATTATTATATATATTATAAAAATAAGAAGGCTATAGAGAGCTTAAGTGAAGTAAGCTATATAGATGATATAGATATTGACATTGGAAATAAGCTTGATATAGTAAAATTGTTTGAAAATGTTTTAGATATGAATGTAATAGAATCTGAATTAAATAACATTGGTAGCTATAGAAAAAACTTATATGTAAAAGATAGTGATAGTATTTTAGATTTTTCTATACAATTAATTGAAATAAATAATAAAAAATATAAAGTAGTTACAGTGAAAGATATATCAACAAAATATAAATTAGAAAAAGCACTATTAGAGTATGAGTTAGTTAAAAAGGAAGATGTAGTAAAGAGCGAATTTTTCTCTAATATTAGCCATGAACTAAGAACACCTCTAAATGTATTATATTCCACAAATCAATTACTAGATTCGAGTATAGATAAAAGTAACTTTAAGGATATTTATATTAAGTATAGTGAATGCATAAATATAAACTGTAAAAGAATGCTTAGATTAATAAATAATATAGTTGATATTACAAAGCTTGACGTAGGGTTTAAATCACCAAATTTTAAAAACTACAATATAGTAAAGGTTATAGAAGAGATGACTATGTCTGTTATTAGTTATGCGATGATTAAAGATATTGAGATTGTATTTGATACAGAGGTAGAAGATATTAATATAAAGTGCGACTTAGATATGTTAGAGAGAATTGTTTTAAATTTACTTTCAAATGCTATAAAGTTTAGTGATAAAGGTAGCACAATATTAGTTAAAACTTTTAATATCGAAGGTTGGGTAGGCTTTAAGGTAATAGATAATGGAATTGGAATAGATCCCATAATTCAAGCAAAAATATTTGATAGGTTTGTACAAGGAGATAAGTCAATGCGAAGGAAGAAAGAAGGAAGTGGAATAGGACTTAGCTTGGTAAAATCCTTTGTAGAATTGATGAATGGTAAGATATATGTAGAAAGCGATGGAAAGGCTGGTTCTGAATTTACAGTTTTATTACCTAATAAGCTATGTAATGAAGATGGAAACACAAAAGAAAAAGATTATAATGTAGATTTGCAAAGGATACAGTTAGAACTATCAGATATTTATGAGTTATTTGAGCAAAAGTATAATGAAAACATATGATAAACATATTAAATATAATTAACTTATACTAATAAAATGATCCACCATTAGCTACAAATAGTAGATGAAGGTGGATCATTTTATGTATAGCAAATATAAATTATTTAGATTTATTATATGTATATGTAATTAACTCTACCAAGTCTTATAGGTTACAATATTGTACCAAAGTTGAGAACTAGTTGAAGTTATTAATAGTGTATACTACTATTTAATTATAAAATAATTTAAAATATTAGGGGGGAATATGTGGAGTAGAGCAGGATTGAAAGAAGCGGCAAAAATTAATTTTAACAAAGTATATAAGCAGTCAGTAATTGTTTGTATTATTGTTTATTTAATCGGAGCTGTATTTAGTGGAGGATATAACTCAGCAAGTAATACTATACAAAAGAATGTAACTTATAATCAATATTATGAATACGAAGGTGAATTTGAATATTATGATGAAGCTATTATAGATTCTGACCCATTTTTTACATTTTCAGTAGAAGGAGTAATGGGAAGTTTCTTTGATAAAATTTTAGATGCTATAAGCCATCCACTTTCAATAACATTAATAATAATAGTAATGATAAGTATTATGATTTTAAGTGCAGTAATTAGAGCCGTAATTTATAATCCTATTATAGTAGGAAAGAATAACTTCTTTATGGGAATTAGAGAAGAAGATAGAAAGATAGGAGATATATTCTTCCTATTTGAGAACTCAAAATTTATAAAACCTGCATGGACAATGTTTTGCGTAGACTTTTTTATATTTTTATGGACATTGCTACTATTTATACCAGGTATTTATAAATCTTTAGAGTATAGTATGATTCCATACATACTTGCTGAAAATCCAGAAATTGATAGAAGTCGTGCATTTGAGTTAAGTAAACATATGATGGATGGTCAAAAGTGGGACGCTTTTGTGCTTGATTTATCTTTTATCGGATGGAATTTATTATCAAGTATTACTTTTGGAATAGTAGGTATATTTTATGTTAATCCATATAGAGAATCAACATTTGCTGAGCTATATGCAGTACTCCGTGAGGGTGCAATAGAGGATGGATTTACAAATAGAGATGAATTACCAGGATTTAACATGTAGCTTTGTTTATTATAGTATTACTTAAACATAATAATGCATATGTCTAATAGGCTAGTAAATGGCTATAACTGACTAGAAACAATAAAACTCTACAATAACGATGTCATTAAAATGACAAAGTTTTGTAGGGTTTTATTATTTTTAATAGAATTTACATCTATATAAATAATAAATGAGATAAATTGTGAGGAAGAGAAGCATAATCATTATTAGATTAACTTACTCACTTCTCGTTATAATTATAACTATTAATGTTTATATAAAACTTGAATATAACATAAGTATTAAAGAATACTTTGAAAAGATGACCCCTATTTATAAAAAAGAAAAACAGTGGCTAGTCGAAAATGATCCATTTTTTACTTAATAAAATCAGAAGAAAGATTTAAAGACTATCTTTTCACCGACCATTTAGAGTCATTAAATGGGAATATATTAAAAGTTAAAAATAACACAAGTATTAACAAAAACTAGGATCTAAAAGGAAAAAAAGTAGCAATAATATATTTATTAGATGGAGAAGTAGATGCTGTTGTTGGTGATGAGACTGTTTTAAATCACTATATTAAAGAGTTAAATATTGATAGAGAATATACAATATTGAAAAATCCTAGATAGAAAAAGTATCTTTAGCATTTCCAAAGGATCAAGAGACATTAGTAAAAACTCTAAATAAGGTTATCTTCCAACTAGAAAAATTGGGCTTATATGGAAGTATAATAGATAAATGGAAATACGAGTGTAACGACATTAATGCTATTATATATCAAATCCACAACCTAAAGCTGTATATATACTTTTAGTAACAATGTTAAAATCAATATACATTTTTATGGTTCACTTAATATTTTATCTAAAGAGATTGAAAAATCTGAATAGTTAAAGAAATTAGAAACTAAGCTAGTTAGAGATAGTAAAATGGTTTCAATTGGATAAGAAAAAATTTCCAATAGAATTTAGTATATGTTAAAGTTAATTTTATTGATAAGAAATACAGAAATTAGATTTAGATTTAATGAAGATTTAGTAGTTCTGTTTAATAAATATTATAATAAAAACTTAATAGAACTATTTGATAAATACTATGCCAAAATCTAAAGAATATAGAATACCTCTGTGTCGTGTTTTACGATGCATGTGTATTTTAATAAATTACGTAGAAAATTTAGATTAATATAAAGTAAATAATAGCCCTATGTCTTGATTACTGGCATAGGGCTTATTAATGCTGACTTGTGATATAATTAAGGTTATCAACAAAGGCGTTATTAAAAAAGAGTAGAAAAATGTAAATCATAAGGTGGGATTAAGAAAAAAAAGCAACTAAAACACCGAGGGAACTAGGTGTATTTTTGTTATATAGAATAATTAAATTTAAATATTGAATTTTAGTAAGAATAGATATAATGTAAAAGTGAGGTAAGGAGGTAAAATATGAATGAAAATATTTCTGATATAAAGCTTAATATATATCCAGCACCGAAAAGTATTGAATATATAAGTGAAAATTATGTAGAGTTATCAGAAGAAATAAATATAAATATTTCAAAAGATGATAACTGTTGCAATGGCAAAGATGAAAGTTATGTTATAAGCATCACAAGAGGGAAAGATAATAAAGCAAATATATCCATTAGTGGAATAGATGAAATAGGAATTCACTATGCAACAATAACCCTAAACCAAATTCTACAACAAAAACAAAATAATAAAATACCACAGATAATTATTAAAGATTATCCAAGCATTAAATACAGAGGATTCATAGAAGGATTTTATGGATATCCGTGGAGCCATGAAGATAGAATTAGTCTAATCAAAGATACTAGCAAATATAAATTTAATACATATATATATGCACCAAAAGACGATCCATACCACAGATTCAAATGGAAAGAATTATATCCAAAAGACAAGATAAAGGATATTGAAAAATTAACAAAATCATGTGATAAGTATCATATGAACTATTGTTGGACTATACATCCAGGTGATACTCTTAATTATACAGAAGAAGATTTTAATAATATGATAGAAAAATTTGAACAACTATACAAAGTAGGCGTTCGTCAATTTGGTATATTTTTTGATGACACAGATGATTGGAAAAGTGGGGAAATACAATCTAAATGGATAAATAGAATAGATGAAGAGTTTGTAAAGCCAAGAATGGATATTAAGCCAATGATAGTAGTGTCAGCTAGATATAACTCAGCATGGGGACCAGATATAAATAAATATTTTGAGCCATTTATAAAAAATCTAAACAGTGATATCCAGGTTATGTGGACAGGCCATAGTACTATGTCAAACATATCAAAAGAAGTATTTGAATGGCCAAAGCAAGAAACTAAAATAGATAAAAATATGGTTGTCTGGTGGAATTATCCTGTAAATGATTATTGTGATAGTAAGTTATTAATGGGACCATTACATAATCTAAGCACAGATCTGGACAATGTAAATGGCTTCTTTTCAAATCCAATGAACCAGTCGGAAGCTTCAAAAGTTGCGTTGTTTAGTGTAGCTGATTATACTTGGAACACACATAGGTTTGAATATATGAAAAGTTGGGAAACATCTATAGAAAAACTTGTTCCAGAAATTAGTGAAGAATTTAAAAGATTTGCAGCGAACACATCTTATTTGAATGAAGATGGCGGAGCTAGTGGTAATTTTGAATTTGATGAATCCTGGTATTTAAAAGAAAAAATAGAAAGATATAAAAATGCAATTAGAAATAATGAAGAGTATAAACATATTGCAAATGATATATTAAAAGAATTTGAGACTATAGTATCAGATAGTAATATTATAAAGAAAAATATAAAAAATAAAAAGCTTTTGGCAGAAATAGAAGTTTTCTTAAATGCATATAAAGCTATTGGAGAAGCTGGAATTCATGCAATAAACTCTTTTACGTCAAAAGAATCCTATGAGATTGCTAGAGAAAAACTTATTTTGGCAGAAAGTCTAAAGATAAAAAGATTAAAAGAAGAAAGTAAAAACATATATCTTAAAGAATTTACAGTTTCAGTAGGTGAAAAGTTAATAAAACCATTTATTAAAGATATTATAAATAGTTAGTGCAATCTAATTCTATATATTATGATAAGACATAGTATATAACCTTGAAAATGTGCAAAAAATTTAAATAGAGAGTTAAAAATATTATAGGAAGGAAAAATATTTTTAAATTGATTTCATTCTCTACTTGTTATAGCTAAATCTGTATACTACTGTATATATTTATAAAATATGTAATATTTCAAGTAATACATCTTTTCTAAAAAGAATTATTCTAAAATAGTACGCAGTATGTTTATATAGGAGCTTAAATTTTAGATGCTAATTTTTCTCCAATTGATTCTGTGTGTTTTAAATTATAATTTTATAGGTTATAATAATGAAAGAAATAAAAAGTAATAACAAAAGATAAAATTCAACGACTAACGAAACAATGGGATGGAATTTATGAATAAACATAAAAATAATATTAAAAACATAACAATAACGAAAGATCTAACAGATATTCAAAAAGAACAAGTTTGTAAACTAATATATCAAGGTTTTTACAAAAAACTATCTAATTACTGGATTTTTGAAAAGAACGTTGAAAAAGGGATAGCAGTACTTAAAGGTTGCATAAACTATAAAAATGGAATATATGCTATAGAAAATGATCGAGTAGTCGGCTTCATAGGTGTCCAATATAGGAAAAATAAATTTAGGGAATTTAATATAGAATCTCTTAAAGCTTATTATGGTTATTTTGGAGCGATATGGAGAGGCTTACTTAATAAATTTGAAAACAAATCAAATTCATTAAAATACAATGAAATGTATATAGACTTAATAGTGGTCGACACAAAGTCTAGAGGCAAAGGTATAGCATCATTACTTATCGATAGTGCAACTAAATTTTCTATTGATAATAACTTTGATAAAATTCTATTAGATGTGGTAGATACTAATGAAAATGCTATAAAATTATATGAGAAACTTGGATATAAGACTATGAAGGTATTTGACTTTAGAGGAGTCACAGATTTTATGGGATATAGAAAAGTAATGTACATGTCTAAAGACATTATGTAAAGTGTATCAGAATCAAGTATTTAGCATAAAGAAGCGAACTTTTGTATTAAAGTAACTATATGAAATTTTTAATAATAGATAAGGGGCATATCTCTAATTGAGATAGCCCCTTTAATTGTTTGTGTATATTTGTTATTTAAAAAATCAATTATAATGGTTAACTATTTTGCTTATTACAAGGTCTTGAAATTAAAATTATTACTTGGATCATAGTTGTTACTAAAGAAGCTCTTTTTTTATAAGCCATATATCTTCCGTCCCAAGATTCACAGTACTTTTCTTTAAACTTTTTCAAACCTTTAAAAGAATAAAATCTATGCCCATGAGAATAAACTTTAGCAGCTATTTTTTCACTTAAAAATGCGTATCTTGATCTCCCAACGTTAGACAGAGGAACCATACCCATATTAAATTTAGAATATCCATTATCTTTTGCATACTCAAATAAATTTACAAACATAAAGTCCATTATACCATTGCATGCTTGATTAGAAAATCTCATCAAATCTATTGATAACGTCTTGTTATTATCATACATAGGCATAATATTTGCAAAACCTTTTATATTACCATTAGAATCTTTTACTATACATATAGAATCTTTACTTAGGTATTCTTCATTGAAAAATCCTATTGAGAATCCTTTTTCTTTTCTGCCACCTAGCCATTCATCAGAAATATTTTTTATATCTTTAAAGAAATTATTATCAAAAGGTGGATGAATAACCTCAAAACTGTAGTTTTCTTTATTTACTCTAGATATAGCATTTCTAACGCTTTTCATTTTTCTACCGTCGAGAGTAAACTCACGTAAATTAACTGTAGCTTCTTCTCCTAGTTTAAAGAATTGATATCCAGTCTCATGAAGATATGGTAAAAGTTGTTTATCTATAGCGCAGAATATACAAACATATCCATATATATTTGACAATTCATAAAAATCTTGTATTGTATCAAAAATTTTATCTTTATTTCCTACAGGATTTCCTAAAATAAATATTTTATTCGCGTAGATTTGATATTGAAGGAATACATCTTTATCTTTATTTATATAAACATATTTATCATTTAAATAGATAAAGTGACTAATTGATGTTCCTCCATAACTTTCTAATATAGTATCAACATCGTCGATACACTCATCTAAAGTTAGCTTTGGGAACTTATTTTTACTATTAATATAGTATATAAATAATAAGAATAACAGTGATATTACAAATCCTGCTATACAAAGATACATTACGCTGGTAGATTCATTAGTAAATCGTAATTCATAATCTGTAAAAGCTATTTTAGTTATTCTACCTTTTATACTAGAGTAGAAAGTATAAACATACAATAGTAGAAAAGATAGTAATATTGCAATATCTTGAATAAACATTCTCCAACCCATTACAAAGCTATTTCTATAAAATTGCTTTTTGCCAATTAAAACTAAACATCCTACAACCATTATATATATTAGACGATGATAGTCCGTACCTTGAAGGAATGTTATAAAACACCAAACTCCTATTATAAAAAGAGTAGCTTTATATACATATTTAGATTTATATATCAATAACCTAGATAATACTATTAATAAAAATCCTACTATTATAGTAAAACTATTAGGTATATAAGTAACTGATAAATATGATATATTTTTTACAACATCTATGTTACCTACGATATCAGGTATCGCCTCTGACAATAATAAAACACTTCCAGAAAATAATACAATTAAGACAATACTAATGTGAGCTAATTTAGATAATATTGTTGTTATTATATCTTTTATATCTTCATCTATATTTATATAGAATTCATTAATGTAAAGTAATAGACCAATTGTAAGTGGAACTATATAATATGAAAATCTATACAAGAATATTGCTAATAATACTTTTTCACCAGGAACATTTAATGCTTGTAACCCAACTATCATTGTTAAATCAAAAGATCCTAGACCGCTTGGAGACATACTTACAATAGCAATTATTATTGATAACATAAATACTGGGAAGAATTGTGTAAATGTAACATTAGCATTTAACATGAAAATTATAGAATAGATAAGTATTATTGTAGTTAACCATTCAATTCCAGACATAATTATTATTTTAAAAGAATCTTTTATATCTACTTTATCACTATCATTACCTTTAATGTATTTATATACTGAATATATTAAAAGTAAAGGGAAATAAAGACTTATTATTACTGTCATTATACTTACCCAATCAGTTAGCACAAGTGTATCAAAACTAGTAATGCAATAAATCAAACTTACAATAGAAAACCCAGTTAGATTTAAAGCTACTATCTTAGAAATTTCTTTTACAAGTAATTTTTTATCTTTCACATATTTACCATAGAAATTACTTTTCAAAGCAATTGCTGTGCTTCCTCCCATTCCCGCTACACTTGCAATAGAGCTAGAAATCCATGAATACTTATATAGTTTCTTATTACATAAATTTATATTGACTCTTTTTTTCAGAATAAAATCATAAAAACTTAATGGAATGTATGAAATTATCCCTAATAACAGTATAATAATTAATTCTAAAGAAGATAATTCATGAGCATATAAGTTGAATAAACTTTTATCAAAAGAATTAATAACGTTTATAAATTCTTTCATTATTAGTATAAAGATAAATAGCATAAATGAATATTTTATTGTATTTTTTAACTGTCTATTAATTTTAATCCCCTCCTATTAAATGTCGTATATACAAATTCTATCATAATTTTGCTTGATATTACAAAAAAATCTTATATTAAGATAAATAATAATAGCCATTCCTAACTAAGTGAGTTGTTATGTAGCAAGATGGTATTTACTTTAAGATTCAGCAATGTATATAAACTTGATGAAATTAGTTTTAAAATTAAGTTGAAAGTTAATAACTTAACGAAAATAAGTATTGACTCTTGTGCAACACAAGAGTTTATAATTTGTTATGGAATAATAATGAAGAGGTGAAATATATGACAAGAGAATTTTTTAAATATGCTATACCATCTGCGCTTGCAATGCTGATTTCGGCATTATATACAATAATCGATGGAATATTTGTTGGACAAGGAGTAGGAGATAACGCACTTGCTGCTGTTAACATAGTATTACCATTTACAGTAATGTTAGTTGGAATAGCAAACATGATGGCTGTAGGTGGAGGAGCTTTGGTATCAAAAAATATAGGTGCTAAAAATATAGATAAGGCTGTAAATATATTTAGACAAGTTTCTAAATTTTTAATGATACTTTGTGTTGTTATAAGTATAATATGTGTAGCATTCACAGATACAATAGTAAAATTATTAGGTGCAACGCCTGCGCTTGAAGAATTAGCAGTAGATTACTTAAGATATTATGCACTATTTTGTATACCTAACTTAGTTGGGGTAGTATTAAATAGTTTTGTGAGAAATGATAATAGACCAAAACTTGCTATGATATCCACTATAGCAGGAGCAATAGCAAATGTAATACTTGACTATATATTTATATTTAATTTTGGTTTAGGTATAAAAGGAGCAGCAATAGCTACAGGATTAGGTCAAATATTAACAGTAGTTATATTACTACCACATTTTATAAAGAAGAAAGGCTATTTATCATTTGGTAAAGTTAAGTTAGAACTTGAAACAATAAATAACTTATTAAAAATAGGATTCCCATCATTCTTATCACAAATAAGTTTTTCATTTATAGTATTAGTGCACAATATGGTACTAGTAAAAGTAATGGGAGAAATAGGTGTAGCATCATATAGTATAATAAACTATATAGGAACGAATATTTATATGGTATTATTCGGATTAACATTAGGTGCACAACCACTGATAAGTTATAATTTTGGTAAGAAAGATACAGAAAAGGTGTTAAAATACTATAAAATAAATTGTGTAGCATGTGTAGTTGTAACTTCAGTATTCGTAGGTATATGTTATGTATTTGGACAAAACTTAATAGCAATATTTACGAGTGATCCACAAGTTCTAGAAATTGCTAGCTTTGGAGTTAAATTATCAAGTTTAAGTTATTTCTTAGTTGGATTAAATATAGGAACAATAGTATATTATCAAGCTATAGAACTTCCTAAATTATCAACTTTAATATGTTTATTTAGATCGGTAATATTCTTACCATTGTCATTAATAATACTTTCAAAAGTATTTGGATCTGATGGAATATGGGCAGGAACTTTAGTAGCAGAAACATTAACATTTGTTACAATAAGCTTAATAGCAAATATAAAGAATGCTACAATGAAATCAGTAGAAAGATTAGACAATATGGACTCAGTTGGGCAATTAGAAATTGCTTAATAAAAAGGCTGCCTTTAGAGGCGGCTCTTTTTGTACAAAAATATAACTTGAAGGAAAAATATTTTTAAGTAGCGGTATATATTTTTTTAGGTAGATTATTATATAATAAAGTAAAATTTTAATAAAAGTTAGGGGTGGCAAATTGGAAAACTACTATTCGATAGGAGAAATGTCTAAGCTTAATAACATAACTATTGAGACATTAAGACATTACGATAGACAAAATCTTTTAAGTCCAGATTATATAAATGAAAAAACAGGATATAGATATTATTCAGCAAAAAGTTTTATGAAGATGGATATTATTAAAAAATGTAAAGCTATAGGTTTATCTATAGATGAAATAAAAGAAGTAATGAAAGATTATGATTCATTAGAAT
Organism: Romboutsia sp. LXY-2; assembly: GCF_056171995.1. Lineage (NCBI taxonomy): Bacteria > Bacillati > Bacillota > Clostridia > Peptostreptococcales > Peptostreptococcaceae > Romboutsia > Romboutsia sp. LXY-2. The sequence continues at coordinate 319,841 of NZ_JBKFGI010000004.1, read as the reverse complement.
CTATTGTAAAAGTACTAGAAAATCAGAAGGAAATAGTCAATGAGAAGCTAAATGAATTAGAAAGTATAAAAAAAGGTATAGAGTCTTTAGAAAGTGATATTAAAAATGCATTTAAAGTAGGTTTAAATCAAATGTATATTAAACATAATGAAGAAAGAAAGCTTATAAAGTATGAATATTCTGGTAGATATACACAAGAGTTTGAGATAAATCTACGAAAAAGCCTTGTGGATATTGAAAATAATTATAATAGTTTTAACTACCAAATTGTATTTGTAACTTCCTTCTTTGATCTAATAAATAAAGGTGATTTGACTTATATTAAAACTATGATAAATCCAGATAACATAATTCAAAAAGATGAAAAGGTAGTAACTTTTCAAAAAGGGGATTATTTGACTATGTATTTTGATGATACTTTTTATGACACTAAAAAATATTATGATATTATGCTTAAATATATAAAAGATAATAATATAAAAGTTAGTGGTGATTTTCATGAAATTTATATAATGACAAGAGCCAATCAAAACGGAGAAATTAAAGCATTGGCACAAATAGAAATTTTAATAGAAGACTAATAATATATTGTTGTTATATTATTATTTTAGACTTATTTAAATCATTTTTTCTTAGAGATGTACATATAATTAAGTGAAATAAGAGACTAGATAATTTAAGAAGGCCTAAAGTTAAAGTAAATAATACTTTTGAAGATACAAGAAAAGAAATTGGGGGGAATAAAAAAATAAGATAAATTAGATATTATTGAAATTTTAATAAATAATTTGTTTTGGGAGGGAAATTAGATGATTTTTAGTTCTTTAGGTTTAGGTGTAGTAGCTATAGTATCTGTTACAGGGGCGATGATTTATAAAGTAGTGAAAGATGCAAATGATAGAGAATCACTAAAAGAGCTAGAGGAAAATATTAAGCAAGTTCTTCAAGCTAGAGCATCTAAAAATAATAATGATGAGATACCTTATAAAGATAATGAACAGCATGCTGAAGAAGGAACTATGAATTTGGGAAGATCTTATAAGGCCATAGCTAAAAAAAATAATTATTTTTCAAAAAACATTAAAAAGAGAGATAAACATAATATATTTGATGATGAATATATAGATCAATACGAAGATGAATATGATGATGGCTATGAAGAAAAATATAAGAAGGAGAAAGAAGATGATACCTTTGAAATGATGAGGGCATTTGAAAGAAACTTCTTTCGTAGTTTTGGAAAAGAATCTACAGAACTTGAAGAAAATAATAACTTTAACAAATTTTATGATAATGATGAAAAATAATAATAATTTAAAAGAGCCTAGCAATATAGTTAGGCTCTTTTAATATAACTAACAATATAAAAAATATTTAAATAAGTAAATTATGGGTAATTTATATTAATATACGTATAAATCTTATATAATAAATAAGTTGTTAAAATAATTATACATAGACATAAGGAGGAAATATGGACAATACAAAAAAAATGAGCGATAGAACAAAAGGAATAATATGCATTATAATATCAGCCTTCGGATTTGCGATGATGTCTGCATTTGTAAAGCTGAGTGGTGATTTACCAACATTTCAAAAGACTTTCTTTAGAAATTTAGTATCTTGTGCAGTTGCACTGATAATGGTAATTAAAGCAAAGGAAAGCTTCTTTGGTAAAGTTGAAAATAGAAAAATATTAAATCTAAGATCAATATTTGGTACCCTTGGAATAATACTTAATTTTTATGCTATAGATAAATTGGTTTTATCTGATGCTAATATGTTAAATAAATTAAGTCCTTTCTTTGTAATAATTTTTTCCGCAATATTCTTAAAAGAAAAAGTTAAAACTAATCAAATAATCGCAATTATAATAGCTTTTGCAGGAGCACTATTTATTATAAAACCAGAGCTTAACTTAGATATATTACCAGCACTAGGTGGAGTAAGTGGAGCGATATTTGCAGCAAGCGCATACACTTGTTTAAGAGTATTAGGTGGGCGTGAACACGGAGCGACAGTAGTATTTTATTTTTCATTGTTTTCATCAGTAGTTTTACTTCCACTAATGATACTAACATATGAGCCAATGAGTATAACTCAATTTTCATACTTAATATTAGCGGGTTTATTTGCTACAGTAGGACAATTTGGTATTACATGGGCATATAAATATGCACCAGCTAAAGAAATATCAATCTTTGACTACTCTAATATAATATTTTCAGCAATAATAAGTATAGTTATGTTTAATGTGTTCCCAGATAAATTAAGTATATTAGGATATATAATAATATTCTCAGCATCATTTTACATGTTTATATATAACAAAAAATTAGATAAGATATAATTAATTTTAAAATACAAAATTGATAAAATAGCAAAATAAATTACCATGTCTTTAAAAGATGGGGGTTATTAAAATTTATATAAACTTAAAAGTTTTTAATAATTAAAAAAGGTAAAATTTAATATAAATTATTGAAAGAAATATACATATACTAAGCTTAGTACTTTTAATAATCTAAATTAATATTAGTATATATCTACTAGAATGAAATAAGTTAAAAATCATAACTAAAAAGGAGATTTATATGAATAATATTGTCACCTTTTCTATAATAGTTATAATATTATTAGCGAGCTTTCAAACGGTGGATTCAATACAAATATTTATACAAAAGCATAAAGACAATCCAGAAAAGCTATTGCGATTTGGTGTAATAAGACTTGCAACAATATTTTTAGCTCTAACTTCCTTTGCCTATATGCTTGGATTGTCAAGCTGGATTATTAATAGTATGTTAATATTAATGGTAATTGTAGTTACCTCATTTGTACTATTAATTAAATTTATGTACAAAAATAATATTAATTAAGCTACTTACTATAAGTAAGTAGCTTTTTATAATTGAATAATCAAAGTTAAAAGCAGTAGATTAAAAATATAAGTGGGATTAGATATAATTTCTAATGTGATAAAGTCACATTGCATAAAGGCTATATTAGAATATAATAGAATAAAAAGACAAAGGAGAGTAAAGATGGAAAATATAAATTTATTTGTAGTATTTATAGAAGGGCTATTATCATTCTTATCACCTTGTATACTACCTATATTACCTATATACCTTAGTATGTTATCTAATAGTAGTGTAGAAAGCCTAAGAGAAGAAAAAGGTAGGTTTATTAACACATCGCTATTTAAAAATACATTATTCTTTACCTTAGGGATATCAACAACTTTCTTTATTTTAGGAAGCTCAGTAAATTTACTGGCAAGCTTTTTTACAAACAATAAAGATTTAATAAGCTTTATAGGTGGGATAATCATAGTGATAATGGGATTATTCTATGTAGATATAATCAAATCTTCTTTCTTAAATAGAGAAAAAAGATACAGTTTAAATGTAAAAAATATGAATGTATTGTCAGCCTTTTTATTAGGATTTACATTCAGCTTTGGATGGACACCGTGTATAGGTCCCATACTTGCATCAGTGTTAATTATGGTTTCTAGTTCTAGTAATGAAGTATCAGGGTACATATTAATAGGCGTATATACTCTAGGATTTATATTACCATTTATATTAGTATCATTATTTTACAATAAGCTATACAAAAGTATAGATAAGATAAAATCTAATATGGATAAAATAAAACAAGTCGGTGGGATTATTCTTATTATAGCAGGTATGTCTATGGTTTACAGTGGCTTTGATGGAGTAAGAGCCATGTTTTATGGTAAGGATAAGGCACCTATAAAAAATGAAGAGAAAGTAGAAGAAGAAACTAATAAAGAAGATACAGTAGAAGATAATAGAATAAAATCTATAGACTTTACATTATATGATCAATATGGAAATGAACATAGGCTTAGTGAATATGAAGGAAAAACAGTATTCTTGAACTTCTGGGCTACATGGTGCCCACCTTGTAGGGGAGAGATGCCTCATATTGAAGATATATACAAAGAATATGGCCTAAATAAAGAAGATGTAATAATACTAGGCGTAGCATCACCTTTTTTAGGTAAAGAAGGATCTGATGAAGATATTAAAGAATTTTTAAACGCAGAAGGTTATACTTTCCCAGTAGTGTTAGATTATTACGGGGAATTAGCATATAGATATGGAATTAGTGCATTCCCTACTACTTTTATAATAGATAAAGAAGGATATGTAACTCAGTATGTTCCAGGTGCATTAGATAAGGACACCATGAAGTATCTGATAGAATCTGAATAAATATATAATTTACTCATAATAAAGACTGTAGGATATCTTTCTTAGATTCCTGCAGTCTTTATTAATTAATAAGAATAAGTTATATTTCTCTTTTAACAGTATTAAGTAATACGGGCAATATCCACCAAGGAAAATTTGGTGTGTTATTTTTAGTAATGCAATCTACATCTAATATTGTATTATCAGAGATAATCATATACTCAGGAGCCTGACTAACCCTTATTTTATAACCTTTTATTGTCTTATCTTTTTTATCAATAGATTGAACTAAAAATGGAAAAGAGGTTTTTTGTACACATTTTCCTTTTTCGAATTTAGTACATTGGGTTATCTTTACTAATCCATCGCAATATTTAATAATATCGTAAATAGACATATTCTCATCATGATTAGAGGTTTTTACACACTCAACACTTAAAATGGAAGTAGATTTTAATATTATATCTTTATAAGGCTTACCATTTTTAAGTATTACACCTTCTATAAAATCGCAGTTTTGGTGAAGTTTTATAATTTCTATAGTGAAGGTTTCAGAATTGATACATTCATTATTTTTTTTAAAGCTACAATAAGTAATATTTAAAATTCTTGAGTTACATCTTTTAATTGCACTATAAACATCTGACGAATCTAAAAATTTTGCATTAGATAAAATTCTATCAGTATTAATATATTTCAAATTTATTACCCCCTAAAATTGCATACTAATATATATTATTAGAAAAAAGATAAAAAGTTCGTGTGTAAATATAAAAGATAATAGTGTTTTACAAAAGTAAAATTCTAGATATAATTAATGAGAAGACATTAATAAGCAAAATAGAAAAAGGTGATAATGTGGACTTTAAAATAGTAAATGACATACTAATAGAAAATACGGATAAAAACAGGTTAAGTAGAGGTACTTCTTACTACAAGGACGGTTACGTAGAAGAAGTAAAATATAATAAGGAAAACAACATATTAACTATAGATGGACAAGTGAAATCAGAATTTCAAAATAGGATATATAATTGTACTATTGTATTAGATTTAGAGAATAAAAAGATAATAACTGGAATGTGTGATTGCCATGACTGTATGACAAGAAGTAGTACAAGTAAATTAGCAATATGTAAGCACTTAGTTGCAGTTACTATGGAAGTAGTAAATAAATTAAAATCAGATATAATAATTAACCTAAAAAATACAACTTCAATTGTAAAAACAAAACAAAGTGTAAAACGAAATAAAAATTATATAAACAAAGATTTACTAAACTACTTTAAAAGTAATCCAAAGGAAAAAGTAAATCTACATATTAATATGGAGCTAGTAGGAGATAATACTTTAGCCTGTGATTTTAAAATAGGGATAGACAAAATGTATGTGTTAAAAGATATAAGGGAATTTGCATATGCTAGGATAAATAACAAAGATATAGTTTATGGAATGGACTTTTTGTATAATCCTTTAAACAACTATTTTGGAGATGAAGATGAGAAAATAGTAGACTTTATAGAAGAATATGGTATGGAACTACCAAATATTGCAACTCCAAATGAAAGAAGAAATTTATATGCGAAAGGTTCATCTGTTAGAAGACTAATGGAGAGCTTGCAATATAAAAACTTTGAATTTAAATTTAGAAATCTTTACTATAATCCAAGAATAATAAAAGGAAATTTACCAATAAGCTTAGATTTAAATCTAAAGGATGGAGAAATAGTTTTAAAAAGCGAAGAAAAGTTACCAGTGCCAATATCTCAAAAAGGAGATGTATTATTTTATGATGGTGATATTTTTTTACTAAATGATGAAAATGGAATGTACTACAACAAAATATATAAGGTATTAACTGAATTTGAAGAAGTATACTTTACAAAAGAAGAAGCAAGTGAAGTATTATCAAACTTAATTCCGAAACTTAATAACATTTGCGATTTTGTAAAAGTTGATAAAAAAATTGAAGAAAATATATGCAAAGATTTAATAGTAAAATACTACTTCGATTTAGAAGGAAGTAATATAGTTTGTAAAATAGTTTTTGATTATGATGGAGAAGAAGATGGTAAGTTTGTAATAAGAGATGAAGAAAAAGAACAAGAAGCTATATATAGGTTATACTCTAACTATTTTGATAAAATAAACGATAAATATGCATTTAGAGGAAATGAAGCACAACTTTATGATTTTTTAGGAAGAGAAATAAACAGACTTAAAAATATTGGAGAAGTTTATTACTCCGATAAGTTAAAGGAAAAGAAAATTTATAATTCTACAAATATTAAAATAGGACTAGGTGAAGAAGTAAATCATTACTTAGAATTTAATTTTAAAATAGATGGTGTAGATGAATCAGAATACAAAAAAATAATAGAGGCATTTAAAGTAAACAAACGATATTACAAACTTGGAAATGGAAGTTTTATAAATTTAGAGGAAGCTCAAACAAAAGAAATGTTTAAGTTAATGGAAAGCTTAGGCTTAGCTCCAGATGATAAAAACATGAATATTCATACAAGTAAAGCTATATATATTAATGAATTATTTACTGAAAATAAATTACCTTATATTGAAGGCCTAGAAAATGCAAAAGATATTGTAGATAAGTTTAAAAATAGAAATAATGTCAAAATAGAATTACCAAAAGAGTTAAATGCAAGCTTGAGAGATTATCAAATAGAAGGGCTTAACTGGTTTGAAACTATAGATTATTGTGGTTTTGGTGGAATATTAGCCGATGAGATGGGTCTTGGAAAAACTCTTCAAACTATAGCTTTTTTACTAACTAAAAAAAATAAAAATAGCTTAGTAATAACACCAACATCTTTAATTCACAACTGGAAAAGCGAATTTGAAAAGTTTGCACCAACTTTAAACATAGGAATAGCACATGGGACAAAAAGAGAAAGAGAAAAAGTAATAGATAACTTAGAAAATTATGATGTTATACTTACTACTTATGGCTCTTTAAGAAATGATTTAGATAAATATGAAAAAATTGATTTTGATTATTGTATCATAGATGAGGCACAAAATATTAAAAATCCTACATCAATGAGTACTGATGCAGTAAAATCAATAAAAGCAAAAACTAAGTTTGCACTAACAGGTACTCCAATAGAAAATAACTTGCAAGAGCTATGGTCTATATTTGACTTTGTCATGCCAGGGTATTTGTACAACATAAATAAGTTTAGTGCAATATTTATTAGATATAATGAGCATACAGAACATCTAAAAAGAATGATAAAGCCGTTTATACTAAGAAGAACTAAGAGGCAAGTAATTAAAGAATTACCAGATAAAATTGAAAAGCAGTATTTAGTAGAGTTAGGCAAAGAGCAAAAGAAAATTTATGGAGTATATGTTGATGATATACAAAATAAGCTAAAAGAGAAAAAAGAAGTTAAAGATAAGATTACAATTTTTGCTTATTTAACTAAGTTAAGACAACTTTGCTTAGATCCAAGTGTAATTATTGATGATTATAAAGGGAAAAGTGCTAAGACTGATGCTTGTTTAGAGATAATTAAGGAATACACTGAAATAAATAATAAAATACTTGTATTTTCACAATTTACAAGTGTTCTAAAGAATATTGGTAAAAAGCTAGACAGAAATAAAATACAGTATTGTTACTTAGATGGTCAAACTAAGGCTTTAGATAGAATTAAGCTTGTGGATGAATTTAATAATGGTACGGAAAAGAAAGTCTTTTTAATATCTTTAAAAGCAGGAGGAACAGGTCTTAACTTGACTTCAGCAAATACAGTGATTCATTTTGATCCATGGTGGAATCCATCAGTAGAAAATCAAGCTAGTGATAGAGCTCATAGATTTGGTCAAAAAGAAGTAGTTGAAGTTATTAAGCTAATTGCAAAAGGAACTATTGAAGAAAAAATAGTGGAACTACAAGAAAGTAAGAAAAAGCTTATTGACGATATGATAGATGGAAATTTATCTGATTCAAGTAGCCTAAAAAGTTTATCAGATGAAGAAATACTAGAATTGTTTAAATAAATTCTACAATAAAAACTAGTAATGAATAAGATATTTTAAATATAAGACGAAAATAAAAAAGAAAATTGCAATGAAAAATGACCTATAAAGGTCATTTTTTATTTTATAAAATTCACCTTATTTCTTAACTTTGTTTTATTCATTAATAATATTGTATTTATTGTAAATACGAAGTTATAAAAACAATATGATTTAAGCAAGAAAAAGGTCTATCTGATGAACAATTTATAACTGTTCATCAGATAGACCTTTCTTAGTAGCTGAGCAACTAGCAAAACATGTCACTTTGTTCTCTGATGCTGATTTTTATCTGTCAATAATTTGATATCTATTTTTAATTGTAGCTAGCTAATGCTTCAACTTTTTCAATTTTAAATTGTGATGCAACTTCTTGAAGGATTTGTGCTTCGTTTGATAGTTCCTTACTTGCTGCTGAACTTTCTTCTGCTGTTGCTGCATTCGTTTGTACGACATAACTTATTTGTTCGATACCTTCTAGTGTTTGTTTCAAAGCTTCAGCTTGATCAAGTGAGGCTTCTGATATTCCATCTATTAATTTTACTGATTGCGAAACCCCTTGAATAACTTTTGTAAGCATTTCATATGTCATACCTGCTATATTATTACCATTCTCTACAGCTTTAATTGATTCTTCAATCAAATTCGTTGTTTCTTTAGCTGCAGATGCTGACTTAATTGCAAGAGTTCTTACTTCGTTAGCGACAACAGCGAACCCTTTACCTGCTTCACCAGCTCTTGAAGCCTCTATAGCTGCATTTAAAGCTAGAATATTAGTTTGAAAAGCAATATCATCTATTACTTTTATTACTTTTCCTATTTCTGATGATTTATGATTTATTTCAGTGATTGCCACCATCATTTCTTTCATTTGGTGGTTACTTTCTTTTGAAAGTTCTCCCACAGATTTTATTTGAACAGATGCATTCAATGCATGTTCAGCATTTGTTGATACTCTATCAGATAAGTCATCTACTGTAGATGTAAGCTCCTCTATCGTACTAGCTTGTTCTACGGATCCTTCAGCAAGTACTTGTGCAGCATTTGCAATTTCCCTTGCTCCAAGTGCAGTATTTTCTGATGTTTCAACAATTTGACCTATTGTTACTTTAAATATATTTGAAAGCTGTAATAAAGAATCCTTTATCTTAGCAAACTCACCATCATAAGACTGTTTTAAATCTATATTTAAATCCCCTGTTGAGAATCTATCTAATGATTCTGATATTTCATCTATATAAACAATATATTCATTTAATCTTGATACAAGTTTCTCCATGGACTTGGCCAATCTACCTATTTCATCTTTATTTTTTACATCTATCTCTGTATTAAGTTTGCCTTGCGCTAAATCCTCTGTAGCTATCATAAGCTTTTTAATTGGAGAAACTATACTCCTTGTAACTATCAAAATTACACCAATCAGAGCAATTGTTGCTACTATATATATAGTTAATAGTTGACGTTTACTTTGTTTTATTAGTGACAAATAGCTATCTTCACTAATACTTACAAGAGTTTTCCATCCAGCATCTCTTATTTGACCTACAATTCCATAACGTATTTCACCGTTATCATCATATTTTATAACTTTGCCAGTAGGATTTTCTATTTCATTAAGTATCTTATTATCAAATCCTATTTCACTAATACTTTTAAGTACTCTATCGCTATCTTTACTTGCTAAAACTTTATCTGTATTAGAAATAAGCATATTATAACTTTCATCACCAAAATCAGTTTTCATTGTCACAATATTGTTGCTTAAATCATTAATTGAAACATCTACAGCAGCAATTCCGATGATATTTTTACCATTAAGATCATATACTGGTGCAGAAATTGCAATAACCATATTTCCGGTATTAACATCTTGATACGGTTCTGAAATAATATACCCTCGATCTATATCTTCTGAATTTGAAAACCAGTATCCTTTTGATTTTAAATCGTAATCTAAGTCAGAAAACCAAGATTTACCATCGAATCCTAAGTTTTCATTTGCTGAACATACATAGGCTGTTGATATTTGTGAATCTCTATCGGCAACATATCCTAAATATTTATAAGTGTCCTCGTATGAGGTTTTCTCTTTATAATTATCCCTTGTCGCTTCGGATAATACCTTTCTTACTGATGTATTACTTGCCATTTGAATTGCCATAGTTTTGTATTCTGTAAAATATTCATCAATTGTAACCACCAACTTAGCTGATGTCAATTCTGAAATACTTTCTTGGTTTTTTGTAATACTCTTCTCCGTATTGCCAATAACAAGGCCGGCTGAGAGGATCATTGCTAAAATTGCAACTCCACCAACCATTACTAAAATTTTAATTTTTATACTTTTCATAATTTCGCCCTACCCCTTAATAAATGTTATTGATATATACTTACGGATACAAAATAATTTTCTTTAGTACTTCTTGTTATAATGATCTTTGCAATTTTTTTCTTTTATATATTGCTTCATTCAAATTATTTCTTATGCGTGCTGCAACCTTTTATTTTCTGTTTTTATATGTATAATAATCCTGTTCCATAAATTAAGATTAACTTTCAGGAATAAACCTACTGTATATAATCCCTGATAGGATGCTAAAAAAATAATTATCTATGACCTGCTAGATTAAGAGAAAAATAAGAGAAACCTTATCACTATCATTATCACATGAAAATATAATGGGAAAATAATGAATTTTCTAACTATTCAACGAATAAAAAAATTATATATCAAATATATATGTACTGTATTAATTAATTTTTCAAGGAGGAATGTGAGTAAAATGGATATTGCCAAAAGAATTGAAGAGATTGCTATTCAACTTACAAATGAGCTAAGTGTTGTAGATACTTATGGAGAGTTAGATTCGGTTAACAAAATCTATGAGATTTTTTCTGAGATGGACTACTACAAAGAAAACCCAAGAGATTTAAAATTTATTGATGTGCCGGAGGATACTTTAGGTCGAAAATCAGTGATGGCAATTTTAAGAGGTAAAAAAGGAAATAGTAAAAGAACAGTTATATTAATTGGACATACTGATACTGTTGGTATTTCTGATTATGGAAATCTTTCTGACTATGCAAATAAACCATATGAAGTAACAGAGAAGCTAAAAGATATAGAACTACCTGAAGAAGTAAGAAAAGATCTTGAATCAGGAGATTACTTATTTGGTAGAGGGCTATTTGATATGAAAACAGGAGATGCAATAATAATAGCCATTATGGAAAAAATATCTAAAAATCTTAATGATTTTGAGGGGAATATAATCTTTTGTGGAGTATGTGATGAAGAAGGAAACTCAGGAGGGATGTTATCTTGCATACCAGTTCTTACAAAAATTAAAGAAGAAGAAAACTTTGAATACTTAGCCCTACTAGATACTGACTATATGACATGTGAATATGAGGGTGATGAAAATAAATATGTTTATATAGGAACAGTAGGTAAACTTATGCCATCTTTTTATGTTGTCGGAAAGGAAACACATGTAGGAGAATCCTTTAAAGGGATAGATCCAAATCAAATAGCTTCAGAAATTACTAGTAGAATCAATTTAAATACAGATTTTTGTGATATAGCGGAAGGTGAAGTAACTCTCCCCCCAATTACACTAAAACAAAGAGATTTAAAACCAGAATACTCAGCTCAAATAGCAAAGACTACAACTCTATTCTTCAATTACGCAACTCACTGTTCTACACCAGATGAAGTATTATTAAAAATGAAAAATGCTGCATATGAGGCTTTTAAAAAAGCTATAGATAACTTAAATAACCAGTATGAAAATTTCACAAGAATTGCAAAAAGAGAATTTACAGAACTACCATGGAAAGCTAAAGTATTAACTTATGATGAACTTTTAGAAGAAGTAAGGTTTGAAATGGGAGATTCTGTAGATACTCATATGAGACAATTTGAAGAGGAAATGCTTAAAGAAAGTGATATAAACCAAAGAGATTTTTCATTAAAAATGGTAGAGGAGCTTCATAAACTATGGTCCAATAAAAATCCAGTCGTTATTGTATATTTCACACCACCATATTATCCACACATATATGTAGAAGGAAAAGAAGAAAAAGAAAAAGCTCTACTTGATGCAGTTGCAGATGCAGTAAATAGTACTGAAAGTAAATATAAGCTTGTATACAAAAAGTTTTTCCCATATATTAGTGATTTAAGCTACGGATCTGCGCCAAAAGATCCTAATGTAATATCTGCTCTTAAAAACAACATGCCTGGCTTTGGAACAAAGTATAAATTACCATTAGAAGATATGCAAAAACTTAATCTCCCAGTATTAGATATAGGAAGCTTTGGAAAAGATGCTCATAAATTTACAGAAAGAATTGAAAAGGAATATTCATTTACTGTTGCACCACAACTTGTTTATAGGACAATAACAAATTTACTTAAAGGCTAGTTACAGATACTTAATATTCATAACTATAAAATGGAGGTATTATTATGTTTGATTTATTTACTAAAGTAACAAACTGGCTTTGGATGTATCCTGTTCTTGTAATACTTGTAGGTGGAGGAATCATAATGACTATTACATTGAGATTTTTCCAATTTACAAAATTCCCAACAATAGTTAGAGAAACTTTTGGTAAGATTATGAAGAAAAGTAATGGTTCAGGTACAATTACACCTTTTCAAGCAGCAACTTCAGCTCTAGCTTCAACAATAGGAGCAGCAAATATTGTTGGGGTTCCAATAGCAATAGCAACAGGAGGACCTGGTGCAGTGTTTTGGATGTGGTTAATAGCTTTACTTGGATGTGCTTTAAAATACTCTGAAATTATATTAGGTATTAAATATAGAATAAAAAATGAAGAGGGAGAGTATGTTGGAGGACCAATGTATTATCTTAAAAATGGAGCAAAGATGCCTATTTTAGGTAGCTTATTTGCTTTCTTCTTAATGATTGAAATTGCACCATCTATAGCAACTCAAGCAGCTTCAGCTATTCAAACAGCAAGTACAATAAATATACCTGTATTAGTAAGTGCAATAGCATTAATAGTAATTGTAGCTGCAGTAGTATATGGCGGAATAAAAAGAATTGGTAAAGTTACTGAAAAAATGGTTCCGATTATGGCAATGGCATATTTCTGTATAGCATTAATAGTTGTACTAATTAATTTTACAGAGATACCACATGCATTTGCACTAATAATTCAAGGTGCATTCACTCCAACAGCGGCATTTGGTGGATTTGCAGGTTCTGCAGTAGCAGCTACAATAAAAGCTGGTGCATCAAGAGGTGCTTATTCTAACGAAGCCGGTATGGGTACATCAACAATAGCACACTCAGCAGCAGTAACAGATTACCCAGCTAGACAAGGATTGTGGGGTATATTTGAAATAATAGTAGATACTTTATTAATTTGTAGTGTATCAGCATTCTTAGTTTTAACTACAGGAATGTGGTCAGAGGTAGGATCAAGTCAAGCTGCCTCAATGCCTGCACTAGCAATACAAAGTACTTTAGGTAATTTCTTTGGTGGCACATTCTTAACACTATGTATGCTTATGTTTGTTCTTTCAACTATAATAGTATTAATATTCTATGGAGAAAAGCAAGCACAATATTTGTTTGGGGTTAAAGCTGGAAAGTTAGCAAGAATAGTTTATTTATTATTTATAATAGTAGGTGCTGTATTTAATTTGGATCAAATTATTGTATTGCTAGACTTTACTTTAGCAGGTGTAATTATTACTAATATGATTGGAGTAATCAAACTAAGAAAAGAAGTAAAAGAAGAATCTGATAAGTTCTTTGAAGTACTTGATAAAGAAAGAAAAGCTTAGAAATTATTAGATAAAAAATAGACGATAACAATACCCCTAATTTATTTTTTAGGGGTATTATACTTACTAACTTATAAATAGATTAAAATAAGAAATCATTGTTTTAATAAGTTAATTAGTAGTTTCATAATACATATACATTTATAGAGGTGATTATGTTTTGTATGAAACCAGAATTAAATTACTTATTGGTAATAGTGATGAAGAAACAATAAGAAATATATGTGATAACTTAAATAGAGAAGTAAAAAAAATATTAAGAATAGACGCAAATTTCATCTGTTATGGGTCAAGGGAAGTAGGTTATTATACAGTTATAAATCAAAATAGGAAACATAAAAATAAATATTTTCATTTAGATTTTAGATTATATTATCCAGATAAGAAATATTACAACACAGAAAAAGATATCTTTAAAGGCATAAATAGAAATATGTATACAGAAGAAAAATATAATCGAAGCAATTTGGTATATGCATACATACAATGGATGACAGTGGAACCGCAAGGAAGAGGTAGAGGAAGCAAAATAGTAAAAGCGTTATTAGAATTTTTAAATGCTATAGAAAGTCTTGAACTTGTATTACTTCATCCAATAGATCAAAAAGCGAGAAACTTTTGGACTAAAAATAATTTTATAGATGAAGATACACGTACTAAATTAGACAAAAGAATAAAACAAGATGCATGTAATAGACTAATTTATAAGTTCAATAAATAAAGAGTAAAAATAATAACTTGTTCATAAAGCATAGATAATAGCTCTATACATATTTAATATATCATATTTTAATAAGCTATATAGTAATACACAACTATGTTATAATATTAAAATCAAATTACTTAAGGAGATACAAGAATGGAATGTAGACATAACTGTGGCGCGTGTTGTATTGCTCCATCTATATCCTCACCAATCCCTGGTATGAAAAAAGGAAAACCAGCAGGTGTAAGGTGTATACAACTAGATGAAAATAATATGTGCAAAATATTTAAAGATCCTAGAAGGCCTAAGGTTTGTGGAGAGCTACAACCTTGTGAAGAAATGTGTAAAAATAATCAAGATGAGGCAATGAAATATTTAAAAGAACTTGAAGAAGAAACTAGTCCAAGTAAATAGATTAATCTAAAACTATACTATTAAGTACTGAGTTGAGAAAATACTGTTTTATAAACATTAAAATATTTCTAATATTAAAGAGTGATTTTGGTTAATAAATCACTCTTTTGCTTTTGTTTAACATAAGTAGCATATATAGGATAGTTTAAGTTTGAAACAAGTTAGCATATAATAGAACAAAAGTTCTTCGATGTGTGGACAAGTAAAAAATTCTATGGTACTATAAAAATAGAACGTTAGTTCTTGGAAATGATTTGTAATAATTGTGATTTACATAGAATGGGAGGGGGATTATTATGAATATAAAAAATGAACCTAGACTGAACAATTTGATAAATTGGAAAGATGCAATAAGAGAAATATTTCCTGATTCTATACCAGATAAGCATGAATGGACAAATTTAAGAGATATATTACTAATACTAAATATCCTTAGTAAAGAATTTTTAAATCACATGATGTTACCCTATGGAGGAGGTATAGATCTACAAGGCGCAATACTTTCAGAAGAAATGTACTGTATAAATTTATTATCAAGTGATGGTTATGAGGTAGTAAAACCAAAAAAATTAACATTTTATTCAATAAGTGAGGATTGTGAGTGGGCTTACTTTAGACTAGAGACTGACAACATACAAGATTCAAGTATTAATGATAATGAAATTACATCAGGAGCATACGTAATTGTAGCAAAAGGCTCAGTATATAATAACGTACCATTAACTTACCATGGTTTTCATAATGAATTTAAAGATGAAGAATTTTATGAATTTATGGTAAGAAGCTATAAACACTCAAAGAGAAGAGAAGTATTGAAAGCACTTTCATAAAAAATGAATATATTATTTTGATGATGAAAATATTTGTTTTGTAAAAATTAGTATTGTAAAAATAATTTATATAATGTATATTACTCTATAGTTGTACGCTAATTTAAATCAACATAGGAGATTGAGAATGAAAAAGAAGAAAATTATTGTAATTATTTTTATAACTTTATTAATAGCTATACTAGGGGGTTTAGGATTCGTCGGGAACTACTTTTATAACTTAGCTTTAAATCCAAACACTTCAAAAGATATAATATTTGGAACAGAAGAAGAACAAGAAGAAACCAGTGGAGAAGTTCTAGATGAAGATATAGAATGGTTATTAAATGAAGCTAATACTACAGAACAATATATAACATCGAGAGATAATCTAAAACTTCACTCGTATAAAATATTAAATGAAAATAAAAGTAATACTTGGGTAATATCTGTTCATGGTTACACTAGTGAAGCTATAAATGTAAGTACTTATGCTAAATATTTCTATGAAATGGGTTATAATGTACTAATACCTGACCTAAGATCACATGGTAAAAGTGAAGGTGATTATATAGGTATGGGATGGGATGATAGACTAGATATTATAGATTGGATAAATTATATATTAAAAGAAGACAAAGATGCAAAAATAATACTTCATGGTATATCAATGGGTGCTGCAACAGTAACCATGGTATCAGGAGAAGAATTACCTTCAAATGTTAAAGTAATAATAGCTGACTGTGGATATACATCTGTTTGGAATCAGTTTTCTTATCAATTAAAAGACTTGTTTGATTTGGGAGAGTTTCCTATAATGCATGTATCAAGTTTAGTTGGTCAAATAAGAGCAGGTTACTCTATAAAGGAAGCTTCGGGTATAGAGCAAGTTAAGAAATCTAAAACACCAATATTATATATACATGGAGATGAAGATGATTTTGTTCCATACTTTATGATGGAAGAATTATATAACGCCACATCTTCAGAAAAAGAAATGCTAACTATTAAAGGTGCAGGGCATGCAAAAGCATCATCTGTAAACGCTGAATTATATTGGACTACTGTTAATGATTTTATAAATAAAAACATTAATAATTAAAAAAATAAATCTATTATTAAAATATAATAATAAAATCTAAAAGGGTGGAAGATTTCCACTCTTTTTTATGGAAAAGCATTATCGTAATACTATTAAATTATATTAGTTTATAAGGTTTAACAACTTTTTACCTATTCTTAATACTACTATAATATGTTAAAAAGGGTATATTTTATTTAACAAAAGTGCTTAGATTTAATAAATAATTTACAAAATCTTAATGAAAAATAAACAAATGTAATATAAAGTTAATATATTTAACATTCTCTTAACACAAAATTAATTATTTTAACATTGGCTTAACATTCTTCGACAATATATTTGTTAAAATAAATATCGTAATAATAAATGAAAAATACATAGACGCTTGTTTTTTAAGGAGGAGAAAAATTGGAAATCGCAATTAACTTAATGGGTGGTTTGGGTCTTTTCTTATATGGTATGAACCTTATGGGAGATGGTCTTCAAAAATCAGCAGGAACTAAATTAAAGAAAATAATCGAACTTTTAACTAGTAATGTACTAATGGGGGTTTTAGTAGGGGCTCTTGTTACAGCAATAATACAAAGTAGTAGTGCAACTACAGTAATGGTAGTTGGTTTTGTTAACGCAGGTATAATGACATTACCTCAAGCAATAGGTGTAATAATGGGGGCGAATATAGGTACAACTATTACAGCTCAATTAGTATCACTTGACTTAGTAGGACTTGCACCAGTATCTTTAGGGATTGGTATAGTTCTTTACTTATTCTCAAGTAAGCCAAAAACAAAAAATATAGCAGAAATATTAATAGGATTTGGTATATTATTCACTGGTATGGACTTTATGAAGGCGGCAGTTAAGCCTCTAACTGAATTTGAAGGATTTACTGTTGCATTAAGTACTTTAGGTCAAAATCCAATATTAGGTGTTTTATTAGGGTTTGGTATAACAGCAGTAGTACAAAGTTCAAGTGCATCAATGGGGATGTTACTTGCAGTTTCATCAACTGGTGCAATAAGTTTAGGTGCTGCATTACCAATACTATATGGAGAAAACATAGGTACTTGTGTTACTTCATTAATATCTAGTATAGGTGCTAGTAAAAATGCTAGAAGAGCAGCAACAATGCATTTGATCTTCAATATTATTGGTACCCTGGTATTCATGTTAATACTAACAAAGCCAATAACAGCGGTAGTTACACATTTAAATCCAAACGATGTAAGTAGACAAATAGCGAATTCACATACATTATTCAATATAGTTAACGTTATTTTATTACTTCCTTTCTCTAAGTTAATAGTTAAGCTTACTATGAAACTAGTTCCAGAGAATGAAGAAGATGCAAAAAATAGCAAAGCAGTTAAATTCTTAGATGAAAGAATGATGGAAACACCATCTATAGCTTTATCAAATACTGTTAAAGAAACAATAAGAATGGGTGATAAGGCAAAAGAAGCTCTTGTTAACTCAATGGATGGTATATTAGAGGAATCACCTGAAAAGATTAAAAAATCATTTGCTTTTGAAAAAGTAGTAAATGAATTACAAAAAGAAATATTAAATTACTTATTAAAACTTTCTAAGACTTCTTTGAATGATGAATCAAGAGAAAGTGTTGATGAATTATTTAATATAGTAAATGATATAGAAAGAATTGGTGACCATGCTGAAAATATAGCAGAGTTAGCTGAAGATATATTAGAGAAAAACTTAACTTTATCTAAAGAAGGAACTGAAGAATTAGTTCAAATGTATAACAAAGTTGTAGATACTTATACTTGTGCGCTTAAAGCTATGGAAACTGGAGATATTGATTTAGCATGCAAGGTAATTAAGATGGAAGAGCAAGTTGATATGATGGAAAAAGCATGTCGTCAAAGCCACTTAAGAAGATTAAATGATAACTTATGCACAATAGATAATGGTGTAGTTTACTTAGATATAATAGGAAACTTAGAAAGAATATCAGACCATTCAGTAAATATAGCTGAAAGAGTTATAAAATCAGGAAATATTAATATAGCATAGTATTTAAAGAGCCTTTACTAAGTAAAGGCTCTTTTTTATTATAATAAATTAATAATAGATATAATTTGATACAAAGAGTTTATAAGTATAAGGAAATTAGAATTAAATAAAAGAAAATTAAAAATATTTATAAAAATTAAAAAATACAATTGACATATTGGCAGTTAATAAATATAATTTGTATTAATAATAATATAAAAAAGCAATGACGGAGACAAAAATACTAATTTTGTTAATTACAGAGAACCAACGTGTGCTGAGAGTTGGATTACATATAGTATATAATGATCACTCCTAAGCTTCTACATTGAAATATATAGTAAATGTAGACGTATGCCAACGTTATATGGCTAAGGTTAAATTTGACCCGATTAAAGAGAGGTAGCTATATTTTAGCTACAAGTAAGGTGGTACCGCGAAATATTACTTTCGTCCTTATAAGCAATAGTATTATGCTTGTAAAGACGGAAGTTTTTTTATTTTTAAAATTAATTATTATTTATAAAAGAGGTGGTATGGTGGATAAGGTTGTAACAGCAAAATTAAATCAAGGGATTGATTCTTTTTTAAGAGTAGCACTTTTATTAAGGAGAAAAGAAATTGATATTAGATATATAAGTATGACAACTGATTCAAAAGAAAACACAGGTATTAAAATACTAGTTGATGAGGATAAGATGTCTATAGATATTGTTATTAATTATTTGAGCAAACTTCATGATGTTATAGAAGTGATGGTCAATTAAGATATTATTTTCATACAATAATGAAAATAAATATTATTATCTATTAAAATTTATTATTAAAAAGGGGGATTATTATGAAAAAGATGTATTATGATCAAGATGTTAATTTAAATGTGTTAAATAATAAAAAGGTTGCAGTATTAGGCTATGGAAGTCAAGGTCATGCTCATGCACAAAATCTAAGAGATAGTGGGGTAGAAGTGGTAGTGGGACTTTATGAAGGCAGCAAATCTAAAGCAAAAGCTGAAAATGAAGGATTTAAGGTACTGGGTGTTACTGAGGCAGTTAAAGAAAGTGATATTTTAATGCTTCTAATGCCAGATACTACTCAAGAAAAAGTATATAAAGAAAATATAAAAGAGAATTTAAGAGAAGGGCAAACTTTAGCATTTGCTCATGGATTCAATATACACTATAGCCAAATAGATCCACCTGAGTTTGTTGATGTAGTAATGGTTGCACCAAAGGGACCTGGACATTTAGTTAGAGAAGTATTTACAAAAAATAGTGGTGTACCAGCTTTATTTGCAGTTTATAAAGATTATACTGGTAATGCTTTGGATACAGTACTTGCCTATGCAAAGGGAATAGGAGCAACAAGAGCAGGTGTATTAGAAACTACATTTAAAGAAGAAACAGAAACAGATTTATTTGGAGAGCAGGCAGTATTATGCGGAGGAGTGAATGAACTAATAAAATCAGGTTATGAAATCCTAGTAGAATCAGGATACCAAAAAGAAGTAGCGTATTTTGAATGCTTGCATGAAATGAAGCTTGTTGTTGACTTACTATATGAAGGTGGTTTTGAAAGAATGAGATATAGCATAAGTGACACTGCGGAATACGGTGATTATATATCTGGAAAAAGAATTATAACAGATGAAGTAAGAAAAAATATGAAAGCTGTATTAATAGATATACAAAATGGAAAATTTGCAAAAGAATGGATTACAGAAAATGAAAATGGATGCGAGAAATTCTTAAAGATGAGGGAGTTAGAATTTGCTATGCCAATGGCTCAAGTGGGGAGAAACCTTAGATCTATGATGTCTTTTTTAAATAATGATAAGGAGGGACTAAATAATGAACAGCAACAATGTGAAGTTGGGGTACATTAAATCACCACATAGAGCTTTATTTAAAGCAGGTGGGCTAATAGATGAAGAACTAGAAAAACCATTAATAGGAGTAGTAAACTCTTTTAATGAAATAGTTCCAGGGCATACACATTTAAGAGAAATTTCAGAATCTGTTAAAAAAGGAGTACTAATGGGGGGAGGTACTCCCCTAGAATTTCCTTCTATAGCAGTATGCGATGGAATAGCAATGAATCATGAAGGAATGAAATATTCATTAGTAAGTCGAGAGATAATAGCAGACAGTGTAGAAATAATGGTAAAGGCACATGGATTAGATGGGCTAGTATTAATTCCAAGTTGTGATAAGGTTGTACCTGGAATGTTAATGGCAGCTGCAAGACTAAATATTTCAAGTATTATAGTAAGTGGAGGACCGATGCTTCCGGGGAATTATAAAGGTAATAGTGCAGATTTAATAAGCGTATTTGAAGCAGTTGGTAAAGTAGCTAACAAATCTATGAATATAGTTGATTTATATGAACTAGAAGAAAAAGCATGTCCGACATGTGGTTCTTGTGCAGGAATGTTTACAGCTAACTCAATGAATTGCATGACAGAAGCACTTGGTATGGCACTTCCAGGTAATGCTACAATACCAGCTGTATATTCAGAAAGGAAAAGACTAGCGAAAAAAACAGGGATGAAAATTATGGAGTTGGTAAATAAAGATATTAAGGCATGCGATGTAATGAATGAATCAAGTTTTAATAATGCACTTGCTGTAGATATGGCTCTAGGTTGTTCTACAAATACAGTATTACATTTAACTGCAATAGCTAATGAAGCAGGGGTAGAGATTAATTTAGATAAAATAAATAATATAAGTGAAACTACACCAAACCTATGTAAGTTGAGGCCATCAGGAGACCATTATATACAAGATTTATATCATGCTGGAGGCGTATATGCAGTAATGAAAGAACTATCTAAAGATAATTTAATAAATACGGAATTAATAACTTGTACAACAGATAAAGTAAAAGATTTATTAACACCCAATTTAAATGAAAAAATAATTAGAAAAATTGAAAATCCGTATTCTGAAAAAGGAGGTATAAAAGTACTAAGAGGAAGTCTTGCCCCAGATGGAGCTGTAATAAAAAAATCTGCACTTTGTGATAATGTTAGGAAATTTATTGGAAATGCAAGGGTATTTGACGGGGAAGATGAAGCAGTAAAAGCTATTTTAAACAGTGAAATAAAAGATAACTCAGTGGTGGTAATAAGATATGAAGGGCCTAAAGGGGGGCCAGGCATGAGGGAAATGCTAACGCCTACTGCAGCATTATCTGGAATGGGTCAAGATAGTAGTGTATGCTTAGTAACTGATGGAAGGTTTTCTGGAGGTACAAGAGGTTTTTGTATAGGTCACGTTTCTCCAGAAGCAGCATCAGGTGGCCCTATAGCTCTGGTAGAGGAAAATGACTTAATAAAAGTAGATTTGGAAAATGGAATTTTAGATCTTTTAGTAGAGGACAAAATTATAGAAGAAAGGAAAAATAACCTTATAGTTAAGAATCAAGAAATAAAAGGATACTTGAAGAAATATTCAAAGCTAGTTAGTAGTGCGTCAAAAGGTGCAGTGTGTAATTAATATTTCGAAGAGAAGAGGTGTAATAATGGATGGGGCAAGACTATTATTAGAATGTCTAAAGAAAGAAAAAGTTGATACAATATTTGGATACCCTGGAGGTGCAGTTATTCCATTATATGATGCGTTATATGATTATAAAGATGATTTTAAACATATAAGAACATCTCATGAGCAAGGTTTGGTTCATGGAGCTGATGGATATGCAAGGAGTACTGGTAAAGTAGGTGTATGCATTACTACATCTGGACCAGGTGCAACAAACGCAATTACAGGTATAGCGACTGCATATATGGATTCTACTCCACTTATTATAATAACAGGGCAGGTTCCAACAACATTGTTAGGAAAAGATTCTTTTCAAGAGATAGATATCACTGGGGCAACTTTATCAATTACAAAGCATAATTACTTGATTAGGGAGGTAGAACAAATTCCAAAAGTAATTAGAGAAGCATTTAAAGTTGCAAATACGGGAAGAAAAGGTCCTGTATTAATAGATATACCAAAAGATTTATTTACAAAAAAAATAAACTATAATATTGATGATTATGAATCATATGAAATTGGAAAATTATATATTGAAAATGAAAAATTTAGAAAAAGTGATTATGAATTATCAATTAATGATTTAGTTAATAAAGCTATATATTTAATTAATTTGTCAAAAAAACCTGTGATATATGCTGGAGGAGGAATTAAAAGTTCTAGTGGATATAGTTTGTTAGAAGAATTGGCACTTAAAATTGATACACCTATTGTAAATACGCTTATGGGACTTGGAAGCATAGATAGAACTAGTGAGTTATCACTTGGTATGGTTGGAATGCATGGAAGTAAGAAAAGTAATTTATCATTAAATAATAGTGATTTAATTATAGCAATTGGGGCTAGATTTAGTGACCGAGTAATAGGCAAAAGCTCTGAATTTGCTAAGAAAGCAAAAGTTATTCATATAGATATAGATCCTTCAGAGATAAGTAAAAATATAAGTGCCGATATATGTATTAATTACGACTTATCATACGTATTAGTTCAATTAATAAAAAATGTTGAAATAAAAAACAACTGTAAATGGAAAGAAGAGATTGATAGTTATGGTGAAGAAGAAAAGATTGCAAATGATGAATTCCATCCTAAAAATATTTTAGAGTTAGTAAATTATGAATTGGGAAATGAAAATATTGTTGTAACAGATGTGGGTCAACATCAAATGTGGGCAGCAAAGTATTGGAACTTCAACAAAGGAAAAACTTTTATCACTTCTGGGGGACTTGGTACAATGGGCTTTGGATTAGGGGCAGCGATTGGAGCAAAAATAGGAAATGATGATAAAAATGTAGTACTTATAACTGGAGATGGAAGCTTTAGAATGAATTGCAATGAACTTGCTACATTAAGTAATTACAATATATCAATAATAATATTACTATTTAACAATCGAAGTCTTGGGATGGTAAGACAATGGCAAAAACTATTTTCAAATGAAAGGTACTCACATACTGATATTATTAGAAATGTTGACTATATAGCTTTAGGAAAGGCATATGGAATAGATGGTTATAAGGCAGATAAATTAAGTGATGTAAAATTTGCGTTGAAAAACTATAATGTTAAAAGGTCGATAATAATACAATGTGATATTGATAAAGATTATGATGTATACCCTATAATCCCACCGAATGAATCCTTAGATAACTTTATATGTAATTAAAATAAAAAAGTTTATTGAAAAATAATAGGGGAATATATATGAATATACTATTATTTGGAAATAAGGGAGACGTAATATATGAAAAGTAACATAAGATCATTGATAGAAGGGTTATCTTATGCTTTAGACGTTGCTGAGAAAAAAGAACTATCGCATTCGAAACATGTTGCATATATTTCATACATGCTTGCTAAAGAGCTATGTATAAATACTGAAATTATAGAGGATATTTATTATGCAGCCTTGTTACATGATATTGGTGCTAGTAATACCTATATAACAGAGAAGCACTGTATAAAAGGAAAAGAGATTCTATTAAATCTACCTTTAAAAAAAGAACTAGCAGAATTTATATATTATCATCATGAATATTATACTGGTAGCGGACCTTTTAAAATGAAAGGTGATGATATTCCATTACCATCTCAGATTATAAGTTTTGCAGATGTATTTGATAAAAAATTTGGTAATATAATGAAATTTGATTACGATTTATTTCTTAACATAAGAGAATGGTTAAATAATATTTCTGAGATTTTTAATCCTGAAATAATTAAAGCATTTGAAATGATTATAGAAAAAGAGTATATACTTTTAGACTATTTTAATAAAGATTTTGATAATATACTTTCTAAAAAGGTTGAAATAAAAGGTTATGATTTAGTTGATGAAGAGATTATTGACTTTGCTAAAGCCTTGGCAAATATTATAGATAATAGAAGTAAATTTACTTATAGACATTCAGTTGGGATAGCAGAGCTAGTAAAGAAAATCACAAAAGAAATGAATTGTGATAGCGAAATTATAAACAAAATGTATATAGCTGCTTTACTACATGATATAGGGAAACTTGTAGTGAACAATGAGATTATTGAAAAAAATGGAAAATTAACTTCAGAAGAACGCTTTGAGATTAATAAACACACTTATTATACTAGATGGATACTAGAACAGATAGATGGATTCGAAGAAATAACTGAATATGCATCTAATCACCATGAAAAACTAAATGGTAACGGATATCCTTTAAAACTAAAAGGAGATGAAATAGGAATTCTTGAACGTATAATGTCTATTTGTGATGTATATCAAGCTTTAACAGAAGAAAGGCCCTATAGAGAAAATATTTCTATAGATAAGGTATGGGATATAATTTACAAAATGGGTAACAATAATGAGCTAGATACTAAATTGATAATACAGATAGACAAAATCATTAATAATAAAGATACATATTAGTCACTATTTATCACTTTTTGTAGTAGATTTGCATATAAAAATTATATACAAATTAGTTAGTAAATTTGAAGCATTGCCTTTATATAACAAGATATTATTAGATTTATATAGTATAATAATAAATGAAGAAAATAAAATAGAAATATAGTTAAATACTACTTATAAAAATAATACTGAAGATTTTATCTTCAGTATTATTTTATAAGTAGTATGAATTTAAACGATATCTTGAATTTTATTAAAATTATTCTTTATGATCAAAAATAGTTTTAGTAGTATCTAAATCTTTAGCAATGCATCTTTGGCTATTTATTCTTTCAGATACTAACATTTCACTTACAATACCCTTAAGTTCATTTAGTAAGCTTTTTAAATCTTGATTATTAAATTCTTGTTTATCATTTTCATGATCAATGATAGTTTTAGTAGTGTCTAAGTCCTTAGCAATGCATCTTTGACTATTTTTTCTTTCAGAAACTAAAATAGTATTTACTAATTGTTTGGCTTCGTTTACAAGAGTTTCTATTTCCTCTTTAGTAAAGTCTTCATTCTTCTTATGATCGATAATAGTGTTAGTAGTATCTAGATCTTTAGCAATACATCTTTGACTATTAATTCTTTCGTTAGTCAATAGTACATTAGTCATACCTTTAATATCTTCAGTAAGGTTTCTAACTTCATGACCTATTGCATTTAGCTCTTCTTGATTAAGATCTTCTTTATGATCGATAATAGTGTTAGTAGTATCTAAATCCTTAGCAATACATCTTTGACTATTAGTTCTCTCTGATACTAGCATCATTCCTAGTAATCCAGATAGATCTTCTTTTAATGAATGTAATAATTCCTCGACTTTTTTCATATGTATAACCTCGCTGTCTTTTTATTGTTCTTTTATTATAATACCCATTTGATGCAAGGTAAATAACATTTTAATAAATTGTAAATATTTGTTACTATTTCTTAATATAAGAAATAAAACTTTTGCCAATTTATCATATTTAAGATAAAAATATAAGAAAATTATAAATAATAATTAAAAACCATTGACATGTATTAAATTATAATATATCTTATTAAGAGTAGTTGATGTAAACAATAAGATCTATTAGCTCAGTCGGTAGAGCACCTGACTTTTAATCAGGGTGTCCCGCGTTCGAGTCGCGGATGGATCACCATATTGGAGAGGTGTCCGAGTGGTTTAAGGAGCTGGTCTTGAAAACCAGTGATGCTTAACGGCACCGTGGGTTCGAATCCCACCCTCTCCGCCAATATATAAAGTTATGTTAGTTGATCTAACATAGCTTTTTTTATACAAAAAATCGTAATCAACTATAGGATATATCATATGCATAAAACTAATTCATATTAATATTATACGAAAAATGGAATATGAATTTGTAATAGATACATAGTATATACTAAGTTGGATAATATGAAATTGCAATTATATAAAAAAAGGTATGAGTATGGTTATTAATTTGGGGATGTATAAGGATTTATTTTGGGGGAAAGAGTATGATAGATAAATTTAATGATTTTTGTTATGTTCACAGATTTAATATTACAGGATTTACATTCACTTCGTATATCTTGTTTTTACTATTTAAAGAATTTCAAGATGTTAGGCCATTTGCTTATAGGTGTACAGTATATTTTACTTCGTTATTTTTACTAATGTCTTTGGTTGGATACACTAATGGTTTTAGATTTAAAAGTAAAGATAAATAGTAGTATTTAAGCAAGTTAGAATAACCCAATAACTAACGTAAATAGTTATTGGGTTATTTTAGGATATACTTTTATTTAATTAATAGCCTCTGCGTTATTGAGGCTAACTGTATCTAACTTACTTATCCATTTTACTACTATAAAGCTAATTAGAGAGATTACCATAGAAAAAATAAATATAGAATTTATTCCGAACATATCTATCATAGATCCATATAATAACTTCATAAGTGAGTAAGAAACACCTATAATGAATGTATAAAGAGTCATAGAAGTTGTGTAAAGTTTTTTTTCGACAACCTTACCAATGAAATCAAAAGCACATATTGTTACAATAGAAATTGAAACACCATGCATAGAAGTTGCTAACATAAATATCCAAGGATTAGACGTTATACTGTATATTACCCATCTTAATAATAGTGATAAGCTAGCGAAACTTATCATTTTAATCATGCCAAACTTATTTAATAAGTCTTTGCTTTTAACCATAAAGAAAAGTTCGGGTACAACCATAAATACAGTAAGAAGACCTACAAGTTCTGTTCCAGCACCAAGGTTCATTAGATGTATACCTTGATAAGACATCATAGCTTCAGTTAAAGATGAAGTACATACTGCACAAAGTAAAATAAGTATATAAGCCTTATTGTTAAATAGTTTTGGTAAATCTTTTTTTAGATCTAGCTTCTCTTTATCAATATTTTCATTTGACACTTCTACAGTAGGTGTTATTAATAAGCAACCAACCATACTGACCATGAATACATAGAAAAACATCAAGTCATTATTAGTAGCTTTAATTAACTGACCACATAAAAATGATGCAATGGCAAATGACATTGAACCAATTACTCTAATTTGACCGTAGTTCTTATTATTTTTTTTACAGTATGAAGTAGTTAAAGCATCAGTCAGTGGTAATATAGAATTTCTAAACATTTCAAGACCAGTAGCAACAACAAATATTGTAATGAAAGATTCAGTTATAATATAAAGTCCTGTAAATATAAGTGACATTAATACATTAAGCCATAGTACTGACTTTTGTTTTTTTGATATATCACTTAATAACCCCCAAATAGGGACGAAAATAATACCTATAATAGATGGTATTGATACAATCAAACCAACTTGTGATGATGTGAATCCAAGAGTATTCTCTAAATATACAGGTAAAAAAGTGTTATAAGCACCTAATCCAATAAATAAAGATAAATACATTACATAAAATTTTGACATATTCAATTTCCTCCTTGTAAGAATATATCATATAATTAAAATTATATAAAGTTTTCTTTAACCTAAATCATAAAATAAAGTATAATAATACTATAAGGATAAGTTAATAAAATGATTAAAATGTGAAATGATTATACATATAGAAAGGGGAGAATACTAATGAGAGAAAAAATGTATAAGTTTATGGAAGGAAGATATGGAAATGACCAGTTTAATAGGTTTTTGATGATATCAGTATTTGCATGTTTCTTTATATCTATATTCTTTGATGATGCATTATACTATGTTTCAATAGCTTTATTAATTTATGTATATTACCGTATGCTTTCTAAGGACTTTACAAAAAGATATAAAGAGAATGAAACATACTTAAGATTTAATAAAAAAGTAAAAGGTTTGTTTGGTGATAACAAAAATTTATTTTATAAAAGTAAGTCACACAAAATATACAAATGTCCATCTTGTAATCAGAAATTAAGAATTCCAAAAGGAAAAGGCAAGGTATCTATACACTGTCCAAATTGTAAGGTTGATTTTATAAAGAGGAGTTAAGGAAATCTTATTAGATTTCCTTTTTTATATATTGAGATTTAATAAATTATATTTAAGATATATAATTTATTAATCTTATATATTCAGGAGTAAAAATAAATACAATATTGACTTAATAGAAGCAATAATATATCATGCAATTATAAAAAGCAATAATTGTGTAAATAATTTTCATATGATTAATTTATGATTATATAAAATTATGTTATTGTTATAATTAAATTACGGAATTGAGGAACAAATATGAATATAAAAGTAAAAGATATAGCTAGCAAATCAGGGGTATCTATAGCTACTGTTTCAAGATATCTTAATAAATCAGGATATGTAAAGCAGGAGACAAGAGATTTAATAAAAAACGCAATCCATGAAATAAAACAAGAAGATAGAGCTTATCTAAATGAAAAAAACATTGCAGTGATATTTCCAGATTTATCAAACATGTTTTTTACAGATGTGCTTAAGGGGCTAATTGAAGAAGCTGATAAATTAAACTATAATGTTTTTACCTTTGATAGTGGAGAAAGTATTGAAAAGGAAATGAAGATTATTGATGCTCTAAAAGAATTTAGAATATGTGGTTTAGTTATCACAACTACTATAAAAAATAGAGAGACAACAAAGCAACATGTTCAAAAGTTAAATTCATTAGGAGTACCAGTCATTTTAATTGATAGAGACCTTATGTTTTGTGATTTTGATGGAATATTTATTGATAATCAAAAAGGGTCATTCGATGGAGTAGATACTTTGATTAACGCTGGGCATAAGAAAATTGCTGTGATTACAGGTCCACTAGAATATGAGACTGCTCAGCTTCGTCTAGAAGGATATAAGCAGGCTCATAAAATGAATGGTCTAGATGTTAATGAAGATTATATTTATGAAGGTGACTATCTTCTTGATTCTGGGTATCATCTTACAAAAGAAATAATAAATAATAATAAGGATGTTACAGCAATATTTATATGTAATAATATGATGACATTAGGCTCAATCAATGCCTTAAATGAAATGGAAATAAAAATAGGACAAGATATTTCTTTATTAGGATTTGATGACTTAGAATTTTTTACATACTTAGGAATGAATGTTAGTGTGGTTTCAAGACCAACATCTGATATGGGGAGGATGGCCTTTGAAGTTTTATCTAAAAGGTTAATCGATGATGAACCATGTACTACTCAAAATATAGTATTAAAACCTAGTATTATTACTAGAGGATCTGAATTATTAGTTAAATAAAAAAATAGATGTCTTTTGACATCTATTTTTTTATTTTAAAAAGGACTATAAGTATAATAAAGATAGTTAAAAAGTGATATCCCACATGAGATGTAAAAGAAATGTAATAAACATGAAAGAAAAGTGGTGAGAAAGGTTGTGATTATGAAAAGAATGTGAAAAAAACTATTGAAAGTTATGAAGAAATATTATAATATATGAAATATACCTCAGGAAAACGGTATTAGAGATGAAGAAAATATGAAAAATATAAACAAAAGGGAGATAAAGAAATGAATGTGTATTTAGCAGAGTTTATAGGTGTAACAATATTAATATTCTTTGGATGTGGAGTTTTAGCAGGGAATTCACTTAAGACTTCAGGTTCGTATAAAGCAGGAAATGTTGCAATAAATATTGCATGGGGCTGTACTGTAGCAATGGTAATTTATAGTGTAGGTGATATTAGTGGGGCTCATATAAATCCAGCCATAACAATAATGCAAGCAGTTAAGGGTACTTTTGATTGGAGTTTAGTTCCAGGGTATATTATAGCTCAAGTTGCAGGCGGATTATTTGGAGGTCTCTTAGTATATCTTCAATTTATTAATCACTGGGAAAAAACTGATGATTCTAAAGCTAAACTTACAATATTCGCAACAGCACCAAGTATAAAAAATAACGTGGCAAACTTCTTTAGCGAATATATAGTTACATTTGGATTAGCTTTTTGCATTCAAGGAATGGATACAAACATATTTATAGATGGAGTTAAACCCTTAGCAGTAGGTTGTTTAATATTTTTAGTTGGAACATCATTTGGTGGTGTAACTGGTGCAGCGCTAAATCCAGCGAGAGATTTAGGACCTCGTTTAGCTCACTATCTATTACCTATTGCAGGAAAAGGAAGTTCAGATTTTAAATATTCATGGATACCGATAGTTGCTCCAATTATGGGGGCCACAACATCTGGATTAGTACATCTAGCTTTATATGAAGGTGTAGTAGACAACAGATTATACATAATGTTAGGATTAACAATTGCAATATTTGCCTTAATAAAGATCTTTAGTAAAGATAATAAAGTATGTAATGATGGCGATGAAGTTATTGATATAGAAAGTAAAGTAGCATAGCACTTTTAAAAAAGTTGAACTTGATAAATATCTTATATAGGTAACTTTTTTAATTTTGATAAAACATGAAACAAAAATGAAAATAATATGAAAGAAATATGAAAAAACTATTGATTAATATGAAAATGTATTATATTATAGACTCACGGAAAACGATATTTGTTGCTAGGTCAATATGTAAGTATATAAGACAAGTTAGCACTAAAGACAATTTTGAGAGGGGAAATTATGATGGAAAAAATATGTGTAATAGGTAGTCTAAATATGGATCTTGTTGTAAATGTTGAAGAAATGCCAAAGAAAGGTCAAACTTTAATAGGAAGTAAATTTAGAGAAATACCTGGTGGAAAAGGTGGAAATCAAGCAGTGGCAGCGTCTAGACTTGGTGGAGATGTATATATGATAGGGAAAGTAGGAAATGATGGATTTGGTGATAGCTTATTAAAGCAACTTAAAGCTGATAATATTAATGTAGATTATGTACAAGTCGAAGAAGGACCAAGTGGAGTAGCTTTAATAACAGTAGATAAAAATGCAGAAAACTCAATAGTAGTATCACCAGGAGCAAACTTCAAATTAACTAAAAATGATATAGATAAATGTATAGATGGAATAAAAGAGTGTAACACAGTGGTAATACAACTTGAAACACCAATAGATACAATAAAATACGCTTTAGAGAAATCAAAGGAGTTAGGAAAGTTTACAATCTTAAATCCAGCACCAGCAGTAAAGCTAAGTGATGACATTATACAAAATGTAGATTTATTAACTCCTAATGAAACAGAGCTAGAAATATTAAGTGGAATAAGTATCAACGATGAATATGATATAAAAAAGGCAGCAAATATAATGATGGAAAAAGGTGTAAAACAATTAATAGTTACATTAGGTTCAAAGGGAAGTCTATATTTAGATAAAGATACTATGGAATTCAAAAAATCATATAAGGTAGAAGCTATAGATACAACTGCAGCAGGAGATACATATACTGGCGCACTATCTGTTGCATTATCACAAAATAAGACTGTAGATGAGGCAATGAATTTTGCTTCTAAGGCGGGGGCTATAAGTGTTACGAAGGTCGGAGCACAAACTTCAATACCAAACTTACACGATATAGAAAACTATAGTTTTTAGTAGATATAATATATAGATTTTAAAATAAATATAACAAAATATAACCTTAGGAGATTGAATATGAAAAAGTCAGTTTTAATAAATAGTGAAATATCATCAGTAATATCAAAAATGGGTCACACAGATATGTTAACAATATGCGACTGTGGTCTTCCAATTCCTAAAAATGTAGAAAGAGTAGATTTAGCATTAAAGTATGGAATACCAAGTTTCTTAGAAACTTTAGATACTGTATTAGAAGAACTTTGCGTTGAGGAGATTATAATAGCTACAGAGTTAGAAGAAGTTAGCAATAAAATGTATATAGAGATTGAAAAAAGATTCAATAATATAAAAATAGCTAAAGTAGCTCATGAAGAATTTAAAAATATTACTAAAGATTCAATGGCTATAGTTAGAACAGGCGAATGTACTCCATATGCAAATATAATATTAAAATCAGGGGTAGTATTCTAATATATCAAAGATATATGTTGGGGGGAGAGAAATTCTCCTCAACATAATATTCGAGTTTAGATAATAAACAGAGGGGAAATATTATGAAGAATTTACAATATATTGCTAATAATATTAGAAAAAGTATTATTGATATGATTTACTCATCAAAATCAGGCCATCCAGGAGGATCTTTATCTGCAGTTGAAATACTAACTTATTTATATTTTAAAGAAATGAATTTAGATCCTAAAAATCAAAAAAAAGAGCATAGAGATAGATTTGTACTAAGTAAAGGTCACGCTGCACCGGTTTTATATGCAACGTTAGCAGAAAAAGAATATTTTGATAAAGAATTGCTAAATACATTAAGAAAGCTACACTCACCACTACAAGGGCACCCGGATAGTAAAAAGCTTGTAGGTGTGGATGTGTCAACGGGATCACTAGGTCAAGGTATATCAAATGCTGTGGGATTAGCTCTAGGTGCAAAAATGGATGAAAATGATGTGAGAGTTTATTCATTACTTGGAGATGGTGAAACACAAGAAGGTTTAGTGTGGGAAGCCTTAATGTCAGCAACTCATTATAAATTGGATAACTTAGTAGTAATAATAGATAATAATGGACTACAAATAGACGGTAAAAATGAAGATGTAATGAATATTTATTCTTTAAAAGATAAGCTAAAGGCTTTTAATCTAAATGTATTAGAAATAGATGGACATTCTTTTGAAGAAATCGAAAAAGCTTTTGAAGATGCTAGAAATACAAAGGGAGTACCAACAGCAATAATAGCTAAGACAGTAAAAGGTAAAGGGGTTTCTTTTATGGAGAATGAAGGTGGATGGCATGGAAGTGCTCCAAGCTTAGAACAAAGAAATAAAGCAATAGAAGAATTAGACTCAAAGGGGGTATAAAGATGGGATTAGCTACTAGAGAAGCATATGGAAAAGCATTAGTACAACTTGGTAGAGAAAATAAAGATATAGTAGTTCTTGATGCAGATTTATCAAAATCTACTAAAACAGCAGATTTTGCAAAAGAATTTAATGATAGATTTATTAATGTTGGTATAGCAGAGCAAAACTTAATGGGAATAAGTGCAGGATTAGCATCTTATGGAAAGATTCCTTTTGCAAGTACTTTTGCAGTTTTTGCCACTGGTAGAGCTTTTGAAATTATTAGAAACTCAATATGCTACCCAAAATTAAATGTTAAAATAGCTGCTACTCATGCAGGGATAACAGTTGGTGAAGATGGTGGTTCGCATCAATCTATTGAAGATATAGCATTAATGTCCTCTCTTCCTAATATGACAGTCATAGTACCAGCAGATGAAATTGAAACAGTACAAGTAATAAATGAAGCAGCAAAAATCAATGGCCCAGTTTATATAAGACTTGGTAGATTAGCGGCTAATGATATATTTGATTCTAACTACAACTTTGAAGTTGGAAAAGGTGTTATTGTAAATGATGGAAATGATATAAGCATAGTAGTTACAGGTATGACTACTAGCATAGCGATAGATGCTGCTAAAGAATTAAAAAATGACAGTATTAATGTCAGAGTAATTCATATGCCGACTATAAAGCCTATAGATGAAGAAATAATCATTAATGCAGCAAAAGAAACTAAATGTTTAGTAACATTTGAAGAACATTCAGTTATTGGTGGATTAGGTGATAGAGTTTGCTCTGTGACAAGTTTACATTCACCTGTAAAAGTAAGAAAGATTGGGATTGAAGATTGCTTTGGTCAATCAGGAGCACCATCAGAGCTTTTACAACATTATGGAATTACTAAAGAAAATATAAAAAATGTAATATTAGAAGAATTAAATAGAAATTAATTATTATAAAACAAAAACAACTAGGAGATTAATATAATGAAAATATTTATAGATACAGCAAATGTTAACGAAATAAGAGAAGCAGCAACATGGGGTATTTTAGATGGTGTAACTACTAATCCATCGTTAATAGCAAAAGAAGGTAGAGATATAAAAGAAGTAATTAACGAAATATGCTCTATAGTTGATGGACCAATAAGTGCTGAGGTTATAAGTTTAGAGTGCGATAAAATGGTTGAAGAAGCTTTAGAACTTGTTAAGTTACATAAAAATATAGTAATAAAAATACCTATGTGTATTGAAGGACTAAAGGCAGTTAGCATATTAACATCAAAAGGTATAAAGACTAACGTTACTTTAATATTCTCTTCACAACAAGCATTACTAGCAGCGAAAGCGGGAGCTACTTATGTAAGTCCATTTGTAGGAAGATTAGATGATATAGGAATGGTAGGAACAGAACTGATCAGTGAAGTATCGACAATATTTAAATCTCATAATATAAAAGCAGAAATAATTTCTGCAAGTGTTAGAAATCCAATACATGCATCTGAATGTGCTATGGCTGGTTCTGATATTGCGACTATAGCATTTAGTGTATTAAAGCAAATGACTAAACATCCATTAACAGATATAGGAATAGAGAAATTCTTAGCAGATGCTAAAAATATATAGTTATCATTAACAAGATATCAAAATAAGAGGTGATCTTCTTATTTGTAAATATATCATCTTTATGTCATTCATTATACCAATATCAATATAATTGTTATTGGTATAAATATAATGGGGGAGGCTAATGTAAAAATTTGTATTTTTATTATTTGTATGATAATATTAAAATTTTTTTATAAAATATCACAAATTATGTTTCTTAGTGATTATCATAATGCTAATATATATAATGTAATAAAAATTTATTTTTACATTTAGGTCAGTAATGAAATAAAGAGGAGTAGTGATATGAATATTTTATACACAATAGATAAAAGTTTATATGTAAATATAACGAACCAATGCCCATGCAGATGTGTATTTTGTATTAGAAACGAATCTGATGAAGTTAGTGGTAGTGGAAGCTTATGGTTAGAACATGAACCAAGTGTAGAAGAAGTAAAAGAGGCCTTTAATAGTTATAAATTAGATAATTATAATGAAATAGTATTTTGTGGTTATGGTGAACCATTAGTTAGGATTGATGAAGTTATAGAAATTTCTAAATTTATTAAATCACAAAGTGATATTAAAATTAGGGTAAATACAAATGGACTCAGTGATTTGATTCATGAAAAAGATACAGCAAGTATGTTAAAAGAAATTATAGATTCCATATCAATCAGCTTAAATGCACCTGATAAAGAAACATATAACAATGTAACAAGACCGAAGTTTGGTGAAAAGTCTTTTGATTCTATGCTAAACTTTGCAAAAAAATGTAATGATAATATAAATGAAGTTATGCTTTCAGTAGTGGATGAAATATCAGAAGAACAAATAAAGCTATCTTATGATATTGCAAATTCTTTAAATATTAAACTTAGAGTTAGGCATAAAAATTAGTTTGGATATATTTAAACATAATAAAAGAGTGATTGTTATATAAAAAACAATAACTCTTTTTTATGTTTAAAAAATAAAAAAGTTATATTTTTTTAAATATTTAATTTTATTAAAAGAATGTTAATTTTTCAAATAACAATTGACAGAAATAGCTGATATTTATTATAATTTAAAATGATTATGACGGTTCTTACATATTACAACAGCAACTGTCATAAAAGTAAAAAATCCGAGGTGAAATATGATACAGATTGAACAACTTAGAAAGGTTTATGACAATAAGTATGAGGCACTAAAGAGCATAAACTTAGAAATAAATGAAGGGGAGCTTGTATGTTTATTAGGACCTAGTGGTTGTGGGAAAACTACTATACTTAACCTAATAGCAGGATTGCTTGATCCAACAAGTGGGGATATAAAGTTTGATGGTGAGTCAGTAGTTGACAAGCATCCTAAAGATAGAAATATTGGTCTAGTATTCCAAAACTATGCACTATACCCTCATATGTCAGTACTAGAAAATGTAATGTTTCCACTAGTAGTTGGTAAAAACAAAAAAACTAAAGCAGAAGCTATAGAAATTGCTAAAAAATACATGGCAGTTACAAGTATTGAAGAATTAGCAAATAAGAAGCCTGGTGAAATGTCCGGAGGTCAGCAACAAAGAGTTGCAATAACAAGAGCTTTAGTTCAAAATCCAAAGGTACTTTTACTAGATGAGCCTTTAAGTACTTAGATGCAAGATTAAGATTAAAAATAAGAGAAGAAATAAGAAGACTAGTAAAAGAAATCGGTATTACTACAGTATTTGTTACTCATGATCAAGAAGAAGCTTTATCAATAAGTGACAGAATAGTTCTTATGAATCAAGGAATAGTGCAACAATTTGATGTTCCTCAAAGCCTTTACCTAGAACCAGCTAACTTATTTGTAGCTAAGTTTATGGGGAATCCAATAATAAATATCTTTGAAATGGAAAAAGTAGGAGATAAGTTAAAAGGAAAGGAATTTGAAATAGATTTAAACTTCTTAAATAAGGATAGATTTAAAATGGAATTAGATAAAGATAAGTATGTTGTTGGAATAAGGCCAGAATACTTTATACCTTGTGAAAAGGGTTTATTTAATACAACAGTAGAATCTATCGAGCTTATAGGAAAAGATTGTATCTTAAACTTTAAGGCAAATGGTGAAAATGCTAAATCTATTACTGAAATAAGTAAAAGTGTAAATGAAGGCGAAACTGTAGCATTTGACATTGATTACAATAACATATATCTATTTGAAGAGAATGGAGTAAGAGTGTACTAATGAAAAAGTTTAAATACAGAGCTGAAAATTCGCCTCAGGCTTGGTTTTTCCTTTTACCTGCATTATTAATAATAACGGTTTTTAATGTTTTTCCTTTAATAAGAACATTTATGTTGTCTATGCAGAAAGGGACACTTAATAACTTAGTATTTAATGGATTTAAAAACTATCAAATAGTATTACAAGATCCAAAGTTCCATACAGCGCTAGCAAATACGTCAACATATGCATTTATAGTTGTACCTGTAGGGTTAATAATATCTATGTTTATTGCAGTTACAATATACGAAAAAGTAAGAGGTAAAGATTTATTTGAAACAGTATTTTTTATTCCATATTTAACTAGTGTAATAGCTGTAGGTATAGTTTTTAGATTTTTATTAAATGGAGAATATGGATTTATAAACTACTTACTTAGTTTTATAAATGTTGGACCTATAAATTTCTTAGACAATCCAAATATGAGTATATGGACGTTAATAATATTTGGTATATGGTCAAGTTTAGCATTTAATATAGTAATACTACTTTCAGGACTTCGTAATGTTAATAAAGATTACTATAAAGTTGCTGATATGTTTGGTGCAACAAAGTCTGAACAATTTAGAAAGATAACGCTACCACAAATGTTACCAATAATTACATTCTTATCAATAGTTAACTTTATAAGTGCATTTAAGGTTTATGCTCAAGTATTTGCAATATTTAACGGTAAGGCTGGAGTAGCTGATAGTGCAACAACAGCAGTGTTCTACATATTCAATAAATTCTATGTAGAAAACCGTTATGGACAAGGTATGGCAGCTGCTGTTATCTTATTTATTCTGATATTAATATTCACTTTAATACAAAACTATGTATTAAAAAGAATTTCTAAGTAGGTGAAAGTATGAAAAAGATTAATTCGTTTTTATCGTATACATTTTTAATAATAATGGCGTTTATCACACTTTTCCCTTTTGTGTACATGATATTATCAAGTTTAATGACGTTCCAAGAGGCAACTAGTATACCGCCAACATTATTCCCAAAAGATTTCCAATGGGAAAACTTTAAATTAGCTATGGAGCAAGCTCCTTTTGCAAGATATTTCTTCAATACAGTATTAGTAGCAGGAGTATCAACATTAGGGACAATAGTAACGTCAGTGCTTGCTGCATTTGCACTTGTTAAATTAGATTTTAAAGGTAAAAATATACTTTTAATGGGAATGATAGCATTACTAATGGTTCCTTATGAGGTAGTTGTATTTACAAACTATCAAACAATTGCAAAGTTAGGTTTATTAGATAGCTATACAGCTTTAATAGTTCCATCACTTGCAAGTGTATTCTATATATTCTATTTAAAAGAATATTTAACGAGTATACCTCTTTCGTATTATAAAGCAGCAAAAGTAGATGGATGTAGTGATTTAGAATTTATAACGAAGATATTGGTGCCAATGGGTAAACCTGCATTATTTACAATGGGAATACTTAGTTTTATAAATGGTTGGAACTCATTCTTATGGCCTATACTTGTTACAAACTCAAAAGAAATGAGATTATTAAGTAATGGGTTAAGTGCCTTTGCTACAGAAAGTGGTACAAGTGTTCAACTACAAATGGCAGCATCAACTATAACAATAATACCTATATTAATAATATATTTCATATTCAGAAAACAAATAATAAGAGGAGTTGTTAAGAGTGGCGTTAAAGGATAAAAAGACAAAAATAACATTCCACAGTGGGGTTTTAACTATAGGTGGAACAATAATAGAAATAGCATATGAAGATAGCCATATATTCTTTGACTTTGGTAGTGAGTATAATCCATCACTAGAAATACAACCAAAAAATTTACAAGAATTATTAGATACTAATTTAGTTCCATATGTAAACAATATCTACGATCCAGCAATAAAATTAAATGGATATGAATCTAAGGAAGATAAATTTGTAAACAGTGCAGTATTTTTATCACATGTGCATCTAGATCATACTAAAATAGTAAACTACTTAAATCCTAGTATACCATTATATACATTAGAAGGAACAAAATCATTACTAAACACTTTAAATATAAATGATGATTTCTTATTCTCTCTAAATAAAAATGAAGGAAAGAATACTA
The DNA here is from genome assembly GCF_056171995.1 of Romboutsia sp. LXY-2. Classification (NCBI taxonomy): domain Bacteria; kingdom Bacillati; phylum Bacillota; class Clostridia; order Peptostreptococcales; family Peptostreptococcaceae; genus Romboutsia; species Romboutsia sp. LXY-2. Next base: position 279,967 of record NZ_JBKFGI010000004.1, on the reverse strand, counting down.
GAGAAATAATAGGAACTAAAGATAATGAAGTAATAACTATTGGCGATATAAAAGTAAAGCTTATGCCAATAGATCATGATGCATATGGAGCATGTGGCTTATTAATAAAGACACCTGATTTAACAATAGCTTACACTGGTGATTTAAGAATACATGGTTATAGAAAAGAAGATACATTTACTTTCTGTGAAGAAAGTGAAAACTGTGATGTACTACTAATAGAAGGAGTTTCTGTTTCATTCCAAGACTTTGATGATGAAAACAGTGAAAAGGGAGTGAAAGACGAATTTGAATTAGTAGATAATATAAATAAAATAGTTAATGAAAATAAAGATAAACAAATTACATTTAACTATTACATATCAAATATTGAAAGAATCATGAATATCATTAAAACTAATACTAGAAAAGTTGTGTTAGATGCATATCATGCTTATGTTGTAAAACAGGCGACAGGATATGATGCTTATTACTATCAATTAGATGATGTAGAATATGGTCTCAATGAAGATATGGAAATACCTTTTGAAGAATTACTTCAAGATAAGGGGAGCTTTTTCTGGCAATTAGATTCTCTTGCCATTAAATATATTGACAAATTAAAAGAGGGTGGAATTTATATTCATTCAAATGCTCAGCCACTTGGTGAATTTGATCCAGCTTATAAGCCATTTGTCCAAGGTTTTGAAGATCGTAAAATAGAGTTTGTAATTGCATCTTGTAGCGGACATGCCCATCCAAGAGATTTAATTAAGATAATAAACTTAATTAAACCAAAACTACTAGTACCAATACATTCACTAAGACCTGAAAAACTATATAATGAATTTGGGGGAGTATTATTACCAGAGAAAAAACAAACAATTTAGGGAGGATGCAAAATGAAATTTGCAAAAAAATTATTAGTATCGGTTCTTGCATTAGGTCTTATGACAGGATGTTCAAATAGTGGGACTGACAAAAGTAACAGCGAAATAGTAACAGAATTAACGGCACCAGTAGAAATAACTTTCTGGCATGCAATGAATGGGGTTCAAGAAGAAACTTTAACTAAGTTAACAGAAGAATTCATGGCTAAGAATGAAAATATAACTGTTACACTACAAAACCAATCGAGTTATCCAGACTTACAACAAAAGTTAACAGCTACAGCTGCAAGTCCTGAAAACTTACCAACTATGACACAAGCTTATCCAGATTGGATGTTTAACGCAATATCTGATGGGTTAGTTCAAGAATTAGATAGTTATATAAATAATGAAACAATAGGGTTTGACAACTATGATGACATGGTTGAAGGATTCAGAAAAGCTACAGTAATAGATGGTAAAACTTATGCTATACCATTTAACAAGTCTACAGAAGTATTATGGTACAACAAAACTTTATTCGATGAATTAAATTTAGAAGTTCCGACTACTTTTGAAGAATTGGCTGCTGTTTCTAAAGAAATAAAAGAGAAAAAAGGTATAGTAGGAGCAGGTTTTGATTCTTTAAATAACTATTATACAACGTTTATAAAGAATGAAGGACATACTTATGATTCTAATTTCGATGTAACTAGTGATGCATCTGTTGAAGCTGCAAATTACTACTTAGATGGTGTTAAAGAAGGTTACTTCAGAATAGCTGGTACTGATAAGTACTTATCTGGACCGTTTGCAAATGAAAGTGTTGCAATGTATGTTGGTTCAAATGCTGGTGAATCATTCGTTAAGCAAGGTGTAGGTGATAAGTTTGAAGTAGGTGTTGCTCCATACCCAGCTGAAAACAGAATGCAACAAGGTACTGATTTATATGTATTCTCAAGTGCTACTCCAGAGCAAAAGACTGCTGCTTTTGAGTTCTTAAAGTTCCTAACTTCAGCTGAAAGTCAATTAACTTGGGCTACTGCTACTGGATATGTACCTGCAAGACAAAGTGTTATAGAGTCTGCTGAGTACAAGAATTCTGGAAGCTTAGTTGCTCCTATACTTGCTGATGCTACTACTGGATTATACACTAACCCTGTAGTATATGGAGCAGATGCAGCATACAGAGAATCTTCAACAGTATTAGAAGGAATACTTGCTGATACAAATACAGATGTAGCTAAGAAGTTAGAAGAATTCAAAACTACATTGACTTCTATATGGGAATAATTAAAAAAATCTTTTTAATAAAGGGTGCTATTTTAGCACCCTTTTAATATCACAAAAACATTTTAGAAAGGCAAATGTAAAATGAAATTAGCTATTTATCATACGAGTGATTTACACGGATATGTGTACCCAACGGATTATATTGAAAATCAAAATCTAGGCATTCTGAAAATAGGGAGTTATATATTGGAAGATGAAAAAAAATATGATGCATCATTTAAAGTAGATTGTGGTGACTTGATCCAAGGTTCTCCCTTTACTCATTATTTATCAAAAGAACCTAAAAAAAGCAATAAAATAATAGAAGGACTAGAAGCTATTGATTATGATGTATATGTAATAGGAAATCATGAGTTTAACTATGGATTAGAGTATTTTAATAATGCATATAGTAAAATATCGAATAAAGTAATAAATGCTAATATAGATGGGCTTAAATTCGAAACAAGTTCTTATAAGATATTTGACTACAATGGATTTAAAATAGCATTTATAGGATTTACTACATCTTTTATCCCAAACTGGGAAAATCATTCCAATATTGAAGGATTAAGTTTTTTAAATCCAGTTGATATATATGAAAAATATGAAGAGGAAATAAAATCAAAAGCAGATTTTATAGTTGTTTGTTATCATGGTGGATTTGAAAAAAGCTTAGACTCAAAAATGATTCCAACTGAAAAACTTACTAAAGAAAATCAAGGAAGTGAGCTATTAGAAAAATTTCCATCAATAAATATGGTATTAAGTGGACACCAACATAGATCATTTATAACTTCGATAAATGGTGTTGTATGTTCACAGCCAATTAACAATGGTCAAAATTTCTCAAAGATAATTATAGATACTGAAGCAAAAGAAATTAATTATGAATTAGTTGATGTGAGTAAGTTGAAAATAGAAGTAAATAAAGAGCTAGAAAATATATTTTCAGAGGAAAGTAAAAAACTTCAAGATTACTTAGACAAACAGATTGGCTATTTTAATGAGGAAAGTATTATTAAAGACTTATTTAAAGCTCGATTAGAAGGACATCCTTTCATAAACTTCTTACATGAAGTTCAACTTGATGCTTCTGATGCCGATTTTTCAGCACTATCAATATTTGATAATGCCATAGGATTTAAGAAAGATGTATCAATAAGAGATGTAATTATAAACTATCCATATCCTAATACTTTAAAGGTTCTTAAATTAAATGGTCACAAGATAAAAGAAGCTATAGAAAAGAGTGCTACTTATTTTGTGTTAGAAAAGGGCGAAATAAAAATAAATAGAGATTTTGAAGTACCTAAAAAACAACATTATAACTATGATATGTATGGTGGATTATCATATGAAATAGATTTATCTAAAGATTTTTATGATAGGGTAATATCTATAAAAAGAAATAATAAGGAAATAGATTTAGATAGAGATTATACTATTGTTATGAATAATTATCGTGCATCAAATACATCAATTTATCCTAGTTATGAAGGTGGAGAGATTGTAAAAGAAATCAATGTTGATGTTTCAGAATTGATAATTAACTATTTCCAGAAATATAAAAATGTAGAATTAATAAAAAACAGTAATTACAAAATAACATTTTAAGTTAAATCAGATTAAAGCCTAGTATAAATATTTAATAATTATTCTAAATAAAAAAGGTGAATACAATTGTATTCACCTTTTTTATTTGGAAATTTGTAAATTAAATTGATTATATATATTTTAATTAATATTATTTTTTAGCTAATTCTAATGCACGATTTAATACAGCACTTCCGTTACAAGTACCATAGTGCATCATGTTTATTACTTCTACAGGTATAGTGAGGTTTTGCTGTTTCTTCAGCTCTAGCCAATATAAATCTAACTTGTGGTCCTATTAGTAATACGTCACATTTTTCTATTTCATTGCTTATTTGAGATTCTGGTATAGCCCATATATTTGCTTCTATATTTTCTGCTTTTGCTGCTGCTTCCATTTTAGTAACTAATAAGCTAGTAGACATACCAGCTGAACAAGCTAACATTATATTTATCATTTTGTAATCCTCCTAGACTTGGTATATCTATATAATACAATAAATAAAAATAAGAAACAATAATAAAAATTTGAACGTTCTTATAAAACTAGAACTTGACTCAAATTATAGTTTTTGTGTAAATAATGATTACTTTAACGAAATAAGTAATTATTAGTAATAAATTTATTTTTATTGGATAGTTAAGTAAACATTAGACTTAGAAATTTATATATTAATTGTTTAATAGCCTAGGCATATTTAGCTTAATTAATATTACTTAAATAGTGAGAAAATTTAAGTTGAAAATGACGTAAGATGAAGGATATGATATGAATTATACAAAAATGAGAATTATTGTAGAAGCCGGATGTAACCATAAAGGTGAAATGGAAATTGTAAAAGAATTAATAAAGATTGCTGCTATATACTCTAAAGCAGATAATACAAGTGGATTTCTAGAATTTTCTAAAGAAGATATAGATAGTGTTTTGTCTGTTGTAAATCGAAGGTATGCTTATAGAAAATGGAATAAAAGTAGGAATTATTTCAGGTGAAAATACTGAAATAATAATGATACAGGAAGTAAATGATTTATGCTTAAATATTACACAAAAAAATAGTTAAATTCATATCATTTATTAAATGCTACTATTGTGGAGGAAAAAATGGGTAAAAAAGTTACTATAAATGGAAAATAGTAAACTGAGAGAGTAATAGGTCATGTTAATACAAAAGTTGACCAAACTGATTGCAAAAAAATTGAAAATAAGAACAACCCATATACTATATCTCCAGACGAAATAAATGCAATAAATCAAATTAATTTAGATCTTAATGTTTCAGGAGGCATGTTAAAAACACCACAACCAGATGAGTTTCTGGCGAGAGAATTTCGATTATGAATGAAGTATTAAATATAAATGATTAGAATCAAGATTAAGTTGCACAAAAACAATCTTGGATAAAGAAATTAGTAGAATCAATAAAAGGATTATTTACTAAATAATATATAAAGCCTCTAACTATCATGTTAAAGGCTTTATATATTTAGTTAAAAGATTAATTATAATTATTATATTTAAGATAAAAATTAATTGGTAATTTTTGTAAAATAGTAATGTAATGGTATAATATGAATACAGTGATTTTAAATAATAACTTAATTGCAATAGTAATAGGGAGGAAAATATGTTAGCAGATTACCATATTCATAGTAGTTATTCAAATGATTCAACATATCCAATGGAAGAGACAATAAAACAAGCTATAAAGTTAGGTATAGATGAAATCTGTTTTACAGATCACGTAGACTATTTAACAAATGACTTAAAATATGTAGCTGATTATGAAAAATATTTAGAGGAGTATAAAATATTAAACGAAAAATATAAAGATAAAATAAACATAAAATTTGGTGCAGAATTTGGGGTTCAAATGCATACTATAAACGAATTTAAAAGAGATTTTAATAAATATGATTTTGACTTTATAATATTATCAAATCATCAAATTGACGATCTAGAATTCTGGACTAATGAGTATCAGAGAGGCAAAAGTCAGCTAGAATATAATCGAGGGTATTATCAAGCCACACTAAATGTAGTCAATGAATACAAAGATTATAGTGTACTGGGACATATTGATATGATAAAAAGATATGACGATCTAGGTATATTAGAAGATGAAGCTTGTGAAGATATTATAAAGGAAATACTAAAGCAAGTTATAAAGGATGGAAAGGGGATAGAAGTTAATACCTCTTGCTATAGATACGAATTACCGGATCTTACACCTTCTACTAAAATATTAAAGTGGTATTATGAATTAGGGGGGAAAATACTTACAATAGGCTCTGACAGTCATACTGAGGAGCACTTAGGTTGCAAAATTATTGATGTAAAAGAGAAGCTAAAAGATATTGGTTTCAAAGAGTTTTGTACTTTTGAAAAAATGGAACCAGTGTTCCATAAGTTATAAAAATATTTTTATAATATTATAAATTAAAAGGGCCATACAAGAGCCCTTTTAGTTTTTTTGTTTATCTATAATATTATCAATAATAACTGCCAATGTTAAAATAAATGCTTCATCTTTGAAATTTATATCAACATAATAATTATCAGTGAATGCGAAGAACTCTTTATTTACCTCTGCTAATATTTTAGATCCGCAGTAAATTTTATAATTATAATCAAATAAGCTTCCCTTAACAACTAAATCTCCATATTTACTTTTAACATATAATTTATCTTTTAGAAATGTTATTTTTTGACTTATAGTTGCAACAGTTTTTCCATTTTCATATACTTCATAATTAGGCATAAGTGCGAGAAGCCTTTCTTTTACGGAGTATATAATATGATGATTTTTAATTATATCAAATTGTAGACCAAAAGTCATAAATTTATTATCTACAAAATATGCATCTTCTTTAAATTCATTTCTAATCCAAAAATCTTCTTTTATTTTGAAAAATTTTGATTTCATATAGTACTTCATATAATTCCCCCTTATTATGCTTTTAGTAATAATTATTATATACAACAATAGAAATTTTGATAATAGTTATTATATTCTTAATGAAAAAGATATTTAAGAGAGAATAGCTTTAGGCTTTCACATGTAATTAAAAAGAGAGGGTATAATATACTCTCTCTTTTTATGCTATTTACTAAATATTAATTTTTTTTTATTTTTTTCATCTTTGATAATAATAAACCATAATATTATTGTAAGCATGATGTTTACTATATTATTATAATATGCTGCCTTAGATAAGCTAATATCCAACATTTCAGAAGCGATTAGAATATAATTCCATAATGAATGATAGATTATTAAAGGCCAGATATTATTAAATTTTAGTAAAAGTGCAACAAAAGCAAATCCTAATAAACTAGCAATAATGACATTTATGATTGCATAGAATATGCTGTTTCCAGATAGAATAGTTGTAATGTGTAATATAGAAAATCCTACACTGCTGATTATCATAGAATAAATTAAAGAATTATACTTCCTTAAAGTATTAAGGAGTACGCCTCTAAAAATAACCTCCTCACAAAAACCTGCGGCAAAACTACCTACTAAAATTATTAATAAGTTTATCCATATTGAAATATTATAATGGGAACTATTTTTAGAAATTTCTATTATAAAAGTATTAATCATGCACAAAATTATTAATAAATGCGGCAAAAACAAGAAGAAGTATTTAATTTTAATTTTACCAAATCCAATTTCATCCCAATTAAAATCTCTTCTTATTATAAAAATAATGCAAGATGTAGATATAATTTGGACAACCAAGTTATATACTTGGTAATCATTACTTATATTTGAACTATCTAGATTATTTTTTAAAAATGTACCAATAATTTGAATTGCTAAATAAATTAAAATTATTTTATAAGCTTTTTTTTTAGAATCCATCATTTTCCCCTCACATAGTATAATAGTATAATTATACCATAGAATACCATTGTTCGACAAAATATCGTAGAAATAATGAATTTTTATATAGCGTTTTTATCTAGAAACAACTTATTATCAATATCGCTGAATATACTGTCTATACTAATATCATTGTTAGTAAGTATAGACATACCTAGGCTACAGCTAATATTAATAGATTTATTGTTATAAATAAACTTTTTTTCTTTAATGACTTTTTTTAAATTACTGCATATATCATAGGTATCTTCCTCAGAAATATTTTCAAAGACCATTATAAATTCATCTCCACCATATCTAGCTACCCATCCTGAGTTATTGATTGTAAAATCTTTAAATATAGAAGAAATATTTTTTAAAACAAAATCACCGCAATTATGACCATAGTTATCATTTACATATTTAAATTTATCAACATCTATAATTATTATAGAAAGAGACGTAATATTGGTAGTAAGCTTATTAAGTGAATATGGTAGTTTTTCATTTATATATCTCCTATTGAAAATAGAAGTAAGTTCATCAGTAACTACTAAATTATTTAAACGAATAATTTCATCTTGTAAATCTTTTTGAGAGAAAGATTCAAAAGGAGAAGAAATAGTATCATTAGAGATATCTTTTACTAACTCTACTACGTAAGTATCATTTTTAATAGTTATTGGTGCGGAAATTACCATATATAATTTATTATCAATTGTTTCAAATTTGGAAAAAGATTTATTTTCATTTAATGCTCTCATTGAAATGCAATTTGTACATTCTTTACCAGCTTTCCAAATATCAAAACAGTAATTTTCATTTGTATATTTTTTTTGGTTTTCATCCAAATTATGTATTGTTTTATTTTTAGCATCAACAATTCTTCTGATTCCAAAAATATTATCTAATATATTAACGCTATTTTCAAATTTGGCCACAAATACACCCCCTATATTATCTAATTATATCATATTAAGTAAAGACTCCAAAATAGCAAAATAATTTTATAAATTAACAATGGAAAAATATATTAAATATATAATATATTATTTAAAATATAAAAGATAATAATGCACAAACTATTGTTATAATTAAATGACATCAAAGGAGAATAATATGACTTATGCTAAAAAGATTATAACTTTATTTTTAATTTCCATGATACTTAGTACTACAACGGTATTTTGTGATGATAACATAAAGCTTATGCCAAGTGGAAATGTTGTAGAATTGTATATGGTACTTAAGCATCCTTATATAATTGAATGTTTAGATTGTAATAACAAAAAACTAGATAAAAAAGATATTATATTGTATATAAACTATAATGATGAAAAAATAACATCTTTAGAGAAAATTTATGAGCTTATGAAGTTATCGAAGGAAAAAATTCAAGTTAATTACTTAAGAAATGGCAAAATAAGAGAAAAGAAAATGACTACAGATGATTTAAGACTTTATAAGATAAGTGACCATTTGGCAGCTGCTGGTACAATAACTGCAATTGATGAGAGTGGAAACTATATAGCTTTATCGCATAATATAACTTTCAATGATTCTGAATTATCCATAGACAAAGGAATACTCTTGGAAACAGCATACGTACAAGAAAAAAAATCTAAAGATGGAAGCATAGGACATTTAGTTACAACATCAAATAGTGAAAAAATAGGGACTATAAACTCGATGACTAAATACGGATTACAAGGTAAATATGAAAATTTTGATTATACAGAATCAAAAGCTCTTGAAATTAGTAAGCCTAAACAAGGAAAAGCGTATATACTTTGCGAAACACCTATAACTAATGAAATCAAGTTCCATGAGATTGAGGTATTAGTAGTTGGTGAAAAGTCATCTAAAATAAAAATACTTGACGAAGATTTGATAAAAAATAGAGGTGGTGGAGTGCAAGGGATGAGTGGTTCACCAATAATACAGGATGGTAAAATAGTAGGGGGGATGAGTCACGTTTATTGTAAAGATGCTACTTTGGGTATAATTGCCAATATCCATAGCATGCTAGAAAAACCGAATATTAATGATTAATAAATATTAGAGGACTTGATAGATAATATCAAGTCTTTTTTAGGTATAAGAAATTTAAAATGGATCATATATTTTGATTAACTTATGCAAAAATACATAAGGCTTTTAGAAATAATATCTTATATTAGATTGATAAAAAAATATTATATATGTTAATTTTTTAACAAGAGGATATGATAAGTGCTATATAGAATAGAGACTATGTATGGCTATAAATCTAATAACAATAATTAGGGATTTTAATGAATATTTACAAGTTATGGAAAGGATAAAAACTATGATTAAGAATTATGAAAAAATGCCAATTTTGAAGACTGAAAGACTTACGCTAAGAAGGCTACAAGATGGAGATTTAGATTTATATTTTACTTCAAAAACTCACCCACAGGTAATAAAGTATTTAAATTCTCCAGTTCCAAGAACTAAGGAAGAAGTTAAAAAATATATAGAAAAAACAAGTAAGCAAATTGATAAAAAAAAGGTAGTATCATTTACTGCGATTACAGAAGAGGATGAAAAACAGATCGGTAGTATTTCTATCTGGAACTTTAATGAGGATGGAAGTGAAGCTGAAATAGATTATAGTTTACTTCCAAATTATTGGGGAAGAGGTTACATGAGGGAAATGCTTAATAGTATTTGTACATATGGGTTTGAAGATTTAGAACTAAAAACTATCTTTGCATATACACATAATGAAAACGATAATTCAAAAAAGTGTTTGATTAAAGCAGGTTTCAATTTTGAGTATAATGTTTTTGATCCAAGTATTGATGGTAATAGTAAAGTATTAATGTCAGTATACTCCATAAATAGATAAGTAAATCACTTTATGTTTCCATCGTATATTCTTCAAGCTCATGTCTTGTTATTAAAGTGACATCTTATATTGCTCAAAAGCTTTCTTGCTTACTATTAGTGATTGGTATCATTTGATTGTCTGAGTTATATATAAATTCTGAATTATCATAATTTTTTTACGCGTAAAAAAACATCGACTTAAAAAGTCGATGTTTTTAATTTTAATTAAAAGTCAATTTATTAAATATGATTAGAATTTATTTTAGTCTTCAACTAGTGCATTTAATTTCTTATCTAATCCCCATAATACTATACCGCATGCTATAACTACTAAACCTACTACAGCATATGCAGGAGCGAAAGAGAATTGCTCTAAGTATTCATATAAGTAACCATAAGCTTTACCAGCTATAAATATTGCAAATGGCCATACACCCATCATTAAACCTAATACTTTAGCAGGAGAGAACTTACTTATAAATGAGTTTCCAAGTGGAGAGAATACCATTTCACCAAGTGACATTAATATACCGACCATTACTATCCACATTAAGCTAGCTTGACCTTCACCTCTTATTACCTCAGCTAAAGCCATCACAGCAAATGATGCTCCAAGAAGTAACATACCTAAAGCAGTTTTTTTGAACATACTTAAATCACCTTTTTTAGACTTAGCAAGTTTACCCCAAACCATAGCTAAGATTGGCCCAAGTATTATACAACAAAGTGCATTTAATGAATCAAACCATGAAGATGGTACAGCAAAGTTACCTATCATCCAGTTAGCTTTGTTAGCATAATCAAAGTCTGGTCCCCAGTGATATAATACTGGCATATATGTTAAGTACCATACTACCCAGAATACGATCGAGAATATAGTAACAAGGATTATAGCGCCAACTCTAGCTTTTTCTTTTTTAGTTAATGGAGCATCATCACTTTTTTCAACTTTCTTATCATTTTTAGTGTTTGTTTCATTTACTTTGAAAGGTTTTTTACCAACATCTCCAAATGAAGCATTTCCACCTATAACAAACCAAGCAGTATCTAAGAATAGAAGAATACCACATATTAAGAATGTTGTTCCAAATCCAGCGGAGTAAGCTATGAAAGAAACGAAAGTAGTACCAATGAAAGAACCTATATTAACAAAAGAATATTGTAAACTGAAAGCTCCATCAAGATCTTCTTTATTATCAAAAAGTCTTCCATTTATACCAGACACGTTACCTTTAAAGAATCCAGTACCTATAGATACAAGTGCAATCATTAACCAAACAAGACCAGAAGAAGATTGAAGAGATGCTTGCCATCCACATACGTATCCTAGTCCCATAAGTATTGTTCCTATAGGAACACATAACCTTGGACTTAACCATTTATCAGCAATGAACCCACCTAGTATAGGTGTTAAGTAAGTAAATGCAACTAAGTTAGCCGTCATTTTCGCACCATCAGCAGGCGTAAGTCCTAGACCTCCAGAAGCAACAGAAGCAACTATAAAAACTCCTATTAGCCATTTAGAAGAGTAGAATGCCATACGTTCAAATGTGAAAGATAAGGCACATACATAAAATCCAAAAGGATATTTCTTTTTATTTTTTACAGCACTTTCCATAATTATCCCCCAATATATTTAATTTACAAAGTATATACTTAAACAAAATTTTTATATGTTTAAGTTTATTGAGCTTTTAACTAATTAGATGTCAAATTATATTTCTCTTGTATATTTTTTTAGCCATTCTTTCTCTTCGTCAGTAAGGGCTGGTGATACTTTTTCATATACAAATTTATGATACTTATTTAAGTAATCACGTTCTGCTTTAGTCATTTGTTCTGGGTCTATTGCATCTAAATCGATAGGAGCAACAGTTACAGGCTCAAAGTTCATAAATTGTCCGTGTTCGTTTTTATCAGAATATTTAATTTCAAGTTCATTTTCTATTCTTATACCATGTGAACCTTCAATGTAAATACCTGGTTCGTTAGTAAGTACCATTCCTGCTTCCATAGTAGCAGTTTCATTTTTAGAAGGTACTACTTGCCATCTAAATCCTGCAGGACCTTCATGAATGTTTAATAAATATCCTACACCATGTCCAGTACCACATTTGTAATCGATTCCTAGTTGCCAAATCGGATTTCTTGCTAAAATATCTAGGTTATATCCTTTACAGCCGTATAAGAATTTAGCCATAGATAAGTTAATCATTCCTCTAGCAACTGCAGTGAAATGAGTTTTTAATTCATCGCTTATTGGTCCAAGAGCAAGTGTTCTTGTAATATCAGTTGTTCCCTCAAGATAATTTCCACCAGTGTCAGTTAGATATAAGTGCTCTGGTTGTAACTTGTATTCAATATCTTTTGTTGCACTATAGTGCATCATAGCTGCATGATCTTTATATGCAGATATAGGAGCAAAGCTAGCCCCGATATAACCTTCTTGCTCAGAACGGAATGATTCCAATTTGTCTGAAGCACTGATTTCAGAGATTTCAACTTTTCCAATATTTTGCTTTAACCAATACATGAATTTAGTGAAAGCTATACCATCTTTAATATGACTTTCTCTAATATTTCTTAACTCAGTTTCATTTTTTATTGCTTTAAAAAGAATTGTAGGATTTGCATTTTCTACTTTTCTAGATTCAGCTGGTATATTGTTGTATATTGCATAGTTAATTTTTCTTGGATCAATTAAGATAGTGTCTGCATCATTAAATCCTTTTACAAACTCGTATATATGGTTGTAGTTATGGATTTGAACATTTTCTTTTGCAAACTCAGCTTTGATTTCAGAAGTTAACTTACTTTCGTCTATAAATAAATGTACATTATTTAATGTAACCACTGCATAAGCAAGTACTAGTGGAGAGTAGGCTACATCCTCACCTCTGATGTTTGTAAGCCAACATATATCATCTAAAGATGTTATAATATGAGCGTTGGTACCTTCTTTAATCATACTTTCTCTAACACGTTTTAATTTTGATGAGAAGCTTTCACCAGCAAATTTAGTGTCTAGAAGAAAAGCAGGTTTGTCAGACAATAAAGGTCTATCATTCCAAATAAGATCAACTAAGTCCTCGCTATAAGCGATAGTTATATTCTTGTGGGCAAGAACATCTTCAAAGGATTGACCTTCTTGAACGGCAATTACTCTCCCGTCAAAACCTAGTATTCCGTTTTCAGGCATTTTAGAAGCCAAGAACTCTTCAATAGTAGGAACCCCAGGTTCACCCATTCTATAAAGTGTTATTTTGCTTCCTTTTAATTGGTTATCAGCCTGGATGAAATATCTCCCATCTGTCCATAAACCAGCTTCATCTTTAGTAACTACTACAGTTCCAGCAGAACCTGTAAAACCTGAAATGAATGCTCTAGCTTTAAAATAATCCCCAACATATTCACTTTGATGATTATCTGCTGACGGTACAATGTAAGCATCAATATTTCTGTCAGCCATTAAATCTCTTAATTTTGATAAATTTTCAACAATATTCAAAATCAGAACCCCCTTTATGTAAAAAAATTATCCCACAATGCAAATGTATCAGAAAAGGTTTTTTACGTCAATCGAAAAAGAGTTTTTTTGACAAAATATTCATTACAATGAAAAAACGTTCATAAAAATGAAAAATGTAAAAATTTATAATATTCCTTTATTGACGTAGAAAATTTAACAAGATATAATCAAGTTGTAAGTAAAAAGGGAATGTTTTACTTGGTATATTTAGGAATATTCAGAAAATAACAAAAATTCAAGGGGGATATGTTATGAAAATAGAAAGAATTAACAGAGTTCTAGAATTAATGAAGCAAGAAGAACTTAATCAAATGATAGTTGCAAATCCAGCTGCAATTTTTTACCTAACAGGAAAATGGGTTCATCCAGGTGAAAGATTATGGGCTTTATATCTTAATGCTAATGGAGAACATAGATTATTTAATAATGAATTATTCCCAATAACAGAAGATTTAGGTGTGGAAATCGTTTGGTACAATGATACACAAGACCCAATAAGTAAGATGATACCGTTTGTGGATCAAAATGCTCCAATAGGTATAGATGGAGAGTGGCCATCAAAGTTTTTAATAAGATTAATGGATCAAAGTTCTATATCAACAATTAAGAATGGTTCTTTAATAGTAGATAGAGTTAGAATGCAAAAAGATGAAGAAGAAAAAGAGTTAATGAGAACAGCTTCAAGACTTAACGATATGGCTATGGAAAGACTTCAAGCAGAAGTTAAGGAAGGTGTAACTGAAAAAGAACTTATGAATAAACTTCAAGCTATATATGAAGACTTAGGAACTGAAGGGTTTAGTTTCTCACCAATAATAGGATTTGGAGCAAATGCTGCTGACCCTCATTATTCAACAGGAAATGCTGTTGTTAAAGCAGGAGATTCAATAGTTTTAGATATAGGATGTGCAAAAGATTCATATGTTTCAGATATGACTAGAACAGTATTCTTTAAAGAAGCATCTGAAAAAGGTAAAGAAATATATGAAATAGTTAAAGAAGCACAAGCTAGAGCAGTAGCTGCTGTTAAGCCAGGTGTAAGATTCTGTGATATAGATGCTGCAGCTAGAGATTACATAACTGAAAAAGGATACGGAAAGTACTTTACTCATAGAACAGGTCACTCTATAGGTATAGAAGTTCATGATTTCGGCGATGTCTCTGCTGTAAATACTGATGAATTAAAGCCTGGAATGATATTCTCTATAGAACCAGGTATATACTTAGGTGGAGAAGTTGGAGTTAGAATAGAAGATTTAGTAATAGTAACTGAAGATGGTTGCGAAAACTTAAATAAAGTTTCTAAAGAATTAAAAATAGTAGGATAATAATAAATAGTTTACTTATACAACAGCCTATATCTATGAAATAAGGATATGGGCTGTTAATTTTATAGAATAATATTTTAAAATAACTTATATTAAAAAGATTATATATTAAATAAAAATACTTAATTTCGGCATTTATAGAGGAAAAAATTAACATTCAATGGAACTATTGATTTTTAACACCACCTTGTTGATAGTATTATTATTGCTAAGGATAATAATACTAAAAGAGGAATTATTACAATTACTTCTGAAAATATAGAGATTACTATTTAATCTGTTATGTTACATATGAAAGATGATAAGTTAGTAGCTATACTTGATAGATGGATGAACGGTAATTTTTATAATGCTACTATCATTTGACTATAAACTCTCTTATAATTACGATAGGAGAGTTTTAATTTTTACAATATAAAGGTAATGAAAAATTGCTGTAGAATTACTTTTATATAAGAATATTAATTTGCCTATAGGAGGTAAATATGGAGTCTATCAATATTGGAATAATAATTCAAAGACAAGATGGAAAAATACTCTTAAATAATGACAATTACTATATTGAGTCTAAAATTGATTCTAAAGATGATATTTACATAATTATAGAAAGTATATTAGTGAAGGAAATAGGAATAAAGCTATTCAAAATTAGAAGGGAATATAGTGAGATTAATCAATATATAAATGACAACCCTTTTCAAAAGGAAAATAATATAAATAAAATGTTTTTAGTTGAAGTATGCATCTACAACGAATACTACAACTTTGTAACTAAAGAAGAAATCTATGATATCTTGTATAACTGCCCACAAAAGTTTTTTTTTTAGAAATATATAATAAGATACTTTAAATATAAAGAATTTATTCAGTGTATTTTTACTTCAACTCTTATAATATTAACAACAGTTATAATAGTGGGAGATATTGGTATAGGTTTTAATAATAATTTTATAAAAATCTTAATTATATTATTAATAGTTGCAGTAGCCATATTTTATTTAATACTAATTCCTGAATTAGCTACACGCATACTAGACTATATAATAAATGACAATATATTGAAATATTCAAACATATCCTCATTAACTATTGGACTAATTTCAATAGTAATAATATTTATAAGAAAATAACATAAATAATAGCCAGAAGTGTATTACTAATGTAAAATACTTCTGGCTATTATTTAAAGATGTAATTACAAATAAATATCTGAAAGTTCAATATTAGTACTAAGCATATCTGAGAGATTATCTTCCATGCTATAAGTATAAATATTCTCATCAGATAATTTCTTAATAGGTAGCTCAACTACAAAAGTTGTTCCAACATCGACTATTGAGTCTACATATACATTTCCTCCGTGTAATGTAGCGAAAGATTTCACAAGTGATAATCCAATTCCACTTCCTTCATTTTTTCTTATCATAGTATCTTCCACTTGGCTGAATTTAGCAAAAATTTTATCTAAATTATCTTTAGATATACCAACTCCATTATCTTCTATTGAGAAGCATAGATTATCATTTTTCCTACTCACATAAGCTTTTATAACGCCGTTACTTTTAGAAAATTTAATAGCATTTGATAATAGATTAAGAACTATTCGTTCTATTTTGTCTGGATCCACACTCATAACTATTTCTTCTTCTTCAGTGTCAAATATTACGTTTATTCCTTTGTTATTGGCATATGGAATAATTGATAACACTAAATTTTCTAGCAGACTTATTATCTCTATATTAGCTAGCCTTAAATTCATAAATCCTGAATCAACTCTTGCTACATCAATAACATTATTTACTAACCTTAATAACCTGTAGCAATTTTGCTGTATAATATTTACATTTGAATTATCTTCAAAAGGTAAATTGTTCTTTATCTTATAATCTAAAAGTTGATTAGAAGACATAATAACCGCTATTGGCGTCCTAAGCTCGTGACTAATATTACAAATAAAGTCACTTTGAACCTTGGCTGTATTTTCAGCGGATTCTTTGGCTCTTAATATTTCTTTCTCGTAAACTATTCTTCTTTTTACATTAAGTATAAGAATAATAATTGTAATCAGTAGTAATATGATGATTACTGAAGAGGGAATAATTATTTCTTTGTATTTGTTCCAAAAACTAATTTCTTTATTATTTATTATTGAACCATTAGGCAAGTCTTCATCTGAAATACCATATTTATTTATCACAGGATAAGAAAATACATATTCATAAAGTTCTTCTGTATACAGTAGATTTTCGATTATTTGTTCATTATCTAAAACCTCCTTAGCTAATCTACCAACTATCTTTCCAGTTTCAGTACTAGATAATACTGCACCACCAACAAAACTGTCTCCAAGCAGGAAGTCAAGTGTATTATATTTAGGTATATTCTCTAATGAATCTATGAAGCCAGATACACTTAACATATCTCTAAATCCATTATTTTCATCTTTGTAACAATATAGAGATAATAATACATCATCACTATTTAAGTTACGTAATTCCGTTTTAAATTTGTCTATAGACATATCACCTAAGGAGATATGTTTAAAATTTAAATTTTTAAATCTAGACTGCATACTATAGAAACCTTTTAATTCATCAGAAGAATTGGAAGATTCATATATTACTGCAACAACATTTTTACCACTATGAAGCTTACTTATTAGTTCAAGGTTTTTTTCTATAGGAACGCTTTCAATAATTCCATATGTCTTAGGATATTTAGCCATTTCCTTAGCGTTTTTTTCGTTATTTGCCCCATAAAATACAATGGGAATATCTTTGAATAATGAATTTCTATACTTTTTACCAAATTCAATTGCATGATCATCAGCTAATATAACTAAGTCAAATTTTTTATATTTTTCTAATTTATACTTTAGAAGTTTATAAAAGTTATCTTCATTTTCTGCAGTATGAAAATTACCAGAATCCATGTATTCTACTTGAATATTTGTATCGACATTTAATGATTGTACAATTCCCGCTAGTTGTGCATCAACAGCCAATGAATTTGGACTATAGGAATTAATAAGCAAGACGTTTTTTTTGTTAGGAATAGTACCTATTTCTTCTGCGCATATTATAAAATTAAACGAAGTAAAAAACACGAATAATATAAGTAGCGAAGAAGTTAATTTAACCCCTATTATAGCTATAAAATTTTTCCCTTTCAAAATATTTCTCCCTTTTACATATTTATCCTGATTATAACATGGTAAGATACGAACTATCAATAGAGAGGGAAATAATTGTTAATAATACAAAAATATTGAAGTTTAATAGAGTTAATAGAACATTTAAAATTAGTAATCATATATACTATAAATACCTAGTAGATATAATTACTAATTTTAAATATGATTGATTGATATATGAATTATTGCATTAAAATGACCCATATGATAAAATCCTAATGTTAAACTAAATATTAAAAGACAGGTGAAAATAATGCTAAAAGAAACTAAAGAATTATTAAAAGGATTCTATAATCTAGATGATGAAACATTTAAATTGTCAGAAGACGTTATGAAAGATATAACTCCTAGATTTGAAGAAATAAAAAGAATTAGAGAATTTAATCAATATAAAGTTCTAAAAGCTATGCAAGAGGCTAATCTTAGCGATAATCATTTCAATTGGACAACAGGATATGGTTATAATGACCTTGGCCGTGAAAAAATAGAAGAAATCTATGCCAATGTATTTGGTGCAGAAGATGCACTAGTTCGCCCTATAATCGTAAATGGTACACATGCTTTAACATTATGCTTACAAGGGATACTAAGACCAGGTGATGAAATACTTTCAATAACTGGAAAACCATATGACACTTTAGAGGGTGTAATTGGTATAAGAGAAGAAAAAGGTTCTTTAAAAGAATTCGGTGTTACATATAATCAGGTAGATTTTTTAGATGATGGAAATGTAGATTTAGAAGGAATAAAAGATAAAATAAATGAAAATACAAAACTAATAATGATTCAAAGATCTAAAGGATATTCTTGGAGAAAGTCATTAACTATTGAAGATATTAAAGAAGCTATAGATACTGTTAAATCTATAAATAAAGACTTAATAGTAATGGTAGATAACTGTTATGGAGAATTTATAGATACTAAAGAACCTACAGAGGTTGGAGCGGACATAATGGCTGGTTCATTAATCAAGAATCCAGGTGGAGGACTTGCTTTAACAGGTGGATATATAGCAGGGAGAAAAGATTTAGTTGAGCTAATATCATATAGATTAACTTCACCAGGTATTGGTAAAGAATGTGGACTTACTTTTGGAACAAGTAGAACAGTACTTCAAGGTTTCTTTATGGCTCCATATGTGGTATCTCAAGCTGTAATGGGAGCTATATTCTGCGCAAGGGCCTTTGAAAAATTAGGATATGAAGTGCTACCTAAGTATGATGATGTTAGAAGTGACATTATACAAATTGTTAGATTAAATGATGCAGATGAAGTAATAAACTTCTGCCAAGGAATTCAAGCTGCAGCGCCAGTTGATTCTTTTGTAAAGCCTGTACCATGGGCAATGCCAGGATATGACGATGAAGTTATAATGGCAGCTGGTGCTTTTATTCAAGGCTCATCAATAGAGCTTAGTGCGGATGCTCCAATAAGACCACCGTATAATGTTTATTTCCAAGGTGGGTTAACATTTGATCACTCAAAAATGGGAACATTAAAAGCAATACAAGAAATTAAAAAATGTAAGTAGTAATAAATCTCAGTATTTTACAAAAGTAAGATATTATTTAAATAACAGAAAAGGTAAAGCAATACATGCTTTACCTTTTGTATAATGTGTATATTACATAAATTTCATATAATAAGTAAGAAAAGATAAAATAATAATCAGACATAAAATAAAGTATTATTTCTTCACTGGTTCAGGATATTCAACGCCTTTTGTATCAACTTTAATTGATTCGATTACTACATCAACAACTGGTTTATCTCCAGCACCTTTCTCAACATCTTCTATCATTCTTACAACATTCATACCACTTATTACTTTTCCAAAACCGGCGTAACTTTTATCTAAATGAGGAACCGTATTTGTAACTATAAAAAACTGACTTCCACCACTATTCTTATTCATACTTCTAGCCATTGATAAAACGCCGTCTGTATGTTTTAAATCATTTTTAAATTTATTCTTTTCAAATTCACCATGAATAGAATATCCTGGTCCACCTAGACCACTGCCTTCAGGGCATCCACCTTGAATTACAAACTTTTTTATTACTCTATGGAATATTAGACCATCATAAAATCCAGAATTTGATAATGATATAAAATTATTGACAGTATTAGGAGCGATATGAGGATAAAGCTCTGCTTCAATAATTCCATAATCTTTAACATTTATAGTTGCAATTGGAAGCTCCTTAGGTGGAATTCTAACCTCATTACTTGAAGTGTTTTTGCTAAATAGCCTAGAAAAGAATCCTTTTTTAATTTCTTTATTCATATATGTATCACCTTTCAATATTAAATAATCACTTATTATTATAACATCAAATGAGATTATAATATCAGTAATTATAAATTAATTATGTTATATATAATAATTAGCTAAAGTTAATTAATTAGAAATGAATTTAATAAAAAAATAACAAATATTATTAGGAAAATGTAAAAATATAATAATTAGTATTTATATTAATAAATGAATAAGTAAGTTATTTAGCAACGATATAAAAATTATGTAAACTTAAAAGTCTATTGTAGTGATAGATGAATGCTGCAATATCAATAGATTAAAACTATATATCAATAGAGAAAACTTATACACTAAAATTTTACAAAAATCAGTTGAAAATATATTGGTAATAATATACAATTAATTTGTGATAAAAAATAAACAAACTATTCATAATTTCAATTGGGGGTAATATAATATGAGTTACGCATTTTTTATGCCAAATGTAAGTTTAATGGGACCTGGATGTGCAGAAACTATTCCACAAGAAGTAATAGCTAGGGGATTAAAAAAAGCTTTAATAGTATGTGGAAAGAGATCAGCATCTAGTGAAGAATTTAAAGGTATAACAGATTCTTTAACAGCAAATAATATAGAATTCGTAGTTTACCCTGGATCTCAACCGAATCCAACTGTAACTAACGTAATGGATGGATTAAAGATCCTTCAAGATAATAACTGTGATTTTGTAATATCATATGGAGGAGGTTCTCCTCATGACTGTGCTAAGGGGATAGCATTAGTTGCAACTAATGGTGGAAATATAAAGGACTATGAGGGTGTTAATAAGTCATTAAAACCTCAACTTCCGTTAATATGTATAAATACTACAGCAGGTACTGCATCAGAAATGACAATATTCTCAATAATAACAGATGAAGAGAGACATGTTAAAATGGCGATAGTTGATAAAAATGTTACGCCAATATTAGCAGTAAATGATCCTAAACTAATGGTAAGTATGCCAAAGTCATTAACAGCAGCTACAGGTATGGATGCATTAACTCATGCAGTTGAGGCATATGTATCTACAGCAGCTACACCAGTTACTGATGCTTGTGCTCAAAAAGCAATAGAACTTATTAGTGCTCATTTAAGAGACGCAGTAGCTGATGGAAATAATATGCAAGCACGTGACATGATGGCTTATGCGGAATACTTAGCAGGAATGGCGTTTAATAGTGCTTCTTTAGGATATGTACATGCTATAGCTCATCAATTAGGTGGATTCTATGACTTACCACATGGTGTATGTAATGCAATATTACTTCCAGAGGTACAAGTATTTAACTCACAAGTTTCAAAAGCTAAATTAAAAGATGTAGCTAAGTTTATGGGAGTAGATATATCTAAAATGAATGATGAAGAAGGTTGCAAAGCTTGTATAGATGCAATAAGAACATTATCACATGATATAGAAATACCATCAGGACTTAGAGAATTAGGAGTTAAAGAAGAAGATTTTGATACTTTAGCAGAAAATGCATTAAAAGATGCTTGTGGTTTAACTAATCCAATTAAAGCTACACATGATGATGTTAAAAATATTTTAGCTAATGCAATGGATGCTGTATTAGTTCAAGCTTAATTTAAATATTGTAAATAATGGAAATACAAACCATACTGAGATAATACCTTGGTATGGTTTTTTTAGTTGTTTTGCTAAATAATAAAATACTTATTTTTATTTATAAAAAGATATTTAGATATATAGATTTGGGGAATAAATATACTATAAAAATTTAGGAGATGATTAGTATGAGAAATATAGCAACATTTGCAGGGGGATGCTTTTGGTGTATGGTAAAACCCTTTGATGAATATAAAGGAGTAGAAGAAGTAGTTTCTGGATATACAGGAGGGCATACTGAATATCCGACCTATGAAGATGTGTGTACAGACACAACAGGTCATATTGAAGCAGTACAAATAATTTATGATGAAGAGATAATAAGCTATGATGAATTGCTTAATATTTATTGGAGTGCAATAGATCCAACTGATGAGGGAGGTCAATTTAATGATAGGGGACATAAATATAAAACATTTATTTTTTTTCATAATGAAGAACAAAAAAATAAGGCAATAAAGTCAAAAGAAAATCTAAATAAAAGCAATATCTATGAAGGTAAAATTAAGACTCAGATAGTACCAGCATCCGTTTTTTACGAAGCTGAGGAATATCATCAAGATTATTACAAAAAAAATCCCCAACATTACGAAAGATATTATGTTGGTAGCGGGCGACATGATTTTATAAAAAGAGTATGGGCAAAGAAAAATCTTACAGCATTACAATATGAAGTTACACAAAATGATATGACAGAGCCGCCTTTTGAAAATGAATATTATGATAACAAAGAAGACGGAATATATGTTGACATTGTAAGCGGCACTCCGTTATTTACTTCAAAAGATAAGTTTGATTCTGGGTGCGGGTGGCCAAGTTTCTCAAAAGCTGTAAATGAAAATTGTGTAGTTGGAAGATATGATTACTCACACGGAATGAAGAGAATAGAGGTAAGAAGCAAAGATGCTGACTCACACCTAGGTCATGTATTTGATGATGGACCAGAGGAACTAGGAGGAATTAGATTTTGTATTAATTCTGCATCATTAAGATTCATTCCAAAAAATAAAATGACAGAACTTGGATATAGTGAATATTTAGATTTATTGTAAGTAGAATTGTATTACCATTTATTAAGTTATAGTTTTACTGAGTAATGTATATAATCTAATAAATATATAATGAAGGATGATGTATATATCTCATTTAAGTATTATGAATGCATATAAAAGTTTAGAAGAATTAATTTATATAACAATAATAAATTGAATTTTATCCATAATTAGTAAGCAATGTGATAATATAATAATATAAACAATTATCAGATATAGTTAATTATAAAATAACTATATCTGTTTTTAATTTATTATTAGGGGGAAGTATAAATGGATGAAAATGTTTTATATGTAAATGAGAAAAAAATTGAAAGAACGATTAAGGCCTTAGAAAATAATAATATGAGTGGATATTATGTTAAAAGTAAAGATGAATTATTAAATAAAATAAATGAATTAACAAATGAAGGTGACATGGTTTGTTGTGGAGGTTCTGCTACATTAACTGAGATAGGAGTATTAG
This sequence comes from Romboutsia sp. LXY-2, assembly GCF_056171995.1. Lineage (NCBI taxonomy): Bacteria > Bacillati > Bacillota > Clostridia > Peptostreptococcales > Peptostreptococcaceae > Romboutsia > Romboutsia sp. LXY-2. Next base: position 256,029 of record NZ_JBKFGI010000004.1, on the reverse strand, counting down.
ATTATTTAAGAAGTGGAAGATTTAACTTTTTAGATCGATATGAGCCAGGTCTAACACAAAAAAACCTTAAAGACTTATATAGAAAATCATTTAGTTCGGATGCATATTTCACAAGTACAAATGCAATTACAGAAGATGGAGAATTATATAATGTAGATGGGAATGGAAATAGAGTAGCAGCTATGCTTTATGGACCTGATAAGGTTATAGTAATTGCAGGCGTTAACAAAATAGTCAAAAATGTTCAAGAGGCAATAAATAGAAATCGACTAATAGCAGCACCATCGAATACAAAAAGACTAAATACAAAAACTCCGTGTGTTACAACTGGCACATGTATGGACTGTAAAAGTCCTGATAGAATATGTTGCGAGTATACATTAATTAAAAGACAGAGAACATGTGGAAGAATACATGTTATATTTTTAAATGAATATTTAGGCTATTAAAATATGATTAATAAATTGTTGCATTTTTGTTAATAATAACATACTATAAATATTAAATATAACATATTAAATAAAAGGAGGATATTAAAATGAAAAAATGTTGTTGCTGTTGTTTTAAAAAATATGAAAAATTTAAAATAATAGTAAGCCTGCGTTCATTTTAATGTTCTGTAATTAGATAAATTCTATTTACTAATTAATCAAATAAACTACAGGTAAGCTGTAGTTTTTCTTATTTAGGAAAAACTATTATTTACCTGTAGTTTTTTATTTATATATGTTTTGAAAAGAATAAGTATATTTATATAAATATAAAGGAGGATCCTAGCTGTGGAAATAAGACTTTATAATACATTAACAAAATCAATAGAAAAATTTGTACCTTTAAAGGAAGGTAAGGTAAAAATGTATACATGTGGCCCTACAGTATATAATTTTGCACACATAGGAAATTTAAGAACATACATTTTTGAAGATATACTAAAAAAAGTTCTCAAGTATAATGAATATGAAGTAGAACATGTTATGAACATAACTGATGTTGGGCATCTACAATCTGATGCTGATGAAGGTGAAGATAAAATGAGTCTAGGAGCAATAAGAGAAAATAAAAGTGTACTAGAAATAGCAAGGTATTATGAAGATGCATTTATTAATGACATTAAAAGTTTAAATATTAGTTCTGCTAATACACTTGCTAGAGCCACAGAACATATTGGGGATATGATTGAAATGATTAAACAACTAGAATCTAATGGCTATACTTATATTGCTAATAATAATGTATACTTTTCTATTGATAAGTTTGAAAAATATGCAGAATTAGCAAATTTGAATATAAATGAGCTAATAGCAGGTAATAGGATAGATATTGACAGTAATAAAAAGAATCCTTTAGATTTTGTATTATGGTTTGTAAACTCAAAATACAATAATCATATTCTTCAATGGGATTCTCCTTGGGGAGTAGGGTTTCCAGGTTGGCATATCGAGTGCTCTGCAATGGCTGTTAGATACTTAGGTGAATATCTAGATATTCATTGTGGAGGTGTTGACCATATACCAGTTCATCATACAAATGAAATAGCACAGACTGAAGGTGTACTTGGTCATAAATGGGTAAATTATTGGATGCATGGTGAATTCTTGATTCTTGATAATGGGAAAATGTCAAAATCCAATGGAGAATTCATAACACTTGATAAAATTATAAAGGAAGGCTATGATCCTCTCGTATATAGATATTATGTTCTTCATTCTAAATATAGGAAGCCTTTGGTATTTAGTTTTGAGAGGTTAGAAGAAGCAGAAAAATCATTTCATAGCTTAAAACAAAGGATATATTTTATTACATCTAATATAAATTCTAAAGAAATAAAGAATATAGATATGATTAAAGAATATAAAAATAAATTTAAAAGCTTTATAAATGATGACTTAAATATAGCAAATGCTTTTACAGTCCTTTATGAGGTTATAAAAAATTTAGAATTAAGCAACTTTGAAAAGAAGCTAATAATAGAAGATTTTGATAATATATTTTCATTAAACTTAGTAAAAGATTTAAACGATAAAGTTGATAAAATTAAATGGGTCGAAGTACTTATTAAAGAAAGAATGATTGCAAGGCAAAATAATGATTGGGAAAAATCAGATAGAATAAGAGATATATTATTACAGAATAATATTGAAATTAGGGATACTAACGAGGGTACTTTATGGAATAATAAGTTTTAGATTTAATAAGTGTGTAAATAGGCTTATGCACCTTTAATCTATATAGTGTATAAGCTTTTAATAAGATTTCAAATAATGAATATAATATAATAGAAGAGTTTTATGATAATATAATAGATAAGTGAATCAATTACTTATACGAATCACATAATATTCTTATAATTTGCTTGAATAAACATATTGATAATTTATTTTTAATAGGAAAATGTGGAGTGAGGAGGAAATATGAAGAAGGTAAAGTTTATTTATAACCCTAATTCAGGTGAAAAAAAAATAGTACATAATTTGGATGACATAATATATACTTATCAAAAGTATAATTATACCGTGGTACCATATAGAATCAGTAAAAATGAGCCATTATTTAACGCCTTTGAAGAAATAGAATCCTTTGACCACATACTTATTGCAGGTGGAGATGGGACTATAGACAATATTATTAATGAAATGAAGTTTAATGATATTAACATACCTATAGGTATACTTCCTACAGGTACGGCGAACGATTTTGCTAATGCATTGAAGATACCATATGATATAAAAGAGGCGGTAGAAAATATTATACATACAAGGCCTAAGAAGATTGATATAGGTAAAATTAATGATAAGTATTTTATTAATGTTGCAAGCGCAGGAATGTTTACAGATGTTTCTCAAAAAATCAATAATGATTTAAAGAACAGTATAGGAAGAGTTTCTTATTATATAAAAGGGATTGAAGAAGCTTTAAACATGAGGAAATTTAATATTAAAGTAAACTCTAATGAAGTATTTTATAACGGAGATATGTATCTGATGTTAATTTTCAATGGGAAAACTGCAGGAAACCTAAACCTCGCATATAAAGCAGAGCTAGATGATGGATATTTAGACGTAGTAATATTTAAAGGTATGCCAATACCAAAGTCAATTCCAATATTATTTAACATAATTAAAGGGGATTATTTAGATCATTATAATGAAGAGGAAATATTGTACTTTAAAACTAAACAATTATTAATAGAATGTAATGATGATTTACTTACTGATATAGATGGAGAAAAAGGGCCAGATTTTCCGCTTCATATTGAATGTATAGATAAAGGAATAGAAATACTTGGTATACTTAGCTAATGTTTAGGATTTAATTGTATTTCAATAAATTTAAGAATAAATAATATTTAAATATAAAAAATGAACTCTATGGATAGAGTTCATTTTTTATATCTATTTTCCAGGTTTGAAAGAGCTCTTTAAAGGAACAACTCTATTAAATACCAACTTATCATTTGTAGTATACTTAGTATCTACACTAAAGAATCCATTTCTAACAAATTGGAACTTATCTAATGCAGTAGCATTCTTTAATTGAGTAGGCTCTCCAAAGCCTTGTAATATTTCTATAGAATTTGAGTTAATTTGTTCTAAGAAATGCTTACCTTCGTTTTCAGGAGCATCATCTAATATTAATGGCTCAAATAATCTAAATTCACAAGGTATAGCTGTGCTAGCTTCAACCCAATGTATAGTAGATTTTACTTTACGTCCAGTAAATCCAGTACCACTCTTAGTCTCTGGGTCATAAGTACAATGAACTTCTACTATATTTCCATTTTCATCTTTAATAACGTCAGTACACTTGACGAAGTATGCTCCTTTTAAACGAACTTCATTTCCAGGGAATAATCTGAAATATTTTTTTATAGGTTCTTCCATGAAGTCATCTTGTTCAATATATAGCTCTCTTGAGAATGGAATTTGTCTTATACCTTTTGTTTCATCTTTAGCATTATTTTCAACATCTATCATTTCAACTTGACCTTCTGGGTAATTAGTAATTATTAACTTTAAAGGTTTAAGTATCCCCATTGCAAGAGGTGCTTTTGGCTGTAAGTCTTCTCTTAAGAAATGGTCAAGTAATTGACTATCAACTGTTGAGTCAGCTTTAGCAACACCTATCTCACTACAGAAGTTGCGTAATGATTCTGGAGTATATCCTCTACGTCTTACACCAGATATTGTAGGCATACGAGGGTCATCCCAACCATCAACTACTCCTTCATCAACAAGTTGCTTTAATTTTCTTTTACTCATAACAGTATTTGTTAAGTTAAGTCTAGCAAACTCTATTTGTCTTGGTACACTTTCCATTTCGCATTCTCTTACAAACCAATCGTATAAAGGTCTTTGATCAGCAAATTCTAATGTACATATAGAGTGAGTTATACCTTCAATTGCATCTTCTAATGGATGGGCAAAAGCATACATTGGATATATACACCATTTATCGCCTGTATTATGGTGAGATGCATGTGCTATTCTATATATAATAGGATCTCTAAAGTTTATGTTAGGAGAAGACATATCTATTTTAGCTCTTAATACTTTCTCTCCATCTTTAAATTCTCCATTTTTCATTTTCTCGAATAATTCTAAGTTCTCCTCTATAGATCTATTTCTGTACGGACTATCTTTACCAGGCTCAGTTAATGTACCACGGTATTCCTTCATTTCTTCAGGAGTTAAGTCACAAACATACGCTTTACCTTTCTTAATTAAAAGTATAGCTCTATTATACATTTCATCAAAATAATCAGATGCAAAGTATAAATCATTCCAGTTGAATCCTAACCACTCAACATCCTCTTTTATAGAGTTTACGTATTCAACATCTTCCTTAACAGGGTTTGTATCATCAAATCTTAAATTTACCTTACCATTAAATTCCTTAGCAAGTCCAAAGTTAAGACATATACTTTTAGCATGACCTATATGTAAGTATCCGTTTGGTTCTGGTGGAAAACGAGTGATGATGCTGTCATGTTTTCCAGTTTCTAAATCATTTATAATTATGTTTTTTATAAAGTTAGATGAATTAATTTCATTTGACATAATCTGTTACCTCTCACTTAATTATTTTTATATACAGCAGTTTATACTATATTTCCATATTACTAATTTTAATCCAAATTTGGAAAAAAATAAAGATGTAAATATTTAAAATTAATTGTAGTAATAATTAATATATTTAAGAGTATGATACAAAATCATAATTTTTATGATAATAAATAAAGATTTTTAGACAAAATAACATAGTTTATGTAAAAATTATGATGCTTATAAATAGTTAAATATTTTGAATAGAAGATATGTAGAAAATAAATACTATATAATAGAAACAATAAATTATAAAAAGAAAGGATATATTATGAGTAAAACTAGTAAAAGTATATTATTCGTCGTTATAGCAGTAGTAATATTATTAGGAATTGGATATTATTCTATAATGCAATCATATCCACAAAATATAGATAATAAGGAAAAGTTAATTACAGCAGAGGACTTAGTAAAAGGTACATATATAGAATCTTTCCAAGTAGCTACAGATCCATTACGACTAAAAGGAAAACTATCAATTACAGACGAAGAATTTAGAAACATCGTGTACACATTAAAAGAAAAATATAACATTGAAGAGTTAAAGGATACCTATATAAACATTAAAGATAATAAAATTTATATAGTTGGACCATATAAACTTTTTGGATTAATAAACACTCAATATAGTACAGAAATATCTCCATCTATTGTAGATAATGACTTAGTAATGAAGCTTAGCAATTTAAAAATAGGAAAGATTAAACTAAGTGATAGTATGTTAGGCTCAGTAATTAAAGAATTAAACGAGGAAAAATTATTTACAATCAATGGGAATATAATAACTGTAGATAAAAGTTTTATCAAACCTTTGACTCTTAATAATATAAGTATTGAGAGAGATAAAGTTATCCTAGATGTGGACCTTCAATTAAATAATATGATAGATTTTATTAAAGAAAATAATATTAAGGTAGTAGCATAACTTATAAAGTAGGTGTGACATCATGGAACAGCTTATATATTCGGTATCAAACCATAAGATAATAGCTATGGTTATTGCTTTTGTAACAGTTTCTATAGAAACATTTTTACCTTTATTACCTTTATTAGCTATAGTAGTGGCAAATTCTATTGTATTAGGAATGTGGTTAGGATTCTTGGTTTCATGGGTAGGGTCTTCTATTGCATCTGTCTTACTTTATTATTTTGCTAATAAATTTTCAAAAGCAACGTTTTTTGAAAAATATAAGGGTAGTGAGAAAACATTAACGATAATTAACTGGATTAAAAGACAAGGATTTAATACTATTTTTATATCATACGCTTGCCCCTTTATTCCAGATTTTTTAATAACAATTGCCTCAGGATTTACATCTTTAAATATAAGAGATTATATTTTAGGAATGGTTAGTGGAAAATTTGTTATGTTTTTACTAATAAGCTATGTGGGAGAAGACGTGAGCGAATTGTTAACTAGTCCTGCTAAAATTATAGTATTATCTTTTGCTATTATGATTTCGTGGATGGTAGGTCAGAATATTAATCGGAAAATACAAAAAAATAATACTGTAAAATATGAATAGTTTATTGAAAAATATATTTGAAATATGTATCGATATATGTTACACTATTATAGTTATATTAAAATAATTAGTTTTATAATTAAGAGGGGGACATATGAAAAAGATATATATAGTGACAACATATACTGGTACAGTATTATCTTATCTCATAAGAAATATTAGTAAAACCCCATACGCTCATGTATCGATAGCTTTAAATCAAGAATTAAAGCCAATGTATTCTTTTGGAAGACTTAATCCAAAAACGCCAATATTTGCAGGATTTGTTGAAGAAAATATTAATCAAGGATTATACGCTATTAGAACAAATACTATGTGTAGGGTGTACTCGCTAGATGTTACAGACTCACAATATGAAAATATATACAATAATATTATGGTAGTTAGTAACGATAGAAAATCATATGACTATGATGTAATGGCTTTAATATATCTTACTTTAAATAAGCCAAGACAAGCAGAGAAGAAATATGTTTGTTCACACTTTGTTGCAGATATGTTAGAAAAAAGTAATGTTGAATTATTTGAAAAACCATCTTACGATGTTAGGCCAAATGATTTTTATAATTTAGAAGTTTTAACATTAGAATATGAAGGACTTCTTTCTAAATACTCTACAGAAGAGTCTTCATTTATTGCTAGTATGGCAAATGCATAAGATATATACCTCTATTTAATAATAGAGGTATTTTTTTATATATAAAGGAAAGTTTAGTTTACATTATTTGTAATAATAATTAAATTTTGTCATAATATTATTTACACTATTTTTATTTGAGTATAAAATATATTGTATAAGTACTAGAATATCTAGTATAAAGGGGAAATGGATACATACTCATTTTCTATATCTATGTTTCTAATTGTAAAAAGTTGGATATAATAGAAATAATAACAATTTAAGGAAGAAGGAGTAATTAATGAAAAGATTTATTCAATCATATGGTATTGCAGCTATAATTGTAGCAATATATGCATTCATTAAGCTGCCAGTTTTACGTTTAGACTTTCTATCTTTCTACTCAACATTTATAATATTCTTTGTAGTTGCAGGTATATTAGACATGATGTTTGATAGAGAAGAAAGAACATCAAAAGTTGCAAAATATAATTTTACAATTGCAGTAATTATGATAATAATAAGTATTGCTGCACCTTTTGTAACAGCTTCGCCTATACTTCATGCTAATGATTACAGAAATCTGTTAGGTGAAGTAAAAGAAAGTGAATTTACAAAAGATGTAAGTCCTGTAAGTGTAAAAGATATCCGTTTAGTGGATGAACAAATGGCTATGAAACTTGGAGATAAAAAACTCGGTGAAATCCCAGCACTAGGAAGCGTATCAAAACTAGGTACATTCCATATTCAAAATGTTAATGGAGAATTATATTGGGTAGCACCTCTAGTACATAGAGATATAATAAAATGGATAACAAATCTTGACGGAAGTAATGGATATGTTATGGTATCTGCAAGTAATCCTCAAGATGTAAGATTAGTTCAAGATATAGATGGTAAACCTGTTAAGATAGTGTATCAGCCAGAAGCTTACTTCTTACAAGACCTTCATAGACATATGTATGTTAATGGTGTTGTAGACGTAGGTATGACTGACTTTACTTTAGAAATAAACGATACAGGTAAACCATATTGGGTAGCTTCATTATATGATCATAAAATAGGATTTGGTGGTTCTGATGCAGTAGGAGTTTGTACGGTTGATGCAGAGACAGGCGAAGTTCAAAGGTATAATATAAAAGATGCACCAACTTGGATTGATAGAATTCAACCTCAAAACTTTGTTATTAATCAAATAAATGATTGGGGAGTATATGTAAAAGGATTCTTAAACTCTGTAATATCGGAAGAAGGAGTTTTAGTGGCTACTGAAGGAACATCATTAGTATATGGAGAAGATAACAAATCTTATTGGTATACAGGAATAACTTCTTCAGGAGGAGATGAGTCTACGATAGGATTTATGCTAGTAGATACTAGAACTAAAGAAGCAAAACTTTATAAGCAACCAGGAGCAACAGAAACTGCTGCAATGACTTCAGCTGAAGGTAAAGTACAAGAAAAGAATTATCAAGCTACCTTCCCAGTAATGTACAATATATTAGGTACTCCAACGTATGTATCTTCATTAAAAGACAAAGCTGGTCTGGTTAAATCTGTTGCTTTTGTATCAGTAGAAGATTTTAGTATATTAGGAATAGGTGAAACAAAAGAGGAAGCATTAAGAAACTATAGAGAAGCATTATCTTCTAAAGGTAATCATTTTACTATAGAAAATGAAACAACAAGACAAGATGTGGAAGGCATAATTACAAGATTTAGCGCTGATGTTAAGAGTGGAAATACTTCCTATTATATGACTATTGATTCAGAAACAAATATAATATTTAGAGCTACATCAAAAGTTGCAAATGAAATACCTTTAACTGTTGTTGGAGATAAAGTTAAGATAGCATATGAAAAGGGACAAAAAGGATTAGTTGATATTATTGAGTTTAACAACTTAAGTATAACTGACTTACCATCAACTAATAAGGAAGAAAATAGCACTGAAAATGTTCAGCCAGAGAATGAAACAGAAGCAGAGACATCAAATCAATAGGCTGCTATAAACAATTTAATAAGTAAATAATTTATACAATATACATTATCAACAAAAATCGCATGTAATCATGCGATTTTTTTATTGCTAATTAATTTGAATATTTTATTGTACAAGCTCATATATATTATTTCAGAAATATTTTTTAACGAGGGGGATAAGATTATGAAATATTATAATAAGTCAGCTGAAGATACATTAAAGTATTTGAAGTCAAACTCTGAAATTGGGCTTGATGACGAAGAAGTAAAAATAAGGTCTAAGAAATATGGGCTTAATGAGTTTACCATAAAAAAAGAAAAAACTTTTATGGACGACCTTGGCGATGCACTTATGGAGCCTATGATATTAATATTATTAGGAGCGGCTATTCTTAGTTCGTTTATAGGAGAACTTCATGATGCAATAGGTATTATAATGGCAATAGTCATTGGAATATCAATAGGAATTATCACAGAAGGAAAATCAAAAAAAGCTGCAGCAGAATTATCAAAGCTTACAAAAAATATTGAAGTAAAGGTTTTAAGAAATGGTAAAATTATAAAGCTTTCTAAAAGTGATTTGCTCCCAGGAGACATAGTATATTTTGAGACCGGTGATATGATTCCTGCAGATGGAAGATTATTATTATCTAGCAACTTAAAAGTAAGAGAAGATATGCTTACTGGTGAGTCTGCAGATGTTGTAAAAAATGCAAACTCTATTGTAGATATGGAAGTTATTTATAGTAAGAGTGAAATAATAGAACAAGATGCAATTCCTGCAAAACAAATAAATATGGTATTTGGAGGAACATTAGTTGCATATGGTAAGGGAAGTATGGTTGTAACTTATACTGGAGATAAAACTGAAATGGGTAAAATAGCTCAAAATCTAGGTGATGATGATACTCAAACACCTCTTCAAATAAAGCTAGGTAAACTAGGTGGAAAGATAGCTGGCATATCAGGATTCGTAGCATCACTGTTATGTTTATATATGATTTTAAAATTACAATTTAGTGGACAAATTCATATTGATACAACAGGTATGATTCCATTTTTACAATCACTTGAACCTACGAAGGATATTTATATGGTTTGTATAGCCTTAATAGTTGCAACAGTACCAGAGGGACTTCCAACAATGATTAATATTACTTTGGCAATTACAATGCAAAAGATGGCAAGAATTAATGCATTAGTTACTAAGAAAGAAGCTTGTGAGACAATAGGTTCTGTATCTGTTATATGTTCTGATAAAACGGGGATATTAACTCAAAATAAAATGATGGTAGAAGTAGCTTATGTAGATGGTAAATATATAGATAGTAGTGAATGCATAAGTAACAGCTACTTTGAGGAAAATTGTATTGTTAATTCAACAGCAGACATTGAAACAGAAGAAGGTAATATTAAATATATTGGTAGTGCTACTGAATGTGCGCTTCTTTTGTATCAAAGAGATAAAAATTATATTAGTATAAGGAAATCTACTAATGTTGTTACTCAAATACCTTTTAGTTCGGAAAAAAAGAAAATGATCTCTGTTATTAAAGATAGCTCTAAAGAAATATTACTTTGTAAAGGTGCTCCTGAGGTACTTCTTAAAAACTGTGCATATATACAACAAGGTGATAGAGTTATTCAGAAAACGACTCAGTTAGAAAACAGAATTCTAAACGAAATAAAAAAATTGCAATTAAAATCTATGAGAGTCTTAGGATTTGCATATAAGGAAAAAAATGAGTTTAATAGAGATGTTGATATTGAGCGTAATGAAGTAGCATTAACATGTGAGGATGAATGGGCTTTTAGTCAAGATATAGGAGCATTTTTAGATGATAGAAATTTAGTTTTTAGTGGATTTGTAGGGATTGTTGACCCTCTACGTGAAGGAGTAAAGGAATCAATCGATATTGCTTATAATGCAGGTGTTGATGTGAAAATGTTAACTGGAGATAATATAAACACTGCAAAATCAATAGGACAGCAGTTAGGTCTACTTGATAATGGAAAAATAGCTGTTGAGGCAACATATATAGATGCTCTAAGTGATGAAGAGTTAAAAGATGAGATTAAAAATATTTCAATAGTGGCAAGAAGTAAACCAGATACAAAAATGAGAATAGTAGAAATTCTTCAAGATAATGGAGAAGTAGTTGCGGTTACGGGAGATGGTATTAATGATGCACCAGCATTAAATAGAGCAGATGTTGGTATAGCTATGGGTATATCAGGCACAGAGGTATCAAAAAATGCAGCTGATATTATATTAACTGATGATAGTTTTAGCACAATAGTTGATGGTATTAAATGGGGAAGAGGAATATACGAGAACTTTCAACGATTTATTCAGTTTCAACTAACAGTTAATATAGTTGCATTTACTATAGCGATACTATCACAGATAACAGGGCAAGAGATGCCATTTACGACAATTCAATTGTTATGGGTAAATATTATAATGGATGGACCACCAGCATTAGCTCTTGGCTTAGAACCTGTTAGAGATTACTTATTAGATAGAAAGCCAATAAAGCGCAAAGCTGGTATAATTGCAAAATCTATGGCGATTAACATTTTTATTAATGCTACTATAATAATAATTTTGGTTTATGTACAATCAGCATTCAATATTCTTGGAGCATCAAATGAGAAACAGGGGACAGTATTATTTTCTATTTTTGCATTTAGTGCATTATTTAATGCTCTTAACTGTAGGGAATTTGGATTAAATAGTGCAATACCAAATTTCTTCAAAAATAAACTTGCTCTTGAAATAATAGCAATAACAGGATCGTTGCAAATAGTATTTACTCAAGTATTCAATAAATTTTTTAATTCTGTACCGCTAGATTTATTAATGTGGACGAAAGTAATCTTTTTCTCATCATTGATTTTATTAATAAATGAAATAGTTAAATTTGCACTTAGATGTATAAGAAAAAAAATATAAATTACATATAATTATGAAGATTGCTAGTATGAAATATATAATGCTAGCAATTTTTATGCTTAAAAATATTTTTTATAAGAGATTATGTAAAATATGTAAATTTTATTTTGAAATTTTATATAATAATAATATACTTGATTAAAATTAAACTTCAAGGAGATTGGACAACATGGTAGGAATGGAAAAAGATATATTACTTCTAATTAGCAGAGTAAGATGCATGACAGAAATTCAGGCAGGTAAAGTGTTCAACTCAAGAAAAAAGTTTGGAAAAAAACCTATAAAAAAAACACTAAGAAAAATGTGTAATGAATATACTTTAAGAAAATACCCTGTTAATATTAATTATGCAGGATATAAAGACAATTCTTATGTTTATTACCTTAATGGTAGTCAAATGTATAAAGGAAAAGATTTAGTAAAAGTGTTAATTGGCTCTGAACTTGCCATTAAGATTGATTGTATTGGTTGTGAAGTAATACGCTTTTATAGAAATGTAAATGTTGGCAAAAATAAATATGATTTATTTATTGAATATAGAGACCAATACAATGAACTTAAACAAATATTAGTAGATATAGAGCTTAGTAAAAAGATTGATATATCTAAATATAAAAATATAAGTGCAGATATTTATAAATCAACGATTCCATTTTATGAAGTACCTAAAATTTTAGTAGTTACATCTGAAAAAGTTCAAGATATATCAACAGAAAACGTAAGTTGTGATATTGATTTCATTGATCCTAATTTTACTAAATTAGTTAATCATCTATAAACCTATTCTTTGAATAGGTTTTTTATATTTTCTTATAAAACGCTTTTATTTTATAAAAATCTGCAAAAGATAATAGTAGTGTTTTAGAAGAATGAGGTGACTTTATGGGCGAAATGAACACTGCAGCTGTAAGTTCGAATGAATTATTATTAATAATAGCTTCAATTTCAGTAATTGGTGTTATAGGTGGTTGGATAGGTGAAAAAATTAAAATACCTGATGTAGTTGTATTTCTTCTATTAGGTGTATTATCAGGACCAACATTTTTAAATCTTGTTAATATTGAAGCTTTTCCAACAGCAAATGAAATTATATTGACATTTGGTTCTGCATTTATACTTTATGAAGGCGGAAGAGAAATAAAGCTGAGAGTACTTAATAAAGTAAAAATAACAGTTGGGTTATTAGCTTCTATTGGTGTTGTAATAACCGCTTTAATAATAGGTATAAGCGCTTATTTTATTCTAGAGTTACCAATAGGAGTAAGTTTATTATTAGGAGCAATTGTATCTTCAACAGACCCTGCTAGTTTAATACCTGTATTTAAGCAAGTACAAATAAAAGATAAACTTAAGCAGACAATAATAAGTGAGTCAGCATTTAATGACGCATTTGGTGCTATATTGTTTACATCAATACTAACAGGAATAACCCTAACGGAAAGAGTCGGTGTAATTCATACTACTTTAGAGCTTGTATTTATGATAGTGATAGGTGTATTAGTTGGTACTGGTGTTGCACTTATAGGTATTGGATTATCATCAGATAAAAAATATGGTATATTTAATGACTATGGACCCATTATCTCTGTTGTTATAGTAATATTTGCTTATGAGATATCTGAAAGATTTGGTGGCAGTGGATATATGTCAGTTTTTATATCTGGCTTAATCTATGGAAATAAGAAGAGATTTGGGTTATGGATTCCAGATGAAAGCTATTTATCAGGAGTACATTTTAGAGAAAATATAGCTACAATTTCTAGAATGGCTATTTTTATAGTCTTAGGAACACATTTAGATATTAGTTCTTTAATAAAGTATGGTTGGAAATCTTTATTATTAGTTTTAGTGTTAATGCTTATCGCAAGACCTATTGTCGTAATAATGTGCACTACTATTGATAAAAAAGCTGCATGGACTTTAAATGAAAAATTATTTATGATGTGGGTAAGAGAAACTGGTGTTATACCTGCAGCCTTATCAGGAATAGTCGTATCTACAAAAGTATATGGTTATGAAGTTATATCATCTGCAGTTTTTATGACAATTATAGTTACGCTGCTGGTACAAGCTAGTACTACAGGCATTGTAGCTAAGAAACTTCGTGTGTTAAAGGATGATGAATAAAATTTATAATATACTATAAAAATTTTATTATATATTTAAAAAAATATAATTGTTGCAATATTTAAAACAATGTGATTTAATTATATTAATTAAAAATTAAGTAATGAGCCTAGGGTAGAGGCGCTGTAATTAATAGTACTTTTTTAGAGTTGGCAGACGTTGATGAAAAAGGAAAGGAATTATAGCCGAAGAAGATTTATTGGCAGATAAATTTTCTGGACTTACACATAACATGTGTAAGACTGTCACTTAAAAACTTAAGTGGTGAGCTACAAGGTTACTTTGAGTATGATTTCTTACGTCCAAAGTATACCTTTGGGCGTTTTTTATTACCCAAATTTCATTTTTAAGGGGGATATATATGGATATAGTGGTACTAAAATATGGGGGAAGCTCAGTTGCAACTACTGAGAAAATAAAATTAATTGCTGAAAATATTATAGATAGGAAAAAAATTAATCCTAAAATAGTTGTTGTTGTTTCTGCAATGGGAGACACAACAGATAATTATATAAGCTTAGCTAAAAACATTACAGAAATACCAAGTAAAAGAGAACTAGATGTTTTAATGTCAACAGGAGAAATGATATCAGCATCTTTATTATCGATGGCATTAAATTCTCTGGGATGTAAATCTATAAGTTATAGTGCATATCAACTTGATATTCAAACTAGTGGAGCACATGAAAAATCAGCAATTGATGATATCAATATAAAGAAAGTTCAACAAAAACTTGATGATGGATATATAGTGATTGTTACTGGTTTTCAAGGAATAAATGACCATGGAGATATAACAACACTAGGAAGAGGTGGTTCTGACACTTCAGCAGTTGCACTTGCAGTTAAATTAGGAGCAAAATGTGAAATATATACTGATGTAGATGGAATATATTCAACTGATCCAAGAAAGTATAAAGGTGCTAAGAAGCTTGAGGTAATAGATTATGAGGAAATGCTTGAACTAGCTAGTCTAGGTGCCCAAGTAATGCATTCTAGAAGTATTGAACTAGCACAAAAGTTTAACACAGAAATATATGTAGGACAGTCTTGTTCAGGTATTAAGGGTACATATATAAGAAGGGGAAATCAAATGAAATTAGAAGATAAAGTAATAACAGGTATAGCAACAAGCGATGAAGATATTTCAATTACAATAAAAGATTTAAACTTAGATGATGTATGCTCTTTATTTGAAGGAATAGCATGTAGTGGTATAAGTGTAGATATGATAAGTCAAACAGCGCCGATAGACGGAAAAACTTGTGTATCTTTTACCGTACCTAAAGATGATAAATTTGAATGTAGAAATATAGCGTGTGAATATGCAAAAAATGAAAATATATTTATTGACGAGAAAATAACCAAATTTTCATTAGTAGGATTAGGTATGAAAAACACTGCAGGTGTTGCTTCAAAGGTATTTAGAATTTTTAAAGAAAATGATATTGCCATAAAATTAATAACAACATCAGAAATAAGAATCACATGTGCTATCAATAGTACTGATAAAGAAAGGGCTTTAAATGAAGTAGGTAAAGAATTTAACATATAACATTTTTGGAGGAGAATATGAAATTACAGGGAACGATGAAAATCAATAATAACACATTGCACATTGGGGGGGTAAGTTGCCTAGAATTAGGACAGAAATATTCAACTCCACTTTATGTATTTGATGAATATTTAGTGAGAAAAAATTGTAGAGACTATGTAAATTATTTTAAAGTAAATGAAAATAAAAACAGAGTTGCTTATGCCGGTAAAGCATTTTTACCAATTTATATGTGTAAGCTTATAGATGAAGAAGGTTTATACTTAGATGTTGTATCAGGTGGAGAATTATATACTGCAAAAAAAGCAGGTTTTCCAATGTCGAAAGTATTATTTCATGGAAATAGTAAAACAGTAGATGAAATACAAATGGGTATTAATTTTGGAGTAGGAATATTTGTAGTAGACAATTTTTATGAACTTGACTTAATAGAAAAAATTTGTAACGAATCAGGTAAGTCTCAAAATATATATTTTAGAATAACTCCAGGAATAGAAGCTCATACACATGATTATATAAAGACGGGGCAAATAGATTCAAAATTTGGTTTTGCATTAGTTAATGGAGACTTACATAATGCTGTAAATAGATTGTCAAACTATAAAAATATTAACTTAGTAGGTCTTCATGCACATATAGGATCACAAATCTTTGATGTTGAACCTTTTTTAGATGAAGTAGATATTATGATGAATTTAGTAAAAGAAATTAAGGAAGATTATAATATAGATATAAAAGAGATCGATTTAGGTGGAGGTATAGGTGTATATTACACACAAAGTGATAAACCTAAAACTATAAAAGATTTTTGTGAAGCAATAATAAATAGAGCGGATTTAACTTGTGAAAAGTTAGGAATTGATATTCCAACATTAATTATTGAGCCAGGAAGATCTATTGTTGCAAATGCGGGTAGTACACTATATACAATAGGTTCTATTAAAGATATAAAAGACATTAGAACATATGTAAGTGTAGATGGTGGAATGACAGATAATATAAGACCTTCACTCTATCAAGCAGGATATGAGTGCACTATTGTGAATAAAATTGGTCAAGATAAAATTAACCAAGTAACTGTAGCAGGTAAATGTTGTGAAAGTGGTGATATCCTAATAACTGATACAGATATTATGGATATAGAAAGTGGAGATATTTTAATTACTACTTCTACTGGTGCATATGGTTATTCTATGGCTTCGAACTATAATAAAATTCCAAAACCAGCTGTGGTTTCTGTAAAAGATGGCAAGGATACATTAATTTGTAAGAGACAAAGTTATGAAGAGATACTCAATTTGGAATTAAATTTTTAAAAAAATTTACATTTAGAATCGTAATATAATTGCGATTCTTTTTTATATTTATGGGAATATTAAATGAAAGAACTTAATGACAAAAACAATTTTTATATAATATTTTTTGATATTTTTTGCTATAATACCAACAATTGTGATAAAATCATATTAGAAAACGAGGAGGGATTTAATGAAGCAAAAAATAGTTTTAGCTATAACATTAATATCAATTCTTCTTACAGGGTGTAATTCTAAAGAGGAAAGTACTTATTCGAATGATGGTAGAGTAGCTTTAGAAAACCATCAGTACGAAGATGCAATGAAGCTTTTATCATCAGCACTTGAAGAGGATAGTGCAGATGAACACTCAAGAGCTATGTATATGCAAGCGAGAAGAATGTTAAATGCTATTGAGTATGAGGAAATAAAAAATTATGAAAAAGCAATTAAAGAACTTGAATTTATAGAGAGCATAAAAGGCGGATCATCAACAATAAAAAGTGAAGCTACTAGTAAGAAAAAAGATCTTGAAAAACTATATGATGAGCAACTTAAAGCTGAGCAACAAAGAAAAGAAGATGCAAAAAATGTTGCTAATCAAGACAAGTATAAACTAGAGCAAGAAGCTTTAGAACTTGAAAGAAAAAAACAAGAAGCTCTTGAAAAAGAAAAAGCAGAACAAGAAAAAGAAGAGCAAGAGAAAGAAGATCAAGAGAAAGAAGAAAATGATAAGACTACAGAAAATCAAAGTAACAAAGAAGATAAAAAAGAGGAAAGATTGATTGATAAATTAACAGATAAGAAACAAATTAATAATAAAAAAGATTAAGATTGTGTGTTAACTTAAAAAGAGATATTAAAAATTTAATATCTCTTTTTTGATGATTATTTTTATAAAGAATCTCTAATATGTATTCTTTTGTCAACATATTTATCAATTAATGATTTTATTACAGCTGCAATTGGAACTGATAAAAACACTCCAACTATTCCAAAGAGTGAACCAGATATTAATACAGCTGAAATTATCCAGAGTGGACTTAATCCAACCTGATCGCCCATTACTTTAGGTCCAATAAAGTTTCCATCTATTTGTTGCAATATTAAGATGAATATAGCTACCCAGATAGCTTTTACAGGACTATATATCAAAGTCATAAATATAGGAGGCGCTGCACCTATAAACGGTCCAAAATAAGGTATAATATTCGTTAAGAATATTATAAATGATAAAAACATTACATGCTCAATTCTTATTATGAATTTAAAGCCGATAAATGCCATTACACCAATAATTACTGAGTCAATAATTTTACCTATAATATAACTATAGAAAATGTCATGTGATATTTTTCCAAAATCAATAATATCTTTAGCTTTATTTTTGGAGTTAGAAGCATAAAGTATCTTTTTACATCCAAGACCAATCTTTTCTTTATCATAAAGAATATAAATCGATAAAATTACTCCCATTATTATATTAAATAATAAAGAAGTTATGCTAAGAATATAGCCAAAAGCATCTGTAGATAACTTGGTCAATAAATCAATTGTTTGATTTAAGATACCATCTAAACTTTTTTGTATATGTGGTGAGATACTTTCTAGCATCTTAGTAGAAGATATTGTTTTATTTAAAAATTCATCAAGCATCTCTAAATAATATGGAATTTCATTTATTAATTGATTTAATGTATCTAATAATGCTGGTATTAACAATTTGAATCCGAGTAATAATATAAAAAGCACAATGATATATGACAACAATATATTGATTAATCTTGGAGATTTTATTTTATTTTCAAACAACATAACAATAGGATCAAGTAGCAGTGCAAATAATATACCAAATAAAAAGGGACTTAATAGATTTGCAAGGCTTCCTATACTATCAATAAACAATGCAGGATTATCTATAAATTTATAAAAAATTATAGAAACAAAAGCAATTAAAATAAGGTGCTTAATATTTTCTTTTGAAACCATATACCCTCCTATTAATAACTAAAAGTAACTAAAATATAATTTTTTACTTAAATTCAAATTTTATTCAAAATATAAAAGTTTTCTTTTTCGCATATATGTATTATGGTATAATAATGAGATGTTCATAATCAAAATAAACAAAAATATATTTTATTTATTGAAACATGCAAAAAATTTACTAAAGAAGGTGGAATTATGAGAATTAACAAATATATTGCTACTTGCGGAATTGCATCAAGAAGAAAAGCAGAAGAAATTATATTAGCTGGTAGAGTAAAAGTTAATGGTAGCGTAGTTGAAGAACTATCTTTTAATATAGATGAAACTAAAGATATTGTTGAAGTTGATGGAAATAAAATCGGTTTGACTGAAAAACTTGTATATATAGTACTTAATAAACCAGAAGGTTATATAACAACAGTTAAAGATCAATTTGATAGACCTAGTGTATTAGATTTAGTTAGCGATATAGAAGAAAGAGTTTATCCTATAGGAAGGCTAGATTATGAAACTAGTGGTTTATTATTACTTACTAATGATGGAGACTTAACATATAAGCTTACTCATCCAAAGCATGAAGTTGATAAGACTTATATAGCGAGAGTTAAGGGAATACCGACAGCTGAAGAGATGAAACGATTTGAAAAAGGCTTAGAAATAGAAGATTATATTACTGCACCAGCAAAAATAAAATTATTAGAATATAGTAAAGAGAAAAACTTCGCTAAATGTGAAATAAAAATTCATGAGGGGAGAAACAGACAAGTTAGAAAGATGTGTAGAGCTATAAATCACCCAGTTTTAAATCTTAAAAGGATATCTGTTGGAAAGATAATTTTAAAAGGTGTTAAAATAGGTGAGTATAGACATCTTACAAATGAAGAAATCGAATATTTAAAAAGTATGTAATAGAGGTGTACAATGGTTAAAGCAAAATATCTAACTAAAATAACTGATATAAATAAATTATATTTAGAACAAATGCTTTGTAATGGAGACATAGTAGTAGATGCTACTATGGGTAATGGATATGACACAAAGTACTTAGCAGAAAAAGTTGGGCCAAAAGGGTTTGTATATAGTTTTGATGTTCAAGAAGAAGCATTAAAATCTACAGAAAAAAAATTAATAAAAGAAAACCTACAAGATAGAGTTAAATTAATACTTGATGGACATGAAAACATGGATAAGTATATAAATAAGGAAGTATCATGTGTAATCTTTAACTTAGGATATTTACCAAGAGCAAAACATCAGATTATAACAAAACCGGATACAACTCTTAAAGCAATAAAACATAGTTTAAAACTTATTAAACCACATGGTATAATAAGCATAGCTATTTATACAGGACATCCTGGTGGTGAAGAAGAGAAGAATAGTATATATGAATATATAAAAACACTAGATCAAAAAGAATTTAATGTATTAGAATCTGGGTTTGTTAACCAAATTAACAATCCACCACAACTTTTATTAATAGAGAAAAAGAAAGAATATTAAGGTCATGCATTAGCATGACTTTATATTTTGCATAAATTCTATCTTTATATGCAAAATATTATTCAATGGTAAATTTAAATTAAAGTACAATGATTTTTTTTATTACAATATGAATTAATTACTTTATGGATTAAATTATAATATTCAAAATATAATAAACTATATAATCTAACTTTATCATTTGAGTATAAAAATAATATTTTGTAGTAAAAATTAAAAGAATGATGGAAAAATATTAAAATTTTTAAAGTAATACACCAATGTTTAGATGACAAAATATAGTAGTGGATGTTATAATTGTATTGTGAATTTACTGTGTTTGAAATGTACAGAAAATTTAGAGATTTGATTGTAAAATGGTGTATACTGCTAAAAGGAGATAGTAATGGACGATATGAGAGAAATAAAAGATAGTAAGCAACTAATATCAAATATACAAGCGCAATACCCAAGGTTTAGTAAAGGTCAAAAGCTTATTGCACAGTATATTATGGCGAATTATGATAAAGTAGCATTTATGACAGCATGTAAATTAGGGGAGACAGTGGGAGTAAGTGAATCTACAGTTGTAAGATTTGCTAATGCATTAGGATATTCAGGATATCCTAAGTTACAAGCAGCTCTACAAGAGTTAATAAAAAACAAGTTAACTACAGTTCAGAGAGTTGAAATGGCAAATGAATATTCTGATGACTCAACGATACTAAATAAAGTGTTAAAAAGTGATATTGATAATATAAGAGGTACACTTGAAGGCATAGATGAAGTTGCTTTTAAAGAAGCTGCTACTAAATTATTGAAAGCAAGAAAGATATATATTTTAGGAATGAGAAGTTCATTTACTATAGCACAATATCTAGGATTTTACTTAGATATAATATTAGATAATGTTCATATAGTTCGAATGGATATGGGAGATGCCTTCGAACAAATTGTAAGAATTAATCAAGAAGACGTAATAATAGCGATAAGCTTCCCTAGATATTCTAAAAAATCGTACCAAGTATGTAGCTATGCAAAAGAAAAAGGAGCTCATATTATATCATTAACAGATAGCTTATTTGCTCCTGTTGCTTCACTTGCTAATAATACATTATTAGTTAAGAGTAATATGGCATCTTTTGTTGACTCACTAGTACCAGCACTTAGTGTGTGTAATGCACTAGTTATTTCTGTAGGTATGAAGGAAAAAGAAGAAATAAAAGAGCATTTTGATGATTTAGAAAAAATTTGGGAAAAATATTCTGTATACGAATAAGCAGATAAATTTTTATAGTTACTACTGTGAAAATTTATCTATTTCTTGCGACATAAAAATACTATATTTGCCTATGTAATAATATAAAGTATACTTATTGCATAGGTTTTTTACTATTTAAATATATCATAATATAAAAATATTAATTACATATATTAATAAAGATGTATATTAATATACAATAAAATATTTTAAGTAGGAGTATTATAATGAAGTTAACAATTTTTCTTGGTGCAGGTGCATCAGCTGCAGAAAATTCGCCTATTCAAAATGAGTTGTTTAGCGAGTATTTTAAAAATATTTCACAAAAAGATCGTTTTAGCAACATGAATAGAGAGTTATATAAGTTTTTTAAACAAATGTTTAATATAGATATTTTCAATGATGATATGAGCAAAGTTAATTTTCCAACCTTTGAAGAGGTACTTGGCCTACTTGACTTGGCCGAACAAAGAAGAGAATCTTTTAAGAATTTTGGCCTTGAAACTTTAAATAGAAGAAGTGATAGTATAAGATTTTTGAGACAATATTTGATTTTATTGATGGCACAAGCGATTTATAAAACTGCTAATACTAATAATAAATACCATAAATTGTTAATTGAAAATTTGAATAGAGAAAATCTTTTAAAGGATACCACTTTTATAAGCGCAAATTACGATATTCATATTGATAACACGATAGCAAGTGTATATAGTAAGGATAATCCTATAATGCTTGATTATGGTGTGGGATTTACTAATTTTAATGTAAAAGGAGCCTGGAATCCCCCTACTGGTAACTGTATAAAGCTTTATAAAATTCATGGTTCATTAAATTGGCTATACTGTCCAATATGTAATAGCTTAACTCTTACTCCATATGAGGGAGGAGTAATGAGGTTACTAAAAAATATGAATGAAGCTAAGTGTCTTCAGTGTGAAGAATTAACTATACCTATTATAATACCTCCTACTTACTTTAAAGATATGTCAAATGTATTTATTAGTACAGTATGGAATGAAACAGAAAAATCACTAAGAGAAACTGATGTGCTAGTATTTTGTGGATACTCTTTTCCGGATGCAGATATACATATAAAGTATATGATAAAAAGAGTGCAGACTAGTAGAAAAAAGCCTCCACTAAAGATTATTGTATTTAATAATCATATTAACAAATTGCAAGACTCTTTACTTAAGGAAGAAGATAGATATAAACGTTTTTTAGGTGAAGATGTTATATTTACAAATAATTCTTTTCAGGATTTTGCAAAGGATCCTATTAAGTATTTAAAAAACGTATGACAAATTCCTCAATTAGAAGGATATTAGCTCAAAAAATATAATTATTAAATGTATTAAGAAAAATAATCTTAGAGTAAACAAATTAAGATTATAAAAGGAGGTAGTATTTAATGATTAGGTTTGATATAAATGGAGCTATTGTAGAATTTGATGAGAATATGGATAACTATAATAGTATAAGAAAGCTATTTAGTATATATGCAAAAGATATATCAATAAACTATGAACAAATATGTTTAGAAAATATGTCTAGCAAAAAACAGTTATATGAAAAAGGCTTGAGTTTGTATGAAGAACTAATAAATGAGGCTATTAAAAAAGCAATAGAGTGTATTGTAAGTTATGGAGTTATAACTGTTGATTTTAATACTTTCAAGGAAATATATTGTAAAAAGTATTTTGATTTTCAAAGACTGTTTAATAACTTAAATAAAGAATTTTTAGCTCAATATAAAAACAAGAAGAATAATAAAATATATGAACTTAATCCATCAATAAAAATGCTTTCTAAATACGTATATAATGATTGTTTTAATATACATTTAGCTGTAGTGGATGCATTAATAGATAATGGAGTTTCTAATATTAGTACTTATTTAAATAATGAAAATATAAAAAAGTCAAATGCACTATTTAATAACTATAAAGATGGATTTATAACAAAACCAGATGAATGTAAGGTGGTAAAGCAGATAATATTACTAAATCCTTACAGGCAAGATGTTTATGAGTTTTTAATTAAGGAAGATGGCGATTTTAGCAATGAAGTAGAACAATTAACTGAGTATCTAGGATATGATATAAAGCAATATAAGGCGATTTTAATGGATATATATATTAAAGAATTAGTTGAAAATAAAGTTGATGATATCGAATTAGCTAAAGAAAAACTAAAAAAATACTCTAAATACATAGGTTGTAGAGATATAGATGTTTATATGGCTAGAATTGATTCAATCTTTTCATTTGAAAGTGCATAAATTAAATATTTATAAGTAAAATAAAATACTGATATAAAGTAAAGCTGTCCCAAATATGGGACAGCTAATATATTTTTAAAGGCTAATCTATATAATATAAAGTATCATCAATAAATAAATCTTCACAGTATCCTTTTTTATCGCTTATTATTATATCATCATTATACTCTTCATATATAATATCCGTGTCTAATAAAATTTCATCAGAAGAGACAAACTCCATAAAAGATAAAAGTTCAGCGACTCTATTTTTCTTTTCATAATTCCTTTTTAGTTTCAGATATTTTTTCATATCAACACCTCAGAATATATATTCAACACAATATATATTATATTAGAAATCATAAAAAAGATTACTATAATTAACATAAAAAAGTATAAGAATATAGAGGCATAAAATTATAATATTATAATTTTATGCCTCTATAACCAATTATATTTAACCAATAACAGTAAGTTCTTTAGAAAGTTTGTTTAATATTTCGTGTCCATCTTCAGTCACTAAAACTAGGTCTTCTATTCTTACACCAAATTCACCAGGTAGATATATGCCAGGCTCAACTGAGAAGATCATGCCAGGTTTTAATACATCTGTATTAATTGATGATACATCACCCATGTCATGAGTTTCTATTCCGATTGAATGACCTGTTCTATGAGTGAAATACTTACCATAACCTTTTTCAGTTATATAGTCTCTAGCAGCAGCATCAATATCACAGAATCTAACTCCTGGTTTAATTAATGAAATAGCTCTTTTATTAGCTTCTAAAACTATATTATAAATTTCTCTACCTTTATCAGATACTTCTTTATAAAATACTGTTCTTGTCATATCTGAGCAATAGTTATCTTTTACACAACCCATATCAAGTACAACAGCATCTCCAGGTTTTATCTTAGAATCACTTGGTTTAGCATGTGGGTCTGCACCATTTGCACCATAACCAACTATAGTAGGGAATGAGTGACCATCAGCTCCAAGCTCTTCATATATTTTAGAAGACTCAGATGCCATTTGCTTCTCAGTTAAATCTTTAAGTAAAGCCTTTTGCATTTTCTCCATTGCTAAATCGTTTAAAGAAGAAGCTTCTCTCATAAGATCTTTTTCTTCATCATCTTTACACATTCTTAATGTATCTATTATGTAAGAAGAATTTACAAATTTGCTTCCTCCATTTAACTCCATTAGACGTAATAAAAATCTAGCAGGCCAATTTTTATCTACTCCCATAGTTGAATTTTTATCAACAAAATCAACTATTAGTTTTATGCCATCTTGAGTGTCATTAAACCAAATTTTTTCTATGCCAAGGTCTTCATGAACAGGGAATAATTCATTAATAAATAGTTTGTGGTTTCCGTTAATGTTTAGATAAAGAGCTAATAGTCTTTCTCCTGGATGTATATTTTTTCCTGTTAAATAAAATATTGCATTAGGATCTGTAACAAGCATTTGAACTATATTATCTTCGTTCATTTTACTTAATACAGCTTCTAATCTGTTTAATTTCATAAAATCAACTCCTTATGTATATGAATTTGTTGTAATGTAAAAGTATAACATTAGTATACCATATAAGAAAAAGATTAATAAACAAGTAGAAATTTATAGTGAATGAAAAATATAAAAAAGGCTAAAGTTTTATTTTAATCAGCAGGTAAAGTAATAGTAAGATAAGTAATGTAAAAATAAGCTGTGATATATATAAGTAACAAATATAGAAATATGGATTAATGGTACATACGATTTATGGTGTAGGATTTAGATTAGCAGATGTAAGTGGATCAAGTTATCATAATATAGATAGTATTAAAGTATAACTATATAAAGATAGACTACTATGTTTAAAATAATGAAATGTAAAAGAAATCAATTAATACTGCTTCTTTTTTATACTATAAATAATAAAAAAAGTTATAAAATATTTATTTATTGTTAATTTAAAAAAATATTATTAAAAATGCATAAATAAATTTGTAATATTGTTAAAGAGTAATGGAAATAATTATATTGATATTAGAAAAATTTAAGTAAAAGGAGAAATTTTATGGCTAAGGTAATGAAAACTATTGATGGTAATACTGCTGCTGCTCATGTTGCGTATGCATTTACTGATGTTGCGGCAATATTTCCAATAACGCCTTCTTCTAATATGGCTGAATCTGTAGATGAATGGGCAGCCCAGGGAAGAAAAAATATATTTGGACAAAAAGTTAGCGTCGTTGAAATGCAATCAGAAGCTGGAGCTGCTGGTGCTTTCCATGGTTCTCTTCAAGCAGGAGCACTAACAACAACATTTACAGCTTCACAAGGTTTATTACTTATGATACCTAATATGTACAAGGTATCTGGTGAATTGCTTCCCGGAGTATTTCATGTAAGTGCTAGAGCCTTAGCATCAGCAGCTTTATCGATATTTGGAGATCATCAAGATGTAATGGCCGCAAGACAAACTGGATGTGTTATGCTTTGTTCAGGTTCTGTTCAAGAAGTTGCAGATATAGCACCAGTAGCTCACTTAGCTGCAATAAAAGGAAGATTGCCATTCCTACATTTCTTTGATGGATTTAGAACTTCTCACGAAATACAAAAAATAGAAGTTCTAGAGTATGACGATTATTCAAAGTTAATTGACCAAGAAGCATTAAATAAGTTTAGAGAGAGAGCTTTATCACCATCTCATCCTGTCACAAGAGGTACAGCTCAAAATCCTGATATATACTTCCAAACAAGAGAAGCTTCTAATAAGTTCTATGAAGAAATAGTACCTGTAGTAGAAGAATATATGAGTGAAATGGCTAAACTAACAGGAAGAAATCATGGACTATTCAATTATTACGGAGCAAGCGATGCAAAACATGTTTTAGTTGCTATGGGATCAGTTACGGAAACAATAGAAGAAACGATAGATGAATTAAACTCCAAAGGTGGAAAATATGGTTTAGTTAAAGTACATTTATATAGACCGTTTTCAATAAAGCATTTCTTAGATTCTATGCCAAGTAGTGTAGAAAGAATATGCGTAATGGATAGGACTAAAGAGCCCGGATGTATAGGAGAACCATTATATCTGGACGTACGCTCTGTGTACTACAATAATGATAAAGCGCCTATGATTATAGGCGGAAGATATGGATTAGGATCAAAAGATGTTACTCCTGCAAGTATAAAAGCAGTTTATGATAATTTAATATCGGATAATCCTAAGAACTTATTTACAGTTGGAATTAATGATGATGTAACAAATACATCTATAGATGTTGATTTAAATTATAAATTAACACATAAAGGTACTATTAACTGTAAATTCTGGGGACTAGGTTCAGATGGTACTGTTGGTGCTAATAAGCAAGCAATAAAAATTATAGGTGATCATACAAAAAAATATGCACAAGCTTATTTTGCATATGATTCTAAAAAATCTGGTGGTATTACAATGTCACATTTAAGATTTGGGGATGAGCCTATAAGATCTACATACTTAATAGATAATGCAGATTATATAGCTTGTCATAATCAATCTTATGTAAATCAATATGATTTACTGAAAGGTCTAAAAAAAGGTGGTATATTTGTACTTAACACTATATGGAATGAAAGTGAGTTAGAAGAACATATACCTGCTAGAATGAAAAAGTTTATGTCAGAAAATAATATAGAGTTCTATACTGTAAATGCTACTAACATAGCACAAAAAATTGGTCTTGGAAACAGAATTAATATGATTATGCAGTCTGCATTCTTTAAGCTAGCAAACATTATACCAGAAGAAGAAGCTATAGAGTACTTAAAGGACTCTATACAAAAAGCCTATGGCAAAAAAGGTGAGAAAGTCGTTAATTTAAACTATGAGGCAGTAGAGCAAGGGAGAAATGCGCTTGTTAAAATAAATATACCATCATCATGGTCAAATGCAGCTGATGCACAAAAAGAAAGTGTTGAAGAACCTGAATTTATTAAAAATATTGTTAGACCAATAAATGCACAAGAAGGAGATAGCTTAGCTGTAAGTGCATTTAATGGAGTCGAAGATGGTACTTTCCCTGCGGGTACTGCAGCATATGAAAAGAGAGGTATTGCAGTAAACGTACCAGAATGGATATTAGAAAACTGTATACAATGTAATCAATGTGCATATATATGCCCTCATGCTACTATAAGACCATTTTTATTAAATGAAGAAGAAGTAGCTAAGGCACCAGATACTTTTGAAACTAAAAAAGCAATTGGTAAAGGTTTAGATGGGCTTCAATATAGAATGCAAGTAGCAACTATGGATTGTACAGGTTGTGGAAACTGTGCAGATATATGTCCTGCTAAGGAGAAAGCTTTAGTAATGAAACCACTTAATACTCAAACAGAAAAAGAAATTCCAAACTGGGAATATGCAGTAAAAGAGGTTTCGTATAAAGGTGACTTAGTAGTTGGTAAGACAGTGAAAGACTCACAATTTAAAACACCACTTATAGAATTCTCAGGTGCTTGTGCAGGTTGTGGAGAAACACCATACATTAAATTGGTAACACAATTATTTGGAGATAGAATGATGATAGCTAATGCCACTGGTTGTTCTTCAATTTGGGGAGGATCTGCTCCATCAACTCCATATACTATCAATCATGAAAATAGAGGTCCAGCATGGGCAAACTCATTATTTGAAGATAATGCAGAGTTTGGTTATGGTATGTATCTTGCTGTAAGACAAATGAGAGATAAACTAGTAGATATAATGAATCAGTTAATATCAACTGAAGAATTATCAAATTATAAAGATGTATTCCAAAATTGGATAAATACAAAAGACGATGGAGAAGCCTCTATATCTTCAAGTAAAGCTGTAATAGAAACAATAGAAAATATTAATAGTAATAATAGTGAGACTTCTAAATTGTTACAAGAGCTTAAATCTTATTCGGATTACCTAATTAAGAGATCACAATGGATATTAGGTGGAGATGGATGGGCTTACGATATAGGCTATGGAGGACTTGATCATGTACTTGCTTCTGGAGAGAATGTAAATGTGTTAGTATTTGATACAGAGATATATTCTAATACTGGAGGTCAAGCTTCAAAATCAACTCCTGTTGCAGCGATGGCTAAATTTGCAGCAAGCGGTAAAAAATCTAAGAAAAAAGATTTAGGTATGATGGCTATGTCTTATGGTAATGTATATGTTGCACAAGTTGGAATGGGTGCGGACAAAAATCAATTAATAAAGGCTGTTATAGAGGCTGAAAACTATGATGGACCATCATTAATAATAGCATACTCTCCATGTATTTCTCATGGATTAAAAGAAGGTATGGGTAGAAGTATCGCTAATGAAGATCAAGCGGTAAAATGTGGATATTGGCATCTATACAGATATAATCCAACATTAAAAGAACAAGGAAAAAATCCATTTACTCTTGATTCTAAAGAACCTACAGCTAGCTTTAAAGACTTTATAATGAACCAAGTTAGATATTCAGCTATAGCTAAGCAATATCCAGATGAAGCTGAAGAGTTATTTGGATTAGCTGAAAAATACTCTAAAGAAAGATATGAAAATTACAAAAGACTTTCTGAACAACAGATGTAATTAGTTTATCTTTATTTATATAAGTTCCTAATTGATAAAATAAATGTCAATTAGGAACATTTTTCTTATCATTAAATTATAATACATTAGATACCTAGATAATAAATAAAACTATAATTACTTATTAATATAAGTATAAACATTTAATAGGAGGCACAAATATGGCAAATCAACCTGCTAATCCAAATGCAAAAAAAGCATTAAATCAAATGAAGCTTGAAATAGCTAGTGAAGTAGGAGTACCTACTAGTAATATAGAAGGAGCTGAAAATACTGCCTATGAGAATGGAGTTATAGGCGGAAGAGTCGGTGGACAAATGAGTAAGCGACTTGTTGAAATGGGTGAAGAAGCATTAATAAGAGAATATAATAATAAAAATAAATAATACAAACTATAAAACATATAAAAGTTATTCTAAATACTTTTGTATGTTTTATTTTTGTACAAATGACAATGAGAAATATAATGAAAATATGGTAAATATTACAACGACACTCAAATGACAACCTTCGACAAAATACACGGATTGTGTATTATATAATGTAGCTGTGGAAGTAAGTATAGATCGTATATTTAAACATAACGAAATATACTTTCAAGATTACGAATATTATTACCATTAGATAACATTATGGAGGGGAAGCAATTGAGTAGTATAGCAGTTGATAGAGAAGAGGTTTTATTAGGTTTAGACACAAAATGTCCCAAATGTAAAATAGATTTTGAGTATATTAAATCTATTGCAAATTCAGATTATTATTACTGCAGTAAGTGTGAGTATAACAAAATAGTTGTAAAAAAACATATGGTTTTTGATGAAATATTAAAAAGTATACAAAATTACTTTACAGAAATAATAAATAGGAGAATAGAGTATCTTAAAATAGACTTATTAAAAAAAGAAGATAGTATATGTCTAAAAGTAAATAATGAAGAAATTAAAAAAATAAAAATGTATACTGATTTTACAAATAAAGATATAAAAGGTTTGATAAACACTATAGAATACTTAATAGATGACTATTTTGGTGAAGGAACTTTAAAATCAAATATTAGTATCGTAATATAAAATAAATAATAAGGTGCTTAGCAATAGTCTAGGCACCTTATTATTATAAAAAAATAGTTCTAAATGTTAGTGTTAATAAATAAACAGATGATTAAAGGAATAACACTTGAAATCTTCGGAAAATGATGATATTTTTAAGTGAGTTAGTAAAATGGAAAATTAAAAAAAGGGGGAAATATGAAAAAAATATTAAATAGAAATCAACTTGTAGACCTAGCATATTTAGTTGCTGGTTGCTTTATATTCGGTTACGCAGTTACTGCAATCCTTCAACCTTCAGGACTTGCAACTAGTGGGTTTACAGGTTTATCAATAATTCTTGAGCAAGTTACAGGAATAAGATACACTTACTTTTATTATGCGTTCACAATTGTGACAGGAGCTATTGCATACGTTTGTTTAGGTAAGAAAGAAGTAGCAAAGATATTGTTCGTATCTCTATTATACTCTAATATATTATTAATCTTAGATATGATGAACTTAAAGTTTTTCTCAACTGATCCGATCCTTTGTACAATATACTATGGTGTATTTGCAGGGGTAGGTCTTGGATTAATTTTAAGAAGAGGATATACATTAGGTGGGACAGATACACTGTCTAAAATACTTAAAAATAAAGTTTTTAAATTCTTTACAATAAATCAAGTAATGATGGTAATAGATGGACTTATAATAACATTTTCTTTTGTTACATTTGGGGGAGAGGTCGCACTATATTCTATATTAAACCACTTCCTTGTAATTAGAGTTATAAATTATATAATGTATGAATTTGGGACTACTCTATATAAAATAGAAGTAATTTCTTCTCATTATGAATTAATATCAGAATACATTTTAGATATGGGAAGAGGAGTAACTCTTTATGAGGTTACAGGTGCTTATACTGGTGAAAAGAAAATTAAATTATCAAGCGTTATTTCTCCTAAACAGTCTATTTTAATAAAATCAAAAATTGCAGAGATAGATCCAACAGCATTTGTTATGATAAATCCTATTTTATCTGTGTATGCACCTACTGGTAAAAGATTCTTAAAGATAGAAGATTATAAAGCGTAACAAGAGCTAAGTTAAAGCATAGTATATAATATGGGAGTAGTTTATTGAGGAAGCGGAGGTATTATTATGAAGCCGTTATATTTAGATGGAGTAGAAATTAATACTAAAGAAGAACTTCATACTTTTATTAAAAATAAATTACAAGATGAACACAATATAGACTTAAATGCTTTATTAGAAGATGATTTAAGAAGGGGGAAGAAAAAGAAACCACCAGAAAACAATGGGCCAATGCATGTACATCTAAAATTTATGTTCCCTTTTAAATTGGAACTTCATTCTGGAGGGAGCCAAATGATATTAGGTGTATTAGTTGATAAACATGGCCATCCTATAAGAAATGCAATAGTAGATTTTCATATTTCTGACTATGATTTAGGCAATTTAAGTTTTAGCCCTGCTATAAGTTTTGGTGATGGATCATTTTTTACAACCTTTAAGGCAGAATGTCCAGGAGAAGGATGCTTAATAGTTACTGCACATGGAACAGATTTAAGAAAAGAGATACCTATTAAGGTATGTTAAATATTTATATAAAATATAGAAAAAGACTATAGCAAAAGCTATAGTCTTTTATTGATTATATAACATTATATAAAAGTAACTCTACAAAATAAATATTTAAATTGATTTATATGTGCAATATTTAGCTGAAAAATACTTATTAGTTCCTATGCAATAGAAATCAGTAGTTTTTGAATATACAGAGTAAACTTCACCTTTCTTTACTGCTGCCTCTATACTATAATTTGTACTTGGACCACTTCTAATATTTGAAACATCCGCAGTTACAGTAGCCTTACCTATTATATGTGGTGTTGTATTTCCATCTAAAGAGTTATAATAGTTTTGAATATGTTGAGCCCATGTTATATTATGTTTTGTTAAATATGTTACAGGATCTTTATGAGTTGTTACGCCTAAGAAGTTAGTAACATCTTTATGAGCCCATACTGTACCAGTACCATCTTTTACAGCAATAGTAACTCCTAATTTTCTGGTAAAAAGTATTTTAGCCAAAATAAATCAATAAGAATCATATGCCATTTTAAATTTAGATTCATCATTATGCATATAAAGCTCAACATGAATAAATCTAGGATTAGCTATGGGACCTGCACCATATGCTATATAATCAGTAGGTGCTACTTGTAGTATTTTCAGGTTGATTATTTCCTACTCCTACAAAATAATCAACAAAAGCATTATTGTAGGTTCTACTTTCGTAATTTCTTTCAGATGTTGGAGTATCAGAGCCATCTCCACTTCCAGAATATGTATAATGACAAACAACGCCTTTATAGGCACCTTTTCCATTACGGAAAGTTGTTGTTGGTAAACCTGGTATTAGATTTACTTTTATAAGTAATCCTCCTTGAGGGTAAACTTGTATCATTATAATATATGTTCATTTATATTAAAAGGTTATGGAATTTGTATTAAATTGTAAATAAAACAAAAAAGACCTACAAAAGATAGGTCTTTAAGAAAGGATTTCATACTAATAATCTTTATATTTAGTAATATCTTCTTTCTTCTTTTCTTTTTTTCTTTCTATTATCTTAACAATTAGTAATATAAGACTTCCTATAAAAGCGAGTGCATAAATTCCCATAATAACATAAAAAATTGTAGACATTATGCAATTGTAACTGCTGTGCCATAAGCTAATATTTCTGCAGCTCCTTGCATTACACCAACAGACTGAAGTCTAAATCCTATTATTGCATTAGCACCTTTTTTTTCAGCATCTTCAACCATACGACCTATAGCTATTTGACGAGCTTCTGTTAACATTTCATTATAACCAGTAAGTTCACCACCTACTAACCCTTTAAAACTTGCCCCTATATCTTTACCTAAGTGTTTTGACTGTATAGTTGATCCTTTTACGTATCCAAATACATCTAAAATCTCCTTACCTGGCACTGCATCAGTTGTAACAATTAACATGGAAATATCCTCCTATAAAAAAATAAGCTAATAATAATTAATAATTTATCTAAATTGTAACACTTATATATTGATTTATCTAGGTATTATATTAATATATTTTAATTACAATATACGAGCAAATAAGATACCATTTAGAATATATTTCATCGAAGCTTCAAAATATTTTTATGATATAATAGATTTAATTAATATATATAGGAGATGGGAATGGAGAATATAAAAAATATAATTTTTGACTATGATGGTACAATTCATGAAAGTATAAAAATTTACGCACCAGCTTTTAGAAAAGCTAATAAATATCTATTTGAAAATGGCTATACTGATAAAAAAGAATATACTGATAAAGAAATAAGTATTTGGTTAGGTTATAGTAGTAAAGACATGTGGAATAACTTTATGCCAAATTTACCTGAAGAAGAAAAAATAAATTGTAGTGTTATTATAGGAAAAGAAATGTTAAATAATATTAATAGCAATAAAGCTATGCTTTATGATGGGGCTATAGAAACATTAAAAAATTTGAAATCTAAAAATTATAATTTGATTTTTCTAAGCAATTGTAAAATTCAATACATGGAAGCTCATATATGCAAGTTTAAATTAGATAAATATTTTGATGAGTTTTATTGCACTGAAGAATACAATTTTTTACCTAAGTATGAAATATTTAAAGATATAAAGGAAAAACATGAAGGCGAATTTTTAGTTGTAGGAGATAGATTACAAGATATTGAAATAGCAACTGTGCATAATTTAAAATCTATAGGCTGTAATTATGGATATGGCGATGAAAGTGAGTTGTTAAAATCAGACTTTAAGATCAATCGTATAGTTCAGTTAATGGATATATTATAATTCAAACTAAAATATAATAACTTATACTTAATATATCAGGAATTTTAAATATAGCTATTTAATTAAATAGCTATATTTTTTTGAATGTATCTTACAGTATCATCAATATTATTAAAAACTTTTTTAGGAATAATTAATCTTTCAATTCCTTGATGAAAATAATTTGAATCGAACACTTTGTCAACTTTAATTTCTATAGCATCACTAAAGAGATTAACATAAATACATTTTGTATATTTTGTAAAGCACTTAAAGATTACAATTTTATTGTTTGTTGCTCTAACGATCCTAAACCCACCTAGTTCTAGTTTAGCTTTTAAATAATCAATAAAATTATTCATATATAATTTCTCCTTATAATTGTTATAAGGATATTATTGACAATTTAATTACTTATTATATCTACGTAAATATAAACTTTAATAGAAAATACTGAAAATATATTATAGGTTTATAATATTTTAGGTAATTTAGTTACCTTGACTTCACTTACTAACCATTAGGTATGTACTTGTGTTCTATTTAATGCTTAGTTATAATTATTAATGTAAGTAATTGGAAAACTATGGGGGGATAAATATGGGAAAATCTAAAGTATATTTTTCTAACTTAAGAGCAACATCCAATATGAATTTGCTACAGAAGTTAGAAAGGCTAGTTAAGAAAGCAGGAATAGAGGACATTGATTTTAAAGAAAAGTTTGCTGCAATAAAAATACACTTTGGGGAACCTGGCAACTTAGCATATTTAAGACCAAATTACTCAAAGGTAATTGTAGATTTAATAAAAGCACAAGGTGGTAAACCATTTTTAACAGACTGTAATACTCTTTATGTAGGTAGGAGAAAAAATGCCCTAGAGCATTTAGATGCTGCTTATGAAAATGGATATAACCCTTTCACAACAGGTTGTCAATTAATAATAGCTGATGGTCTAAAAGGAACAGATGAAGCATTAGTTAAAGTTCCAAACGGGGAATATGTTACAGAAGCTAAAATAGGTCAAGCAATAATGGATGCTGATATATTTATTACGATGAATCACTTTAAAGGGCATGAATCTACTGGATTTGGTGGTGCACTAAAAAATATTGGTATGGGATGTGGCTCTAGGGCTGGGAAAATGGAAATGCACTGTAGCGGTAAACCTGTAGTGAAGGAAAAAAAATGTGTATCTTGTGGTGCATGTAAAAAAATATGCGCACATAATGCAATATCATTTAATGAAGATAAAAAAGCAAATATAAATCATGATAGATGCGTTGGCTGTGGAAGATGTCTTGGTACGTGTAATTTTGATGCGATTACAAATCCAAACTTTGGAGCTAATGATATATTAAATAAAAAAATAGCGGAATACTCATATGCAGTATTAAATGGAAGACCTCATTTCCATATAAGCTTTGTAGTAGATGTTTCGCCTTACTGTGATTGTCACGCTGAAAATGATCTTCCAATAATCCCAGATGTAGGAATGTTTGCATCTTTTGACCCAGTGGCTTTAGATATGGCATGTGTGGATGTAGCAAATAAGCAGTCAGTTATACAAGGAAGTTATTTATCTGAAAGAGATCATCATACACATGATCATTTTATAAATACTCATCCAGAAACAAATTGGGAAGTATGTATAGACCATAGTGTAAGCCTTGGTTTAGGAAGTAAAGAATACGAATTAATAGAAGTTTAATATTGTTTAAAATAAGAAATCCTAATTATATATTTTGATAATTAGGATTTTTTATATACTATCTATTAATTAATTATTAGTTTATAAAATTTAATAAATATTCTTTTAAGAACTTAGCAATAAGATTGCATATTGAATAATATAATATTATTTGAGTAATTACTATATTATGTTATTATATTAATGAATATTTTATTTGTTTTTATAAAGATTCTTTTAATCAAAACTAATAAAATTTATAAATCACGAGAATTAAATCGAAGGAGAACATTATGGAAAATCAATTAATAAAGAAAGAAAATATACATATAATAGCATCAAGTTTTTCTGATATTTTAACAAGAAGTTCAAGCTATAGTGATTTTCATGAGAAAATCGTTGAAAGTAATATAGAGTATAGTGATCAGAAAGTATATGAAGTAGTATCAAGCGGATTTTTTGATTTTAATCAACATTTATATGAAGATATCAATCACATGAATTCTATAAGTACTGGATTATATGTAGAGATGTCTTTAGTTACATATAGAGTGTTTTTATGGAGCTCTGCGGGAGAAGGATTTGAAATATTTAAACATGTTTTACGTGGAGAAGAAATAAACAACTTAAATTCTAAAGATAATATTAAAGAATTTTTATATACTCATTTAAATGAAATAGAAAAAGGTATAGTTCAGACATATAATGAAGAGCCAATAAAAAGCTTTGAAGAATTTGGTCATGGCATAGAAAAGAAACAACTTCCATTAAATAGTATTCTTCAATATTTAAGTTTAGATAATAATATAAATGATTTTAGATAATTAAGATAAAGTTTCTTTCATTGTAAATTAATGGTATAATATGCTATATTATGGAATATTAAATAACATATTAGTAAATTATTAGATAAAAATGGGGGAATAATATTGGAGAAGAAGAAAAATGAATTAATTGATCCTTTACTAAATAAAGGTACAGTATACAAATTAGAGTGTGAGAAATGTAAATCATTAAGTATTCAAATAACACAAAATAAAGAACCGGATTTATTTTGTCTTGATTGCGGTGGAAACTGTAAAGTTAAATAATTACGAAAGATAACAAATATTTTATTAAAAATATTTGTTATTTTTTTATAAAAATAGTAAATGATATATACAATTATATAAAAAGCATGCTATAATACGAATATAATTTGATAAAACTCGTATATTTATCGGTAATATGGTCCGAAAGTTTCTACCTACTAACCATTAATTAGTAGACTACGAGGTAATGTGTTTAAAGTATTTAAATATATTA
Source organism: Romboutsia sp. LXY-2 (assembly GCF_056171995.1). Taxonomy (NCBI): domain Bacteria; kingdom Bacillati; phylum Bacillota; class Clostridia; order Peptostreptococcales; family Peptostreptococcaceae; genus Romboutsia; species Romboutsia sp. LXY-2. The sequence goes on along the minus strand of NZ_JBKFGI010000004.1, from coordinate 218,346 downwards.
ATATTTTTAATATATTTATATTTTGTTACCTACACCTCGATGTTTAATCGAGGTGTTTTTTAATTTAATAAAAATGGGAGAGTAAATTATGATGACAGAGAAAAAAAGACAACAAAGTAACTTGGTATACAGGTGCGATGATAATCCAAGTTTACCGACAAAATTATTACTTGGCTTACAGCATATATTTGCAGCATTCGGGGGAATTATTGTAGTACCACTTGTAATATCTAGTGCTTTAGGGCTAGACGCTCAAGCATCTACATCAGTTATGAGTGCCTCAATACTAGCGGCTGGAATTGCAACAATCATCCAAGCAAGAGGTTTAGGAAAAGTAGGAGCACAGGTAGCATGTATTATGGGAACTGACTTTACTTTTGTATCACCATCTATATCAGTAGGATCAGTATTAGGCTTACCAGGAATAATAGGAGCAACTATATTAGGAGCTTTCTTTGAAATTATATTAAGTTATTTTATAAAGCCACTAATGAAGTTATTTCCACCTATTGTTACTGGAACAGTTGTATGTTTAATAGGATTAACATTATTACCTGTAGCTATGGACTGGGCAGCTGGTGGAGTTGGAGCTAGTGATTATGGTAGCTTACAAAATATATCAATAGCTATGTTTGTAATGATATTAACATTATTACTAAACAGATATGGTAAAGGACTATTAAGTAGTGCATCTATACTAATAGGAATGATAATAGGATATATAATATGTATACCTTTTGGGTTAGTTGATTTCTCATCATTAAATGGAGTAAGTTTTATAGCAATTCCTAAAATATTTGAATATGGTGTTACATTTGATATTAAGGCTCTTATAGCATTTTTACCAGCTTACTTTGTAACAACTATTGAAACAGTAGGATGTTTAAAGGCTATTGGAGAAGTTTCAGAAGTGGATATGGACGATAAAAGGGTAGGTTCTGGTGTATTAGCAGATGGTGTTGGTAGTGTAATAGGCGGAGTAGTTGGTGCATTTCCAAATACATCATTTAGCCAAAATGTTGGTCTTATACCTTTAACAAAGGTTGCAAGTAAACATGTTGCAATAATGGCAGGAGTAATGTTATTAGTTCTTGGATTTTTCCCTCAATTTGCTGCACTAATAAATACAATACCTCAACCAGTATTAGGTGGTGTTGGTATAGTTATGTTTGGAACAGTGGCAGCTGCAGGAATAAAGACTTTAAGTTCAGTTGATATAAATGATAAGAATTTATTAATAATAGCTACATCAATAGGATTAGGATTAGGGATTACATTTAGACCGGATTTCATATCTCAGCTTCCAGAAGGATTAAAGATGATATTCTCATCTGGAATATCAACTGGTACTATTGTAGCTTTAGTACTTAATATTGTTTTAAATAGAGAATTAAAAGAATCTAAAAATGAAGAATGTAAAAAAATAGCATAAATTCTAAAATGTCCTCATAGTGTTAAGCTATGAGGATTTATTTTTTTTATCAAATAAAATCATATAAAGGAAATTACCGGCAATGAGTAGAAATACTTATAGATACTTTGATAGAGAGGTAATAAAATGATAAAAAACTATTTAGAACTAAATAAAACTGAATGCATTAATTTACATAAATTTATAAATAGAAATGACATATTAAAAAAAACTTTTGATGAAATGGATAAACAAATGAAATCTGAACTTTATGACTATGGAAATGGCTCACTATTAATGATAAAAAATAATGAAGTAGTAGGTAAAACATCAGTTATACTAAAAGATATAATAAATACAAAGATTTGTTATATAGTAGGTCTAGATTTATTAGAAAATATAAAAAATGATACTAATGTTATTATTGATATAATATGTAAAAGTCATGAAATTGGGCTGAAATACGGCGCAAATGAAGTGTATTTTGGAACTAATGATGAAAGATTAGTAGGTATATTACAGAATGCAGGAATTAGGCATGAACATTTAGCTTTAGTAATGAAGTTAAATGATAATAAAGAAGTAGAGTTACCTTTTAATATTAGAAAGTTAACTAATGAAAATAAATTAATATACAAAGATCTTTATAATAATATATTTAAAGAAGTACCACATGGAGCAACCATCAGTGACAATTGGCTTAATTACAACATTGAGTTTAAAAAGGATAATAATAATTATTACATTGTAAGTGATATAAATAATAAAGATATAGGTATATTAGATACAAGTATAAAAAATAAAATAGGAACTTTTGATATAGGTATAGCTAAAGAATACAGAAATATGGGTTATGGAAAGAAAATCTTAGATACAGCAATAAATGTTTTACAACAAAATAGTGAAGTGGAAGAGATAAATTTAATAGTAGTTAGTAAAAATAGAAATGCTTATGATATGTATATGAAGAGAGGTTTTGTACATAAAAAGATTTATAGTTATTGGTATAAAACAGAAGACTTTTTTATCGAAAAAATAGTATAAATATTTAAAATAAATATAGACTTAATAAAAACATTATTACACAATATATTAGGAATTAATAGATAAAATAAGAGCAATATATAAACAAGAAATCTTTATTGTCAAACTATAGGAGATAAAAATATGGAAAATAAAGTTTTTAATAATGATTTTATATATAGACTAATATTTTATTTTTTAGGGGCTATAATTATAGCACTTGGTGTTGCATTTACAATAGTATCAAACTTTGGAACTGGTGCTTGGGATGCAGTTAGTACTGGATTGTATGAGAGATTTGGATTATCAGTAGGAACTTGGGTTAATATTATAGCAGTTTTTTTAGTAATACTAAGTGGCATCATCATAATGAAAACACCCAGAATTACAACTTTAATAACATCTTTAATCATAGGTACTTTTATTGATATTTGGTTAATGGTTGTAACTATTAGAATTGAAACGTTTATAATGAGATTTCTTACTTCTATAATAGGAATTATTATTATTTCTTTTGGTGTATCGATGTATTTAGTATCAAATTTACCTCCAAGCCCAATTGATTATTTTATGGTATGTATTAAGAAGAAATTTAATATTTCTTATAGCATAGCAAAAATATTTGCTGAAGGAGTAGGTATAATTATAGCTTTATTAATTGGAGGCCCAATTGGTATAGGAACAATTATGATATTATTGTTTATGGGATACATAATAGATTTCTTTCTAAAATATACTAATAAAAGTTTTGATTATTTAACAAGGAGCATAAATAAAAAATAAGAAGGCTAAGAATAGCCTTCTTATTTTTTATGCTATTATATAAGTTTTAATCATAATATTTAAAAACTATCTCCATGTTTGAAAGCATTTTGTTTATTTTCTTGGTTAATTTATAATTTTTATTTTCTATAAAAATCAAGCTTATCGCCTGCCATAAAATGACAGTAGCGCTTGTATCTAAAATACCAGAAAAAAATGTATCACCTACATAATTCTGAACAAAAGACCACATTGTAAAAAATATAAATGACATTCCAATATAATAAAATACTCTTTTTCTTCCTATAACACTTATTTTCTGGTCTAACTCTATTTTAGATTTATAAAAATAAGAGACACCTTCTTTTACTAAAAGTTCTATTTTCTCATCAAAAATATTATTTGGAAGAGAAACAATTAAACTTAAGTTAGCTTCATCTATGTTTTCAATATCTTCTACGTTTTCTATATCTTTTATACTTTCTCTAATAAAAGTATCTAAGTCATCACTTAATAGTCTATTATTAATAGGGCTATTGTCAAAATCATAAAATAAATTTGTATAATAGTCAAATTTTACTGATATAGTGTGTTTATTTATCATAGTAACTTATATAATCTCCTAATATATTTTTACTTTTATACTTGTAAAATTCCCCGAAATAACAAATCTATGTGTAAAATTTGTTAGAGTATATCCTAATATGTAACTATTATGAAAATCATACATATATATATAATAAGAATAAAATTGGGGGTTATATATATGTCAAAAAAAATGTCTGAAATTTCAACTTCAAATAAAAAAAACAGTAATAGCTTAAAAAAAAAATCAAGTAAATTAAACAAAAATAATAAATTAAATAGCAAAAATAAGAAGAAAACAAATAATGAATTTAATACTCAGTTAAAAAAATTATTAATAGATCAGTTAATTAGTAAACTAAAATAAGTAAAAAGCCTAGGCCCTAGCTTAGGCTTTTTCTACGTGTAAGTAAATTAATCTTATTAAAAAAGAATAGTAATACAAAATAAAGGAAACATTAAATAGTAGATTAAATTATAATGTTAGGAGTGTAGTAAGTGACAAATAATAAACCAACTATCTTGCAAAGTTCATTAGGATCTGTTTTCTCTGCTTTTAGTGAAGAAGAGATTAGAAGAATAACAGTAAATGGAAAAAGAAGTATAGCTATTTCTGGTAAAATAAATAATCCAGGAATAATAGATGTACCAGAAGATGCTACACTTAAAGATGTAATTGAGCTTGCTGGAGGAATAATAGATAATAAAAAATTTAAGGCTGCACAATTAGGTATACCTTTTGGAGGATTTTTAACTGAGGATAGTTTAGATAAATCATTAGACTTTGAATTATTTTCAAAAGATGTAAATAGAACAATAATTGTTCTTTCTGATGATGATTGTATTGTTCAATATGCTAGATTTTACATAGATTATCTTTTAGGAAAAATGCAAGAGGGTAGCTTATGCCGTTATGAAGTTGCAAAATATGAAATACTTAGAATGTGGAGGCTTCTTGATAGAGTTAGTAAAGGCCGCGCAAATATGCGTGATATATATTTATTAAGAAGATTATGTTCAGTAGTAAAAGAAAAAGTAAATCAAAAACATAACATTATTGAGGAAATAATTGCTAAGTTTTATAACGAATTAGAAGAACATATTGAAGATAATAAGTGTTATACATCTCAATGTAATCATTTGGTAAAGTTAACTATAACAGATAAATGTGTAGGATGTGGTGCATGTAGAAGAGTTTGTCCAGTTGATTGTATTTATGGAGAACCAAAAAAACACCATGTAATAGATCATAATAGATGTACTCATTGTGGTCAATGTATTAGTGTTTGTCCAGTAAATGCTATAACAGCAGGAGATAATACATTTAAATTTTTAAGAGATTTATCAACTCCTAATAAAATTGTAATAACTCAGATGGCACCTGCTATTAGAGTTGCAATAGGTGAAGCTTTTGGATTTGAACCTGGAACTAATATTGAACATAAAGTTGCAGCAGGTCTAAGAAAATTAGGTGTAGATTATGTATTTGACACTACTTGGGCTGCAGACCTTACAATAATGGAAGAGGCTGCTGAACTAGAAGAAAGACTAAGAAAGCATTTTTCTGGAGATGAAGATGTAAAACTTCCAATACTAACATCATGTTGTCCTGCATGGGTTAAATTCATAGAACAAAACTACGGAGATATGCTTGATGTACCATCTTCTGCAAAATCACCAATGCAGATGTTTGCAACAGTTGCTAAAGATATTTGGGGAAGAGAACATGGATTAGAAAGAGACCAAATAACATCTGTTGCGATAATGCCTTGTATAGCAAAAAAATATGAAGCATCAAGACCAGAGTTTTCTAGAGGTATGAATTATGATGTAGATTATGTAATCACAACAAGAGAGCTTATAAAAATATTCCAGGATTCTGGTATAGACTTAAAAGAAATTGAAGAAGCTGAAATAGATCAGGTTATGGGCGAATATACAGGAGCAGGTATAATCTTTGGTAGAACTGGTGGAGTTATAGAGGCTGCTACAAGAACTGCACTTGAAAAAATGACAAATCAAAGAGTGGAAAACATTGAATTTGAATGTTTAAGAGGATTTGATGGATTTAGAACTTGTGAACTTGAAGTAGGAGACATAAAACTACGAATAGGTGTTGCTCATGGATTAAGAGAAGCTGCTAAAATGCTTGATAAAATAAGAGCTGGAGAGGAATTCTTCCATGCTATTGAAATAATGGCCTGTACAGGAGGATGTGTAGGCGGTGGTGGTCAGCCTAAAGCTAAAAAGAGACCAGAGGTTCTTGAAAAGAGGGCTGAAGGATTAAATAATATAGATAGATCTTTACCTCTGAGAAGATCTTATGAAAATCCATATATAATTGAATTATATGATAAATATTTAGATCACCCATTAAGCCACAAAGCTCACGAATTACTTCATACAAAATATTTTGTGAGGCCAAAAAAATAGATAAAAAATTAAGCCTTCTTCTATAAATATAGATTGAAGGCTTTTATTTTGTAACAAATGTTACTTACTTTATTTCTATTTATTGGATATAATATAGAAAGTTAATATTTAATTTTAATCTTGAGATAATAATATTAAAAGATATATAAAGGAGTAATATATGTCAAAGTATGGAAACTTACAAAAAATAAAAGATGGAAAAAGAACATATGCTATAACACCACATATTCCAGGTGGATTTGTTTTACCTGAAACATTAATTAAAATTGGTGAAGTGGCTAAAAAATATAATGCTGTTTTAAAGATAACCTCTGGACAACGTATTTTAATTACAAATTTAAAAGAAGAAGATTTAGAATCTATTTGGAAAGACCTTGATATGAAGCCAGCAGTAATAAACCAATATTCTGTTAAGAATGTTGAAATGTGCCCAGCTAATTATTGTAAAAGATCTAAATATCCTACAATTGGGCTTTCAATGAAAATAAGTAAAAATTTCCACGGTTTTGAACTACCAAATAGAACAAAAATAGGAGTAGCAGGTTGTAGAAATGCTTGCACAAGTGTATATTCTAAAGATATTGGTATAATAGCTGATATAGATGGTAAATTATTTGTTACAGTAGGAGGTAGTGCGGGCTTCTATCCAAGATCTTCAGATATTGTAACTAAAGGTCTTAATGAAAAAGAGGCATATTTACTTTTAGAAACAATCTTAAACTTCTATAAAGATAATGGTCAAATGGGTGAGAAGCTAGGAGACTTTATAGATAGAATTACCATCAAAAAATTTAGAGATGAAGTTTTAAAAATATCTAATATTAAGGAGACATTATAATATGATAACTAAAGAAAATACAATTGCAGAAATATTAGAGAAAAAAGCAAATGCAGCAGAAATTCTTATGTCATATGGAATGGGATGTTTAGGTTGCCCTTCATCAACTATGGAAACCTTAGAACAAGCATGCTCAATTCATGGCATTAATCTTGAAGAAGCATTAAAAAAACTAAATGAAAAATAAGGAGAGTTATGAGTTACAAATTTAAAGCAATAATACAAAAGCATCCTGATAAAGATGCGACATATATAGAGATACCATTTAATGTTGAAGAAGCTTTTGGGGCAAAGAGAGTTAAAGTAAAAGCTAACTTTGATGGAATTGAATATAGAGGCTCTATTGTAAAAACGGCTCTTCCTTGCTATATGATTGGAATGACAAAAGAAATAAGAAAACAAATAGGAAAAGAAGCTGGAGACAGTGTTTTTGTTGAAATTGAAAAAGACGAAGATGATAGAATTATAGAATTGCCAGATGATTTTAAAAATGCTTTGAATGAAAATAAACGTGCTAATGATTTTTATAATAAATTATCATATTCAGCAAAACGCAAATACTTCTTATGGATAACTAGCGCAAAAAAAGCTGAAACAAGGGAAAAAAGAATTACTGAAGCAATTTTGAAGCTAGAAGAAAATATTAAATTGTAATAAAGATACTGTATCTAAACTTAGATACAGTATTTTTATTGTAGGTAGATTTTTATGATTATTTACTGTTAATATTACACATAATATACTTAACAAATTTAGGAAGGTAGGATATAAAATGAAAAGAACTGATATAAAAAAGATAACCTTTTTAATTATTGCATCATTATTTTTTTGTAGCTCTAATGTTAGTTTAATTAATGCTAAAGAACCAATAATGCAAGAAAAATATACTATTGAAGAGCAAAAGATTAAAAGAGCTCAATTTATTTGGACTGCCTGCATAGAAGAGTTAAGAAAAGATAGTATTTTAAGTGATAAAGATGCAAAAAACATTCATAAGTATTTAAATGAATCTATGACATCGAATAAAAGTGAACTTCCTCTTAAAAGATATGAAAGAGAAAAAAATGCATTACAAGTTCACACTGTTGATAAAATGATAGAAAATAAAATAATTACTTTTGAGCAAGGAAAATCACTTCGTAAAAAGCTTAATAAATATGATTTATCAAATTTAGAACAATAAAAATTATCTTTGCTATGAACCAAATATAATATTTTACATATACTATAGTAAAGAGACAAAGGCGTCATCTTATAACCAATATTGGTTATTAGGTGGCGCTTTTATTTTTTATAATTAATTAGGAGGATGCATATGTGTTCAATATGTGGAATAATAGATTTTATTAATAGGGATAATGTTAGTGAAAAAATGGTAAAGATAATGGGAAGTGAACAAAGCCATAGAGGCCCGGATCAAAATGGTTTATATATTAATGATAATATAGCATTTCAACATAATAGATTGTCTATAATGGATTTAGAAAATGGTATACAGCCAATGACTAGAATACATGATGGAAATGAATATACTATTATATATAATGGAGAAATTTACAACAGCGATGAATTAAAAAAAGAATTAGAAAGTTATGGCATAGTATTCAAAACAAAATGTGATACAGAAGTAGTATTATATACTTATATCATTTTTAAAGAAAAATGTTCAAGTATGCTTAATGGGATTTTTGCATTCGCTATATATGATAAAAATAACAACAAAGTATATTTATCAAGAGATAGATTTGGTATTAAACCATTTTTCTATACTCAGTTAGGAAGCACATTTTTATTTGCTTCAGAGATAAAATCAATATTAAAACATCCTAAAATAAATGCTGTATTAGATAGTGAAGGTATATGGCAATTAATGTATTTTGCACCAATGAAAATAAATGGAAGTAGTGTGTTTAAAGATATACATGAAATAGTACCAGGTTATCACGGTGTATTTATGAATGGAAGTTTGAGATTAGAAAAATATTGGCAGCTAGAGGCTAAGGAATTCAATGGAGATAGAAAGGATGCTATAGAAACTACTAGATATTTGGTAACAGACGCAATAAATAGACAACTTGTTTCTGATGCGCCTCTTAGCACTTTATTATCTGGAGGTTTAGACTCTTCAATAATAAGCTCTGTAGGAGCTAAAAAATATAAAGAAGAAGGGAAAATCCTTGGAACTTATTCTTTTGAATACGAAGGTAATAAAGATAACTTTGAGCAAACATTATTCCAACCTCAATCAGATGATGAGTATGCAAGATACTTATCACAGTATTTAGGAACTAATCACAGAGTACTTACGGCAAAAATTGAAGATATATCAAGATTATTATTTGATGCAACGAAATTTAGAGACTTACCAGGTATGGCTGACATAGATTCTTCTTTATTATATTATTGTTCTAAAGTAAAGGAAAATCATACTGTAGCATTATCTGGTGAATGTGCAGATGAGATTTTTGGTGGATATCCTTGGTTTTATAGAAAAGAAATGTTAGACAGTGGATTCTTCCCTTGGATACATGACCCACACAAAAGAATTACTTTGTTTGACGATAGTATAGTAAAAAGTAAAGAAGGATTTGAATTTGTGTCAGCAATATATAAAGAAAGTATTTCAAAATGTCCAAAATTAGATAGTGATTCAGAAAATATGAAACAAAGTAGAATAGCAACATGGCTATCAACACAATATTTTATGACTTCTCTTCTTGAAAGAAAAGACAGAATGAGTATGGCAAGTGGTGTTGAGGTAAGAGTTCCTTTTGCTGATCACAGAATACTTGAATATGTATATAACGTACCATGGGAATACAAATATGAAAATCAAGTAGAAAAATCACTATTAAGAAATGCTATGAGTGAATACTTACCTGATAAAATATTAAATCGTAAGAAAAGTCCGTATCCCAAAACACACGACCCTAAGTATGAAGAGTTAGTTACTCTTTTATTAAGAGAAAGATTAGGTAAAAAAGATTCTGTATTATCAAATATAATTAATAAATCTACTTTAGAAGATATGCTAAAAACTAAAAATGTAACTTGGTTTGGACAGTTAATGTCAAAGCCTCAATTAATAGCTTGGTTAATTCAATTAGATTATTGGTTTATATTATATAATGTAAATATAATATAAATAATAAATATATCTATTTATATAGGATGATTAAATATTTTTATTCATCCTCTTTTTATTTTTTGTAAATATTACTTATTATCATATGAACATTATAAATAGTTTATCAATATTACTTTATTTATGATATAATAAAATTTTGTAAAGCGCTAAAAATATATACATAACTTTTTTAGGAGGACAATATGGGAAATACATTTTATATAGTAAGGCATGGACAAACGAATTGGAATATCTTGGGCAAAACACAAGGTCATGGCAACTCTGATCTTACTGATAAAGGAATCGAACAAGCTAATGAGCTATCAGAAGCTATATCAAACTATCCAATTGACTACATATACAGTAGTGATTTAGGAAGAGCAGTTCAAACAGCTCAAATACTAGGAGATAAATTAAATAAAAAAGTAAATAAAACAGAAGCTTTACGTGAAATGGGATTTGGAGTATGGGAAGGTCTTTTACAAGATGAAATAAAAAAAGATTACGCAGAAATATTTAATACTTGGAGAAATGAACCTCATTTAGTAGATATTCCTGGTGGTGAGACTCTTCATATAATACAAGATAGAGTAGACGATTTTATACAAGAATTAAACGAAAAATATGAAAATAAGCATATTTTATTTGTTACCCATTCAGTTACAGTAAGAGTAATGTTATTATCTTTCTTAAATTCAGGAATGGAAAATATTTATAGAATAAAACAAGATAATACAGCTCTAAACGTTGTAGAATACAGAGATTATGGTCCGGTAATAATTAAAATGAATGATACAAGTCATATCAAAAATAATGTTAAAATAAATAATTCTGCACTAGAATAATTTATTAAACTTTGAGGAGAAGATTTATGTCTAAAGTAATAGTAGTTGGAGGAGGTCCATCAGGTATGATGGCTGCTCTTACAGCTTCAAAAGAGCATGATGTAACATTAATAGAAAGAAATGATGAACTAGGCAAAAAGTTAAAAGTTACAGGTGGTGGTAGATGTAACTTAACTAACAACAGAGATATTGAAGATTTTTTTGATAAAGTCGTTAATAATAAGAAGTTTTTATATAGCAGTTTTTATAGCTTCACTAACCAAGATTTATTATCTTATTTTGCTAGTCAGAATTTAGAGTATAAAGTTGAAGAAGAAAATGATCATAAAGTTTATACGAAAAGCGATAAATCAATAGAAGTAATAGAAATATTTCAAAATGATTTAAAAAATAGAAAAGTAAATGTTTTATATAATAGCTTAGTAAAAGATTTAATAGTTGAAGATGACACTATCAAAGGTGTTGTTTTGGAAAATGGAGATAAATTATTAGCTGATTCAGTAATAATTTCAACAGGTGGTAAGAGTTTTGCACATACAGGTTCTGATGGAATAATGTATGATATTCTTAAAAAATATAATCATACAGTTAACCCTCTTTACCCAGCACTTACTCCATTAATAATAAAAGAACCTTGGATTAAAAATTTACAAGGTATTGCAATGCAAAAAGTTGAAATTTCTTGCAAACTTAAAAAGAAGAAAATAGCTAAAGTAGGAGATATGATTTTTACTCATTTTGGAATTTCTGGACCATGTGTCCTTATAGTATCTTCATATATAAATAAGTTTATTATAAATGAAGAAGTAGAGTTAAACATTGATTTTTTACCAAATATAAGTAGTGAAGAAATATCTAAAACAATGAGAAGCAATCCTAATAAAAACGTAATAAATAATTTAAAAGGTTTATTACCTCAAAACTTCTTAAAAGAGATTTTTGAAATATTATCACTGACTGATAAAAAAGCAAGTGATTTATCTAAATCAGATGAAAATAAACTTTTAGAACAAATTAAATATATGAAACTAACTTGTACAGAAACTAAAGGTTTAAAAAGTGCTATGGTTACAAGTGGAGGTGTTTCTGTAAAAGAAATAAATTCATCTACTATGGAATCTAAAATAATAAAAAATCTATTCCTAACTGGTGAAGTAATAGATATTGATGCTGAGACAGGAGGTTATAACCTTCAAATAGCCTTTTCTACAGGATACCTAGCAGGAATAAGTATATAGGTGATAAAATGAGAGTATTAGCAGTAAGAGGTGCAACAACAGTAAAGGAAAATAACTATGATGAAATAATTAGAGAGACTTCTATAATGATTACATCTATAATAGAACAAAATCATCTAGAATACGATGATATTATAAGTATGTGCTTTACAATGACTAATGATTTGGATAAGGTTTATCCTTCTGTTGCTGTAAGAGAAAATTTAGAAATATGTGACATCCCTCTATTAAATTTTGAAGAAAAGTACATAGAAGGAAGTTTAAAAAAATGTATAAGGGTATTAATACATATAAATAGTAATAAAACAAAAAACGATATTAAGCATATTTATCTTAATGAAGCTAGAAGTCTAAGACAAGATATCGTCAAAGAGAATTAATAATTAAAAATTATTTATAAAATATAATTTGTAATATAGGAGATATAGTCATGAAAAATATAGTAATAGCAGTTGATGGGCCAGCAGGTGCAGGTAAAAGTACAATAGCAAAAATAATAGCTAAAGAGTTAGGTATAAATTATATAGATACTGGAGCTATGTACAGAGCAATAACTTACAAATGTTTAAACAATAATATAGACATAAATAATGAAGAAGAAGTTATAAAACTTGCGAAAGCTACAGACATTGATTTTAAGGATAATAACATATATTTAGATGGTAATGTTATTAATGAAGAAATAAGAACAGTTGAAGTATCTAACAATGTATCAAATGTTGCTAAAATAAAAGAAGTAAGACATTTACTAGTAGATGTTCAAAGAGAAATTGGGAAAAGAAATTCTGGAATATTAGATGGTAGAGATATTGGTTCATATGTATTCCCTAATGCAGATTATAAATTCTTCTTAATAGCTACTCCTGAAGAAAGAGGAGCTAGAAGACATAAAGAGTTATGTGAAAAAGGATATGATGTTAGCCTTGAAGAAATAATAAAGGATATAGTAAAAAGAGATGAAATTGACTCTAATAGAGAATTTGCTCCTTTAGTTAAAGCAGATGATGCCGTTGAAATCGACACTACTGGAAAAACAATAGAACAAGTTGTTGAAGAAGTTATTTCTAAAATTAAATTATAAGAGTGTACTAAACATTCGAAAGGGAGATAAGTGTGAGTTTTTATAATTTTGTAATAAAAGTATTCAAAGGATTCTGTAATGTATTTTTTAAATATAAAGTAGTAGGATCAGAAAATATACCAAATGAAGGTAATATAATAATAGCTGCTAATCATAAGTCTAACCTAGATCCTATTTTTATAGCAGCAGCTATAGAAAATAGACAAGTTGCTGCTATAGCTAAAAAAGAATTATTTAATATTAAACCTTTAGGGTATATATTAAGTAAATTAAATGTAATACCAATAAATAGAGATAAGCCGGATATTTCCACTATAAAAAATATATTAAAGGCAATAAAAGATGGTTATGTCTTAGGTATTTTCCCTGAGGGAACAAGAGTTAAAGGTCCAGGCTTTGGTGAAGCTAAGGCTGGTCTTTCTCTCTTTGCAGTTAAAGGTAAGGCTATGGTAGTGCCTATATCAATAATTTCTAATTATAAAATATTTAATAGAGTTACTATTTATATAGACAAGCCTGTTTCTTTTGAGGAATACTACAAAGTAAAGTTATCGTCAGAAGACTATGAAAGATTGTCAAATAATATTTTAGAAATAATAAAAGAAAACTACTTTATACATTCAAAATAGGGAGAGAAAACATGGAAGTTAAAATAGCTAAAAATGCTGGATTTTGCTTTGGTGTAAAAAGAGCTATGAAAATGGCTTGGGATGAACTAGAAAATAGTAATGACACTATATTTGCATTAGGTCCATTAATACATAATAAACAAGCAGTATCTAAGTATGAGGAAAAAGGACTAAAAACTATTGAAGAAGTATGTCAAGTTCCAACTCAGAAAAACATGATTATAAGATCACATGGTGTAGCTGAAAAAATTTATACTGATGCGAAAGATAAAGATATAAATATAATTGATACTACATGTCCATTTGTAAAAAAGATTCACACTATAGTTAAAGAAGCGTATGAAGATGGATATGATATTATTGTAATCGGCGATAGTAAACATCCTGAGGTTATAGGTATTAATGGTTGGTGTAATAACAGTGCATTAATTTTTAAATCACTTAGTGAAATTGAAGAAATCAATTTAAATAAAGATAAAAAATACTGTGTAGTTGCACAGACTACTATAAACCTAGACAATTATAATAAAATTGAAGAGTTTTTATCAAAAGAAATAGAAAACATAAGATTTAATAATACAATATGCTCAGCTACAAAGGTAAGACAACAATCAGCTAAAGAATTATCTGATGAAGTTGATTGTATGATTGTAATAGGAGGAAGGCATAGTTCGAATACTCAAAAGCTTGTTTCAATCTGTGAAAACACAGTTCCTACTATTGCTATAGAAACAAAAGACGAATTAGTTTCAAAAGACTTATCTATATATAACATTGTTGGGGTAACGGCAGGAGCTTCTACTCCTAACTGGATAATAGATGAAGTAATTAGTTATTTAGAATCACTATAAAAGAATGTAATGAGCTTTAAAGGCCGTATATAGTAAGTACATATAAAAGTGTGTAAGCTATGTATGGCTTTTTTACGTATTAGGAAATAAAAGTAACAATTAATTTACAATTTTAAACAAAATATTATTAATGATTGCAAAACATGTCGTATGATGTATAATAATAATTGCAGTAATTAATAGGGGGCATATATAATGAGACTATTAGTAGTTATACTATCTATATTAGTAGTATTAGTATCATCACTTAATATAGCTGTTTCAATGGAAAAAGAAAAGGAAGAAATTCAAAGAACAAATATATTAAATTATAATAGCGAAGCAATAAAACAGGCTATGGAAAACAACAGAGACGTAAGTGAATATGTAGAAGGTAAAAAGCCATTATATATTGATGGAATAGTTATTGTTAACAAGGACTATGGATTACCTAAAAATTTCAGATCCCCTCTTGAAGAAGAAGCTTTAGATGCTTTTGGAAAAATGAAAAAAGATGCATATAAAAAAGGAATAGTATTAAATATAAGAAGTGGTTATAGATCTTATAGTACACAGGTTTCTTTATTTAATAGATATGCTCAAAATGATGGTAGTGAAGTTGCAAACACATATTCAGCCAAAGCAGGTTTTAGTGAACATCAAACAGGTCTTGCTTTAGATATTACTAATCGAAATACGAATAAAGCACCTGGTAATTGGTTTGATGATACACCAGAAGCTAAGTGGCTTTATGAAAATGCACATAAGTATGGATTTATATTAAGATATCCACAAGGGAAAGAACATGTTACAGGATATATTTATGAGTCATGGCATTATAGATATGTAGGTGTAGAGCATAGTGAAAACTTCAATATGAATAACTTAACATTAGAGGAATATGTTGGACTATATAATGAGTAATCTTTATATAGAAAAGCCTAAGCTTGGTTGCTTAGGCTTTTTTATTGTTTTAACAAGTAATACACAATATATAAATAACTATACAGTAATTAGCTTAATAAAATCTTCGATTTTTAGGTTATTAAAATAATCTTGAATGTTTATATTACAAAGAGCATTATTTATTTCTTTTTCCTCTATTTTACATCCCACTAATTTATTTGAAATATCTACATTGTCTCCATTTCCAAAATAATCACCAAATATTTTAATGCTATTAATTATACCATTATTAACTTCCATATATAATTCGATTTTCCCACAGCCATCAAAACGTCGTTCTTTTAATATATTATATTTTGGAGATGAGCCAAAGTTCCATTCCCAGTTACTATATCGATTATTCTTTATAACTTCGATGTTTTTTATATCAACATTGGTAAGTTTATATTCAGTTAAATCTGAGTCTTCAAACATATATCGAAGTAATAACTTTTTAAACTCATATATTGGTATATCTTCTTTCATATGTTCTTTAACATTAGTGACTCTACTTTTTACAGATTTTACACCCTTAGATTGTATTTTATCTTTAGATACCTTAAGAGAAGATGCAACTACACTAATGTCAGAATCATACATTATTGTTCCATGGTGCATTATTCTGTTTTTCTTTGCATACTGTGAGTTTCCTGAAAACTTCTGACCGTTAATAGTTATATCATTTCTACCATTAATCTCTGCCTTAACATCAAGTTTTTCTAAAGCTTTTACTATAGGATTACAGAATTTACTAAAGTTAAATTTACTTATATTACCATCATCTACAATAAATGTGAAGTTTAGGTTGCCTAAATCATGATAGACAGCTCCTCCCCCCGACAAACGCCTTACAACACTAATACCTTTTTGATTTACATACTCTTGGTTTATTTCTTCTATAGTGTTTTGGTGTTTGCCTATTATTATGGCGTTATCATTTTGCCATAACATAAAATATTCTTCATCTCTACTCATTTTATCAAAAACATATTGTTCTAATGCCAAATTAAAATATGGATCATTAGATGGACTTTCAATGTATTTCATTTTTAATTTCCCCCTAATACTAAAAAATTTATACAATTGTTGCCATTATTATATATTTTTCACAAATTAATGTAAATAATTTTTTGTAAAAAGTAAAAACTTTCAGTCTAAATATAAGAATACTATTAAGCATTATAGTAAAATATATAAAGATAAAATAAAGTGATATGAAATTATTAATAAAGAATTACAAAACATACAATTGAATATATTAAAAAACATTAAAGATAGTATTTAAAAATATATCTTAAGCTTCTATAATAATATATATAAATAAGTTAAGTAATTTTATTTATATCAAGTATAGGATGGTATGTTATATGAAAAAATATAATTTTGATTGTAAGTTATTTAGACAAGTTGGAAATGTCTATAAAATGATTAAGTATGGATATTTAGATGATAAACATATTAAAGGTGAGAGTATACAATATGGTAATAATAAAAAAAATTACTATAAGGTTTTTAAAAGTAATAAAAAAAGTAAGCTAACTATATTTTTTGTTCACGGCGGAGGATGGTGGCAAGGTAGTCCATCCTTATATAGTGGTGTAGGAAAGTTTTTCGCTAAAAAAGGATATAATACAGTAATAGTTGGTTATCGGCTAGTTCCAAAATTTACTTATCCTTCACAAATTGATGACTGCTTTGAAGCTCTAAAACATTATATCAATAATCATTGTAATAATGAGCATCTTGTAATAGGAGGATATTCAGCTGGTTCTGAGCTTGCTAGCCATTTAGTATTTGATTTGGATAGACAAAATAAATATAAAATAAGTCCTTCTATACTAAAAGGATTTTTTTCTATAGCGGGAGTTTTAGATTTTACAAAATGTAATTCAAGAGCTTCTAAAAAGCTTATTAGAAATTATCTAAATGGCATAGATCAATTTTATTGTAATCCAATTAGTATGATTAATAGTAAATATTCTAATATACCTGTATTATTTATTCATGGCGATAAAGATTCCTTAATTAACGTAGAAAATTCTATATCTTTTAGCAAAAGATTAAATAATAATTCAAGTCTAAAGATTATTAAAGGTATAGATCATGAACATTCAATAGATATTGTAAGAGGCCCTGGCAATTTATATTCAAGTTATATATTTGACTTTTTTGATAAAATTGCCATAAATAAAGAGGTGAATTGATGGGAGAAAATAATAAGAGTTACTTTATAGATAATTTGAAAGCTATTCTGATTGTTTTAGTAGTATTTGGTCATCTTATTGAAAGATATATAGATACTAGTAGTACTTTAAGAGGTTTATATATATTTATATATATATTTCATATGCCTTTATTTATATTTGTATCCGGTTTATTATCAAAGAATGTTAATAAAAGTAATAAAGTATTTTTTAAGAATTTATTAATTCCATATATTGTATTAAATATCCTTTGGTATTCTTTAGCTTATGCATATACTAGAGATATTAATATACCGATTATTTATCCTGGTTGGACACTATGGTTTTTATTAAGTTTATTTTTCTGGAGAATATCACTAAAATACTTAATAAGGATAAAATATATTCTTCCTATTAGTTTTCTATTAGGACTTATTGTGGGACTTATGTCTAATGGTTCTGTACTATCATTTTCAAGGACAATAGTGTATTTACCATTTTTCTTACTAGGATATTATACAGATTTAAATAGACTGAAAAGAATAGATGAAAAAGTGAATATTTGGTTTGCTATATTAGGAATTTCAGTATTTATTACACTAGCTTTAATCTCAGCAGAAGTAAACTTTATTGACTATAAATTTTTATATGGCTCATATTCATTTAAAGAATTGGGTATGAATAACTTGCAAGGTTTAATATATAGAGGTGTGCTTTATATAAGTAGTATTTTATTAAGCATATTTGTTTGTATAATTACACCAACAAGTAAAACTTTTTATTCTGAAATGGGAAAATCAACAATGTATGTGTATACTTTTCATATATATGTTGTGTTACTAATATTTTATTTAATTCCAACATGGGATGAGCACATATTTACAAATTTTATTATTTTAATTAGTCCTTTATTTGTAACCTTCATATTATCTCGAAAGTTTTTTGCAAGAATATATGATTTTCTATTTAATAAGATATTTAAACTAACTAGATTATAAATACCCAAAGAAAAGCTACAGCAAATACAGCTGTGGCTTTTAATTTTTATAATTTTTTAATAGAAATTATAGCACTAATAGGAATGTATAAGTATTTATTTTGGTTTTTTGATTTTTCTAAATGCGCTCTTTCTAGTACGATTTCAAAAGGAGTTACTTGAACAATTTCTCCATATAGTTTGTTTTTAGTAAGATAAGTGTATATCTCAACATATTCATTTTGTAATGATAGTGCATATTCATACATACTATCAACTCCTTATAAGAAGATAAATATCTTAATATAATATATGTATATTATTGAAATTTGGTGATATAAAGAGTAATATAAGTGTTAAAAGAAAGTTAGGTAATATATAATTGCACACATTAAAAATATATTTAATATAATTATTAATAGAATGGAAAATAAATGTATTTTTATAACGTCTTTACAAATAATAAATTAAGGTGATATTATGCATATATTAAATCTAGAAACACGTTGTAATTATGAAAATTATGAAGAAAATTTTTATAACAATGAACAATTATATCTTATGGTATGTGAACCAACAGAGCTTAATCTACTTAAAGATATTTTAAGCATTGATGAAATAACCATTAAAGATTGTTTGAATTTTGATGAAAGTATCAAGTTAGACTTATTTGAAAACTATGATTTTCTTAGTGTAAATACATTTGAGCTTATAGATGAGAAAGCACTAATAGAGGAAGTAAACATATATCTATCTGATAATTTTATATTAGTCGTTTGTAACAAGGAACATTTTATATATGAATTTGTAAGAAATATGATAACAAATAATGTAAAAATGGAAAATGCACCTACAGTTGTCAGTTTATTTCAAATAAACTATATGATTTTCAAATCTATTATTATTCATGAGTTTGAAAGTCTCGAAAAACTAGAGGATTTAATACTTAAATTAGAAGATGAAATATTAGATGGTTTAGTAGATAATCAAATAGAAAAAATAAGTGATATAAGAAGTATAACAAGAACGGTTGTTAAAAATACTCGACCATTATTATATATAGGTGAAAGAATACTAAAAGAGAATATTAGATATTTAAAGTATTCAGATGTTAAAAAGTATAACCTTGATAATTTACAAGGAATAGACTTTGGCATAGAGAAGTTATATAGCTTTGCTCTTTCAACAAGAGAATTGGCAGATAAACTTCTTGATATTTACTCTTCACAAGTTGCAGAAAAGACAAATAACTTAATTACAAAGCTTACATTACTAACTGGGATTGCAGCACCACTAACTATTATAACCGGTATATATGGAATGAACTTTAAAGTTATGCCTGAGCTTAATTGGTATTATGGATACCCAATTACGCTTGTAGCTATGTTATTAATAGTTGTTGTTGGGATAATAATATTTAAGATTAAAAAGTTATTGTAGAAGCTAGATTATATCTATATTAAACAATATATAAATAAGGTCTTCATTAAATGAAGACTTTTTTACGTATCAGAAAATTATGATGGCTCATAATATGTTTATAACTCATGAAACCAAGTGATATCAGTATACTAATAGTAAGTGAATTGAAATCGCCGACGTGGTCGCTTAAAAAAGCTTTTGAGCAACGGACGAAGTCGTTTGAGTAACGGGACATGAGCTTGCCGAATGGACGTTGACGATATGAAATTTTGGCGACATGAGCAAAGCGAATTTATTACATTAAAAATAGCGATAAATAACATAAAATGAAAGTAATAATATAACTTAATTAATTTAAGTCAGCCCATTGAAGAGAAGTTCATTTTACTTTAATAAATAAAGTTAATGTTTTGTTTTTGAATATTAATTAAAGTTATTGATTTAAGTTACAAATTTAAAATCTTATAAAAATCGTAAAAAATGTATATACTAAGTAATTTATAATCATAAATCTTTATATACATTGTTTAATAGTGTAAAATATAAATTATTAATAGAAATACTAGGAGGAATAAATGGAAAAATTATATTACAAAGATCAATACATAAAAGAATTTACAGCAGAAATAATAGATATTGTTGAAATAGATGATAAATACCATATAGAGTTAGACAAAACTGCCTTTTTCCCAGGTGGGGGAGGACAAGCATGTGATTTAGGTAAAATAGATAATCATAGCGTAATTGATGTATATGAAAAGAATTCGAAGGTATTTCATGTATTAGATAAAAAGCCAATAAAGATACATAAAGTAAAATGCTCTATAGACTGGGAACGTAGAGAAGATGGTATGCACCAACATTTTGCACAACACGTAATTTCTGGAAGCTTTTATACTTTATTTAAGGCTAATACTGTGGCAGTACACTTTGGTAGAGAGATAAGCACTGTAGACATAGAGGGATATCTAACGCCTGAACAAATAAGAGAAGCTGAAGCTTATATTAACGAAATAATAAGAGAAAACATTGAGGTAGAAACTTTACTACCTCCTAAAAAAGAGCTTAAGAAAATATGGATAAGAAGAGACTTACCAGATACTTCTGATGAAATAAGAATACTTAAAATCGGTGAACTTGATAGTAATGCATGTTGTGGAGTTCATCCTAAGTCTACTATAGATTTACGTATGGTTAAATTAAAAAAATGGGAAAAAAACAAAGGAGCAACAAGAATAGAGTATTTAGCAGGTAAGAGAGCTGTAGACTATTTCTTAAAAAGAGATGAAGCACTGATTGAAATATGTAGATATTTAAGTTCAACAGATGAGGAAGCTATTAATGGAATTAAAGGTATTCATGAGAAGCTAGAAGATGCTTTGTATAAGGTTAGAAAACTAGAAGAAGTAGTAGCTAATTATGAATTAAGAGATCTTATAGAGAACTCATCTAAAATAAATGACATATCAGTAATTATAAAAACATATGAGGATGAGAATTTAAAATATATTTCTAAACTAGCAACAAAAATAACAGACTACGAAAATACAATTGCCTTATTAGGTGTTAAGTCTGATGATAAAGTAAATTTAGTTTTTGCTTCGTCAAAAAATATAAAAAATGCAAATATGAATGACTTATTAAAAGATGCAATAACACTCGTTGATGGAAGAGGAGGGGGAAGCTTATCTCTTGCACAAGGTGGAGGTAAGAATAATGGGAATTTAGAAAACTCATTAGATTATGCTTTTTCTAAATTAGGAAGAACTTTATAATAAAAATTTTGATATACATAAAAAGACACATTATAATCTATGTGTCTTTTTTTGCACAAAATATATAAAATTAAAAACTAAAAGTATACAAAAGTCTCATATTAATATTTTATTTAGTTTACATAATAACGTTAAGGAAACTAAATATCGACTTTTTATTGTTGTGTTTTATAATTACCCATTTAAATCCTTTTTAAGGGGTTCGACATACTTATTCGACTAATTGGGTTATGAAATTATTTTAAATCCTTTAAAACAGAAAGATTTTAGAGGGATTTTTTGTTATTTTTAAATATCTATATAGTAAAAAATATAAGATGAATTTTTAGATAAAAATAAAATTTGTATTACTAGTCATTTTCTATCCTACCTTTAAAGTAATCTATGTTACTAAATACATATTCAAGATTTATTTATACTAAAGCACTAAAAATTATTTGATCACTATCGACCAAATGAAATAATTAATTTTTGAAATTATTATCGTATTAATCTTAATAAGTTAACATAATAATGCAAAGGTAACCATTTATAATGAATCAATATAAAAAAACGCTTAAAACTGATTTAAAGCAATTTTAAGCGTTTTTTATTTGATACACAGCTTATTGTATTGTGTTTGTAAAATGAAGGCTTTAAAATCGAAAGTATTTAGTCACAAAAAGTAAACTTTTTATCAACTTTATATAAAAATAATTAATTTATAAATATTATCCTAACTTAAATAAAGTTTCCGAAATCTTAATACTAGCTTCAGAATCCATTTCTTTAAGTGTATGAGCATATATGTTTAGAGTAGTATTTATATTAGAATGTCCAACTCTTTCTGATATAACTTTAATAGGTACTTTAGAATTAATTAATAAAGTAACATGAGAATGACGTAGATCATGAAATCTTATATGAGATAAATCATTGTCTTTTAAAAACCTATTAAATTTCTTACTTAAAACATCTTGAGCAATAGGTTCCTCATTTTTATCATAAAATAATAAGTTTTTCTTATTATCAAGTTTTCCTTGAAGCTTAGTTTCTAGCTGTTTTTTCTTATGATTTTTTAGCATAAGTATTATCTCTTTTGGAGCAGAAATGGTCCTTTCTGAACTTTCTGTTTTGGGATTTTTTAGAATAACTCTACCTTCATTACGTACTGTTATCTTGTTTATTGTTATACAATTTTCGTTAAAGTCTATGTTATCCCATGTTAGTCCAAGAACTTCAGATATTCTAAGCCCCAATCCAGAAGCTAAATAAATAGGCAACTCTAGGGGAGTATCCTTACATATTTCAAGTAATCTTATCATACTTTCTCTGTCGTATATCCTATTTTTGTATCTTTTATTCCTCGGAACCTCAATACATTCTATTATATTTTCATTGATTAGCTTTAATCTATAGGCCTTTCTTAGTGCTAAATTTAATATATTTATATGTATTTTAATAGTCTGTGGAGCTAAAATACCAACTAAATCATCAACATAATTTTGAATATGAATAGGCTTTAATTCATTAAGTTTATACTTTCCTAGGATAGGAATTATATATTTTTTAGTAATTCTTTTATAACAATTATATGTAGTTATTGATAAATTTATCTTATACTTTTCGAGAAAATCTAATAGAAAAATTTCTAAATTTAAGGCATTTGGTAGCGATAAATTATCATTAAATATGTTCTCTTTTATTTCATTTAATCTTTTTGAAGCATCTCTTTTTTTATCATAAGAGCCCATATTTTTTTGATATTTTTTACCTGATTCAACATCTTTATATTCTAAATAAACTATGTAGTTTTTACTTCTTTTTCTTATAAATGCAAAGCTCATTTTGTCCCTCCAATAATTAGTAAGTATTATTTAATTATATCATATCTATATAAATAAATATATTTAAAGTTCTGACATATAACTGACATAAAACCCAAATTAATCTTTAAATATGTTGAAAATACTAGTTTTATGATTTTTGGCATAAAAGTATATATTTTATGTCTTACAATCACAGTTATATTACATAAAGCATAAGTTGGTAAGAGATAATCCTATGTTCAGGAGACTAACGTTACAATGTATAGTTTAATAAATTATTTTTTTGTATCTAATTTTTAAAGAAGGGATGATAAGCTTTGGCAAAAAGTAATAATACAAATTGGATTAATAAGCATTTAAGATTTGCCCTAGCTAATGCCTTAAATAAGTCTGAGTCACAAATAACAAAAGAGTATTTAAAAACATTAAAAGAATTAGATTTATCACAGTGTGGCTTAAAAGATTTAGAAGGTATTCATTATGCTAAAAATTTAATCAGCTTAAACCTTAGTAAAAATTGTTTAACAAATGTAGAGAAGCTAAGAAAACTAAAAAAATTGGAGAACCTAGAATTATGCGAAAATAAGATTGAAGATGTATCTTTTTTAAATGAACTAAAGAATTTAGAAAGTGTAGGTTTGGAAAGTAACAATATATCTTTTATACCAGATTTAAAACCTCTCATTAATTTAAAACTACTTAATATTTCAAACAATAAAATATCTGACTTATCATTTATTAATACACTATGCTCTCAAAATTTGAAAGTCATAGCTAGTGAACAATGCGTATTGTTAAATCCAATATCTATAGATTATGGAGAAGACTATTTATTTAAACCATCTGTTACTTGGGATGAAGATATTCAAATACACTGTGATAACATACAAGTCACTGGCAGCTTTAATTATATAGAAACTGATGAGAGACCTTTTTTCCTTTATTCAGTTTCAAAAGTTTTAATTAAAAATGTATATTCTGATTGTATAATAAAAGCTGAGTTTTTTCACGAAGTCCCATATTTAAAGGGAGGAATCTTAAGTGGCATTTTGATACAACCAATTTTTATTAAGTTAGTAAATCTTACTTTTAATCTTAATAAGCTAAAAAAAGAAAAACCTCTTAGTGAAATCTACGGTAAGTTAGAATTGGATAATAAAGAAGATATAGATATAATATCTTACAAAAGGAATATAGTAAAAAATAAAACTATAACTATAATAAATACAAAAGGGGAGAAGCTTTCTTGTTTGACTAACTCTAGAGGGGAATACAAATTTAAAAATCTAGAAGATGGAAGATACACAATACTATTTCCTTTTATAAATGATTATAAATATATTAGTCCTAGTTTATTTGTATGTAATCTTAGAGAAGGGGAGTCTAAAGAAGTCAACTCTATATTAGAAAATAATTAATAAGTAATAAAATTAACAGAGTTAAAAAAAGCGGCTTATAAGCCGCTTTAATTATTTAAACTTTTAAATCCTTCACCTAATACTTCATGAACATTACTTACTATTATAAATGCATTAGGGTCAGTAGATTTAACTAATTTTTTTAGATACACTTCTTGATTCTTAGGAATAACAACTAGTAATACATCTTTCTTCTCATCTGTATAACCACCTTTACCATCTAAAATAGTAAGGCCTCTATCTAATTCATTAGTAATTACTTGTCTTAGACTTTCTGATTGATTTGAAATAATAAAGAATGCCTTTGAAAAATCAAAGCCTTCCATTATGGCATCAGCTACTTTTACTATTACATATAAAGCAATAGCAGAATATAGAGCTATCTCAATATTTTGACTTACTATACCAGATGATATTACTACAACACCATCTAAACACATCATAAACTTTGTTGCTTTTATACCTGGGAATTTTTTACTTAAGATTAAAGCTATTAAATCTGTTCCCCCAGTAGAACCATCTACTCTAAATACAATACCAATACCTATACCTACTAATATTGCACCAGAGATAGCTGATAACAATAAATCACTTGTAGCAACAATTGATGCTAATGGAGAAGTTATATTTACTATTAAAGAAAATAATACAGTACCCATTAAAGTTTTGATGAAGTTTTTACGTCCTAACATTTTGAATGTTAATAAAACTAAAGGCACACCAATCATAAGCATAATACTAGATACAGATAATCCAGTAACTTTACTTAGTACTACAGACATACCACTTAAGCCCCCAGGAGCGATTGTATGTGGTTTTAAGAACATATTGATACCAATACTCATTGATATACAACCCAGTATAAGCCCAACGCTTTCTATAAGCATAGACGGTTTTTGTTTTTTCATATAAGATCCCCCTTTCAATTATGACAATCAATATTATAACAATGTTTAAGGAAGAATAATAGGGGTATAATATAATATAATTAATTCTGAAAATTAGATATTCATATCAATATTTGTAAATACATGTAAAATTAATTGTTATTACATGAAAAATTTAAGAATATGGATTTTTTTATCAGATTTGGAAAAAATAATTTGATTATATACACCATATCGGTATATAATATAAATGATTTTAAGTTAATATTGAAAGGAAATGATTATATGAAGGTTACTTTACCAGAATCAGCTGTAAATACGCTGAAAGACATATTAAAAGATAATCAAGACAGACCTGGAAACATAAGAGTGTATTTTGCAGGTGTTGGTTGAGGTGGTCCATCATTTGGACTTGCTCTGGATGAGCAAAAAGAAGAAGATTTAACTTATGAAGTTGATGGATTAAACTTTATAATGAGTACTGAGGATCATACAAAGTATGGGAATATAGTAATAGAAGATACTGGATATGGATTCAGAGTTGCACCTGAAAATATGATTAATGATGAAGGTGGCTGCGGCGGAGGATGCTCTGGTTGCGGACATTAATAAAAGTAGAGTATTAGTTTAGGCTAATACTCTTTAATTTTTTAAGAATACAAAATTTACCATTTATATAAAGGAGAATATAGTGAGAAGAAGACGTAAAAAAGGATCAGATGAAAAATTATTAAGTTATACTAATTATGTATTAAGAGAAAATATAGAGGAATTAAAAGGTAATTGGCACAAACAGTTTAATAACAATAATCCAATACATGTTGAATTTGGTACAGGTAGAGGTAAGTTTATTACTACACTTGCTAAACAAAATCCTAATATCAATTACATAGCTATGGAACTTAAAGAAGAAGTTTTATTAAAAGCTGTAGAAAAAGCTGATGAAGCTAATTTAAATAACATACTGTTTGTATGGGGAGATGTAAGTAACATATTAAATTATTTTGAAAAAGGTGAGTTATCAAGAATTTACGTTAATTTCTGTGATCCATGGCCAAAAACTAGATGGGCAAAAAGAAGACTTACTCACACAAACTTCTTAAACATGTATAAAGAACTACTTGATAGAGAAGGTGAGTTACACTTTAAAACTGACAATGAAAAATTATTTGAATTTAGTTTAAATGAAATTGCAAGTAATTACTGGCTACTTAAAAATATTTCTTTAGATTTATCTAATAACGAATCTATAGAAAATGTAACTACTGAATATGAAGACAAATTCATGTCATTAGGAATGAAAATATATAGATGTGAAGCTAAGAAGCCTAAATGTTTGTAAATAATGACTAATATGTAAAAAAGCTGTGAATATCACAGCTTATTTTTATGCATTAAAATATACCATTTTTTCGTTTTGTAGCAAAAACGCCAAATACAACGACTAGCGAATAAATACTATATAATGCTATTCTAATAGACTCTACACTAAAACCCATAAATTCAACATTCTCATTAGATTGTGGTAGTACAACTAAAAGAGCAGCAATACCTAATAATAATGGATTTATAACTATTTGTTTATCTGTTCTTAATACTAATATTTTACTAATCCAAACAACAGTTAAGACTATAAAAATAATTTTAAGAAAAAATTCTATGTTGTCGAACATAATCAAAACTCCCCCTTAACTCAGTGGATAATATTTATTATTTCCAAAATAAGTATAAATAATCAACTTATTCCTAAATATCATAACAATCAGTATACACAAAATAACTTACTAATACAATAGAAGATTAAATATAGAAATATTTATTACTAAAAGCGCATATGATTTTATATACATCTTTAAGTAGGGGAGGGATGAACATGAAGTGCTCTTTTTACAAATGGTACTCACAAGCTCTAGGGGCAGCATTAGGTATCATTGCATGTATTTTCGCTTATCTAAATGGGTACATGTTTGTTTATACCAATATAGAAAATAACTTTGACTTTCTTGGATTTGAAGGAGTAATTGCTAGTTATTTACTTCTTCCAATGTGTGTAATTACATTAATATTAGCTGTTATAAGATCATATTCTAATGATACAGATTTCTTTAGCTTTTCTTTTGACACATTAAATAAAGTTTTAGCTATTTTTACTATTATCTTAGGTTTTCTAGGTGCAAAATTGTATTTTATTGTTCCATCTATACTAATTGTAATTAGTTTTATATCTATTACAAAGAATCATAGCATAGAAGAAGAATTAAATTCTACAGATTCTAAAGATAGTTCAGAGACAGTACATAGTAATAAAGACAATAAAGAAGCTTATAGTCCTAATTATGAATTAGAAAATACTAAAAAGTACTTAGAAAAAATTACTTATGATGAAGAAAAAGAAAGTAAAGAAGCTAAATTACTAAAAACTAGAAAAGATATTGCAATTAACTTATTAGGCAAAGGAGCTAACATCAACTTCATAACAGAAATAACTGGATTTTCTTTAGAGGAAATAGATAATATAGTAGAAAATGGTAAAAATAGTTAGTATTTTAGTGTTGAGTTACTCAACACTTTTTATTTTGCTAAAAAACGATATTAGATTTGCTATATTTTTTTATTTTTACATAAATATAAAAAAAACTTCAATATTAATAAAATAGTTATGAAAAATAAAGGTTTTTCTAACTATTTATAGAAATATACTAAAAAATGCCGTTAATAAGATTTATAAAAATATCTTATTACTCAAGGGGGGGATATTGTAATGGAAGTATTAAAGGTTTCATCTAAATCTAATCCTAATTCTGTAGCAGGGGCCTTGGCAGGAGTTCTTAGAGAAAAGGGGAGTGCTGAAATTCAAGCAATCGGAGCAGGTGCATTAAATCAGGCTATAAAATCAATTGCAATAGCAAGGGGCTTCGTAGCTCCAAGCGGTATGGATCTTGTGTGCATACCAGCATTTACAGATATTGAAATTGATGGTCAACAAAAAACAGCAATAAAATTGATGGTTGAGCCTAAATAATGAGTTTTAATAAGATATCCGAGTAAGCATATTGATTAAGATCATTATGCTTATTTTATTTTTTGAATGAATAAATGATTATTATATAGGTTAATATAATATTAAATTACTATATGGGAGGATTTTTATGCAACTAAGACGCGCTGCAGAAATTGTTAATTCAAATAATAACGATGCATCTGTATATTATAAAGACAAACAAGTACATATTATAAGTTTTGATAATAATATTGGTACTGCATATGTTGAAACTGTAAAAGATAATGTAAAATTTGAAGTTGATTTAGAAATGTTAACTGAAAAAAATAAATATGTATAACTAAATAATCCCTTGAAATAAAGGGATTTTTATTGTTATTGTCAATAATTGATTAAAGAGTGGTATATATTAAATGTATATGGTAATTATTTAAGTATAATCTAACTAGTCTTTAAATGTATATTTTGGGAATAGTTAGTATAAAATTTAATATAAATATATTAAAATGCCTTATTTATCATATTCTGGCTATATACATATATAATATAATATTTTTCACTATTTCTATTACTATTCTTTTCTAACTTTAATCTTCAGATCTTTTTATTTTAATAATTCTATTTATAATCTTTATGTGTGTACAGAATTGGTTTTCTCATAACAGATTTATTAAATTTAATATCTATTGTTTATTTGTATATGTTTCTCACTAATGTTTCACAAATTATATTCATTTTACTTATTATCTCTATTAACCAATAATTTTAATCTTATATTCTTAAAACTATCAATCATATACATACTTAATATATTTAAGTCGCCCCACTTGACGACATGTCATTTCTATTTAATTAATAAAGTAAAAATATCATATTCTACAATTAAATAAAGTTGTAACTATTAATTCCAATCTATATCTCTTTACCATATTTATAATATAAGCTTCTACTTGATACTATATTCGATTTTTATGATTATTTAATTTTAAGGAATTGTTGAATCAAAAAAAACAATGTGCTATTTTATTAATTAGAATAAAAATTATTAGGTGGTGATATTTTGAGTGATAAAAAAATGATAAAAATACATAATAAGTCTGATAAACCAGATAATATCGTTTTACGCGACAATGAGATTATTGAAAGATGCATTTCTGTAGAAAGAAAGCTTCCTCCATTTATGAAAGATTACTTTATATATTTAAAAGGCTCTGTTGCCGTTTCAAGCCGTTTGGCTTATTTAGAAGATATATACTTCTTCTGTACATACTTAATCGAAACTAAGGAGCTTACAGAAGCTTCTGATGCTTTAGATATTACATTAGAGGAATTTAATAAAGTTAAAGCTAGAGACGTAAATATGTTTTTAGGTGATTATTGTAGTAGATATTATAAGCATACAGATAAAAGTACTTTGATTTATGAAAATAATAATAGAGCTTTAGCTAGAAAAAAATCATCGCTATCTACTCTATTTAAATTCTTATTTAGAAATCAGCAACTAGAAAATAACATTACTGATGGATTTAATCCAATAAAATTACCTAAGCCTCAACCTGATGCCATAAAACGTCTTGAGATTGATGAAGTTGCAAAAATGCTTGATGCTGTTGATACTGGTGAAGGTTTAACTGAAAAAGAAAAAGTCTATTGGAGAAAAACTAAACTTAGAGATAAAGCTATTTTGGCTTTGTTTGTAACCTATGGTCTTAGATTAAATGAGCTTCGTGAGCTAAATATTTCATCATTTAACTTCTCTAGAGGTGAATTTAAAATTTATAGAAAACGTGGTAAAGAAGTGTTAATGCCAATAAACCAAACTTGTGAATTGGTTGTTAGAGATTATATTTTAAATGAAAGACCTCAAAGTGAAATGTTAAGTGAAGATGTTCAAGATGCTCTATTCCTTTCTTTACAAAATAAAAGGTTAAATCCTAAGGCTATTAGACAGTTAGTAAAGAAATATACATCAATTTCTATGGATACCTCTAGAGATAACGGATATAGCCCTCATAAGCTTAGAGCAACAGCTGCTACTTCCCTAATTCAGACAGGTTTTTCTATTTATGACGTTCAAAATCTTCTTGATCATGATAACGTAACAACTACTCAGTTATATGCAGCACATAAGAAGAATGTTAAAAGAGATATTGTTAATAACTTCGAATGGATTGAAGAGGAAAATGATGAGAATATTTAAAATGCTTCTTTGGAACAAATGTTTGTATTAAAAACCTCAATATGCTACAATATAGGTATACTTTAGATTACAAAAATTAACACAGAAATGAGTGATTATAAATGTATTTAGATTTAAGTAATAAACAAGTCATGATATTAGAGTTTATAAAAGATCAACTTTTACTTAAAGGATATCCACCTTCAGTGAGAGAAATCTGTGTTGCTGTAGACTTAAAATCAACTTCTACAGTACATTCACATTTAAATAAACTTGAAAAATTAGGATACATAAGAAGAGACCCTACAAAGCCAAGAGCTATTGAAGTTTTAGGTAGCGATAGAGGTGAACAAGCTTCTGGTGTAAATCAAGAAATATTAACACTACCTTTAGTTGGACAAATAACTGCTGGTGAACCAATACTTGCACAAGAAAACATTGAAGAATTTATTCCATTTCCTATTAACTTTGTAAAGGGAAATGACAATTTCGTGTTAAAAGTAAAAGGCGACAGTATGATTAATGCAGGAATTTTAGATGGTGACTATGTTATAGTTGACAAGAAAAGTACTGCTTCAAATTCTCAAATAGTTGTTGCTTTAGTTAAGCAAGAATCTGCGACAGTTAAAAGGTTCTTTAAGGAAGATAATATTATAAGATTACAACCAGAAAATGAATTTTTAGAGCCTATAATTTTAGATCCTAATGATGTAGAAATAATAGGTATAGTAACTGGTGTATTTAGAGTTATCAAATAAAAAAGATATGGTTTCCCATATCTTTTTTTATTTGATATTATTAGATTTATGTAATTAAGCTAATTCTAAAGCTATTTCCATCATCTTTGTGAATGCTACTTGTCTGTCATGTGCAGAACACTCTTCTCCAGTGAAAGGACAATCAGATATAGTTAATATACATAATGCATTAACTCCTGCTCTTGCAGCATTCATATATAATGCAGCTGCTTCCATCTCTACACAAAGTACACCCATCTTACTCCAAGTACTTAAGTTATCTAATCCTGCATCACTATAAAATACATCACTAGATAATATATTACCTACTGTTACGTCTGTACCATTATTCTTTGCAACATCTACAGCTTTTTGTAATAAATTATAACTTGCTATAGGTGCATAAGTTCCAGGTAAGTTATATTGATAAGCAAAGTTTGAATCAGTACATGCTCCCATACCTATTACAACATCATGAAGCTTAAGGTCTTTATTGATAGCTCCTGCAGAACCAATTCTTATTAAGTTCTTTACTCCATAAAAATGTATTAATTCATATGAATAGATACCTATTGACGGCATACCCATTCCTGAACCTTGTACAGAGATTTTTCTACCTTTGTAGTAACCAGTATATCCATACATTCCTCTTACTGTATTATATTGAACAACATCTTCTAAAAATGTTTCTGCGATAAACTTAGCTCTTAATGGATCTCCTGGAAGTAAAATTGTTTCAGCTATGTCTCCCATTTTTGCATTATTATGTGGAGTTGGTGTTAATTCTTTACTCATATTATTTCTCCTTAGTTTTAATTCTATTTGTTTATTACATATTATACCACTTTTCATAATTTTTATGGATGAATTAAAAAAAATTCTATAGTAATATTATAAATTCCGTATTCATTTATGAAAATTGCTATTTATTTTCAAGATTTAGTTCATTTTTCATTTTAGTTTAATATATTAATAATAAAATATCTTTTTATTCTAACACCTGTGTACATTCATCAAAGTATATTCTAGTACTTATTTATAAATAAGACTAAGGGGGAATGACTTCTGAGGAAAAATACACAAAAAATAGCTTTCTGTATACTTATACCAATGTTAGTATTTACTTTTGTAGTCACTGTTCGTTCAGAAAATCTTTCAGCAAATGACTCTTCTCAAAATATTATATATCAATATTTTAATTATAGAAATAATAAAGACATTGAATCTATTGAAAAACTTTTATTAAATTGTGAAGATATAGAGGAAATAAAAGCTGATAACAACTATCTTAGAAGTATAAAAATACTGAGCATTAAAGATGAACATAATGAAAGCATAAAAAAAGTATATATAAAAAACAATAACTTATCATCTGATAAAAGCTTCAAGATTTATAAAGTAAGATATGAAGTAACATATGATTCTAGTAGTAAGTTTACTAATAAAAGTGGTGTCTATGATGTTTGGTTTTTTCTAACAAAGAAAAGTTCCAACTCACAATGGTTAATTGATATTGGTGCGGTATAAAAAAAAAGTAGTATAAAAAAGTGACTATTTACTAGTCACTTTTTATTTCTTCATATTAACCTCATATTTAACTTCTACTCTTCTAGAAGCATCTCTATTTATACTTCCATCTTCATTTGTAATAAGTTCAGCCTTTGATCTTCCAATTGCAACTATATCTTTAGTTAATTGTTCTTTATATTCATAATCTCCTATTTCATCTCCAACAATATACTCCACAACCCTATATGCTCTTCTTTGAGATAAATCTAAATTATACATATATGAACCTACATCATCAGTATGACCTTCAATAACAATCTTTGAAACATAATCAGAATAATCTCCATATATTGTTTCTATGTATTTAGGAATAAATACTTTCAGCATATCCTTAGCTTCTTGTTTTAACTGATCGCTATCAACATCAAATAATGTACTATCACCAAAAGTTATATCTCCACTCTTTTCATCAACGTATACTGGAATACCACTATCTTTAAGGGTTTCTTTTACGGAGTCATTTACATTATTGGCTAAATCTTGTTCTACTGATCCACTAATACTTTCTGAGCTAAATAAAATTAAAATAACAACCATTAGAACTGTTGATATTAAATCTGTAAAAGTTGGCCAAAAGCTACTCTTTTCAAAATCCTTATTTACAGTTCTTCTATATTTATTAATCATGTAAGTCATCCTCACTTATCGATTTAATTACTGTAAACATTTTTTTATTTTTATTTAGTTCCATTTCATTATCTATTTCATATATTTCTTCATGATTATATTTTTCATCAGGCCTTGTGTTAATAGCTTCATGAGTTTTTATAGGTTCTTTACTTGATAGACTTAAAGCTTCATTATAGATGTCTACATAGCTAAAAACCATGTCTAATTTGTCTTGTACATCTTTAGATGTTACAGATACAATGTTTGAAAGGTTTTTAATACTATTATCTAGTATTATTTGCTGATCATTTAATTCTTTATGCTTTAATAAAACATTGTCTTCATGTGTTATTAAGTTATCTAATAGGTCTTTTGTATTGCTCTCGTATACAGAAAACTCATTATTTATATTTTCTAGGTAATCTTTTATTTTATTTTGATTATCTGTAGAATCATAAATATTTTTAGTACATTCTTTTATATCCATTAGTATTTCTTTATTAATTTCATCTTGGTCTTCATATTTATCAAATAAATTTGTAAATTTAATGTTCATTATATTAAATTGCTTATCTAATTTTCTTACGCTTTGATCAAAAGTCTTAATAGAGCTTTCAGAACCTTCTATAAGCTGTTTAAGAGTTTCTATTCCACCTATAAACTCCTCATTAAAGTCGTTAAGATCCTTAGATATTTTATCAAATCTTTCTATAGCTTCTATTGACTTACTTATTTGCTTAATAGTATCTTTTACATCTTCTATTTTAGAATCCATTACTTTTGCTTTAGCATGAGTTACTTCAGCAGTTAATAGGTTTTCTATTTTTAACATTAGTTGTATAAGTACATGCTCTGCATCTTTAACTCTTAAGCTTAACCCAAGTAATATAGAAAAAACTATACCAAATATACTTGTAGTAAAAGCAGTTTGCATACTGCTTATTGTTTGAGGCAACGAATTTATTATGTCATTAGTATTTACTGTTAGTAGCATTGTAGATAGTCCAACAAATGTACCTAAGACTCCTAATAGTATACACACTGACGACGCATTTTTTAATGCTCTAATCTTGTCTAGTATATATTTCTTTTTATATGTAACATTTGCAGCTATTTCTTCTGTAAAAGATGATATATTAATTTCAGCATAGCTATTTTCTTCTTTATACTTATTAAATTTTTCTAGGACTTGAGAATAGAAAATACTTCTCCTTTGATGTTCATTGATTTCTTTTAAATACTGATTAATAAATTCATAGATCATTTTATTTTCTACTATCTTAATTATTGAGTAAACTGTAATTATAACTAAAAAAGATACTGTTATTGGATTGCTAATTACTGAAGTAATAAAATTTTCTAACATATTATTCAACTTCATCCCCCCCTACTTTTTAAATTATTTTATTATAATCTATATGTCCTAGCTTAAATTAAAATACAATAAAATTAAAATAATCATATTTTTGTAAAAAAAATAAAGCAGCTGTTAACTACAGACTGCTTTATAAGATACTATTTATATACATTGCCTACATTAAATTATTAGCTATGGGTTTTATCTATAATATTTCCAGATAACTTTGATCTTTTGAGATATTGTAGGGAGTATTTTAATAGTTATTATTCTTAATAAATACTATGATTAGATTGGTAGATGTGTTACATAAATTAGTAATAATTTTACTTTTCTTGACATAGGCTTCTTTGAAAGATATCTAATTTGTCCATTTGTATTTAAATTTTATTTAAGGTAGGTTGGTGATAAATTGAGGTTGTTAAGAGCTTATAGAAGACCTGTTAAACTCGAAGTGTTTACAAGTGTTGGTCTTATTGTTGCAACTATTGCAGCGCTAGTTATATATAATAGTCCTTATCAAGATATATACACATATTATTTTGATAGCATTAAGATAGGCGATAAATTTACTATGCATATGTTTGTTAATGATTTTTTAATGGCTATTTTCTTTTTAGTAGCAGGATTAGAAATTAAACATGAAATACTTCATGGAAATTTATCTACTATAAAGAAAGCTTCTTTCCCTGTAATATCTGCACTCGGAGGTGTGTTGGTACCAGCATTTATCTTTTTAGTCATAAATAGGAACACTCCTTTTTTAAGAGCTGTATGTATACCTATATCAACAGATATTGCTTTTGCCGTTGGTGTGTTTTTTATTTTTAGAAAGAAGCTTCATACTTCATTAAAGATATTCTTACTTTCTCTTGCAGTAGTTGATGATTTGGTATCTATATTAGCAATAGGATTAGTATACTCTATCAATATTGAAACTACTTATTTATTTATAGCGATTTGTATTTTAATTATATTAATTCTAGCTAACAAAATATTTAAGGTTAGAAGTATTACATATTATTTACTTTCTGGTCTTTGCTTATGGTATTTTATCCATTTAAGTGGAGTTCACTCAACAATAAGTGGGGTTTTACTTGCTATGGTTATACCAGCATCCTCCGAACAGGGGGGAAGTTCTTTAGAAAGGCTCCAAAGACTATTAGTTCCAATTAATAGTATAATTATCATACCCTTATTTGCATTTGCGAATACTGGTATTTCATTAGACTTTAGTACAGTAAGTTTTTCAAGTGCCTCTACCCTATCACTTGGAATAATTTTAGGTCTATGTGTTGGGAAACCTCTAGGCATAATGTTATTTAGTTATTTAGGATGTTTATTAGGAATTACAGAAAAACCAAAGAACATTAGTTGGATAGCTGTATTTTTAGTATCCATAATAGCAGGTATCGGATTTACAATGTCAATTTTTGTTTCAGAAGTTGCTTTTATACATAACCTTGTGTTAGTAAATATTGCAAAAATGTCAATTTTACTATCAGCTTTAAT
Organism: Romboutsia sp. LXY-2; assembly: GCF_056171995.1. Lineage (NCBI taxonomy): Bacteria > Bacillati > Bacillota > Clostridia > Peptostreptococcales > Peptostreptococcaceae > Romboutsia > Romboutsia sp. LXY-2. Next base: position 181,166 of record NZ_JBKFGI010000004.1, on the reverse strand, counting down.
ATCTGTAATAATAAGTGCGCTTACAATAAATTTATACTATTATTATATAAAATTTAAAAATAAACCTAATCTAAAATATACTAGTAAACTATATATAAGATAAATTAGTGATAAACATATATGCCCCTTGCTAAGGAAAACTAACTATACTATAATTAACAAGTAATTATCATACATAAGGAGACATTTATGAGATTAAATAACTATATTAGCTCGACTGGAATATGTTCTAGAAGAGAAGCTGATAAATTAATACAACAAAGAAAGGTAACAATAAACGGTAAGGTTGCTGAAGTAGGTCAAAGTGTAGAACCTAATGATATAGTAAAAGTAAATGGTAAAAAATTACATCAGAAGAAAAATGATGTTTATATCGCTTTAAATAAACCCGTTGGGATTACTTGTACTACAGAAAGACATATTAAGGGTAATATTATTGATTATATAAATTATCCTGAGAGAATCTTCCCTGTTGGTAGATTAGATAAACCTTCAGAAGGGTTAATAATATTAACTAATGATGGTACTATAGTTAACAAAATATTAAGATCAGAAAATAACCATGAAAAAGAATATGTTGTAACTGTTAATAAAGATATAACTAAAAGTTTTATAGATGGTATGTCAGAAGGTGTACGTATATTTAACCCAGTTACAAACAAGCATGTAGTAACTAATAAGTGTAAAGTTACTAAAGTGAACAGCCGTACATTCAAAATAATCTTAACGCAAGGTTATAATAGACAGATACGTAGAATGTGTGAAGTCTTTAATTACGAAGTTAAAAAATTACAGAGAGTTAGAATAATGAATCTTACTTTAAAAGGACTTCCTACTGGAAAATGGAGAAAGCTTAAGCCACATGAAGTAGAAGGATTATTAAAGTAGTTTACAAGTTTTTTATTTAATGAGTTAGCCTTAAAAGAAAATATAATAAGTAAAACTTATGAGGTTTTAGATTTATATAATTAAAAATGCCAAAAGTAAAATTACTTCTGGCATTTTATTATTCTTTTAACTACTTAATTATTATTTAAAATTATCAACTATCATTGTCATCCAAAGTCATCATATATTCTTTAGCTTCATTACTTTGTCGTAGAACTATATCTAATAAGTCTTGTTGCCATTCTACATACTTTTCTTTATAGTCAAAAGGCAATGTTCTATCAATAATAGACTTATCAATACTCTCCTCTAATATAGCAACTAATTCTTCTCTTTGTTTTACAAATTCACTTAGTTGAACCAAGGCATCTTTATAGTTTTTGTTTTCCATATAAATCACCCTCCTTAGATATAATCTTCTATATTAGATATTTATCTCCTCTAAAAACATATTTTAAACAGTTATAAAATATTCTATATAAAGTATAAATTTAGTTTTATTAAAGTATTACAGTAGCTTATTAATATTTAAATCCTCTACTGTTTTATTCATGCAGCCTAAAGATTGATCTAATGTTTTAGCTTCTTTACCAAACTCACCATGGTCATCACTTCCAGAAGTAATTAGCAAATCATATTTTTTACAAAACTCAACGCATGTATTTGTTATAGACTCATCATGTGTTGGATAATAACATTCGATTCCTTTTATACCATTATTCTTTAAGTCTTTTAATTCTATAATTAGTTCATCTTTTTGTAAAGCCTTATAGTATTCATAAGGATGAGCTAAAACACTATAACCATTAGCCTTTTCTATTTCATCACATACTTCCTTTAATGATGGAAAATCATAAAGTTCATATCCACATCCATATTCTTGATAATATTTAAAGCCATCAAATAGTTTTGTTGTAACTTTTCTATCTAATAAATAATGTAAGCCTTTCCAACCACCATATTTAGGATTATAATTGTATTCTTCAAAGTCTTTAATAGAAACTTTTTCAGATTCTTTTGAAAGATTTATTATTAAATCATCACTCATTTTTTGCATTTCACTATCAGCTTTATTTATTAACCTTAATAGTTCAGGTGTATTTGTAAAGTTATAAGCTAATATATGTAGAACTCTATCTTTATGCCCTACATTTATTTCAACACCTTTTATAGGAATTATATTTTCTTTTATTGCTATACTTTTAAATTCTTCCCAAGAATCAATTTTGTTATGGTCAGTAATACTTATAACCTTAACATTTTTTTCTTTTGCTTTATCAACTACCTCTTTAGGTGTCATAGTACCATCTGAGTAGTAAGTATGTATATGTAAATCTACTAACATAAGCTCTCCTTTTAATTTAATATAAATTTATATAGTTATTTTCTCATGTTAGTTAAATTTTATCAAGTTAATATGATTTAGACATACTGAAATAAAGGTAACTAACATTATATAAAAATTAAGGGACTATTGAAATAATTAACTTTTATTATTTCAATAGTCCCTTAATATAATTTAATACTTATGTATTTTACATATATGTTGTTTCATTTCCACAAGACTTACATCTTTTCATTTCAACTGTAAATGTCTCATTGCTTTCATTTACATCTTCATAAGTTACTATCACATGTTTTCTATCCTTTTCGCAAAGACTACAAAATTGAGGATCTTTCATTTTTTTAGTATTAATTAATTCCACTTAATCAACCACCCTTCAAAATATATTCTTAATAATAGTATTGATTAAGGGGTATATTTTTATACAAATCTAAAAATATTCTATAAAAAATATTTATCATTATATATAGTATTTATTTTAATAGCAATTTATCTAACTTTTTCCTTTAACCTATTGACAAATCAAATTAATATTTGTAATATTGTATTAAGTGATTAATACAATGATATGGAGGTGTATATATGACTATAGAGTTTAATAACAATAAGCCCATATATCTTCAAATAGTAGATATATTAAAGCTAAAAATAATCTCTAAGGAATTATCTCCAGGTTCAAAACTAACGTCAGTAAGAGACTTAGCTTTAGAATTTGAAGTCAATCCTAATACAATGCAAAGGGCATTGTCAGAATTAGAAAGAGATGGTTTAGTTTATAGTCAAAGAACAAGCGGTAGATATGTAACTAATGATGAAGATATAATAAATCATTTAAGAGAGGAAATAGCAAAAGAGGAAATAACATCTCTTTATAATACTCTTATCAACTTAGGCTACAAAAAAGATGAAGTACCAGATATTATAATAAAAACAATAAGGGGGTAACCAAATGGAAAATATCGTGGAAATTAAAAACTTAAGTAAAAGTTACGGAAATAAAGCAGTAATAAAAGATATGAATTTAAATATTCCAAAAGGAAAAATAGTAGGACTTTTAGGTCCTAATGGAAGTGGTAAAAGTACATTAATAAAATTAATTAATGGATTATTACATCAAAATGAAGGTGAATTATTAGTATCAGGTATTAAACCTTCTGTTGAAACTAAGAAAATAGTATCTTATCTTCCTGAAAGAACTTATTTAAATGATTGGATGAAGGTAAAGGATTTATTAGCATTCTTCAATGATTTTTATGAAGATTTTGATATAGATAAGGCGCATGATATGCTAGAAAAACTAAGCATAAATCTTGAGGAAAAACTAAAAACAATGTCTAAAGGGACAAAAGAAAAGGTTCAATTAATATTAGTTATGTCTAGAAAAGCAAATCTATATATTTTAGATGAGCCCATAGGTGGGGTTGACCCTGCTGCAAGAAGCTATATTCTAAAGACTATAATTACAAACTACAACGAAGACGCTACTCTATTGATAGCAACTCATTTAATAAGCGAAATTGAAAGTATATGTGATGAAGTAATATTTATATCTAAAGGAGATATAGTATTACAAGGTAATGTAGATGAAATAAGAGAAGAAAAAGGAAAATCTATAGATACTTTATTTAGGGAGGAATTTAGATGTTAGGAAAATTATTAAAATACGAATTAAAAGCAACGGCAAGGATATTTATTCCTCTATATATTACACTACTTGTAGTAGCCTTAATAAATGGATTTTTTATAAATACAGAGCTTTACCAAGTACAAGGAATTTTAACAATGGTATTTGCAGCACTTATGATAGCAATGTTTGTTATAACTATAATAGTACTAATTCAAAGATTTAGTAAAAATCTACTTGGTGATGAAGGTTATCTAATCTTTACATTACCAGTAAGCTCTACTTCAATATTATTATCTAAGTATTTTGTAGTATTAATATGGACAGTACTAAGTGGCTTAGTAGCATTTTTAGCATTTTGTTTAATGACTATATTCCCTTTAATAAATGAATTTGGTATGGATTACTCTTATTATTTCAATACTTTTATGGATTTATTGAGATCATTAGTAAATGAAGGATTTTTATCATATGTAATAAATATATTATTATTAATGTTCTTAGGATTTTCTGTATTCGTGTTTACTGTTTATTTATCATTATCTATGGGACAATTACCTATATTTAATAAGCATAGAAATTTAGCTTCTTTTATAAGCTTTTTAGGAATAAATATAGTATTTAACTTTATCCAAAATATTATAGGTTCATTTTTATTTGATAATTTAGGAGATCAATTAATGTTATCTTTAGAAGCTAATCCTGTAGAAGGCTTTACTTCTTTAGTAAGTAGTAGTTTTTTAGCTGCTAACATATTTAATTTAGCTACTTTAATAGTATTATTCTTTGCTACTAAGTATATATTAGATAGAAAGTTAAACTTAGAGTAACATATATTAATTAAACAAAAAAGGTTATACAAGTTAAAATAACTTATGTATAACCTTTTTTAATGTAAAATTATATTGATTTAAATTTTAAAATAACTTTAAATAAATCACCATCTATATAAAGTTCCATACTTCCACCTTGTATAGAAGCTAGGTTTTGAGCAATTGATAATCCTAGACCTGAACCTTCTGTGTTTCTAGATACATCGCCTCGTCTAAATCTTTCAAGAAGCTCTTCTGGTTTCATATTTAACCTATGATTAGATATGTTTTTAAAAACTATATTTATATTCTCATCTTCTATATACATATCTATATAAACTCTTGTATTTGCTAATGAGTACTTTAGTATGTTATTAATAAGATTTTCAAATACCCTATACATTCTTTTACCATCTATCATAGTGTATATAGGATCATCTGGTGTATATATTACAAAATCAAGTTTACTTTTTTCTATTTTATCTTCTAACTCCACTATACTTTGAATTAGAAGTTCTTTTATATCTGTTTGTTCTATATTTAATTCTATATCACCACTACTTATTTTTGAAGCTTCAAAAATATCTTCTACTAAGGCTTTAAGTCTTTTAGATTTTCTATCTAAAATATTAATATAATCTTTTATAGTGTCATTATCTAATTCATTGTTTTTTAGAATATCTACATAATTTACTATAGAAGTTAATGGTGTCTTTAAGTCATGAGATACATTAGTGATAAGTTCTGTTTTCATTTTTTCACTTTTTATTTGATTCTGTAGTGCAATATCTAAACCATTAGTAATATTATTAATACTTAAGGCAAGGTTAGATATTTCATCATTCCCTTTTACATCTAGCTGGTATTTTAAGTTACCCTCTTCTATATTTTTAACATTAGATGAAATATAATCTACGTAACTTAGTTTTCTTGATAGCTTTCTATAAATTAAAGCTAAAGATACTCCTATTGGTAAAGTTCCAATGAAGGCATATATAAAAGCTGAACCATTGTAATAATATCCAAATATTTGTATAAATACTATTGAAAGTAAAGTAAAGTTTATTATTATAGTCAAAATAAACCATGCAGCAATTTTTTTATTTAAAGATTTTTTATTTTGCTTATTTATAAATCCTTTTATAAATTTATATACAAAAGATTTCTTATCTAAGTTCTTTTTATTAAAATTAATATAGATAATTATTATATATACTAGTGATAAAATAATACTATTAATAAAAATAAGTATGTTATCAAAAAAGTCTAATGTATTTGCCCATACAAAATATCTAAGAATTATTAATGCTACTACTAAAATTAGTATTGTCTCTAAAGACCTATTAGAAGTGAAGCTTTCTATTTTAATTTCTAATTTTTTAGAAGAATTTCTATTAATATAATAAAGACCTGCAAATATTAAAGTTATAACACCTAATATTATTGCTATTATAATGTAGTCATCTTTTAACTCTGATCCCCACACATTATTAACAGATCCAAAGAAGTAGTATCTAGGAATAGAAACATAGTTATACATGTTACTTCCTCTAAAACTAAATATTACATTAAATAATGTTTCAAAAAGAGCAGATATAAATAATATTAGTATACCTAAAGATATATACTTAACCTTAGAGTTATTAGTAAGGAAGTTTTTCGATTTTATATCCAATACCCCACACCACCTTTAAATATTTTGGATCTTTTGAGTTTATCTCAATCTTTTCACGAATTCTTCTAATATGAACTGCTACTGTCTTTTCGCAGTTATAAGCATCTTCTTGCCATACTTTTTCATATATGTCTCGTGAAGAAAATACAATTCCTTGATTTTCTAGAAGTAGTGTTAATATCTTAAACTCTATAGGTGTTATTTTTATATCTTCACCATCTAAGCTAACTTTTTTAGTTTCTGAATTAAGTTCTAGTCCACCACTTCTTAAAATTGATTTTTTATGAAAATTATTATTTTCATTATTTGTATAATTGTTCATGTTGTTTAGATTAATATACCTTCTAAGCTGGGACTTAACCCTTGCAGTTAACTCTAATGGATTAAATGGTTTTGTTATATAATCATCAGCACCCATATTAAGTCCCATTATTTTATCCATATCCTCTGACTTAGCAGATAATAGTATAATAGGTATATTTTTTTCTTCTCTAATCTTTAATGTGGTCTTAAGACCATCTAGTTTTGGCATCATTACATCCATTATAATAAGCTCTACATTATTTTCCATAAGAATTTCTAAAGCTTCTATGCCGTCATAAGCTTTTAATACGTTATAATTGTCTGGTTTTAAATAAAATTCTATTGCATCAACAATATCTTTATCATCATCTACAACTAAAATATTTTCATTCATAATATCACCCCAAGACAAATTATATCATATTTAGTCAATCCTATAATTCAGGAGTATGAAGTATAGCTTCTACAGACTTGTCATTTACTAAATTATCAAAAGACTTATGGTCAGACTTATATCCTATTCCTTCTCTACCATTTTTTTCATCTACTATCTTATATTGTTCACATGCTTTTTTTACTTTTTCATATTCTTCATTTGTATCTGCTTTATAAACTATCTTTTTACCTAAATCTATTTTGTGAGCAAACTGTGGTTTTACGAAATACTTAGCATCTTTTATTTTTCCAGAATTGTATAAACTTTGAATTACAGATCCATTTTTTATATGTTGTAAATGGTCATCTAATTTGTATGTGTGAGCTACATGTGTTACGCTTTTTAAGTTTTTTTCAAAGTCTAGAGCAACTTTTTCCATTAAGTTAAAGTCAGTTGTATCTGATTTATTTATTTCAGGTAATAGTATTATATTTTCTTTTTTTACACCTAAAGCTTCAACTGAAGCTAAAAACTCATTTTCTCTTAGTTTAGTTTTTTGTTCTCTTGTTAGATTTTTATATTGTTCATATCTATCAAACACTGATATTCCAGAGCCAGTAGATACTTGAACAACATAAACATGATCACTTCCTCGTTCTTTTATAGCCTCTACAATAGCACTACCTGCCCATAATACCTCATCATCTTGATGTTGAGGATAAAAAACAACATTGTCTTTAAATTCTCTTTTTTCGTAATGGCCAAAACTACTAAATCCTGCAACTGTAAGACTTAATATAATTATTATAGGAATAAATAAAATTCCTTTTTTTTGTTTTTTGCTTTTTTCTTTTGCTATAATGTTTGTCATAATTAAATCTTCCCCCTATGAATTCTAAATGTTTTTCTATAAAGATATAATATCAATAAAAATTTACAATGTTTTTTCAAAAATATTAACATTTTATTACATTTTCATCGGAATTATTACGAAATTATTACGAAACTTTTGTATATGTATATAATTTATAAATAAAAAAGTCCAACAATTAATTTGTTGGACTTTTTTATTAAAGCTATTTTAACAAAAATATATATTAAATTATCTTAATAACCTATTATTCCGGTTTCTAAATTATATAATTTTTCAAAGCCTTCCATATCTAGTAAAGTGCACGCAGTTATACTTCTATGGCCACTTCTACAGTACACTACTACATTTTTATCTTTATAATCTTCAATATCATCTAAATTAAACAAAAGTGTAGATATTGGAATGTTTATTGCTCCTGGTATAAATCCTTCTTCAAACTCTTCTTCTGTTCTTATATCTAATAATAAAATATCATCGTCATTATTCATCATATTATTTAACTTTTCTTTATCTATATTAACGTACATACTAATATCTCCTAACCTTAATTATTTACTAACTTTATACCCATAATTAGCTTTAATAATCTAAATAAAAAATAATTAAGATATAAAACGTTAGTTTAAATTTTGTCTCACTGGAAAATATAATTTTATCGATTAATTTTATTAACAATAACAATTAGAGGTGAAATATGATATATATAGAAAAACTACGAAAAGTCTATCCAAATGGGTACGAAGCCTTAAAAAGTATTGATTTACAAATCAATGAGGGAGAACTTGTATGTTTATTAGGTCCTAGTGGCTGTGGTAAAACAACAATATTAAATTTACTTTCAGGCTTATTAGATCCATCAAGTGGTGATATTAGGTTTGATAAAGAATCAATAATAGGAAAACATCCTAAAGATAGAAATATTGGTTTAGTATTTCAAAATTATGCCCTATATCCTCACATGACTGTTCTAGATAATGTAATGTTCCCTTTAGTTGTGGGGAAAAATAAAAAAACTAGAGATGAGGCAATGGAAGTTGCGAGAAAGTATATGAAAATAACTAGTATTGAAGAACTTTCAGATAAAAAGCCTGGTGAAATGTCTGGAGGTCAACAACAAAGGGTTGCAATAACCAGAGCACTTGTTCAAAATCCTAAAATATTATTACTTGATGAGCCTTTGAGTAATTTAGATGCTAGACTAAGATTAAAAATTAGAGAAGAAATTAGAAGACTTGTAAAGGAAATAGGTATTACTACAGTATTTGTTACACACGACCAAGAAGAAGCATTATCTATAAGTGACAGGATTGTATTAATGCACCAAGGTGTAGTTCAACAGTTTGACATACCTCAAAATTTATATTTAGAGCCTGCTAATCTATTTGTGGCTAAATTTATGGGTAATCCAATAATAAACATTTTTGAAATGAAAAAAGATGGCAATACTTTAGTTGGTGATGACTTCTCTATTGATTTAAGTTTACTTGATAAGAATAGATTCAAAATGGATTTAAATAAAGATAATTACGTGGTTGGTATTAGACCTGAACATTTTGTTATAAGCGATAATCCACTATTTATTACTACCGTAGAATCCAACGAACTTATAGGTAAAGACTGCATACTTAATTTTAATGTTAATAATAAAATAGCAAAATCAATAACTGAAATCAGCAAAACACTAAATGAAGGTGAAGAAGTTGGATTTAACATAGACTATAAAAATATTTACTTATTTGAAGAGGAAGGAGCTAGAGTGTACTGATGAAGACTCGAAGATACAGCGCAGAAAATTCACCTCAAGCTTGGTTATTTTTATTACCTGCATTAATAATTATTATAATTTTTAATGTATTTCCATTAATTCAAACATTTATTTTATCCTTTCAAAAAGGTACTTTAAATAATCTTGTATTTAATGGCTTTAGAAACTATCAAATTGTGTTATCTGACCCTAAGTTTCATACAGCATTAAGTAATACTGCAATATACTCATTTATTGTTGTACCTTTAGGTCTTATAATTTCAATGTTTATTGCAGTTACTGTTTTTGAAAAAATAAAGTTTAAAGATTTTTTTGAGACAGTATTTTTTATTCCTTATTTAACAAGTGTAATAGCTGTTGGTATAGTATTTAGATTTTTATTAAATGGTGAATATGGTTTTGTTAACTATTTATTAGGTTTTATAAATATTGGACCAATAAATTTTTTAGATAACCCTAAAATGAGTATTTATACACTTGTTATATTTGGTGTTTGGTCAAGTCTAGCATTTAATATTGTAATATTACTTTCTGGACTTAGAACTATTAATGGTGATTATTATAAAATAGCTGATATGTTTGGTGCTACTAAAATTCAGCAATTTTTTAAGATTACTCTTCCTCAAATGTTACCTATCATAACATTTTTATTAATGGTTAACTTTATAAGTGCATTTAAGGTATATGCTCAAGTATTTGCAATATTTAATGGTAAAGCCGGTGTTGCTGATAGTGCCACTACTGCAGTTTTTTATATATTTAATAAGTTTTATGTTGAAAACCGTTATGGTCAAGGTATGGCTGCTGCAGTTATTTTATTTGTTTTAATATTGTTATTTACCATAATACAAAATTACGTATTAAAAAGATTATCTAAGTAGGTGAAAATATGAAAAAAGTTTATACGTTTATTTCCTATACTTTTATTACTATAATGGCTTTTATTACATTGTTTCCCTTTGTATATATGATATTGTCAAGCTTAATGACATTCCAAGAGGCAACAAGTATACCTCCAACATTGTTTCCAAAAGATTTTCAATGGCAAAACTTTAGCCTTGCAATGAAACAAGCTCCTTTTGCTATATATTTCTTAAATACTATTTTAGTCGCAGGATTATCTACATTAGGAACAATAATAACATCAATACTTGCTGCATTTGCTTTAGTAAAGCTTGAGTTTAAATATAAAAATGTTTTAATACTTTCAATGATTGCTCTACTAATGGTTCCTTATGAAGTTGTTGTATTTACAAACTATCAAACAATTGCAAAACTAGGCTTACTTGATACTTACACAGCTTTAATAGTCCCTTCACTTGCGAGTGTATTTTATATATTCTATTTAAAAGAATACTTATCAAGTATACCTTTATCATATTATAAAGCTGCTAAGGTTGATGGATGTAGTGATTTAGAGTTTATTACAAAAATATTAATCCCTCTAGGTAAACCAGCTTTATTTACTATGGGAATATTAAGCTTTATAAACGGATGGAATTCTTTTTTATGGCCAATATTAGTTACAAACACTAAAGAAATGAGACTATTAAGCAACGGCCTTAGTGCCTTTGCAACTGAAAGTGGTACAAATGTTCAATTACAAATGGCGGCTTCAACAATAACTATAGTACCAATATTAATAGTATATTTCATTTTTAGAAAGCAAATAATCAGAGGAGTTGTTAAGAGTGGTGTTAAAGGATAAAAAAACTAAAATTACTTTTCATAATGGTATATTGACCATTGGAGGAACAATAATAGAAGTTATATATAAAGATAGCCATATATTTTTTGATTTTGGTAGTGAGTACAACCCAGCTTCTGAAATACAACCTAATGATTTACAAGGATTATTAGACAATAACTTGGTACCATATTTAAATAATATGTTTGACCCAGCGATACCTTTAAATAGTTATGAGTCTAAGGATGACAGTTTTATGAATACAGCTGTATTTTTATCACACGTACACTTAGATCATTCTAAGATTATAAACTATTTAAACCCCAATGTACCTTTATATACACTAGAAGGTACAAAGTCTTTGCTTAATACTTTAAATATTAACAATGATTTTTTATTCCCTCTTTATAATAATAAAGATAAAAATACAAGAGATATAATTGGTGTTAAAGAAAATGAAATAATAGAAGTTGGTGAAATAAAAGTAAAAGTAATGCCTATAGACCATGATGCTTACGGTGCATGTGCTCTTTTGATACAGACTCCTGACTTAAAGATATCTTATACAGGAGATTTAAGAATACATGGTTATAGAAAGGATGACACATATAATTTCTGCAAAGAAAGTAAAAACTGTGATGTACTTTTAATAGAAGGTGTTAGTGTTTCTTTCCAGGATTTTGATGATGAAAACCTTGGTGATGATTCTACTAATGAATGTGATTTAATAAATAGAATAAATAAAGTGATAAAAGAAAATCCTAATAAACAGATTACTTTTAACTACTATATTTCTAATATAGAAAGAATAATGAATATTATAAAGTATAGCCCTAGAAAAGTTGTTTTAGATGCATATTCTTCTTATGTAGTTAAAGAAGCTACTAATTTTGAAAGTCTTTATTATCAATTAGATGATAAAGACTATGGTTTAAGTATTGATAAAAAAGTAGATTTTAAAGATTTGTTAAAGGATGAAAGACGATTTTTATGGCAATTAGATACACTTGCCTTAAAATATATAGACAAATTAAAAAAAGGTGGACTATATATCCACTCAAATGCAACACCACTTGGTGAGTTTGACCCATCCTATGCTCCATTTATTAAAAACTTTGAAGATAGAGGTATTAAATTTATTAGGATTGGCTGTAGCGGGCATGCTCATCCAAATGACTTAATTAAAATAATTAATTTAATTAAGCCAAGGCTTCTTATTCCAATACACTCTTATCGTCCTGAAAAATTATATAACGAGCATGGGGATGTATTATTACCAAAGAAAAATCAAACTATTTAAGGAGGAAAAAATGAAAGTATCTAAAAAATTATTAGTTTGTTTACTGTCATTAGGTTTAATGACAGGATGTAGTAACAAAAAAGCAGAACAACCAGCCAATGAAGAAATTATAACAGAAATAACAGCACCAGTAGAAATAACTTTCTGGCATGCAATGAGTGGTGCTCAAGAAGAAGCATTAAAGAAGCTAACATCAGAGTTTACAGCTAGTAATAAAAACATAACTGTAAACCTACAAAATCAATCTAGCTATCCAGACTTACAACAAAAGCTTACTGCAACAATAGCTAGCCCTAAGAATTTACCAACTTTAACTCAAGCATATCCAGACTGGATGTTAAATCCTATAAAAGATGGCTTAGTTCTAGGATTAGATAACTATATTAATCATGAGAAAATAGGCTTTGAAAACTATGATGATATATTAGAAGGATTTAGAGCTGTTACAAAAATAGATGGTGTTACATATAGAATACCATTTAATAAATCTACTGAAGTTTTATGGTATAACAAAACTATGTTAGATGAATTAGGATTAAAAGCTCCAACAACATATGAGGAATTTACTAATGTATGTAAAGAAATAAAAGCAAAAAAAGGAATTGTTGGTGGTGGATTTGATTCTTTAAGTAATTATTATACTACGTACTTAAAAAATCAAAATGTAGTATATGATTCAAAATTTGATCCAACTAGTGAACCTTCAGTTAAAGCTGTTGACTATTACTTAAATGGTATAAAAGATGGATACTTTAGAATAGCTGGTACTGATAAATTCTTATCTGGACCTTTTGCTAACGAAACTATTGGTATGTTTGTAGGATCAAATGCTGGAGAAAGTTTTGTTACTTCAGGAGTTAGCGATAAGTTTGAAGTTGGTGTTGTACCATATCCTGCAAAACATAGAATGCAACAAGGAACTGATTTATATGTATTTACAAATGCTTCAGCTGAGCAAAGAACTGCAGCTATTGAATACTTAAAGTTTTTAACAACTAAAGAAAATCAAATAACTTGGGCTAAAGAAACTGGTTATATTCCTGTAAGAAAGAGCGCAATAGAATCAGATGAATATAAAAAATCTGGTAGCTTAGTTGCACCAATAGTATCTGAAGCTACTAAAGATTTATATACAAATCCTGTTATGCCAAATGCAGATAGTGCATACCGTGAATCAGCAATAATGCTAGAAGGCATATTAGCACAACCTACTTCTGATGTTAAAGCTAAGTTAGATGATTTTAAATCAACTTTAATGTCTATTTGGGAATAGTTTCTTTAAGATAAAATAAATTAAGGGTACTTCTAGGTACCCTTAATTATATTTAATATTTATTATAGTTGTGGATTTTCACCATTCATTAATTTTTTCATAGTTCTCATCGAACACATTTTACCACACATAGTACAGCTTTCCTTCTCATCAGGTATTGAACTTTCTCTATATTTTCTTGGCTTTTCTGGATCTAGAGCTAAATTTATCATTTCATCAAAGTTAATATCAGCTCTTGCTTTACTCATTTTATAGTCCCAATTTTTTGCACCATTAACTCCTTTGGCTATATCTGCTGCATGGGCTGCAATCTTAGCTGCTACTATTCCTTCTTTCATATCGTCTAAATCAGGAAGTCTTAAATGCTCTGCTGGAGTTACATAACATAAGAAGTCTGCACCATAGGTTGCTGCTATTGCTCCACCTATTGCAGAAGTTATATGGTCATATCCTGGAGCTACATCCGTTACTATTGGACCTAATACATAAAAAGGTGCTCCATGGCAAAGCTTCTTTTGAAGTACCATATTGGCTTCTATTTCATTTATAGCCATATGACCAGGACCTTCTACTATTATTTGTACATTTTTCTCCCAAGCCCTTTTAGTTAGCTCTCCCAATGTTATTAATTCTTTTATTTGGCAGGCATCTGTTGCATCATTTATTGAACCAGGTCTTAAAGCATCTCCTAAAGATATTGTCATATCATACTGTGCACATATTTCTAGTAGTCTATCATAATACTCATAAAAAGGATTTTCTGCATTATTTAGCTCCATCCAAGCATATAAAAGAGATCCACCTCTTGAAACTATATGAGTTAATCTTTTATTTCTTTTTAAGGTTTCAACAGACTCTCTATTAAGACCGGCATGTACAGTAATAAAATCCACACCATCTTCTCCATGTTTCTCAACTACTTTAAAAAATTCGTCTACTGTAATATCTTTTAATTCTTTATCATAAAACCCAATGGCATCATACATAGGCACAGTACCTATCATTGCACTTGACATATTAACTATATTCTTTCTTAAACCTTCTGTTTTTCCATAATTAGAAAGGTCCATTATAGCTTCAGCTCCCATATTAAGTGCTACTCTAACCTTCTCTAATTCTTTATCATAATCGCAGCAGTCTTTAGATATTCCTAAATTAACATTTATTTTAGTTCTTAAGCCTTTTCCAACACCTTCAGCACTTAATGATTTATGATTTTTATTTGCTGGTATTGCTATTTGTCCTTTTGCTACTAATTCTAATATTTCCTCTATTTTTTTACTTTCTTTAGTAGCAACAATTTGCATTTCTTTTGTTATTATTCCTTTTTTTGCAGCATCCATTTGTGTTGAGTAATTCATTTTATCCCCCTAATTTTTAGCTATACCTTGATTGAGAGTTTTATATACTAAAAAAAGCTATATTCCACATAGGAACATAGCTTTTTGATTACATTACAAAAAAGTATATAAATCTGCTTTCCTACGCTGGCATTATCCAGATCAGGTACAAGGGTTGATTTTCATCTCTCAGTCTTTCGACACCCCTAGCTAATATTTTATTTTACAATTGTATTGTAACTCTATTCTTTACAAAAATCAATTAAATTATTAGATTTATATGTATTCTTCAATTTTTTCTTTTAAGCTTTTTTCAGGAATAAATCCTACTAATCTATCTTTTTCTTTACCATCCTTAAAAACTATTACAGTTGGAACTGTAGTTACTGTAAATTTTTGTGCAAGATCCATGCTTTCATCTATATCAACTTTAAAGAAATCTGCTTTGTCTTCCATTTCTTCTGCTAATGATTCAAATACTGGTGAAAGCATTTTGCAAGGTCCACACCATGTTGCAAAGAAATCAACTACAACCACTCCTTCTTTATATTCTACTTCATTTACAAATTCATTTGTGTTTATTATATTAGCCATCTTTTACTCTCCTTTTATTTTGTTAATATAAATTCAGAAATTCATATAGTAATAATAGGTTTTTCATTTGTGTTTTTATTATACATTAAATAAATATATCTTTTTAAAATTAACTATAACTAAATTATGTAAACCATTTCGATTATATTTACTTTATAATAACGCTTTTTATACGTAAATAAGAGTTAGTATATGCTAACTCTTATTTACCATAATCTGATGAAATTACAAAGTCTTTAAAGGATT
Organism: Romboutsia sp. LXY-2; assembly: GCF_056171995.1. Classification (NCBI taxonomy): domain Bacteria; kingdom Bacillati; phylum Bacillota; class Clostridia; order Peptostreptococcales; family Peptostreptococcaceae; genus Romboutsia; species Romboutsia sp. LXY-2. The sequence goes on along the minus strand of NZ_JBKFGI010000004.1, from coordinate 165,064 downwards.
TACATATAGGTGAAAGATATGAATTTTTCATCCAACCCATATATATTATACTGTTTTTTATTTCTTCTTTAATTTTAATTACTGATACTAAATTTTTATTTATTAAGGGCGTATTAGGTATAATACTTATTCCTGCACCAGTAGCTACCAAACCTTCAAATATAGTAGAACTGCTTGGTTTAATTGAAATCTTTGGTATATATCCTAATGAATTTTTATACCACTGCATTTTATCTTCATTTATTTCACATGATGAAACAAAATACTCGTCTTTTAAGTCTTTTAAAGAAACTTCTTCTTCATTTGCAAGTTTATGATTTTTAGGAACTATTAAAACATATTCTTCTTTTTTTATTGGAATAAATTCTATGTCGCTATTTTCTGAAATAGAATCTTGTGTATCAAAAAAGCATAATTCAATATTACTATTTTTTAAATCCATTAACATATCTACTCTTGATTGATAATTAAACTGGAATTTAGCATTAGGATTATTATTAAAAAATACACTAATTACAAGAGGCATAAAGTACGTACCAACGTTAGAAGTTGAAGAAATTGAAATTGTTCCCGTATCAGCATCGGTTATTTTTTTTAATTCCTTTATACCCTTTTCTATTTCTTCTAATGCTTTACTTATATGATTTAAAAATATATTTCCAAAGGATGTAAGCTTTATATTTCTACCTTCTTTTTTAAAAAGCGGTACTTCAAGCTCTTCTTCTAATTTTGCTATTGCTTTACTTAAGGCAGGCTGAGATACTGCTAATTTTTGTGATGCTATAGTGAAGTTTTCTGTTTCTGCAATAGTTTTAAAATACTCTAACTGTTGTAAGTTCATATTACCTCCTTTAATAGTATAGAAAATATTTTATAATAATTTCATAAATTGGTTTTATATACAGTTTATATAACCAATAGTTATATAAGTATGAAAATTTTCAATTAGACATTACTGATTTACCAATGCTATAATTAAAAACATAGTAAATAAACTATAATTAATAATTATAGATATTTTATTAATTTATGTCAAATTCTTATTTGAGGAGATTAAATATTATGATGAATGTAAACAAAGAAAAATGTATTTCATGTGAATTATGTATTAAAGACTGTCCTACAAGGTGTATATCATTAGTAGATAATAAAGCAGATATTAATAATAATAATTGTATAAAGTGTGGTCACTGTGTAGCAATATGCCCTAAGTATGCTATTACTACAGACGAATATAACATGGATGATGTTATAGAATACGATAAAGAGAAATTTGATGTTGATAGTGATAATTTATTAAACTTTATTAAATTTAGAAGATCAACTAGACAATTTAAAGCTAAAGATGTAGAAATAGAAAAGCTTAATAAAATAGTAGAAGCTGGAAGATTTACTCAAACTTCAACGAATAGTCAAGATGTCTCATATATTGTAGTAAGAGATGATTTAGAAAAACTTAAAGAAATAACTTTAGAAGCATTACACGGTCAAGGTCAATACTTACTTAATAACTTAAATGAAAAAACAAAGCAATTTGAAAAATATGCAAGAATGTGGGTTTCAATGTATGAAAGTTATAAGAAAAACCCTAAAGAAAATGATAGAGTGTTCTTTAATGCTCCAGCTGTAATACTTGTAGTTTCTAAGACTCCGATAAATGGAGGTCTTGCTTCTACAAATATGGAACTTATGACTAATGCTTTAGGTCTTGGTACTTTCTATAGTGGATTCTTAGTAAGAGCATCTCAAGGAAATGAGAAAATGAGAGAATTCTTAGGATTACAAGGTGAAGAACAAATAATCACTGCTATGGTAATAGGATATCCTGCTGTTAAATACCAAAGAACAGTTCCAAGAAAAGATGTATCAGTTTCTTGGATGTAAATATATATAGAAAAATAGTTATTATAAAGCTATAAAAAATAAACAAAAAGGTCTGTAAATACAGACCTTTTTTCTTATATATAACTATCTTTTTATCTTTTTATCTTTTAATAGTAATCTTCCTAAATATAAAAATACTATCCCTATTAATATCATTTGAATAGATTGTATTAATGATATTGCATTTATTTGTGATACTTCAATACTACTAGATTGATTTGTTAAGTGCGTTACTACTACTGATAATCCATTATTTAATAAGTGGATCATCATAGCAACAAATATTGAGCCAGACTTATAAACGCTATATGCTAAAACTAAACCTAAAATTGTTGTTGGAACCATTCTTATAAAGTCAATATGCATTGATCCAAATAATATAGCACTAAATATTATAGCTCTCTTAGGTGATTTATCATTTTTATTAAATGATTTAAATATAAATCCTCTAAATAGAAGTTCTTCACAAATTGCTGGTAAAAGAGCTACTACTATTAAGTTAATAATAAATGAGTTTTCCATAAATAATGCTTTATTTAAGGATTCCACAACTTCTTGGTTACTTGGGAATAAATATAATAATATTTGTGATACTAATAGAGCTATTATATATCCACCAATCCAAAGAACTATAGAGCCAAAAACATGTTTTATCGAAGGTAGTTTTATACTAAATACCTTTTTAAAATCAGCTTTAATATAATAAGCAAGTAATAATGGTAATAATAAAAGCATTCCTTGAGTCATGGCTATTCCTGCCATTTTAAATTTCATTTGAACTATACTACCAACATAAATTAATGCAAGCAGAGCTGTTGCATAAAGTACTATACCATCACTAGGAGCAGGCATTGTTCCTTTTTTGATGTTTGATCTTTTTTCTAAGAATGAGAAGCTTTTGTTTTCTCCAAATAATACTTCCTCAGAGTTAAATATTTTAGATAAGGCTACTACTGATAAAATAACAAAAGCAATATTTGAAACTAATACTAATGATATTAATCCTAAATCACTATTAAATGACATTACACTTTTTATTAATAATGATATGTTTACTACAGGAATTACTGCTGTTGTAGAAGTCAATTTTAAAGTTGGAAGCATACAAGCGTAAGATGGTATCATAATTAATAACATAAGTGGAGTAACATAGTTTTGTGCATCTTTAAAGCTTTTTGTAAAGGAACAAATACACAAACTAATAGCTGATACTACCATTGCAAATAAACATACACATATTATACATACTATTATTGGTCCAATTAGTTTTGTAATATCAAAACTTTCTATGGCCATAGAATTTGCTAAGTCTTGAGAATAAGCCATAAATCCAAGAGTCAATGCTATTGATAATATATTTAGTATTGCTGTTACAATAGCACTAAAAGATACAGAAAGGTACTTACCTATAATAAGCTCTAAGTTCGATATTGGCAAAGTAAGCAATGTCTCTAATGTTCCTCTTTCCTTTTCTCCTGCCATAACATCTATTGCTGGGTATATTGCACCTAGTAATACTCCCATTATAAGAATAAATGGTAATATCTGACCTAATAGATATCCTGCTTTTTCTTCGCTTTTTGCTAAATCTATATTTTGATAACTTACTGGATTCAATATATATTCAGAATCTAAACCTTCATTTTCTAATTTGCCTCTAATTATTGAATCTTTATATTCTAATAATATTTCATCAATTTTACTTTGTACTGCTAAAGACTTATCATTGGAGTTACTAGTGTATATTTTATAGTTTATTTTATTTTCTATATTTTCCTCTTTAATATATGCATCTAGTTGGCCTTCTTCTATTTCTTTTTCATAGTCTTTTGAATCTATTATTTTTATGCCTTCACTATCTTCATTACTATTATTATAATTAGAAAACCTATTTATTAATTCTTTGTTTACATCTTTATCAAAGGCAACTATTACTTCTTGGCTTTCCATAGAGTTCATACTCATCATAAGTATTTGTGAAAAACCTACTAAAATTAATGGATATAATATAATAGGCAAGACTATCATCATAAACAAGCTTTTTTTATCTCTTAAAATATCTAGCATTTCTTTTTTAAAGATTTCAAATATTATTTTAGTCCTCATGTAACTCACCTCTTTCATTGGCAAGTTTTATAAATGTGTCTCTTAAGTTTGTAGAATTAGTAAGTTTTTTTAGCTCTGTAGCATTTCCTTGAGCTATTATCTTACCTTTATGTATCATAATGATTCTATCGCAAAGACTTTCAGCTTCTTCCATATAATGCGTTGAGTAAAGTACTGTTTTTTTATTTTTCTTTTCTCTTTTCATAAAATCTATTATTGATTGACTACTTATTACATCAAGTCCTAATGTAGGCTCATCAAAAATATATAATTTAGGTGAGTGAATAAGGCAACGGGCTATTGATGTTCTTTGAGTTTGACCTGTAGATAAATTCTCTATTCTATTATCTATAAATTTGCTCATATTCATTATTTCACATACATTCTCTATGGCATTTGGAATCTCATCTTTTTGCATTTCATATAAGCTTGCAAAGGTACTTAAAAGCTCTCTTGGTGATATTCTTCCATACAGTTTAGTATTTCCTGATAAATACCCAATTTCTCTTTTTGCTTTATCTTTATCTTTCTCATAATCATAGCCCATAACATTTATGCTACCACTACTTTGGCTTAATATTCCACCTAGCATTCTTAGTAGTGTGGTTTTTCCTGCACCATTTGGACCAAGTATTCCTATAATCTCACCTTCCTTTGCTGTGAAATTTACATTGTCCACTGCTAAAAATTCTTCTTTTTTTGTTTTTAGTTTTTTTAATTTACTTTTTTCATCTTTTACAACTCTAGTAAAGACTTTTGATAAATTTTTTACTTCTATTACAGTCTCCATAATATTCCCCCCTTCAAACAAGTTGATTTTTGCTATTAGTTCTATTGTAGCCTTCTATACCATTTTCTTCAATTATTTAGTTTATTTAGTTAGATTATTAACGTAAAAAGCTTAGAGTTTAACCTCTAAGCTATAATTTATATTACTTAACATTTTTTTGTCTCAATATCTCTATTGTTATTGTAATCAAAATTTGCGTAAACTTATTTAATTGTATATATTTTGTGCCTATATTACAATAAATACCAAGATTATAATCTGATATCTATAGAAGTTCCTTCCCCTATTATACTGTAAATTTTTATCTCTCCATTATGAACACTTATGATTTTTTTTACTTCTGGGATTAGTGATAATTAATTATATATCTACTTCTATTTTGCCCTTATAAATGCCGCCATGATAGCAAATAACTTTATTAATATCATAATTTAATAGCTTTTTTACTGATTGCTTAGCTCTTTCCATATCTAGTGTATAATGCGGGTTAGCTATTACAAGTTTATTACCTTCAATAACTAAAGCATCACCGCATATTAATGACTTACTTTCCCTTAGATATAAAGATATATGTCCTGGCATATGACCGGGTGTTTCTATTATTTCTAATCCTCCACACCAATCAAATATATCTTTATCTTTCACTTTAATATCTACATTAACTGGTTCAATATCCTTAAGTATTTTCTGAAAGCTTAGTGCCCCTTTTTTATCATCATCTGAAAGGCTATCGTAAATTCCTTCAGCTTGTTGTAACCTTAGTGATTTACATTTTCCATTGATATAATTTTCTTCTTTAGATGAAGATATAATTTTAAGATTAGGATACTTTAGCTTAAAAGCTTTGGCAGATCCCATATGGTCAAAGTCATGATGAGTTATTATCAGTTTTGTTAATTTACCTAAATCAATATTATTTTTTTGAGAACATTCTTCTATTAGTTTTAAAAAATTTGGATAACCACAATCAACAAGTATCATCTCTTTATCATCTTCTAATATTACTGGATATATTTTATCAATCATACCATTAGAATTAAATGGTATTTCTAGTATATTTATTTTATTCATTTTACTTACTCCTTCAACAATTTTTATATTATAAATAAAATTATATCATTATATAACTGAAATATTACTATTATAAACATTTCTGAATTAAAGTTGATAGGAATAAAAAAGAATGCTTATAAAGCATTCTTTTCTTGTTTTATTATTCTTCTAATACTACTTTCCGTAAGGTAGTATTCATTAACTAATTCTTTTATTTTTACACCATTTATATATTTATTAAAAATCTCTTTATTTCTTTTACTTAATTCTCTTTTTAACCCACTATTTTCTCCCCAGGATTTTTTCGTGTCCTGTTTTGTAGGTATATACAAATAACTACCATCTACATATTCTTGCACTAATTCAAGTAAATGCTTCGGTAATATCTCTTGTGCTTTTTTATACTTCATAATCTTTACTCCTATTCTATTTTAATTAACAAATAGTTATCGCAAAGACTGCACAAAACATATAGACCATATCTATTTTATGGCCCCAAACAACTTAACATTTTGTTATAGTCTTTGCTTGGAGCCTAATTCAATTACCAATTTAGATTTTCTAATCATATTTACACTTCCTTTCACTAAGTATATTATCATAAAAATAAAAACCATAGTAGATTTTACTATGGTTAAGGTTATTAAAATTATTTAATCATACTTTTTTAATCTTCTATTGGAAGATTTATTATAAACTTAGTTTCTCCATAATCACTATTAAGTATAATCTTTCCATCATGTGCTTCTACTAAGTTTTTAGTTATAGCTAGTCCTAAACCTGAACCACCATCATTTCTATTCCTTGATTTTTCTACTCTGTAAAATCTATCAAATATAAAAGGGATGTCAGCTTGTGGTATTGGTTCTCCGTAATTTTTTATTTCTACGACCGCAAACTTATCATCTTTTTTTGTTACAACATCAATATATTTTCCTTCATTGCCGTATTTTATTGCATTTGTTACTAAGTTTTCAAATACTCTAACTAATTTATCTGGATCTGCGTTTACTATAAGTCTATCATCTGAAAAATTAATTCTTACTTTCACATTAGCTTCACTTATTTGATACTCTAGATAAGATATTACCTGACCTATTAATTCTACTAAGTTTATATCAACTTTATTAAGTGACAACGATCTATTTTGAAGCTTAGTAAGCTCAAATAAATCATTAATTAATACATTTAAATTTTTTGATTTTTCATATGCTATTCTAGTATAATATCTTAAATGAACTTCATCTTTATACTTATCTTCTTCTATAAGATTTAAATATCCGATTATTGATGTTAACGGTGTTCTAAGGTCATGTGAAACATTTGTTATTAAGTCGGTTTTAGTTTGTTGAGCTTTTCTTTCTTCAACTGTAATATCTTCTAATTGTTTTATAATATGATTAATATTACTTGCTACTTTTCCTACATCATCACTAGATTTTACATTTATTCTTTTGTCTAAGTCACCATTAGCCATTATTTCTACACTTTCCATTAAATTTGCTATATTCTTATTGGTTCTATAAGATATTAGCACATATATAAAAACAACAAATATTAACATAATCGCCATACCAATATAGTATTCGAATGGTCCTAAATTATTAACTATAATTCTCAATAAAGGTCCTATTATTCTTATATCCAATATAACTCTAACTAAGTCATAAAACATGGCATTTACAAATATGGCTAACAGAAAACTTACTCCTATTAATAAAATCTGAGTAATAATATATTTATATACTTTAAATATATATCTAGTTTTATTTTTCAATTTTATAGCCTACCCCCCATACTGTATGAATAACTTTACTTCCACCCATGTGCTTTTCTATTTTCTCTCTTATCCTGCTCATATGAACCATAACCGTATTATTAGATTGGTAGTATTGCTCGTCCCATACGCGTGAGAATATTTCTTCTGTGCTAAACACTCTTCCTCTATGACTTGCTAGTAAATATAAGATATCAAATTCTCTCGATGTAAGCTGTATCTCATTGTCATCTGCAGCCACTATATGATTGATTTTGTCTATTTTTAATGATTCTATTAAAATTAAGTCTTTATTGCTGTCCGTTCTATTAGTAAAATAGTATGCTCGTCTTAAAAGAGCTTTTACTCTAACTGTAAGCTCTAAAGGATTAAATGGCTTTGTCAAATAATCATCTGCACCAGTCATTATACCTTGAATTTTATCCATATCTTCAGATTTTGCACTTAGCATAATTATCGGTACGCTCATTTTTTCACGTATTATTTTGCATGTTTCTATTCCATCCATCTTAGGCATCATTATATCTAGTACAATAAGATGAACATCCTTTTGCTCAATAATCTCTAATGCTTCTTCTCCATTGCTTGCTTTGCATACTTCATAACCTTCATTTAACAAATATATTTCCAACAGATTCCTTATTTCTGCTTCATCATCTACTACAAGTATTGTATTTTTCAATTTACTTCTCTCCTTACTCTACAATATAATTTATTTTATATATATTCTTCTTAAGTTATTCCTTACTGGTAAATATATTCAGTAACTTCGGCTAGTAGTTTAATTTTATAAAATAGATATTAAGATATTTATAAGTAAATATTAAGAATTCTTAAGTTTTAATTATAAATATATCTACATTAAGAAAGGTGTATTTTAGATTATTTCTAAAATACACCTATAATAAAATCAAATTAAATATATACTTTACAAACTCTTTGACCTATACCTGTAAGTGTTTCATTATTAATGGTATTGGTTAACTTACTTATCTTATCTATAGAAATATATTTATCTCCATCTTTACCTATTAATGTTACAGTATCACCCATATTAATATCATCAATATGACTTACATCAACTAACATTTGATCCATACAAATATTTCCTATAACACTAGCTTCTTTTTCATTTATTAAGACATTAAAGTTTTGTTTTGAAAGTCCTCTTGGATACCCATCAGCATATCCAATAGTTACTATAGCAATTTTAGAGTCTTTAGATGCTGTAAAGTTATTTCCATATCCTACTGTTTCATTTTTCTTTATATTTTTTACTAATCCAACTTTAGATTTTAAAGATAATGCAGGCTTAAGATTTAGGTCTTCTATGCTATCATCATAAGGACTACTTGAAACACCATATAAGATTATTCCTGGTCTTACTAAATCACATCTTAATTCTCTGTAATTTGTAATACCATAACTACTTTGTAAATGTATTTTACCTAGATTTATGTTGTTTTTTTCCAACAAGTCTATTATATCATAAAATCTATTAATTTGTTTTTTTGTAAACTCAATATCTTCTTCTAATAAACTATCTGCCCTTGATAAATGGCTAAATGTTCCCATAACCTTAAGTTTATTACTATTATATATATTAATTAACTCTTCAATGTCTTCTTTTTTTGTTCCTAGTCTATTCATACCTGTATCTAATTTTATATGAGCCTTAACTTGTCCATCACTTTCACAAAGCATGTTTGCATAGCTAAAGTTTACTATAGTTTGAGATATATCATAATACATCAAATCTTTTTTTCTATTAACATGTGTATATCCAAGTACTAATATTTCACCATTTATATTAGCATTCCTTAATTCTATTGCTTCATCAAGGCTTGCTACTGCAAAGTGTTCTACGCCTAAGCTTTCTAAGTGAGTAGCTACTTCTACTGCTCCATGTCCATATGCATCTGCTTTAATAACACCCATTATTTTACACCCATCAGATAATATAGATTGGATTTTAAGTAGATTATGCTCTATATTTGAAAGATTTATTTCTCTATACGCTCTTAAGTTATCTTTATTAACATTTTTAAAATTGTTCATAGTAGTTTCCTCATAATTAATTATTATTTTTAACTTTTAATTTATCATTTATATTTACTAATACTACTGATACCAAAATAGATATTAAAGTTACTGAAATATAATTTATTAAACTATTATTTATTAGAATATATGTGGTTTTAGTTATTTTACCTATTAATCTCACTAAAATAATAATCATTGGATGTAGAATGTAAATATATAAGCTTATGTCTCTTAATTTTTTCATACTTTTATTTTTTAGATCTATACATATTTTAAATAATAGATATACTGCTGGCACTAAAAAAACTGTCATACTGTCATGTTTAGGTATGTCAAATGTTTTTAATAGTGTAGCTTCTATACCTAAAAGCATAATTAATAATAAAAACAAAATTAAATCCTTTATAAATCCTTTGTTTTTTGTACTATATTTATTATCTTCATCTTTCAATTTGTCATTTTCTTTATTATCAAATTTTGTGAATTTAAAACCTAGTAATATAAATATTGGTGCAAAGAATATACCATTTCTTGTATAATCAAACACTAAAAACATATTACTATATAAATTATTTAATAAATCTATACTACTTGTTATTTTAAAATAACTATCACCTAATAATCCAAGAATATATAAAACTATAGTAATTATTAATGAGGTATTTATACTAAAATTATTGATTAATATAAATACAATACACATACCTAAGATTAATGCTGGAAGGTACCACAAATGATACATTGTTCCATTAAAAATTATGTCTTTCAGTATACTTATTAAACTAAAATCACTAGTAAAGTACCCATTATATATATTTATTGGAATGTATATTATTATTGATATCAAGTAAATACTAAAAATTCTTTATAAATAAGAAAACAATAGTTTATTATTTTCTATTTTGTTATCAGTCAATTTTAAAGAAAATAAATAGCCTGCACAGATGAAAAAGAATGGGACTGCTAATCTTGCAAGAACTCTTGTAAGTATAAAGTTTCCTGCTATGCTATAAGTTGTTAAAGGATCTGTATGAATAGTTATTACAAGTAATGATGCAACAAACTTAAACAAGTCTATATATCCATATTTTGTTTTTTGTATCATATTTATAACTCCTTTAATTCTTCAAAGAGAGTAACAATAAATCCATCTACATTATTACCTGATACATTATATTTTTTACTTTTCAATAACTTTACTTCTGTTATTTTATTTAGTTTTTCAGCATAAAATATTTCCACTTTATATCCGTTATATATTAACTTTAAAGAGTTTCTTTTATATTTAAAGTTTTTTAAGTAATCTATATATTCTTCTAAGCAAAAATTATTTTCATTCATTATTTTTGAATGAGGTACACCTACATATCTAAAGTGCCATACTTCTTCTGATATATTTGTTATTTTTTCTTTGTCTTTTTTATATCTCATTATAAAACCGTAGTCCTGGGCTAATTCTTTAAATTCTTTACATATACCATGGTTAGGAAAAGAAGGACATATAAAATCTACGTTTTCTAATACCTCACCTAAGTCAATTGCTAATCCAGTTTGATGTTCGCTTTGTCTAGGTTTAGCAACATATTTTTTTGTGAATTCTATTCCATTTTCTAGTATAGAATCTTTATATATTCTTCTTTGCTCTTCTTCACTTCTATAGCCACTTACTGCCACTAGTTTTTTCTTTCCATCTATATCATCTATTAAGTTTAAAAGAGGTTTTACCATTAACTCATTTATATATATTGGCTTTTTCCCATAAATTTCAAAATAATCATTATCTAAAGATAGTATGCTTACTATCCCTTGTCTAAACTCATTATCTTTGTTTACTAATATTAAGCTACCAGAGTATAGCTCCTTATTAGTTAGTTTTAGTGTTATATATTCATCATTATCCTTTAAACTTATTAAGTCTTTTACTTTATTTAATATGGAGTAATTGTATTTAGATTCTTTAATTAATTCATTCATAAGTAATATTCCTCTTAAACTGTTATAAGTTCTTCTACTAAAGTAACTTCTATTAATTTATCAATTAATTTTGTATAACTTAATCCTATTAAGTTCATCATTTTAGGATATCTACTATTTGCTGTAAATCCTGGTATAGTGTTAACTTCGTTAAAGAATATATCCCCTTTTTTATCTATAAACATATCTACTCTTGATATACCTTCACAAGAAAGTAGCTTATAAATTTTTGTAGCAGTCTTTTTTACTTCCTCTGTTTTTTCATTACTTATTCTAGCAGGAGTATGAATTTTTGAAGTTTCTAGATTGTACTTTTCATTAAAGTCAAAGAATCCTCTAGTTAACTCTATTTCATCAACGCCTCCAACTATTACATCACCTTGTCCAAGGACTGCACAACCAACTTCAAATCCATCTATTGCTTCTTCTAATACAACTTTATTATCGTGGGCGAATGCTTCTTTTATTGCGTCATCTATTTTTTCTAATCTTTCAACTCTTGTTATACCAATTGATGATCCTGATTTTGCAGGTTTTATGTAAATTGGTAATTTCATATTTTTTTCTTTTATTTTTTCAATAACATTATCTTCATCTTCAAATACTATTAATGATTTTGTTACGTTTATACCAGCTTCTTTTACTATATTATGAGCTATTGCCTTGTCCATACAAATTGATGATGATAGTGTTTTACAACCTACAAAGGGAATCCCTGATAATTCTAATAATCCTTGTAGTGTTCCATCTTCACCATTTTTACCATGTACCACTGGGAATATTAAATCTATAGCGTATTCTTTTATTTCATTGTTGTCTATCTCTACATAACCTTTATGACTTGTACATGGTGATATATATGCTTTTTTACAATTTTTATTTTCAAACCATGTGTTATTTCTTATTTCTTCAGTAGTTCCACTAAAACTTGACCATTCTCCATCTTTAGTAATTCCTATCATTGATACATTATATTTACTTCTATCTATGTTATCTATAACTGCTGATGATGATTTTAAAGAAACCTCATATTCATTAGATTTTCCACCAAATATTATTAATACATTTTTCATTTTTATTTCTCCTTAAATTTTAGTTTAGTATGTTAAATTAGTTATTTATTTTCCTATAAGACTATTCTAAGATTTAAAGATTAAGAGATTTATAAGTAAATCTTAAGTTTTCTTAAGTTTTTATTTTCAATTCTTAAGTTGAATTAATAATTATCTATATGTAGATATAATAAAAAAAGCTATGTTTTAATAATAATTATTAAAACATAGCCTATTTGTATACTTATATGATTCATATTCTATATCTATCTATTGTTAATTTACTTATAGCAGATCTATAATTTTAGTAGCAATTCTATTTCCGAAGCATTGATCATGTTCTACAAAAAGGATAGTTAGATTTTCTTCTAGTATCATGTTTTCTATTTGTATACGAGATATTACATCAATAAAGTTTAATGGTTCATCCCAAATATAAAGCTTTGCAAAATCACTCAAACTAGCAGCAATAAGCAACTTCTTTTTTTGACCTTCACTCCATTCTTCAATATTCTTTTCGTATTGAGTGTTGTTAATTCCTAATTGATTTAAACTACTTTTTAGTTTCTGTTCTTCTATTTCTCTATTTTTAGAAAAATCTCTTATATTTCCTTTTAAATATCCTGTATCTTGAGATACAAATGAGATATTATCACTTTTATTAAAATATCCAGTGTATTTAATTTCGTCTCCCATTATTAATTTTAATATACTTGATTTACCACTTCCATTTTTACCTCTTAGCCATACTCTATCTCCAGGTTCTATATTAAAACTTAGTGGTTGTTTAAAAAGCTCTTTTTCATATATTATCTGTAAATCTATAACTTTAAGTAATTTTTCACAGTTTCCACTTATATTTCCAATTTTTAGTTTTTCTGTATTTTCGATGTTTTTAAGAAGCTTAGACTTTTCTTCTATTGCTTTATTTTGACGCTTTTCAATGCATTTTGCTCTCTTCATCATTTTAGCAGCCTTATGTCCAATAAACCCTCTATCTACAGGTCCACAACCAATTTTTGTTGCTTCAAGTTTATTAGACCATCCTGCTTTTTGTTTTGATGCTATTTTTAATCGTTTTATTTCTTTTATAAGTTTTTCATTTTCTGCTTTTTCAAATTCATCTCTTCTATCATTGTTTAATTGCCAAGTGGAGTAATTACCTTTTTGAATATCAATATTACTTTTGTTAATTGATAAGACATGATTAACAATTTTATCTAAAAAATTTCTATCATGTGAAACTAATATAAAGCCTTTCTTATTTTCTAAGTAATTTGCCACACAATCCCTACCTTCTGCATCTAAATGATTGGTAGGCTCATCTATTAATAAGAAGTTATTCTTTCTTAAAAATAAAGCTACTAAAAGTAATTTTGTTTGTTCTCCGGAGCTTAAGGTATTGAATGTTCTATTTAATATATCTGGTTCTAGCCCTATTTTCCTTACTTCTTTTTCTATCATTTCATTTATAATATATCCGTCATTTTCTATATACTTATCTAAAATATCACCATAGTCCTTAATATACTTAGGATCTTTCATATACTTTTCCATTTCAACTTCCCATTTTGTAAAAGGTGCGATGGCTATTCTCATTACCTCTAATGCATACTTCCCATGATCTTCTACTTCCATAGGGAAGTAATCAAAATTTACGTGACTTGTAATTTTACCACTATACTTATAATCTCCTTTTAGGAGCTTTAAAAATGTGGTCTTTCCTCTCCCGTTTCTTCCTATAAAACCCAACTTCCAATCTGTGTCTATATTTATTGATACATTTTTGAATATATCTTCACCATGTGTATCATATTGAAAACTCAAGTTATTTATTTTAATTTGTGCCATAATTATCATCTCCTTTGTTAAGGAAATAAAAAAACTTCCTTAGCTCTATGGTATTTTTACTACCCAAAGAAAAGAAAGTTATATTATACAAATTTATGACATGTAAATAAAAGCTGTATTAGCTAGTACTTAATGATGATTATGTTATAATATTTAATCTTATCCTTAACTTTAAGTAGTTTATAGGCTTTGTTAATAAAACATCTATTATGATGCTTTTACCTATTAAAACTATCTGATTGTTAATTTGAATAAGATTAATTGTTCATTTTATCTAATCACCTCTATGTTTATTTTAATAATTATTATAGTAGTAAACTATATTTATTTCAAGTACATATTAATATTTTTCTAAATTCTAATAAAGTTTGTAGCTAATCGTTCTTCTAACTCAGGTCTTAAAACATTATTATTTTTCCCTAACTCTATACATTTTATTATCCAAGCCATATTTCTCCCTAAAACCCTCATTATTTGAAGTCCCTCTAAGTCTTGTTTTACTTCTTCAGGATTGTTTCCATGAACCATATTCCAATATTGAGAACTTACGATAGGCATATTTGAAATTGAAAGATATTTGTTCAATTGATCAAAAGTTGCTGTTGTTCCACCTCGTCTAGCACTACAGATAACTGCACCTGGTTTAAATGCAAGATGTTTACTGCCACTATAAAATACTCTATCAAGGAAAGATATTATTGAACCAGATGCTGATGCATAGTAAACAGGTGAACCAAATATAAATCCATCAGCTAACTTAGCTTTTTCAACAAACTCATTTACTATATCTTCCGTAAAACATTCTCCAGTTTTCTTACATGAACCACAGGCAATACATCCACCTATAGGTTTGTTTCCAAGTTGAAATATTTCAGTATTAATTCCATTTTCTTTCAAAGTTTTTGATAATTCTTCAAGAGCTGTATATGTACATCCTTTTTTATTAGGGCTTCCATTTACTAATAATACTTTCATATAATTCCTCCATTTTCCATCATAATATTTATGTCTATAATATTAAGACTAGTTATTTCTTATTATATTTGCAACTATAAATAATTTAAAATTACATTTATCCATATTATTTTATAGAGAATGTTTAGTAAGATAACCTATGTTTAATCAAAAAAGAGCTACAATTTTTATTGTAGCTCTTTTTAATATTTGAACTAAGCTTTAGAATATCCCCCTAATCTTTGAGTAATCACTACCAAGTTCTTTTTGCATTTCGTCTTTAAATATACTAGCACTTTTATAGAAGTACATATCATGGCGAACACACTCTGAAGCCATAGATATCATTGGCTTTGACTCTGTCCAAATAACCTCAGCTACGTTTTCACTAAGTATTTGCCCAAAGACTACTTCTTTTTTATCAGAAACAAGGGTAATAAATCGACCTCCCATTTCTTCGTACTTATCTTTTAACATACCATGTTTTACACAGTTTTTAAAAGGTAGCATAAGACCTTCATCTTCACTAAAGAGAACAACACCTACATTTACATCATTTTTATCTAATTCTTTAAGCTCATCGTAAACTTCTTGTATATCATCTTCCCAAATTTGAATTAGCAGTTCATGTTTTGTATTTTTAATCATATTTCTGCATTTAGCAAATACATTTTTATATTCTTTTATATGCCAAATATAGTCTAAGTCAGTAACTGAACCATAATCTTTTAATTGGATGGATAATTCATCTAAAGTGTTATTAGTTTCATGTTTAATTCTTTCAGAAACCTCTTCAATTGATACTGAAGCATATTTTGTTACTGAATCATTTTCAGAGAATAGTACAAAGCCTTTCCTCACTAATGACTCTAGTGTTATATATATTTTTGAACGAGGTACCCCTGATAGCTTACTTGCTTCATATCCTGAGATACTTCCTTCTTTTACTAAAGTTAAATATACTTTAGCCTCTGAATCATTTAAACCTATTTTATTTAATAAGTTTATTTTTTCATCTATCATTAATTATTCTCCCATATATTCAAATACTCATAAATACCTTTATTTATGCTTTTTACCATGGTTGCATTGCTCCGCCTTCTTCTGCAGGTCTACAGTTTTTAGCAAATAATGCAAGACACCCTTTTTCTTCTTTAAGTGGTGGACATACCCAGTTTTCTCTTCTTCTTGCTAACTCTTCATCACAAACATCTAGTGTTACTTCACCTTTAATAGTATCTACTATTATTACGTCTCCATTTTCTACTAAAGCAATAGTACCTCCATCATAAGCTTCTGGAGAAACATGACCTACTATTGCACCATAGTTAAATCCTGAAAACCTTGCATCTGTAACTAATCCTACACTTTTATGAAGTCCATATCCTACAAGGGCATCAGTTGTTAACATCATTTCTTTCATACCTGGAGATCCTTTACATCCTTCATAACGAATTACTATTACATCTCCTGGTACTATATCTCCATTTTCAATAGCTGCTAAAGATTCAAAGTCATTTGAGAAAACTTTAGCTTTACCTTTAAAGTACTTCATTTCTTCTGGAACTCCTGTCGGTCTTACTATTGCACCATTAGGAGATAAGTTACCTCTAAGTACTTGCAGTCCTGGTTCATTAAATAATGGATCCTCTAAACTTCTTATTATATCTGAACTTTCAACTTTTACTTTATCTAATATATCTTTCCATGTTCTACCATCTATTATTGGTACATCTGTATATAATTTATCTTCTATCATTTTCATTACAGCTTTTACACCACCAGCATAGTGGAAGTCTACCACTGTATAAGGTCCACTTGGTATTACTCCTGTTATACATGGAATTTCCTTTGCATATTTTTCAAAGTCTTCCATAGCTACTTTTATACCAAGTTCATATGCTATAGCTAATATATGTAGTACTGCATTTGTTGAACCTGCAACTGCCATATCAAACATAATTGCATTCATTAATGTTTCTTTAGTAATTAACTCTGATGGCTTACGTCCTGATTTTACTAGATCAACTGCAAAACTTCCAGCTTCTCTAGCTTTTCTTATTTTCATATTATCAGAAGCAGGTATTGTCCCTGTACCTGGTATTACTAAGTTCATTACTTCACCTAGCATTTGCATAGTATTTGCAGTACCCATTGAAGGACAAGCTCCAAATGAAGGACATACATGTTCTTCCATGTCTGAAAGTACTAATTCATCTTCACCAGCTAAAACAGCAACATCTAGTTCAGCTTCAACAACTTGTTTTCCACAGTAATTACCTGGTTGCATAGAACCACCTGTTACTACCATTGCTGGAATATCAAGTCTAGCTGCAGCTAAATATGTACCAGCTATTATGTTATCACATGATGCAACCATTACTATACCATCAAAATGATGAACTTTAGAAACAAATTCTACTGACATACAAACAATGTCTCTACCTACTTGTTCGTACTTTAATTCTTCAGCTCCATTTGCAACATTACCACAAGTAGCAGGTATTCCAAACTCTACAGGAATTCCTCCTGCTGCCCATATACCCTGCTTTACAGCTTCAGTAATTTGTCTAAGGTGTGCACTTCCTGGAGATCCTTCCATAAAAGAGTTTGCTACACCTATATGTGGTTTTTGTTTTATATCCTTATCTGTATATCCTGCAGCCTTTAACATAACACGTCTATGTGTTGCCTTTGGTCCATTCCAATATGCTCCATTAGTTCCCATAACATTTCTCCCCTTTGAATATTGTTATAATTTAATGTTTTATATTTTCCCAAGATATTTTATATTAATTTTTAGAAGTTAGGTTCAATTATTAAATCTTCAGCTTTTATTTGGTCAACTACTTCATCTTTCCAATTTTCTGGTGATATATCTTCAACAGATACTGATACATGTCCTGGTTGACATCCAAATTCTTGTACTGTTAACATTTGTACCTTTTTTGCAAAGTCCTCTTTTACTTCTTCGCTTCTTCCAGGATACATTTTTACTACTATATGTGGCATGATTATTCCTCCTTAAAATTTATTCCCACTCTGTTCCTATTCCTGCTTCTTTAGCTTTAAGGTTAATTGCTCTTGCAGTCATTAAGTCTAAAACTCCTATTCCAACATTTTCATAAACTATTATTTCATCATCATTTTCACGACCTACTACTTTACCAAGTAATACATCTCCTATATCCCCTGTAAAATCTTCTTTTGTTATTATTCCTTGTTCTAATGGTATTAATATATCTCCTGCTTCTGATAATACAGCTTCTTCTGAGTCAAAGTATATTTTAGATGTTCTTGGAAGTACAGCAGGGTCTAGTTCTTGCATATGATGTTGATATGCTCCTACACAACTTATTGTTGCTCCTTTTTTAACTTTTGTTCCGTCAAATACTGGTTTTGTTGATGGAGTAACAGTAACTATTATATCAGCATTATCAATTGCTTCATCTGAAGAGTTAGCTTTAATAATTTCTGTTTTATATTCTTTAAGGTCTTCTTTCATTCTTTCAACAAAAGCATTTGTTCTTTCTTCATCTAAGTCGTATACCTTTATTACTTCTAAGTCACGAGATACCATCATCGCTTCTAACTGAGCCGCAGCTTGTCCACCAGTACCTATTAAAGCTCCAACCTTAGCATCTTTTATTGCAAATAAATCAAATGCTGCACCTGAAGATGCTCCTGTACGAAGTTGAGTTACATAAGTACCATCTAGTATTGAACTTACTATTCCTGTTTTTCCATCTATTAATAAAACTTGAGCTGGTGCTGTTGGTAAATTTTCTTTAACATTTTCTGGGAAAATATTAACGACTTTAAGTCCAGCTACATCTAAATCTTCTACATATGATGGCATAAATAAAAATACGCCATTGTGATTAGGTGCTTGAATTGTTGTTCTTAGTGGCACCTCACTTTTACCTTGAGAAAATAACTTGAAAGCTTCTTTGTTAGTTTCTATAGCATCTCTCATAGTGAATACTTTTTTTATATCTCTCTTTGATAATAATAACATTTTGATCCCCCTAATTTATGAATATGATTTTAGTAGTTCCTTTTGGTTACTACTATTGTTAATTTAAGTGTATCAATTTTTTAACAAATGTCAATTATAAGATTTTTTATAATATAATTATTAATTATTATTTAGTAAATAAAAAAAGCTATGATAACCATAGCTTTTTTTACATCAGGGATATTTATTAATTTTTAATACTTACAATACTGAGTTCTTATATTTGTCATCTCATCTACTATCTCATCTACCTCTAAAACCATTTCCATCATTCCTATCTGTTCCTCATAAACAGATTCATTAAATAATTCTTTCATATCTGGTTCAACAACATGGAACACCTTTAATCCTAATTCTACACCTGCAAGTGGACCTGCAAATGTAGGATCTCCAGCAGTAACTGTTTCAGCTGCAAGACCTGCAGCTTCGGCTTCAGCAGCACCTAGTAATATCAAAACATTCTCTGCACCATATTTTTCAGCAGCTTCTTTAACTCTGTTTTGATTTTCTAAGTCCATAGCCCCAGCAGCCGTTCAGACAAAACATTCTGTTGATGAAAAAACTACTTCTGTGCCATTAACTGTCTTAACGCATTCTTCTATAGCTGGACCTGGTATACCATCTCGATCGCCTATAATAATTACTTTTTTATTTTCTAATAAGCTCACTATCTCTCCTCCAATATCTATGATTTTATTTTTTCTTTTTTATTTTCAGGAACCTTTTCTTCTAATAAGGATTTAGTTAGTGATATACAAGCAAATATCATTATAAATACAAATGGAAATGCTGCTAATAATGATGATGTTTGTAGGGCATTAAGTCCACCTGTTAATAATAAACTAACTGCTAGTAAAGACTGCATTAATCCTAACATAATCTTTCTTTTATTTGATGGATTTAAATCTCCATTTGAAGTGAACATTCCTAATACAAAAGTAGCTGAGTTTGCTGACGTAATAAAGAATGTTAGTAATAAGAATATTACTACAATAGATAAAATAAATCCAAAATCATAATGTGATAATACTTCAAACAGTGTAATTGATACATCTGATGACATATTTGTTAACTGTGCTAAATCAATAGTTCCATTCATAAATAAATCTATTCCTAGCGTCCCAAATATTGAGAAGAATACAAAAGATGCTAAAGCTGGAGCAAACATAACTCCTAGAATAAATTCTCTTATAGTTCTTCCTTTTGATATTCTAGCTATGAATGTTCCTACAAAAGGAGCCCAAGCTATCCACCAAGCCCAATAAAAAACTGTCCAACTGCTAAGCCATGAATTGTCTCCATATACACTTATATTCATACTATCAACAAGAATATTTTGAGTATAGTTACCAAAAGTACTTACAAAAGTATTTATAATATTTAATGTAGGACCTACTAAAAGTGCAGCTAAAGTCAGTAATGATGCAGTAAGCAAGTTTATATCAGATAAAATTTTCATACCTTTGTCTATACCTGACACTGCAGTCCATATAAATACTATTGTTGTTATTGCTATAATTGATAGTTGAGTCATAGCATTATTAGGTAAACCAAATAAATAACTAAGACCACTATTAATCTGTAATGTACCTAAACCTAGTGATGTTGCAATCCCTGCTATTGTAGCAAAGGCTGCTAAAGTATCTATTACTACACCTATTGGACCATTAACTTTATCTCCTAGTAATGGTTCAAATAATTGACTTATTAATCCTGACTTTCCTTTTCTATATTGGAAATATGCTAGAGAAAGTCCTATTATACTGTATCCTGCCCAAGGATGAACTCCCCAGTGTAAGAAGGATGACTTCATAGCAAACTTTGCTGCCTCAATACTTGCAGGATCTATACCTTCTTTAGGTGATATAAAATGTGATATTGGTTCAGCAGCGCCCCAGAATACTAGACCAATACCCATACCTGCACCAAATAGCATAGCAAACCATGAACCAGTCTTATACTCAGGTTTTGAATCATCTGGACCTAGCTTTATATTTCCAAACTTACTAAAGGCTAGCCATATTGCAAATACTACAAATATCATCATAGATAATAAGTATAGCCAGGAAAATTTTGATGTAAAAAAATCAAAAGCGCTTGATACTACTTTACCTAAACCTTCACCATCTATTACAGCCCATAGACATATGGGTATAGTAATAATCAATGATGAATAAAATACTTTATTATCTACCTTATTTTTTTTCTCATCAGCTCTTATCATAGTTCCCCCTATATTTTTAGTAATAAAGTCTACTTAAATAAACTAAATGAATAAACAAGATGATAGGTAGATAACTATTTGTGTTTAAATACAGTTTGTTCTTCTATTTCTGTACATAAGGCATCTAAAGCTGTTTTAACCATATTATGTCTCATTGTAAATTGCTCTTCTTTTGATAATGATGGGTTACCCATAGGATATGGTATAGATATAGTCGGTACTATTCTATTTGCTCCTACTGTTTTTGCTACTGGAATAAGGTTACACATTTGAACAATTGGGAATCCAGCTTTTTCAAATTCTTTTACCATCGTTGCACCGCAACGAGTACAAGTGCCTCATGTAGAAACCATGATTATTGCATCTACATTATCACTTTGTAAAAATGGTATTATTTCTTTAGCCATTTTGCTAGCTTCACCTTGTGTTGTACCTGTTCCAACAGTAGTGTAGAAGTAATCATGTAATTTACCTATTACACCTTCATTTTCATACTTTTTAAGAGAGTCTATAGGAGTTATTACATTTGGATTATCATCTGCTACAGCTGGGTCAAATCCTGCATGTATAGTTTTATATACTCCTGATTGTAAAGATTCTAAGTTAGATATATCATACCTTCCCCATCTTGTTGCTGAAGCAGATTGTATTCTATCAGGATTATCTACTGGTACTATTCCACCTGTGTTTACTAATGCTATTTTTGCTTTGCTTATATCTTTTATTGCATCAGCTATTTGCACTCTATCAATTTTTGGTACTATAAGTTCAGTCTTATAGCTTTTTCCCGTTAATTTATTTATAAGCATTTCTACTGCTCTATCTGATGCCATTATCTTATCGTCTCTAAAAGCTTGATGTCTTTTTCCTCTTTCAAAAATTCCTTCAGTATTTGCATCTAATATTTCTTCGCCATTAATTACTTTATTTCCTAATTTAGCCATAGTAGAAAGGTCACTTCTCATCTTTCCTGCACTGTTTCCACCCTGTAATATATACATATCTTTTTTAAACATTTCTACACCAGGATTTTCTATGTGCATTGATGTTACTACTTCTACACCAAACTTTTCTTTAACAGCCTTACATATATGTCCACATGCAACTCCATATCTACCTGCTTGGAAAGCTGGACCTGCAAAGAATATATCAAATTCTTTATCTTCAAGATAATTTATTATTTTATCTATTGCTTCATCTGTATTTGAACCCATGAAATTATCTCCACATATTATTGTGTGTGTAATTTCTGCGTTTTCTAACAGTTTATTAAGTTGTAGTGCAGGACCAACTAGTCCTTCTCTAATTTCTGGCTCAAAATCAGCCTTATCTTCTCCACCTATTTGACCAAAGAATTGATTAAGATATAATATAGCTTTTTTCATTTTTAGCACCCCTTCCTAGAATTCCTTCATTGTCTTTGTTGACCATCCTAATACTTGGTCTCCACAGAACATTGAGTTATTTTCCATAATAATTGATCCATCTTCTCTAACTGAAGGTCCTAGTATCTCATCATTTGACCATCCACCAGAAAGACCATCTCTACTTAATGCTTTTAATTCTCCAAGTACTACATCCATTGCCGAAAGCTCTATAAGCTCTGATACATTACCACAAGAAACTACTGCATCTAATTTTTCATCAAGAGTAACAAGTGGTTGTGAATTTCCATCTCTTCCTGTACATTCATTTGTTAAACCTACTACCTTAACTCCTGCATTTTCTAAAGCTACTACACATCCAACAAAGTCAGCATCTGGATTACCATATCCTTCTTCAGCAACTATAGCTCCATCTGCTCCTAAAGATTTTGCTATTTGAGCAACAAATAAAGCTGATCTTTCTTTTTGTTCTAAGGCAACATTTAAGTTTGATAATATTACACCTAAGAAATTTAAACTTTTTCCGTGTTCATTATAAATTCTTTTTATTATTGGTGCATTTTGCATATCATAAGTAGACCATTTTGATGAACATGGCATGAAGCTTCCAGAAATTAAAGCTCCATCTAGTATTTCATTTGGATGCATTAGAGTTGGAACAAAATGATTCATATCCCAACCATATACTAAGTCGTTATATCCCATCTCTTCCATTTGAGATTGCCCTTGTAATACTAATACCACACTTGGAAGACTATTTACTTCTTCACTTCTCTTTGTTATAGGCTCAAGTTCAAAAGTTTCCACTTCATCAGGTTGTAAATCTCTTAGACATTCAGCTATATACTCTGCCATTTTATGTCCTGCTTTTCTTAATGCATCATTTTTCTTTTGTTGTTCCTTTTTCTCAAAATCTTCGTTTGTATCAGCAACTAAAACTACATTTTTAAGTTTTGAGAAGTAAGTATAATCTGCTCCTTCCCCACCCATGTCTATAAGTCCATCTTGGAAGCCTCCCCAGTGCTTTCCAACAACTAACACACTACAATCTTTAAGTGCATAAGTAGTTCCTTCACCACACTGTGCTATATCTCCAATATATCCTGGGAATAAACTATTCTTATCTAACTTTATTCTTGGCTCTATAGCCTCTTTAACTGGACATAATCTAACCATATCTCCTGGATTTACAATATGTAAATCAGCATCAGTTATTCTTTGATCTGATTTTACAAAATTTAATACATCTTCTTTATCTATGGTAAGTATCCCATTATTAAAAGATGTTTCTTTACCAAATACAATGTCCTTAACATAAAAGTTCCCAAACTCTAATTTCACAATATTCCCCTCCATGATTTTTTCTTATTTGTTACAATTTGTTGTTTCTTAATATAATTTTACTTTTTTAAGAAGAAGATATATTTGTAAAATTTACAAACATTTAATCAGACTTTTAAAATTTTTATAAACACTTTTTTTAATTACCTTTTTTTGTTAAAATAAAAATAAACAAAATACTATGGGGGAATTTCTAATGGGAATATTAGTAAGAGATATATTGAAGCTTGATATTTTTAAAGATAGTAACTTAATAGCTGGCAAAAATGGATTAAACAATACTATAAACAGAGTTTCAGTATTTGATTGTCCTATTCATGAACAAAGAGATAGATTAGTATTAAAAGAGGGGGATTTTTTTATTACTAATTTTTTTGCTTTTAAAGAAAGCCTTGAGTATTCAATTTATGCTATTAACTTTTTAAAGTCTTGTAATAGTAGTGGTTTATGTATAACTAACGAATATTTAGATTTTTTTACTCAGGATTTGATTCATCATTGTAATAAAATTAATTTCCCAGTAATAACTATGGATTATAGTGTATCTTATGGGGATATTATAAGAGATATTTCCTACCTTATATATAAAAATAAAGATTTTCAGATGCATGAATTATTACTTGCTGATTTAATTAATTCTAATAGTTTAATAGAAACAAAGAAAATTCTTAACTCTATAAATCCACATTTTTATGATTATACAACGGTATTATATTTTCATGCTAAAGAGATAAATAATAATTTATTATCAATACTGAATATAAATAAAGAAAATATATGTATTCCATATAAAAATGGATATATTTTTATATTAAGTTATTTTGATACCAATTCTACTAATATAGATTCTTTACTTTCTTATTTTATAGAAACTATAAGAAACAACTCAAAAGATTGTATTATAGGGGTTAGTAATAATTTTAAAAATCTTGTAGATGCTAAAGATGCTATTAATCAAGCAGTAATTTGCGCAACTTCAATTAATTTTACTAATGAAGATGTTGTATATTATAATAATCTTGGTATTATGCCTTTATTGCATGCTTTTAAGCACACTTCTGAAGCAAAAAACTTTTATCATGACACCATAGACCCTATTATTGCATATGATCTTAAGTACAAAAAAGATTTATTGCATACATTAATTACCTTTATAGAATGTGGTAGTGATTATAAATCCTG
Organism: Romboutsia sp. LXY-2; assembly: GCF_056171995.1. Classification (NCBI taxonomy): domain Bacteria; kingdom Bacillati; phylum Bacillota; class Clostridia; order Peptostreptococcales; family Peptostreptococcaceae; genus Romboutsia; species Romboutsia sp. LXY-2. The sequence continues at coordinate 139,430 of NZ_JBKFGI010000004.1, read as the reverse complement.
TTCTAATATTTTATTCCAACATGAAAATACAATAAGATATAGAATTTTAAAAATTAAAGCTATACTAAATTTAGATGATAATTTAGTGGAGTTTTATGAAAGGATATCATTGGCTGTAAAATTACATAAAATATATAAAAAGGATATTAATTAATATCCTTTTTATATTTATTTATTAACTTTTATTAAGTAAATACCTTATTTTATATATAATCTGTTTAAAAGTACCTTTAAAATAGTTAACTCTGCCTTAGGTTTGCATCTTCCACAAGCTTGTCCAGCATGAGTTTCTTTTACTATTTCTCCTACACTTCTACATCCCTTTTCTTTTGCTTTTACTATATCTTCAACTGTTACATTAAAGCAACCACATACTCTGTTATCATTACTCATATATAGTACCTCCTATTGCTAGTAATATTTATATATATACCAAGTAAATATACTTTTAAACTTATAATATATAATACTAAGTTTTAGTTATTTTTTACTATAATCTTATTTAAATTATAAGTTTTTGATATAATAAAAATAATTACTTATAATTAGGAGATTTTAAATGAAAAATGAATTATCAAAAAACAACAACTCTAATAAATTTGCATTTAATGATGCTATGATATTAGATAAAATACAAGAACTTTTAAATGGCCAAGACTTAGATGATTTAGATTTAGCCCCTGAAAAATTAGAGCTTTTAAAAAATCAATTAATGGAAAATATATCTTTAGATGAAGTAAATGATTCGGCTTTCATACTTGCAAAAAATATTGAAGACCTTTCAGTTTTACCTGATGAAGATATTAAAGATTACATAAAAAGACTAAAAAATTACTTTGATACCACTTCTGTAAAATGTATTAAAGCAGAATACAAAGGAGTAGAATTTGAAGTATATAAAGACTCTAGCATAGATGATGTATTTAAGGATTATTATTCTAAGTATGATGAAATGTATGGGATTACTGATATGCTTCATTATTTAGGTCTAAAGTAATATATTATTACATTATAAAAATCCACGTCATTTCTGACGTGGATTTAAGGTTTCAAAGTGTTTAACAATATTTTCTAAACTAAACAACTATTTTCTATTTCTTTAATTATATGATTTCTCTAAACTCTTACATAAAATTTTGAACTAATGCCTTGACAATATCTTCAAAGTCTCCACTTTCATCAACTTCTAGTAATCTTGGTTGGGATATTTGTCCACCATGTTCAAAGTTAACTAGGGATATAACTATTTCCGAGTCATCTATATCAATAAGTATACTTACTAAGTGACTCATATCTAACATCAAGTCACCAATATCCTTTAAAACATTGTCTTGATAAATATCATCAGCATAATGACTTAAACTATATTTTTTTCCATTTATAAAATCTAATTTATCTAAATTTTCATTTGTTTTACCTATAGTTAATAATAATCCGTATTCTTCATCTAACAATAAATTAGCATAGTCCTCTGGACTATTTACGTCTTCATAATCTTCATCAAATAATATTACATCTAAGTAATCTTTATCTACTAAACTTACTCTTGATATTTCTTTTGGATATTCATAAAGTAATTCTTCTTGGTTATCACTTATATATTCTATAAAATTAGTTAATTTAAATTCTTCTGGTTTTATTCTTATGGCTTGCATATTATACATCCTTTCGTTTTTAAGCATAGAGTATAATTTTATCACATTTATGAATTATTTTGTAGTTTTTTGTCATATTTATTGTATAATGAAATAATTTTACCAGTTCACTATTTATGTATAACTCATGTAACATATTAAAAAGCCTAAAACAGTTTAGTTTTAGGCTTTTACAGTACTATATAATGTGAATAATGTTATATTTAACATTTGATTCTAAAAGTTATTTTTAAATAATAATTTATATTAAATACTTTCTTGTCTTATATTTTCTATTATATTTTCTTTATTAAGCTTCTTCATAGGAATCATAGCTGATAATAATGTTATAGAATAAACAGCAACTATTGAAACAATAACAGCTTCCCAAGGTAGTATTGTTCCAAAAGAAATAACTTCTCCTACAATTTTATTCATTAGAATACTTACTCCTACACCTATGGGGACTCCATACAATAAAGAAATAGTTCCATATAAAATACTTTCTAAGTAAACCATTCTATTAAAGCCTTGTGGAGTTACGCCTATAGATTTAATAATAGCTAACTCTCTTTTTCTTAAGCTTATATTTGTACTAATTGTATTTATAATATTTGTTGTACTTACTAGAGATATTACTATTAAAAATCCGTATACAAATATTTGCATCACAAGATATGTCTGTCTTAATTCTTCAGCACCTTTTCTTTCATCGTAGAAGTTCCATTCATATTTCTCAGAAAGTTCTTCGATTTTTTGTATTGAAGTTTCGTTATCTACATCAATATATAATGTATCCTTTTCAAGCTCAACTCCTATATTTTTAGCAACCTCATCGTATGTTATAAAATCTAATCCCCATTGTCTATATGAACCATAACCTAAAAGTTTTTCATCAGTTATTCCCATTATCTTAAGATTATAGTCACCTATTTTTTCTCCAAAGCTATTTTCAACACTAACTTTAATTATATCTCCAACTTTATATTTTGTTAGAGTTGCTTCTCCCTTTTTCCCAGGAGCTGAATATGAAATCTTATTTATTAATATCACTCCATTATCTTTTATTGCATCATCTTTATTAAAATTACCTTCATTAAGAGTAATACTACTTATAAACTCTTCACCAGGGAAGTTTATTACGTTATTTTTTGTATTGTAAACAAAATCATTTCCTATTTTTTCTTCATCAAACTGATCTTTGAATAATTCCTTTTCATTATTTTTCAGTTTATTATTTAAATCACTGTCTTTCATGTTAATACTTAAGTATGTTGGTAAATTCATGCTATCTTCAGCAAAATTATTTACACCATCTAACTTACTTATTTCATCTCTTATATTAGTATACTTTTTATTTTTAGAACTTGAGATTGATGACATATAAACATTATAGTTCATTTCCTCACTTCTAATTGATTGAGCCTTTAACATTACTTTCATAAATCCACTAAATGAAATAAATATTACTATACTAACTATCATTGAAAGAATTATACTTCTGTATCTTTTTCTATTTCTCTTAATATTTTTATATGCAAGTACACCTTCTGTTTTAAATATAGCTTTAACTAATTTAGAGTCTTTAACTTTTTTAAACTTAAAATCACCAGTGTTTCTAATTGCCTCAAGAGGTGATATTTTTGCTGCTTTTACAGCAGGTATCATTACTGCAATAAATATTGTAAATAATACTATTATTGTACTAAGTATTATAATTTTAGGAGAATATATTACTTGAAGGTTTAAGTCTGCAATAAATGAATTTTCAAAGAATTTTTTTATTACTTTAAAAAGTACATCTATGGCAACGGTACCACATAATAATCCTATAGGAACACCTATTAAACTAACTATTACCCCTTCAGTTACAACCATTTTAATTATTTGGCTTTTAGTTGCTCCTATTGAGCTTAGTACACCAAACTGCTTTTTACGCTCAACTATTGATATACTAAAAGTATTGTAAATAGTAGATATAGTACATATTACTACTATTGAAGTAACTAAAGTTATAATAGATATTATTGAAGAGCTAATATGTTTATATTTACTTCCACCAATTAAGTTTAGTAAGTGATTGTTATAATATATTCCAGGTTCTGTTTCAATATTTGATTCTATATTTTTAACTTTTGCAGACCCAGCAATTTTTGATGAATTATTATAAACTGTCTTAGGGTCTTTCATAATACATCCAATGTTTACAGTGTCAAAAGGTAACTTATCATTTATATTAAGATAAGTGAATCCAGTAGTAACACTTTTACCATATTCAAATCCTGGCTTTTTAGCTATCCCAACTACTTTAAAAGCATATTCTTTTGTATTTTTAATAGTTTCATCTTCTTCTACACTTGCTCCATTAACTATCTGTCCATCTGGAAAAGTTCTATCACCTATGTCTAATTTTATAGTGTCCCCTATTTTAATATCTTTTTCAAAGTTTACTAAACTATCTTCACTTAAAACTATTTCACTATTATTAGTAGGTAATCTACCTTCTTTTAATTCTATTAAAAAACCTTTAAAAGCATTTTCATCATATTCTTTTACTGTTAGGAGCTTGCCATTTTCTTTATCTATCATAGCACTTCCTAACAAACTACTTAATCCGCTTTCTTTTACGTCAGCATTTTGTTCAATATATTTTAAGTTTTCTTTTTCAACATAATTGAAAGATACATGGTAACTACCTTTACGCTTAGCTGTTTCTCTTATTTGAGAGTCCATTAAGCTTTCAAATATGTTTCCTATACCACAAATAAGTGCCGTTGATAATATTACACCTATAATAGTTATTATTGTTCTTCTTTTATTTTCCTTAAGATATTTAAGTGTTAAAGATGTGTATAAATTCATTTATATCACCTCATCACTTTTAATCATTCCATCTTTTATTGTAATAACTCTGTCAGCTTGACTTGCAATGTTTTCATCGTGAGTTATCATTATTAATGTTTGGTTATACTTCTTTACTGATAATTTTAAAAGCTCAATTATTTCCTTTGAGTTTTTACTATCTAAATTTCCTGTAGGTTCATCAGCAAGTACTATCGCAGGTCTATTTATTAGTGATCTACCTATAGAAGTCCTTTGTTGTTGACCTCCACTTAACTCATTTGGAAGATGGTCTTCTCTTTCTTTTAGACCTAATGTATTTAGTAGGTCATCTAGATATTCTTTTTCTATTTTTCTACCATCTAGTTCTGCTGGAAGTAGTATATTCTCTTTTACACTTAATACAGGTATTAAATTATAAAACTGATATACAATCCCTACATTTCTTCTTCTAAATATTGCTAGATCCTTTATTTTTAGATTGTATATATTTATATCGTTAATGTAAACTTCACCGCTTGTTGGAGAATCTACACCTCCTAGTAAGTGTAGAAGAGTACTTTTTCCACTTCCACTAGGTCCAACTATTGCTACAAATTCACCTTTATTTATTGTTAGGTCTATGTTTTTTAGAGCATCTACTTTTGTCTCATCTTTTCCATAGCTTTTGCATAGATTTTTTACTTTTACGATTTCCATAATTCCCTCCATATTGAATAGTTTATACTCTTATTCTAGGTTAGTAATGTGACTACAATGTGAATAATATTGTGACAGTTTAGTCACATTAGTTGTATAAAAAAAGAGTTAGATATTTTATCTAACCCTCACCATATATAGCTAATTTTTTAATTAATTATATCTTATTCTATATTTACTCTAAAACTTGATAAATACTTAGAAGTATCTTCAATATCCATATAACTTTCAATTACAAAGATATCGACATACTTAATCTCTTGTCCAATACTCTCTAGTTCATATATTTGGTTACTAATTCCATCACTACCATCTATACCAGTAGACATTCTTAGCTCCCTACCTTTATCATCTTTAACAATAATAAAATTATTATGAGGATTACCTAAAGAAGGCTTAACAGGAAGCTCCATAAATACCTCAACATAAGTATTAGTAACATCTATACTTAACAAAGTATAATCTCCATCTTTTTTATTAATATCAAAATGCTTCTTACCATCATCCATTGCAGCTATATCAAAATTAAAATACCATTCTCCATCAATTTTTCCTTTGAACACTTGATTTTTATATCTTGGTATACTAAATCCTATATTAAAGTTAGCTTCTTCAATATCATTATCTACATTCAACTCTAATAAATAACTTAAGTTTACAGTATGCTCATCAACAAATTCAACCACTCCCGGCCCGTATCCATAACTAATTGGCTCTACTCCATTAATAAGAAGCTTTAAATCCTCTATGTACATATTTTTCTGACCATCACCATATGGAGAGTCTGAAACAGCATTTATAAAGTCTGTATCCTCAAAAGGCTTGTCAGTTTTTAATGTCATATCTAAGTATAGCTTCTTTTTATCATACATTGCCTTATCTATAGTAATCTCAAGACCATTACTCTTACTAGATACATTTATAGGCGTTGCTATTAATTTATTCTTTTTAATCTCTTCTTTTTCTTCTTCCCTTTCAGGATAATTTTTGGGGTTATATTCTGCTTGAGTATCCTCTTTTATTGACTCATTTATTTTATCTAGCATACTTTGAAACTCTGATATATTTTTTATTATATTGTCAGCTAAAGAAGGGTTCATAATTCCTACCCCTAACATTATTACACTTATAGATGCAGCAGTTGTAATTATAACATTTCTTTTCTTTCTTTTATTCTTCATTCGCTCAGAAGAATATAATCGTTCTTTCATTTTTATTTTTAGATCTTCATCATTATCATTATTTATTTCTTTATACTTATCTGTATCTATTTTTACTTTATTAAAAACTTTAAACTTATCTATCATAATCTCACTCTCCTATTTTAAAATACTATTTCTAATCTTTTTTCTTCCTCTAGAAAGCCTACTATGTAAGTTAGTTACATTGGTATTGTTATCACTAGCTATTTCTTCTAACTTGTCTCCATTTAAATAGTATCTAGTGAAAAGTTCCTTATCTTTATCATTAAGAAAGCTTAACATTTCATTAATCTCTTCTTCGATCTCAAGTTTTGCTAAGTTTTCATCTACATAAAATAAATCATTGTCTAACTCAAGATTTACTTTGTGAATATACTTCCTTTTATAATCTATTGCTTTATACTTAGCTATTGCACAAATCCAGTTTTTAAAGGAGCTTTCCTTAGAATTAAACCCTTCTATATTTTCCCAAATAAGTAATAATACATCACTTATACATTCTTCTTCATAATTTTGTAGTGGGTTAAGATGTGTTCTAATTATGGAGGTTAATAATCCGTTATAATTATCTATTAATAACTCCATCCCCTTTGGATTACACTTTTTAATATATTTTACTATGATTTTATCTTTCAAATTTATACCTCCCTGTAAAAGCTTTTACAACAGTTAATACGAATTTTAGCACAAAAAACTGGCAATTATATAAAATTTTTTTATAAATTTTAAAAAGCAACTAATTAGATATTTATAATCTAGATTAGTTGCCCTTTATTTACCATATAATCAAATACTTCTGTATAATTATAATTTTATTTATATAGCTTTTTCATCTTTTCGATTATTTCTATATATAGCTTTTCACTATTATCGCTTCTTATTTCTTCTGCTATTAATCCATCCTTTAACCATATTATTCTATTACAATAACTAGCTATAAGTGGATCATGTGTTACCATTATTAATGTTTTATTAAGCTCAACATTTGCATTAACTAAAATATCTACTATCATCTTTCCTGTTTTTGAATCTAGATTTCCTGTTGGCTCATCCGCAAATATAACACTTGGTTCATTTATTAAAGCTCTGCATATTGCTGTTCTTTGTTTTTCTCCACCTGATATTTTTGATGGCTTTTTATTTAGTATATGTTTTATACCTACTTTTTCTGAATAGTAGTTACATTTTTCAAACATAGTCTCTTCTTCTTCTCTATCTATTATCATAGGAAGCATTATATTTTCTTGTACAGTAAGGCTATCTAGTAAGCGAAATTCTTGAAATACAAAACCTATATCCTTAAGCCTTATATCTGAAACTTCGTCACTGTACATTTCTTCTTGGTTTTGCCCCTTATAATAAACATTACCTTCACTTGCTTCTTCTATTAAACCAATTATTTTTAATAGAGTAGTTTTTCCACAACCAGAATTCCCCATTATAGCTATACGTTCACCTTGATTAACACTAAAAGTTATCCCTTTTAAAACCTCAACTTCTCCATAGGATTTTTTTAAGTCCACTACTTTTAAAATTTCCATATTACTTACCCCCAATCTGCTTAATTAATAAACGAGATATTGTAAAAGTTGAAATACTTAATAATATTAAAAATACTAATGTAATAATTATATATACTTTAGCACATGTAATAATCTCAACATAATTAAATCCACGCATTGAAATATTCATTATTATAAATACTAGTGATGTTAATATTGCTAATGCACATGGTACAGTAACAAAAGTTCTTACTTCTTTCTTTATTATAGAATCAGATTTCTTTTTCTTTTCTCCTAAAAATCCTAATAACTCATAACGATTTTTGTAGTAATCTATATTTCCAAAAACGTGAACAAATACTATAATTATACTTGCAATAGCAAAGGTAATTAAAACAGAAATATTAATAATCAAAGTAAAGATCTTCTCTCCTTGGAAAGCTTCTTCTAAATCTTTACCAATATATACAGACTGTACATGCCCATCTACTATTTTTTCATCATTATGTGTTTCTAAGTAATTATCAAAATAAGCATCTAATTTTTCGTCATTATTAGTATTACTATTTACAGTCATTAACCACTTTATACCATCTGTATTTTTATGTTCATTACTAAAGTATTCATCTGAGAATACTACTATATTTTCATACATTATATTAGATAATCGTCCTAATAGTATTTCTCTTTTTTCGCCAACCAAATTATAATCAAAATCAAAAATAATTTTTCTCTCCCCTGGTCCATACAGCCTAGGTTCACCTATTCTAATACTTGGCTTTGATCTTTTTACATAAAAATCTAGTGGGTGAGCCTTATTTGATTTATCTTCTTGATATAAAATATATATATCTTTATTCTTTAAATTAAGTGTTTCTCCAGTCAATTCTTTATAAGTACTTTCTGAAATTCCAAGATGATGACCTATAGGTAATGTTTTATAATGATAACCATATCCTCCATCTTCACCTCCAGGTACTGTTACTCTTAATACTTCATATAGTTTACTATCAACATCAAATTTTTCTTCTAAATTTTCAAGCTCACTTTTATCCTTATCATATGCTAAGCATATATAATCATAAGGATAAAGCCCTTCTGTATCTAAAGGAAATAAAGTTGCTATTTGGAAAATATAAGTTAAAAACATTACAAATATTAGTGAATATAACACTAATGAGTTTTTTAAATAACTTTTAGGTTTATACATTATAAGGTTATAAGTTAAAATGTTGTTTAGATAATGTGTTCTTTTGCTTTTTATCTTTCTAATTATATAACCTGCTCCATAATATATTGTTACCATCGCTACTAAAATCCAAGGATAAATTATATATATGGATTCTGCTCTATGAGGATCTGAGTATAATAATAGTAAAAATATAATAGTAATTGGTAATAGTAAAAATAGCTTATTTGCCTTAGGAGTTTTTTCTTCCATATCAGAATTTGAAATATTTAACATACTAGTTTCAATAGCCATTTCTTGAACTATTGCCATTATAAAACCTAAAACTAATACACATAAAACAAAAGATATAATAGTTATCATTATAATATTAGGCATAGGAATTATTAGGTTTTCTAGATAAATACTATATACTTTCCTAAATATAATAATCATAATGTTTCCTAAGATAGCACCAATAAAATAAGAAATAAATAAGCTTATTCCTAATATAAATCCCATACTTTTGTATATTTCTCTTTTCTTCATCCCCAAAAGAACTAATGTCTTAAAGTCATTCATTCTATTTTGAATGTAGTTTTTTAACGCATAAAATTGAATTAAAATATTTACAATTGTAATAACTACTAAGGCGTTAAGTACTACAACCGTAATTCCTTCACCAAGGTTTAAAGTATGTGTTTGTTGGATACTATGAACTACGAAAAGGTTTCCTAAAAAACCATAAACATATGTTACCGTTAATACTGCACTTATTATAAAAACTATATAATTTTTAATATGAGCTTTAAAATCCCTTAATAAAATCTTATAAACCCACTTATTATTTTTTTTAATTTTTATTTCACTATCAGTTTTAATTTCATCTTCTAATTCTACAAATTTAACATTATCTTCAAAAATTTCTTCATCATTATCAGTCTCTTTAACTAAACTTCCATCTTCATAATAAATATGCTGGAAAAGAAATACTGAAAAAGCAACTAGCCCCCTAAGAATAAGTACCCATGGTATAATTACAAAATTTGACTCATAACCATAAACAAGTAATATTACATAGGTTACCACATGCGCTACTAAACTCCCTACAAATGATAAATATACTAATATAGACTCATACAGCATATTTCTTTTATTTTTAATTACCTTTAAAAATTCTAATAAATATAATACAGAAATTATTAAGTTAAACCCTGTGTAGAATATTACTAATTTTTTATCTACATTAGTAAAACTTGCTGATGGAATTATCCATAAAAAAATTCCACATAAAAATATTATATTGAATAATTTTTTCATGTTCATAATTTTCTACCTTCTTTTATATATATTTGTTGTGTAATAGTAATTTAGCTTCACTCCCCCTTTGTTTCCTTTTTTTACCTATACAATAGAATTGTAGAAAATCTTGTAGTAAAAGTCTAGTAAAGTATATAATTTCACTAATATTTCTTAAATATGAAGTTCTTTTTTTATATTTAAGAAATACAAAAAAGGCTGTCAATAAAGACAACCTTTTTTTGCTACCAAGGTTTTGCCCAAGGTAGACCATAATATTCTTCTTTCCAAACTAAATCTGTAGATACTCTAAATATATCTGAAGATAAAGCTGATTTGTAGTAAATGTTAATTACATTTATTTTGTCAGATAAATCTTTGTTTAAAATAATAGTATAATCATCAGATTCATAAGTTACATCATTATCTGTTGCCTCATCCAGAGCCAAACTAAACATTGGACCATATCAAGCACTTATTTCTTTCATATATATTCTAATAGATTTGTTACTAATGTTATAAGCATCAAACATTTTATTTAATTCATCCTTAGCAGGATTACTTATGTTTACAATCATTTATACACTTCCTTTATTTTTTATAATAGTATTTTTATGTTATATAATAAATTATAAACTATTAACCTTCTTTACACTATAAGTTTATATTCTTTTTACTAGTATCAATATTTTTTACTATTTGATATGCAAACATACTCATTTCACCTGCTATTATTAATGTTTTATAAAAATTTTTTTCTAAGTAAACCATTTAAATTACAAAAAAAGTTAAGTTATTATTTTTCTTTAGACATCATAACGGCGATACAGATTATAGCTACTACAAATATTCCATATAAATATATGCCATTTAACAATATCTTCATAATTTCCCCCTTGAGCCTTAGTTTTCAAATTCTAAGAATTCAGTTACTATTATCTTTCAGCACTTTTTAATTTTATATAATTATCTTTCTTCCCTGAAAATATACCGATTAGCTTTAAGTATTATACTATTACACCAGTTTCTTCAAATACTTCTCTTTTACTAGCTGACTAAGTTGACTAACCTAACTCTATCAATCCTCTATCTAAATTTTAAAAAGTTTTTGTGAAATAATGCCTCTTTCCTACTATAGGATAATTTTCTAATGTAAAAACTTCCTTATATCCATGCTTTTTATAAAATACAGGTGCTTGAAAGCTAAAGGTATCTAAAAATGAGTACTTGCAACCTCGTTCTTTTGCTGTTTTTTCTGCCTGTATTAAAATATTACTTCCTATATTTTTACCTCTCAATTCTTCACTTACCCATAAAAACTTTATGAATAACCAATTACCATGTGTGTTTCCAATTAGACCAGCAACTATTTTACCTGATTCATCTTGTAAATAAATTCCTAAATCCCTTGGATTTTTATCTTCTATTCTTTCTAGATTGTAATCTATTAACTCTTTTAAAATAGTATCTTCATCCTCTTTTGTAATTTTGTCAGTAACTTTAAACTCCATATAAATTTTCCTCTCTTTTATAAAGATTAAACACTTACAAATTTCTTCTTTACATTTTATGACTTACAATACCCTCTCCATTTCATTAAAATTTGTTATAGAAAGTTCTAGATTATGTTTATTTAATGCTATTATTTTTAATCTTTTTGTATTAATTTCTAACATTTATAGTCTTCTACTAATACTATTGTATTTATATAAAAAATATGAGTATCTTTACCTACATTAACTTCTTAATATTAAGATTGCTAATTATTACTTTTGTATATACTATTTATTATCTAAATTTCCATTTGGCTCATCTGCAAATATTATTTCAGGCTTATTAGCTAATGCTCTTGCTATTGCAACTCTAATCCTAATATCTTTCTATTCTGTAATAATTACTAAAGCTCTAGTTTAATTATAGCAATCATCTATAAACCTATGGAGTAATAAATTATATAAGTCATATTTAATTAACTTTAAAATAGCATTTAAAATAATAAAATGCTAGGTTTTAACGTTATTAAAACCTAGCATTTTGCTTTTTAATTACTCTAATTTATATTTCAATATTAAAATAAAACTATTATTACTGCTAACTTTTTATAAAGATATCAGTTGTTTTATCTTAATCATTTAAAACTGTTGTATATATATAATTGTACAAACTTCCATGTCTTAACTCATCGCTTAATATATTAAATACCATATCTCTATAAGCTATATTAGGCATACCTTCCATTATTTCACGATATCTTTTTACTGCATTTAATTCGCCATTTAAAGCCATAATTATTCCATCTATAAAACTAGCTGGAGCTACAAATTCCTTATTTTCTGGAGTAGCCTCTTTTCCTGTCAGTCTTTTATACATTTTCTTAAAAGCTTTATTGTGAGACATTTCATCCTCTTTGATAGATATTATAGTGTCTTTTATGCTTTTTACTTGTTCAGATTTTAACCCTTCTGTTGGAATATTATTTATTAACCATTCATAAAATAATGCGTCGTATTTTTCCCCTTCAACGGATTGTTCTATAAGATTAACTGAATTAATAAACCCCTGAGGTGTTGGGTAATTATAGTTGTAATTAAACATATCTGTCCTCCCTAATAATATATACTTCATTATATATTACTAAGTTTTAACAAATTTTGTTACATACTTTTATATTAAATAGACTTAAATCTAATATTCTACTTTTCTACGACAAAAGACTAATTTATAGTAATCATTCTCTTACAAGTAAAAAAACTGTAGAACATATTACTGTCCAACAGGTTTAATCATTAATCGTTTTTATCTAACCAATTATTTAATACCTCAATATACTTTTCAGTCTCTTCAACAAAAGGCATATGTCTTGAATATTGGAATAATTCCCACTGGCTGTTAGGAATTCTATCATACATTGTCTTTGATATAAATGGTGAAGATAAATCTATAGCTCCACTTGTTATTAAACATGGCTCTGTTATTTCATGTAATCTATCTGTAAACTCATATCCAGCTAAAGTTCCTGTAGGAGAAAACTCATTATGTCCCCATCCAACTACATATGCTTCACTTCCTGATTTTTTAGGTCGTCTTAAACATTCAGGATCATTTTCTGTAACCGCACCTGCACAGTACATATCCATAAATCTACCTAATGCATCACCATATTCTTGGCTAGAATAATCTCCTGTTTTTTCTGCACCAAGTAAAGCCTTTTGATCTTCTTCATTCATATAAGATATTCTTCTTTTTTGCTCTTGTTCCCAAAGTTTTGCAGAAGAAAGTGTAGAAGATAAAATATAAGACTTTATACCTTCAGGTTTATATTCTAAAGCATACCATATAGCTTGCATACCTCCCCAAGATTGACCTAAAAGATGCACTTCATCAAGACCAAGATGCTTTCTTAGTTCTATAAGTTCTTTTATCCATGTATCAGCATTAAATAGTTCTGGATGTCCTTCAACAAATGAATTTCCACATCCTATTTGATCATACATTATTACTTGTCTACCAGTTTCAGCAACTTTATCTAATACTTCAAAATAGTTGTGTGTAGAACCTGGTCCCCCGTGAAGTAGTACTAATGGCTTCTTACCTTCTTTAGACTCACCTACTATACGGTAATAAGTTTGAAATCCTTCAAATGGCATATATCCTTCTGTTATCTTCATTTTATACCCCTCCAATTTGTCATTAGAAATAATATTAACTTCTAGTTAATATTGTTTATTTCTTGTCAAATATGTTTAATATATATGTATATTTTTTTATACTACATAAACAGTATAACATAAATCTTAAAAATCTCATAGAAAACTCCCCCTTATTTTCCTTTAAAATCCATTAATAAACAATACCGTTAATATTTTTAGATAGTTTATTTATACTATCCCTAAGATTCCAAGAATAATGTTAAATCATATTTATCGAATTTTCATTGGCTAATTAGTAAAAACATATTAATATCTACTAGGAATTATTTTTTCGTATTATTTTATGTATGTTTTTGCTAAGATATAAGCGTGAAGAACTTACTCTATTTATTTCTTTATTAACAAAAAGAAACCACCTAACCGTTAAGATTAGGAAGCTTAATTTGGACTTGCATCTAGTTAATAGATGTATTTATTAATATGGAGGGAATAGTTATTTATATCTGGTAAGAATTTTTAAATATATTCTAAAAAAGTATTTAGATACATAATATACTTAATTTATATTATGTATTTGTTTTAAATCTGTGATTAAGTTGTTAATTATTTAAGAACATGTTACAACCTGACTAGTTATATCTGAGTAAATTTGTAATCCCTTAGTATCATATACCTTAATTACATCCTCATTTATTTCATCAGAGTCTACTATATCTCTTACTATGTTTTTATTATTCAATAACTTACTTTCATTAAATACTACTTCATCTTTTTTATCAAATAATGCTACATAGAATATCCCTGTCTCTACTAAGTCCTGGAAGAAGTGACTCCCATAAGACAATTCAGGTGTTAGACCTTCACTACTATAAGCTACCTCACACATAACAGACATATTACTAAGCTCTGTAAACCTAACTGGTACACCTAATGATGGACTTCTACTTCCCCATCTTCCAGGACCCATAAGCATAGCATTTTTCTCTTTTAGCGAATTATTAATCATTCCTATCTGTCTAGCTATAGAAAACTTTTCACTTCTACTTAACTTAACATATTCTTTAGCAGAAACAAAAACAATATAATCTATTGGAAGTCTTACATTACCTCCCATAAAGTTTCCTATTGATGAGAAAATACATTCACTTTTATCTTTAAACTTAGGAAGTTCTACTGTCTTACCTAATCCTCTAGTTTGAAGAGGTCTACACTGAACTATATTAAATCTAAAGTTGCCATCTTTATTAAAGTTTGCTGTAAATTCCACATCTACAGGATGTTCATATTCTCTTGATAATACAGCTAAAACCTTCTTCATAACTTCAGGGTACTTAGTATTTTTTAATAGAGTTTTGAAATCTAATATAAAAGGTGCTGCACTAGGGTCTCTACCAATTTGTTTTAACATTTTTTCTGTTTCTTTATCTTTTACTCCAAACAAGTTAACATTTGCTTTTATATCATTTTTTAATGCATCATTAATATAAACTGTACTTACTTCATTTGTTCTTAAGTTCAATAAATCAACATAATGCTGAGAAAACTTACTTGGATCTTCACTAGTCATAGCTGGCACTCTCATAGGGTCATCTAATGTTACTATTCTTGCATAGTCTTCATTTACCCTATCTACTGCTCTAGTCCCTAGGCCAAATACTAGTCGAAGCATTCCTGCATTCATATCCACTTTTTTATTCCACACATATAAATTTGATGAGTTGCCAACACCTGCAACATGTGGGAAGAAATATTCTCCATAATAATCCCCTGATACCCTTTGAACTAAGATTGCCATTTGCTCATCACGTTTATCAAGGCCTCTTATTTTTCTATAATTTAATGCCTCATCATTCATTGTACTAGCATATACTTTTCGAACTGCTTCTTCAAATGCTTCTAGTCTTTGCTCTGGTGTACCTTGATTTACACAAAATACACTTTCATACTTACCAGCAAAAGCATTACCAAAGCTATCCTCTAATAATGAACTAGATCTTACAATAATTGGAGATTGACCATAATATTCAATCATATGCATAAACTGATCTTTTATAGCTCTTGAAAAATATCCTGATTCTAGCTTTTCTTTAAGTTCTGGTCCGTATTTAAAATAACCTTCATCTGTTTTTTGCTTAGTTCTTAAATCCCATAATCCATTATCAACTATATAATAATAAAATACATCAGCACCTATATAAAAAGAGTCATGAGGTTCTATTAATGGACTAAAATAATTTCTTGCATCCTCTACTTTTGTAAGTATTCTCGTAGCAAGTAACATTCCTATACTTTTCCCACCAATTAACCCTGCTCCTATTTCTCTTGATGCTATTTGTACTACATCAGCTAAATCAAAATACTTCATACACATATCATAAATCTTAGAGTTCGAACCAACTAACATATTAATTAGAAGTTTTTTCATTTTTTCTCTGGTTTCAAAATCTGCATTTAAAGATTCTTTTGCCTTATTAAAAGTTCTTCTCCAGTAACCCAGTCTTTCACTTCCCCAGTTAAACTGTGAAAATAATTGTGCTGCATCAGCACTTGATGTAACTGACTCTACCTTATCTCCAACTATCTTATGTGGGAAAAACATTGTTGGAGAATATCTTTCACATACTTTTAATGGATGTATATATATTTCACTATCTACATTATATATATCTAAATACAACTGTGTAATTTCTCTTATTGATGCAACTGTCTCAAAAGTATGAGAGTTTCTCATTACCGCAAAGTATGCAACTGTATCTAGTTTATAAAGGTATGGACATGTCACTTTGAAAAAATTAGTAGTCATCAAGTCTGAATACCAACTTTGCTGTAAGTATGTTAAACAGTCAAATACATAAAAACTTCTAGCTCCCTCTAACCCGATTATACTATGAACTGTTGTTGCAAACTCTTCAAAGCCTAAAAAAGGATCTAGTTGATAAATTTTTACACCACTAATATCTTCTATTACTGGCTTATGATCTCCAAATCTTATATATACAATTTTTCTATTATCTTTTTTTGCTTGATCTACATATGGACCCACTACATAACAATACTCATCTATAGAATTGATCTGCCATACTACGTTATCTCCTAGGCGTAAGTTATCAATCGCTTGATCAAGGCCTTTTATTCCCGTACTAACTGTGTCGTATCTTACCATAACATACCTCCTTGCAGATTTTATTATTTGGATGATTACAGATAAAATCTTTATAATAATTAATATATATATTATATCATAGATACGTTCAATTATCAGAAAATTCAAATAAATCAATATCGAAAATACATAAAATTATCCACATTAAAATAGCTAGAATAATAATTTCTAGCTATTTTTCATATATTCTATTTTAGTTAAAAAACTTATTTATTCCTTCTAAAATAGTGTCACCTCTATATTGAACTATAACAAAGTTACTAAACCTCATATACTTATCTTCTAAACTTTCACATTGTATATAAGCTCCTAGCTCTTGTAGAGATAAATTATAATCTGACATTACTGCTATTATTGAAAGTAAAACTTCATACACATCTTCTATCCCTTGACTTTTATAATAGTTATAGTCTTTATATATTGAATCACTTAAGCTTAAAGATTGAGATTGAATGTAATTTATATTTTTCAAATGTTCATCTAGCTTCTTTTCATCATTATTTTCTTTAGCGCTCATTACGTGCTTTCCTATTAAATCAAGATTTTTGCTTAATTTTTCTGCTTCATTAAGGTAGGCTTTTATAACTTTTACATTTTCATACTTTGCTGGTTCTAAATTGTTTGCAAATGAATAATTGTTAAATTTAATAAAACTACAAGTAAGTGTTATAGTACATATAAGTAATATTGAGATTATGCGCTTCAAAGTTGATACCTCTCTTTTTAAAAATTATATATATATTTTGTTCTTTAACCTTCCTTATTATTCACTATCAATAAAGGCATATTATTTATCTCATTTTAATTTTTTTATAAATATTAGTTTAATAACTTATTAAAAAATATTCCTATAATTATACAAAATTTTATAAGATATAGAACCATATGAATATTTTTAGAATAATATACTATAGTATAATAATTCTATTATCTATTGAAATTGGCAGATACAACTTCATTAATTAAAGAGGTGATATAGTATTAATAAAATAATTGATAAAGTTAGATATAAAAACTCTAAAAATAAAAAATTATATATTCCAATGAGAGTAAAATTTTACATCAGTATAGCTATATCATTTTCTTGGACTATTTTTTCATTATTATTGGCTCTACCCTGGGCTTATGACCTTTATATTGTAACAAATAGCTATGTACTTTCTTGGTTAATAATATGCGGTATTACTACAGTGCCAGGTTTCTTAAATGCTTTTTTAATAACTAGTGTACTACTTGATAGGCAACCAGAGTATAAAGTCAATAATCCTTTTAATGAAGTAACAATATTAATAGCGGCCTATAATGAAGAAAATTGCATATATAGAACTTTATCTTATGTTAGTAAACTTGTTTACAATGGAAATATCAAAGTTATAGTTGTAGATAATAACTCAAATGACAATACATATTCTGAAGTTATTCGTGCTAAAAATGAGTTCCATTTAGACTTAGTTATTATTACAGAAAGTAATCAAGGCAAATTTAATGCTTTAAACTCTGGACTTAAACATATTACTACTGAATATTTTATAACTTTAGATGCTGATACTATCTTGCATAAAGATGCTATAAACAATCTTATATGTAGAATGTTAAGTACTCCTAAAGAAAACAACATAACTGCTGCTGTTGCAGGCTCAGTACTTGTAAGTAATAGTAGAGATGGAATTCTTGCTAGAATGCAAGAATGGGATTATTTTCTAAGTATTGCGGGAATAAAAAGAATGCAAGGTATGTATCAATCTACATTAGTGGCTCAAGGTGCCTTTAGTAGTTATGATACTTCTATTGTTAAAGAAATAGGAGGTTGGTCTGATTCTATAGGTGAAGATATAGTACTAACCTGGAAAATGCTTGAAAAAGGATATAAAGTCTATTACGAACCATTTGCTGTTGCTTTTACTGATGTACCAACTAAGCTTAGTCATTTTATTAAACAAAGGTCTAGATGGGCTAGAGGAATGATTGAAGGAATAAGAGAGGTTAAGCCTTGGAAGCAAAAGACTATAATGAGCATGTTTACAACAGGTATGGACTTCTTATTACCTTATATTGATTTTAGCTATACCTTTTTTTGGACTACAGGTGTTATACTTGCTTTATTT
Organism: Romboutsia sp. LXY-2; assembly: GCF_056171995.1. Taxonomy (NCBI): domain Bacteria; kingdom Bacillati; phylum Bacillota; class Clostridia; order Peptostreptococcales; family Peptostreptococcaceae; genus Romboutsia; species Romboutsia sp. LXY-2. The sequence continues at coordinate 120,167 of NZ_JBKFGI010000004.1, read as the reverse complement.
TTCAAAAACTATATTATCGTAGGTATTATGACTTTACTAGTTCTTCCATTAACAGGTGTAAGCTTTTATGTTCTTTTTAGTTATCAGAAAAAACATGTTTTTGAAAAATTAGGCCTTAAGGTCAGAGCCAACAAAAGAGGCCTTATACTTTTTATTTTGGGATATCAATTAATAATGAGTCCTGTATCTTTGTATGGTTATGTACAAGAATTATTTAGATTTAAAAGAACTTGGAAATAAAATTGGAAGTAAAAAAAGGAGCTTTTGCTCCCTTTTTTTACTAATAAATAATTATATTATCTAATAATTTCTTTTATTTTTTCTTTTGTTTTTTCAGGTAAATCTTGATTTAAGTATCTATTTACTAATTTAATATTTTCAATACCATTATTTCTAAAGTAATTATTAAGAATCGGTATTCTATTTTTAGGATCATTCATAATTGTGTATGCTACAACCCAGTCTTCTAGCGATGCAAAGTTTACTATTACTTCATCAATATTTTTCTTAATATGAATAGATTCTTCATCTAGTATATAATTGTATATTTTGTTATTTCCTAAATCTATACTAAAACCACCTAGAAACTCTATTACTGTATCATCTACTAAATATCCAAAAAACTCTTTTGTTAAAAAAGGCTTCTTAGATTCTAACTCAATGTAGGTACCTATTTTATTCATTTTTCTTTTTATTTCTTTCGCATAATTTGGATCAATTAAAATATCTATATCATTTGGTTCTTCTATTAAGTTATACTGATTTAATAAAACAGAACCTCCAATTGCCCATTTACAATTTATATTATTTAACACTTTTGATACTTTTTTTACTACATTAAAGTCCATTTTGCCTCCTATTGCTCTTCATTTAAATCGAATATTTCTTCCATTTGTTTCTTTGTTAGTATCTTACTTCTAGATATTAATGTTTTGCACACCGTACAAAAATAGCTTATAGATCCTCAGCTATCCATTACTTCAAGTTTTAAGCCGCATTTTGGGCAGTAATAATCCTTCATCTTTTGTCACCCTTCAAAATGTATTTTTGAGTATATTATTTCATAAGCTTATGATAATTACAACTATAAAATTTAAACAATGTCTGTTTTACAGAAAATGTATATTCCTTATTATATATTAAATTTATTATTTTACCACTAACTGTAACTGCTATTAATGTGGAATTTATCGTGTACAGTATTACAAATATATCTATTATTCACCTTACTTTTAAATATATTTGATTTACTTATGAACCATTTTTCTATATTAACATATCTTATATAGAATGTACTTTATAATATCATAAAAAGGGGAATGAACAATGGACAGAAACTATTGGCAAGAATATTGGGATAACTATTATAAATTTATGGCTATGTATGTTAGAGAGTTGCAAAATGCATATCCAGGAGAAGATTTTACTGATGAATATATTGAGGTAGCAAAAATATTTGAACCTTCAATGGACTTCGATCAATATGAAAGTTATGAAGATTACTTTGTTGACAATGATGAATATTACGATTATCCAGATGATGGATATCATAAAACAACTCCAAAGATATCTCCTGGTGGAGGGCAATTTACAATAGATAACTGTAAAAAGATGACTGTCGTTAGAATAGAAATGAAAAAAGGTTATAAACCTTCAAAATTTTATATGTTAGTTGATAAGTATGATAAAAGAAGTATACAAGGATATAGAATAGATTGTGATGATGATAAAATAGAATTTAAAGCTATAGCATTAGAATATTATGATATTAGCTTAATTGAATGTGTATTTTAAGTAGTTGATAATTAAATTTATATTTAAACAATAACAAACACCTTTATATTTTTTAAAGGTGTTTATTATTTAAAAATTTATCTAAATGCCATGTTATAATGTAATGATTGCTATCTTTTATATTACTTTACTCAAATTTTTCAGGGAATTGTTTAATAATCCCTTCTGTTAATACATCTGCAAAATTTATCATATGTTTTTCACCTTTATCAAAGGCTTCTATGTCCGCTTTCCAGTTGGCAATTAGTCTTGCCATAACTTCATCTGTAGTAAGTTTTAAGTGTGTATGTAACATATCTTTTAATTGTTTTTTATCGTAATTTGGGTTAGATTCACTTAAAAAATCTGCTATTTTGTCAGCATTTTCATACCAAAGCTTGTTATTGTTTGCTAATTCTGTTTTATTATTTCTTTTAGCTGCATCTATAACTTTACCTGCTATAACGATATGCTCTTTTAATAATGCTGTTAATTTATTCCCTGCTTCCTCTCCATAATAAGACTTTATAGAATTCCCTATGTCTTCTTGATTTTTAAGTAGTCTTCTTAACACGTCATCCCTATCTCTTAAAACTGAAAGGTCACTTATTATAAATTCTCTAGTCCAAAATACGTGATCAATCCATAGTCTTTCTTCAATGCATTTTAAATCTTGTGCTGATTTGCTACACACGTTGCCTGATTCAGTTGTTACTTCTTTTGCGTAAGCTTTAATTGGAGATATTATTAAAATCGCACTTAAAAATATAAACATTACTTTTTTAAATAAGTTTTTCATGTTCATATCCTCCTTAATCATATTTCTAATATTTTGTTCAAGATTAAGTATCAATATGCAACTTGTTCCATGGTTAAAAGTAAATGGCTAAACTATAAAAGTTCAGCCATTTATATATCTCGTTCAATCTTTATATTTTTTTAGAATTTAAAATTAAATTTTGCTAATAAATAATCCTATTAATGCAGACACAAATGATATGGTCAAATAAATAAAATACTTTTCTATAACTCTATTATAAAGTAAGAATGGCATATCAATATGATATTTAATACCTACTTCATCTCCTACATTGGCAAATCTTGATACTAAAATCCTGTTGCTTGATATATAGTGCGTTTTATCTACATAATAACCTACAGTTGCAAGTTTTAAGTAATACAAAGGCTCACTTCCAAGTATATCAATATTTATTATCGTTCCCATAGCTATATCGATTTTCTCTTCATAAAACTTATTAAGCTTTATAGTATCAATAATAGCCATCACTATACCTATAGTTGCTAAAACATAAAATATTAATACTTTAAATTCCATTATCAAGTCCCCTTATAAACATTGTTGTATTTTATTACTTATATCACATCTAATAATATAATCAAAAGTAGATACTATTTTGTTTATATAATATACTATGTTTTAATTTCAATTAATGATAATAAAAGTACAAATTAATACTAAACTAATATACAAATTGTTCAAATATGTTCATTAAACTTAATTAACAAATAGTATTTTGCAAAAATAATGAATTCTTATATTTATTAAATTAACATATTATTTTTGTATCTATAATAGTTGCATCTGCAAATTCTTCAAGTAAATTTTTACCTAGTTCTAAATACTTTTCTAAATTCTCATCTTCATCAAAGGCTATTATATTCATAACTATATGACTAGTATATTCATTAATCATTGCTTTTAATGAATCTGACGTTGTACTTCCAAACTTACCTTCATCATCTTTAAATACTGGAAGATTTTCTAAATTTATTGATCCTCTTCCAATACCAGCATATCTTTCTCCTTCTCCTCCAACTGTAAATATTATATTTCCTTTTATATTATCTAAATCATAACTTCCTACTGAGTAACAAGTTTCTAATGATATTAAGTTATTTATCTCTACAATGTTATTTACAAAGTATAGACCCATTCCCTTCACTACTCTTTTTACAAGAGACTCAGAAGATAGTCTATATCTACTTGGATCTTTTCCTAATGCTTTATAAGCTTTTCTTGAAGAATCAATATTTTTTAAGCCTAGAATTTCACTTTGCTTAATATTAGTTTCTATTTCCTTGCATTTATCGTTTATTAACTTTACTAATTTTGCATCAGATTTTTTCACTTTAACTCTAGCTTCTATTGATGCTATATGTACATTACACTTTTCTTTAAGTTTTTTATCAATTGTTATATTAATCATTTTCTATTCCCTTCCTTTTTATATGTCATTTATTTACATTTTGTTATATTTTTATTATAGACAACTTTTTATATATAGTCATCATAGATAAATAAATTATGTTATAACTTATATTTATAATTTTTACGCAACAAAAAAGCACTGGTTTGTAAGCTATTGCTTTCAAATTCAGTGCTTTTTATAGGAAGTAATATAAATTACATCCTTGTCCTCTATGACTTTTATTAAATATAGTTTGCAAATCAGCTTGGCTCCAACCTTTGGCAATTAGACAGAAACTATTTGCACGGTAGTAGGTTGAGGTTTCCTAGTACCTTCATTATATTTAATATGATATTTTCACAAATATCTAGCCACCATCACTTCCAAAGGTACTATCAAAAGGTTAGAAATAATCTAGCTTTTGCATAGTTAGTGTTGGTTAGACAGTTAAGCTTTATTAACTATCTGATTATATATTAACCATTTCTGATAATAATATCCTAATATGATACTGTTAATAATTAGTATATAAGTAAAGAAATATCAAGTATGATTTACTTATATATTGCTGATAAAGTTAATGTTTATTAACATTAAATTATAAGGATATTTTTATTGTAAAAGAGTTATTTAAATTTTAAATTATAAGGTGATTAAATGAAAAGATATGAAGTACTTAGAGAGATTTATAACTCTTGTTCAGGTATGTATTCTATAGATTATTCCTTCACTAGAGATATTGAAACAGACAATATAGAAACTACTCTTAAAAGTTGGATTTCAGGTGTTTTTCCTGATTATGAAAAAAAAATAGTTGATGATGAGACAGTTATATATGTTTTAAAACTACCAATGTTAGAAAAATATACTTTTACTGAATTCTAATTTTTTAAGTAGATAATAATTATTATTGCGACATTCTATATAAGTGACTATAATTATTGTTAGGTTTTCATTTTTTAAAGGGGGGATTTGGAAAATGAGAGATATTTGGAAACACTTTATGAGAGGAGTTTATCTAGGCTATACTAGATAAATAATACATAAAACTTTTTAAAAGTAATAAAATAAAAATATAGAACTGCTTTATGTAAGTAGTTTTATATTTTTATTTTATTACCATCTCCTATTTTTAAATCAAGCTTATAGGAATCTTTTTCTTCTCCATATTTTTAATTGATAACTTCAAATCCTAGTTTCTCTACATAAAATTCTTTTGATTTAATATAATCAGAACTATTTACAAGTCAATACTTAGCCTTATCATATCAATACATTCAATACCATTTTCTACAATTTTTTCATCATAATGTTTTCTAAAAAAGTCCTTATCAATTCCAACTATTCTAAATCCACATCTTTGATAGAAGGCAAGTTGAGATATACTAGAATTCCCCGTACCAACTTCTAATACTTTTGCTTTATATTTTCTTGCTACTTTTATTGCCTTATATACTAATAATTTTCCAATACCACTACCCTGATATTTTTCATGGACAGAAATATTTACAATTTCTAAAGTAAATGGTCTAGTATTTATAAGTATAAATACCCCTATGATTTTATCACTATCAAATGCTAAATAACAATCTCCTCTACATATACATTCGTTTATGCTTTCAATTGATGGATCAGCTTCTATTAATAAATAATAAGGGATTTTATCATTTATAGATAACTTTCTAATAATTATATTTTCCATTTTTTATCTCCTAGTTTACGTTTATCTTATTTATTTTAATTCCAGTCTTTTTGAAGTTTTTTTTAAACTATTTAATTTTAATTTAAATTTGTCTCCATTAATAGTTGCCTTACTATTTTTATTATAACCTAAATAAACGAACCGTAGTGTTTTATCTCCATATTTCAACACATTATTCTTTTTCATGTGTCGATAATAAAAGAATTGTTTTTCACCATTTATCTAAAATTTGTACTACCATTATTACTAATGAATAATTTTGTTAAATACATAATGAAGGGTGGAATTTAATCATGAAAAAAAATAAGTATATTATTATTGCTTTATTGTGTGTCTTGCTATCTCCATTTTTATATAAATACTTTCTTTATTATAAAATTCCAAACAATCCATTAGTCAAATTGTCTTCAGATGCAGTAAGTTGTAGTTTTTCAGAAATCAAGTACAATCCTGAAAAGTACAAGCATCACTACAATTATCATTCTCTAGACTGCTCCGTTATCTTTAATTATATTAAGGGTCTAAAACTAAAGCCCCTAGATAATAAAGATTATTCAAGTATTTACGATGTTATAAAGCCTGACTACGACTATTCTATTAAATTATCTGAGCCTGATTGGAAATATGACCTAAATATTAAACTATGGTTAAAAGATTTAAGTGTTATTTATATTGATTGTACTAAACCTGGCTTTAAAAGTGGATTTTATAAACTTATAGATTCTGAGTTTGATTATAAATACATAAATGAATTAATATTATTGCAAAGTTAATGGTGGTATCGTAAAATCATTATTATATATAAGATAATTAATTTGACTAATGAAAGGAGTATAATATGGCTAAATTACGAAAAACCTTAGGAAGTTTAGACTCTCCATATATAATTTCACTTATGAGATTGATAGAAACACAAAGTAATAATACAATTGGTAAATGGACTGTTAACTATGCCCTAGAGCATATTGTTCCAATATATGAGAAAATTTATCCTACTGATAGTCGCCTTAGAGATACGCTTAATGCATCTAAAGATTATCTTGATGGTAATATAAAATTAACAGGAGTCAAAAAGCTTATTTCAGATCTTCGTTTAGCTGCAAAGGATGCTGAAAGTAACCCTGTAGCTCAAGCATCAATAAGAGCAGTAAGTCAAGCTGCAGCAAGTATTCACAATCCAACAAATTCACTTGGTTTTGTTTTTTATGGTACAGCTGCAATTGCATATGATACAGTAGGGTTGGAAAAATCAGCAGACCTTTATGATCACTTAGCTTTTGAAGAGTCTACAAAAATGGAATTAGCGCTACAAGCAATTTCTGTAGAAAATGAACCAAATCCTGCAAAGATTAATTGGTATTGTTAGTATAATATAAGTTAAGGTTAACAACTAATACAGTTTAATAGTTATTAATAATAAATTAGATTTCAATTAAGAGAGTAAAATTTACTCTCTTTTTTATTTTTTTAAATATTTCTTATTATATTAACGATATATATAATGATACTTTATTAAAATGAATGCACATAAAAACAGAATAATAATTTTAATTACTACCCTGTTGGTTTACAATATATAAAGTTATTAATTAAAAAAATTATTTTGCTGATATTATTTATTGACTCACCTCATCCCAGTGTAATTTACCATTATATAAGTTATGATTGTAAATTCATGCATTTTGCTTTTAATATCTCAATAAATTTCTCTTTCTCTTTAGGAGATACATATCCACCAAATCTGCCATTGCATATTATTTCTATCCTATCTGTAGACAAACAAGAAGATGCTACCATAGATTTTTTAGAATTTATTCTTTTAATATCCTTAAAAAATATTTTTTCTTTTGATGGACCTGATTGAATTAGTAAATAATCTTCATTAAACTCATAATATGTTCCAAATAAAATCCAACTTATAAAGATAATAACTACTATGCCTATTATGTTACTTAATACTGATTGTAATTTTATAATTGCTATGACCTCATATATTATTGTAAAGCCAAGGAGAATCCATAACCACCAATCTACTTTTGAATAAAATCTACTTTTCAACTAATTTGCCCCCTATGTTCATATATATTTTATTATATAAATTATTTAATAATAATCTATCCATCGTACTTAAATACAATTATATTTACATAAAATACATATAAATTCTAAAAATAAGTTCTATATTTTAAATATCTATGACTCTAATATCCAATTTAGATTTTAATTTTTCTTTAACCTCTTCAAATCTATTAATATTTTTAAGATCTTTACAAACCCATCCAAATTTATCATCTATATACCTAGGAAAAATATGCATATGATAATGACCAAAGTCTGTAAATATACCCCCATTTTGCATCATTGTATATCCATCACAGTTATAAACCTTTTTAATAGCTTTAGTTATACATTTTGAAAGTTTCATAATCCTCAATAAAATTTCATCTTCAACCTCATCAACATTATGGCAATGCTTTTTAGGTACTATCAACACGTGACCTTCATTTATTGGATCAATATCTAAAAAGCAACACACAAGATCGTCTTCATAAACTATATTTGAATCAGCTTCCTTATTAACTATTTTACAAAATACACAGTCTTTATTATCCATTTAAAATATTTCCCCCTTTTATCACTTTAAAGTTAATTTGTTATATTATACATACATGCCGAAAATATTACTATCATTATAATTAAAATAAAAAAAGCTTGTTTTCTCTCTCCGTTTTTATAACTTTCCCATCTATCTATACAAGTTAGCATGAAAAATCCTGTAAGCATAACAATAGAAAATAAATCTTGTTGCCCTGACCAAATTAATATCAATTCAATGATGAAAAAAATAATCAAAATTCTAAGCCTAATTTTCTTCATATGTATCCCCCTTTGGACTTCTATTTATTGCTTTTTATATTATTATAGCATTTGTAATTAATTTATATAAAAAATGATTTAAATTGATATATGTATTATACTTAAATAGTAAAAAATATTTTTAGTGGTTTAAGGAGAATATATGAACATCTTAGCAAAAGATAAACTAGAGTTAAAAACATCTAGTATTAATGAACTTAATGAATTAAATATCATACATAATGAGGCTTGTGAATACTTCAGTTTTGATGAAAATCATAATATCACTAGTCCTAGTGATTGTCTAACAATAGGAGACTTGCCACCTAATGGCACGAAAGATAATTTCTATATATTATCAGTTTATGAAAATAATCAAATTATCGGATATACTACTTTATACAAAGGATTCCCATCAAAAGATACTTTATATATCTGTTTTATGTATATTTCTAGCAAAAAACGTGGCAATGGATATGGCTATAGTATAGTTGAAAGTATCTCATCATACTTTAAAGCTAATAACTATAAGAATATAAAAATTTCAGTATCCTTAAAGAATTGGCAGGGTATTAGATTTTGGAATAAGTGTGGCTTTTCAACTATTACTAATGTAGATATTGATGGTCCATTTGGTAACAGTAATTACGGTTCATTTGAACTTGAAAAAATAATATAGTATGGTGAATTTAATGAATAGATTTGAATTAATAAAAAATGATAAAAGAATTATTAATATATATAAGCAAATAACAGAATTTGAAGATTTAGATAAAGGATGGGCGCATCATAATTTTGGCCATGTAAATAATGTTTCTAATTTAGTTGAATCCATACTTAATAAGCTAAATTATAATGAGGATTTTATAGAAGAAGCAAAAATAGCAGCACTACTACATGATATTGGTGCTATAGAAGGTAAAGATAATCATTCTTCAAGAAGTTATAATTTTGCTAAATCCTATTTTAATGATAATAATATTATATTAGAACATAAAGATTTAGTTTTGGATGCAATAAAAATCCACAGTGATGGGTTTAATAGTGATAACATAATAGCACTTACTTTAATATTAAGTGATAAACTAGATATAAAACATACTAGAGTCGCAAAAGAAGGCTATAATGTAAAAGGCATGAGACAGCTACAATACATAAATGATATATTAGTTGATATTAATAATAGTAATTTAGAAGTTAAGTTTATTTGTAATAATAAAATTAACAAAAGTGAATTAGAAGAATTCTACTTTATTCTTAAAGTCTTCAAATCAATAATAGCTTTTTCTAAAAAAATGAATTTAGAACCTAAAGTATTCTTTAATAATATAGAATGGCAATTATTTAATAATATTTTAGAAAATAATTATTAAATTAGTAAAATATAAAATAACCAATAAAAGGCAACTTATATAGATTTTAAATCAATATAAATTGCCTTTTTACATACAATTTTGTATACATAATTACTTAACTAGGTTTAATATATAACATTACTTATTTACATGAAGATTTCTATTTATCATCTCAACAACTGCAAAGCTAGCAACATCTTGTGCAAACTTGCCTGGTCCAAACCCTGCATCATATCCAAGTTCTTTAGCTAATTCATGACTAATTCTAGGTCCTCCACAAATTAACACAACCTTATCTCTAAGGTTTTCTGCTTCTAAAAGCTCTACCAAGTTTGTAAGATTTTCTATATGAACATTCTTCTGAGTAACAGTTTGAGATACTAAAAGTACATCAGCATTTAATTCTACAGCCTTCTTAATAAACTCCTCATTAGGAACTTGACTTCCTAAATTATATGCTTCTATTCCATCATATCTTTCTAATCCATAGTTACCAGCATATCCCTTCATATTCATGATTGCATCTATCCCTACAGTATGAGCATCAGTACCAGTACTTGCTCCAACTACTACTATATCTCTTTTTATATTTTCTTTTATATAAGTTTCTATTTCATACTTATCCATGGTCTCTTCTTGTGCTACTTCAACATGGATTTCCTCATAATTTACGCCTTTTTCTATATTTCCATATACAACATAAAAAGTGAAATCCTTATCTAATGGTTTATGATGAGCAACATTTATATCATTTAATCCCATGTTTTTAGCAGTTAGTTTTGCAGCCTCAATTCCTTTTTCATCGTCATTTATTGGAAGTGTAAAACTTACTTGTACCTTTGAGTCATTCATAGTATCTCCATAAGGTCTTAAGTTTTTAAGATCTAAATTTTTATCAAATTCCTTAGTCTCCATTGAGTATAATCCACTCATTAAAATCCACCTCCTAACATAAGTCCTATAAATGGGTTAAAATAATTAGCTTCTTTCATAACTACTCCATCAAGACCTTTCCCACCATCTATAGGTCTTTTTATTCCTGCAAACTTGCCTTGTTCTAATGTTTTAAATAATCCTTCTTTTTCTATCTCTGTAAGTAGTTCACAGGCTTTGTTTAAAACTTCATCAGCTCTGTTTGCCATTATTCCATCTTTCTTAAACTCTATTTCATCTCCAAAGTCTTTCATAGTATTAAAAATATAACTAGCATTTTCTATTGATATTGCTCGATCTGAAATAAATGGTGTGTGGATTGCCTCTGTTAACATTCCAAGTAAATGTAGTTTCTGCTTTGTCATTATAGTTACCATATTAAAAAGTGCATCTTGTACTTGCCCTTTAAATATATCTCCAGTCATAAACTTTGTAGGAGGCATATACTTCAGTGGTGCTTTAGGGAAAATCTCCCTAGCCATTTGTGCTTGTGCTAGTTCATATAAAAATCCATTTTCTACATCTGGGCTTATTTCAAAAGCATGACCAAGACCCATTTGCTCTTCTGGTAGTCCTGCTATAAGTGCAAATTGTTCATTAATAAATTGAGATGCCAATACTGTATGTGCTTCTTCTACTGCATCTGCTGTAGTTAAATAGTTATCTTCTCCAGTATTTATTATTACTCCTGCAAATCCATTAATTATTCTTGAAAAATATTGGTCTATCATAGTTCTTTTCATGTTTATATCTCTAAACAAAATTCCATATAATGCATCATTAAGCATTACATCTAGTCTTTCTTTTGCACCTAATGCTGCTATTTCTGGCATACATAATCCAGAGCAGTAGTTACAAAGTCTAATATATCTTCCAAGCTCTTCTCCGACTTCATCTAGTGCTTCCCTCATTAGTCTAAAGTTTTCTCCTGTAGCGTATGTTCCTCCAAAGCCTTCTGTTGTTGCTCCATAAGGCACATAATCTAGTAAACTTTGACCAGTAGTTCTTATTACTGCAATTATATCAGCGCCTTGTTTTGCTGCTGCCTTTGCTTGGATTATATCTTCGTATATATTTCCTGTTGCTACTATTACATATAAGTAAGGACCACTCTTATCGCTATACTCCTCTAAGTAATCATCTCTTTTCTTTCTATTTTCTTTAATTTTCGCCACAGTTTCTCTTGCTATTTCATTTATCTTCAATTTAACTTCAAAAACGTCATGTTCTTTCAAATTACATAAATCTAATTCACCTTTGCTAACTTTTTGGGCTATTTCTTGAATACTAAGCCCAGTATTAATCATAGCATTCCCTAGGTAATAAGCTATACCTAATCCTAAACTGTTTTTTCCATGGTCTTTTATAATATCGTCCACTACCACATTTGGAAGCGGCACATTAAATTCATCTACTCCATCTACTCCAAGTAATCTACATATTGTTCTCTCAACAGCAACAGTAGTATGTTTGTCTATAAATTCTTGAGTATCCATTGCAATACTTTTAGCGCTTTGTCTTGCTTTTTCAACTACACTAAAATCTAAATTTAATTTACTCATCTTGTCCCCCTTGTAAAACTTACTTAATATTTTTAGCTATCTCAACAATTTCATCTTCTAATCCTAATAACTTGCATATATTTATAGCATCTTTCGGTACTTCTCTTTCATTTCCAACTTTTTCTAAATTATAATCCATATTTTCTTGAAGTATGTCTATACTTGTGCTATTATAGTTTTTGTGAGAAATTTTCAGATTCATTTGACGTTTTAGCTTATCAAAATTGACATTCTTTAGACCAACCACTTGATAGTGGTCAATTTCCTGGTCAATGATATCATCATAATGAGTACACATTAAACTAAAAGAGTTGAAGTTTTTAAAATAAGTACATATTGATTTTAGAAGTATTCTTCCTTCACATGGATTAGTACCTCTTGCAAATTCATCTAGAGCTATAAAGCCATCTTGTATTTTCATAAGTTTAGTTATTTCTTTTAACTTAATTATCTCTGCTCCAAATGTAGATAGACCTTTGTTTACATCTTGCATATCATCACTTACTAAATATATAAAGTCTAGTATACATAAATCAGCTTCCTTAGCAAAAACATAAAATCCACATTGGAATAGATATAAATTAAGTGCAACAGTGTTTAAACTAACACTTTTACCACCCATGTTGGCTCCAGTTATTAAGGTAATCTTCTTAGTTAACTCTATACTAATTGGCATGTACTTTTTATTAGCTTTATTTAATATATTAGCTACTTTAGGATTTATTATTTCTCTGAAAATTATCTTATTATCAGTGTTTATATTTGGCTTAATCCCATTGTATTTGACAGCTAACTCTACTTTCCCCAAAAGTAGATCTAGTTTCCCAATTGAATTTATATTTGTTTTAATATTTTCTAGGTAATAATATAAGCTTGAAGTTATATGTTTTTTTATTTTCAAACATTCATTTTCTTCTTGTACAACTATGTCTAACCTATCATTTTTTAGTTTTTCAATAATATAAATATCATTTTCTGAGAAGATTTTACTTTCAAGCTTAGCCTTTTCTTTTCTAAGATTTGTTAGCTCTTGGCTATATGAATCGTATATGTGGAAGGTTGATAGATTTAAATCATCAGGATCTAGCATTTTAATAATTTTATTTAAGGATATAAAATTAATATAATCTATCTTAAGATTAAGCTTTGAATATTTTTTTATAAGTTCTTCATTGTTTATAGCAAAATTTTTTATTTCAAATAACTCTATTTCATCTAATATTTGTTTATTAGATAATCTTGTTATGCTATTTTTTATATCTTTGATCTTATAAAGTATATAAATTATTTCCTGGTAAATATCATTATTTTCTGATAACTTATTTTTAAGAGTTTCAATGTTATCTAATTCTTTTATTAATTTATCAGCATTAGCTTTTTTATAAATTTTTATGTTTCTTTTTTCTTCATGACCAAAGGCTGTTATAGTATTTAGTTCCTCATTAATAAAATTCTTAATACTCTCACCTACTTTCACTATATTTTATTAAACTTATAATATTTATATATTTCAATAAGTTTTTATTTATCTATAACATTAAATACTTTTGTTTCTGTTTTATTTTGTATACAATATATAAAGTTTTCTTCATTAAAAGCATATCCATCTATTGATGTTGGGTTTATACTAATTCCTATTAAATTTATAGGATTAATAACCTTAATTTCTCCTTTAAGTTTTAAAAATTTATCGTATACTTCTTTATCTAAAAATATCTTCGTACTATCGACAACTAACAAAGTCACATTTTTGTATTTAGTGCCACTTTTTATTAAACTTTGGATAAAGGTATTTGTAAGTATCCCATTTATCACTATATAACTTGTATCTTCATCTATCCCATCATAAACTTCTTTATGAGCATCTAAGGTTGTCATTATATTTAACTTTTTATAAGAGTAATCCTCATTAACCAAGGTTATCTTACTATCTAAAAGTTCTTCATAAATCTTATAAAATTTATCATCATCTATCTTATCAGTACTAAGCATGTTTGCTTCATAAGCAATTTGCTCAACTGCCTTATTCATATTTTTATTAATTACGGCTCCACTACAAAATATTGTAGCTTCTGTTACACTAGGTGAACCTAAAGTCTTTCTTGATAATGCTCCATCTACTATACTTAAGTTGGCACCTAGATTTAGTAATAAATTAATAATAGTTTTTATCTGACTATTAATAGATGGACCTGCTAGCTCTACATATCCATCACTTAAAGCTCTAAATATTACGATCTTACCTAAAGGAGTGTTTATATTTGTTACCTCTAGTATCTCTTTAGTAATATCGCTACTTAAAACACAGCTTTTTGCTGTTGCAATAATACTTCCTGCCATAACATAAATTCTTGGCTTTTGTGTATTAGTTACTATATCCTGACTTTCTCCATCTACCCCTATAGAGGTAAGACCAAGGGTAACCTTACCCTTAGTCTTCTTATTAGCTATTTCATTTATAATATAATTTAAGGTTGTGGTCTTACCTACATTTTTATAGTTTCCTATTATAGATAAGCTTTTATATTTTAAAACTTCATCTAAAATATTCATAATATATCCTTATTTTATTTAACTTTGTAATTTATTTTATAAGTCAAATTATAAAGTTAATAATTTAGTATTTATTCCTTACTTAAACCTCTATTTCTTCTATCTAACTCTACTGGCTCAAGTACTGTTTTTTCATTATTAAGTAGTCCTGCTATACCTACCTTATGTGTTTTAGATTTTCCACTACACACTTCACAATTACATTCGTGTTCATACTTAGGTGGCTCTATGTAAGTAGTTATTACACCTTCAAAGTTTCTAAGTATTACTTTGTCATAACTTTGAGATATTACGTAGTTTGGCATAACTGGTGTTTTTCCACCACCACCAGGAGCATCAACAACAAATGTTGGAACACAATAACCCGAAGTATGCCCTCTAAGACCTTCTATTATTTCTATTCCTTTTGCTACTGGAGTTCTAAAGTGTTCTATTCCATTTGATAAGTCACATTGATAAATATAATATGGTCTTACTCTTATTTTTACTAAATCATTTACAAGCTTTTTCATAACATGCATACAGTCGTTTACTCCTTTAAGTAATACGCTTTGATTTCCTAAAGGTATTCCTGCATCTGACATTTTTTCACATGCTATCTTTGATTCGTCAGTTATTTCATTAGAATGATTAAAATGAGTATTTAACCAAATTGGGTGATATTTTTTTAGCATGTTTACAAAATCGTCAGTTATTCTTTGAGGTAAAACTACAGGCGTTCTACTTCCTATTCTTATTATTTCTACATGTGGTATTTCTCTTAGTTTCTTTATGATATATTCTAAATTTTCATCACTCATTAGAAGTGCATCTCCACCTGATAATAATACGTCTCTTATTACAGGAGTATTTCTTATATATTCTATAGCTCTATCTATTTGGCTAAATGGTAGAGCATCATCATTTTGTCCTGCAAATCTTCTTCTAGTGCAGTGTCTACAGTACATTGCACATTGGTCTGTTACTAAAAGAAGAGCTCTATCTGGATATCTATGTGTTAATCCTGGTACTGGAGAATCTCCTTCTTCATGTAATGGGTCATCTAAGTCAGCAGCAGATATTTTTAATTCATTATAAGTTGGGATTGCCTGTTTTCTAATAGGGTCATTTGGATTAGTGGGATCTATTAATGATAGGTAGTATGGTGTAATACTCATTCTTAAATTTTCAAGACATTTTCTAACGCCTTCTTCTTCACTTTCTGTAAGTGGTATATATTTTTTTAATTCTTCAACAGTAGTTATTCTATTTCTTACTTGCCATCTCCAGTCATTCCAGTCCTCATTTTTAACATCCAAAAATATCTTCCTATTCATATTTTAATCCCCCTACTATACATATAAATTTTTAAATATTTCTCTTAAAGTTTCGCTTTCTCTTAATGAACTTATAGTTACATCTGCATGACCTTTTGTGTATCCGTTTCCTATTATCATGTTTACATCTTTACCTACACCCTCAGCTCCAAGTGCTGCCTTTGTAAATGATGTAGCCATAGAGAAGAAGTATACTGTTCCTTCATCTTTAACTGGTAATATAGAAGTCATTTCTGTATTAGGTACATTTACACAGTTTATACATAAATCAATTTCTTTTTCGTCATTTGCTTTTAAAACTTTTTCTAATACTTCATTTGGATTTTGTGCGTCAGCTACTATTGCTATATCCACTAATTTATTTTCTAATAAGAACTTTCCTTGTTCTTCTTTTCTTACTAATCCCATAACTCTACCATTTTTACCTGCTTTTTTCTTAGCTTCATAGCAACATAACATACCAGACTTACCTGCAGCTCCTAAAACTAATACACTATCGTCCTCTTTTACTAGTCTTTGTGTTTGAGCTGGTGCCCCTGCCACATCAAGAGCAGCTAGTGCTAAAGTTTCTTCCATATCTTTAGGAAGTTTTGCATATATTCCACTTTCAAATAATATTGCTTTTCCTTTTATTTCAACTCTATCTATATCTGGTTTAATATCTATTATTTCATCTATTTGTAGTGGAGTAAGAGATAATGAAACTAATGTAGCTATTTTATCTCCAACTTCTAAATCAATTTTTCCTATTAAGTCAGATCCTATTTTTTCTATAGTACCTATTAACATACCACCAGAACCTGTTACTGGATTTTGCATTTTCCCTTTTTGTGATACTATTTCAATTATTCTTGATTTTATTTTTTCTACATCGTGTTTACATTCTTCTTCTATTTGAGTAAAACTTGCTGAATCTATGTTTAAAGCTTGAACATCTATAAGTACTTCATTATCATAAAGTTCCATACTATTGTTTATTTTCTTAGCTGGTTGTGGTAGTACATTTTCTCCTATAACTCTGTGTGTTCCGTATTTGCATCCTTTCATGATTAAATCCCCCTATTTATTAATTTACTTAACCTATTAAGCACTTTTTATTATTCATTATTCTTCCATTATTTTCACATTCTCAGGTATTATTAAATATGCTTCAGTCATCGCTCTTAATTCATCAACACTTACATCCTTACTAATTTCTTTTACTAAAAGACCTTCGCTAGTTACTTCCATTACAGCTTGTTCTGTTATTATCATATCTACAACACCTTTAGCTGTTAGTGGTAATTTACAGTTTTTTAAAATCTTAGACTTACCTTTAACAGTGTGAACCATTGCAACTATTACTTTCTTAGCTCCCACAACAAGATCCATAGCCCCCCCCATACCTGGAACCATTTTTCCTGGAACTATCCAGTTTGCAAGATTTCCATGTTGATCAACTTCTAAAGCACCTAGAACTGTTATATCAACATGACCACCTCTTATTAGCCCAAAAGACATAGATGTATCAAAGAATGCACCATCTTCATTTATAGTTACGTATTGTCCACCAGCATTGGTAATATCTACATCTATTTCATCATCTTTAGCTAGTTTTCCCATACCAACCATTCCATTTTCTGATTGGAAGGTAACTTTTATACTTGGATCTATATAATTAGCTGTTAAAGTAGGTAATCCTATCCCTAAGTTTACTAAATCATTATCTTTAAGTTCTTTAGCTACTCTTTTTGCTATAATCTCTTTTGCATTCATTTTATTTTTCCTCCCTAACTATAAAGTCAACTACGACTCCAGGAGTCATTATCATATCTTTATTTAAGCATCCACATTCTACAAGGGTCTCAGCTTCAACTACTACTAAATCACTAGCCATAGCAATCATAGGATTAAAGTTTTTAGTAGTTCCTTTATAAATTGTGTTACCAAAGTCATCAACAATACTTCCTTTTATTAAAGCTAAGTCTGCTCTAAGAGGTAACTCAAGTAAAAACTCTTCTCCATTTACAACTATCTTTTCTTTATTTTCTTCTATTATTGTTCCAACACCAGTTGGTGTAAGTATTCCACCTAAGCCATAACCACCAGCTCTAACTCTTTCTATTAAAGTACCTTGTGGAGATAATTCAACTTCTACCTTTCCTTCATTCATAAGTCTTCCTGTTTCTGGATTTGTGCCTATGTGAGATGCTATTATTTTCTTAACTTGATTATTCACTATTAGTCTTCCTATTCCCTTATCTACAAAGGCAGTATCGTTACCTATTATTGTAAGATTCTTAACTCCTGAATCGATTACTGCATCTATTAATATCTCACTTGTTCCACAACCTAAGAAACCACCAATCATAATTGTCATATCATCTTTTAATAATCTTTTTATTTTATCTAAAGAAACTAATTTAATCATTTATTTCCCCCCATTTAGGCTTAAGATTTCACGAGCTTCCTTAGGTGATGCTATTTCTCTTTGAAGAACATTAGCTATTTTTACTACTCTTTCTACTAACTCACCATTAGATTTTGCCAAAACTCCTTTTTGCATATATACATTATCTTCAAATCCAACTCTTACATGACCACCTAGTAATATAGAAAATGCAGCCATTTCAAATTGAGATCTTCCTATACCGCTTACTGTAAAAGTAGCATTTGAAGGAATACTTTCTTTCATAAAAATTAAATCTCTATATGTAGCACTTATTCCTCCATTAACACCCATTACAAAGTTAAAATGCATACTATCTTTTATAAATCCTTTTTTATTAAGTCTTAAAGCCATATCTATCATACCTTTATCAAATACTTCTATTTCTGGCTTAACACCTAAAGCTATCATCTTTTCCCCAAACTCTTTTATAGTGTTTTCTGTATTGACAAAGATATCATCTCCACCAAAGTTACAAGTACCACAATCTAGGGTTGCCATTTCTGGTAATAAGTTTACAGGTTGAATTCTTTCATTATTACTCATTCCAACTGCTCCACCAGTAGATGGCTGAATAATAACATCAGGACATACTTCTTTTATTGCATTTATACAATCTCTAAATCTATTTATATCTTGAGTTGGTTTTCCATCATCTTCTCTAACATGAAGATGTATTATCGATGCACCTGCATCATAAGCCAACTTTGCTTCTCTAGCTATTTCCTCTACAGTGTATGGAACACTTGGATTATGCTCTTTTGTTACTTCTGCTCCACAAATAGCTGCCGTAATAATCAACTTTTCCATATTAAGACCCCCTATTTTATATCTATTATTAAAAACATTTTTAATATCTTTGTTTATCTTTAGTTACTACACAAGTACCACTTGCCCTACAAACTACTATTGGATCACTCAAAAGTTCTGCTGCTGAATCATTTATATCAGGTCTTGGTATAATAACTTTTCTAGCTTCAAAAACCATTTTTCTTGAAGAATTTCCAGAGTTAACTATCTCACCAACTGCTTCAATATAATCCCCTGCATAAACCGGTGCCATAAATTCCACATTATCATAGGCTTTAAATAAACCTTCATCTCCGTCATTTCTTATTAATAATTCAGTAGCCACATCTCCAAATAACTGTAGCATCTTTGCACCATCTACTAAATCACCTCCATAGTGAGCATCATTACTACCCATTCTTACTCTTATCATAGCCATCATTAAAGTCCCCCCCCCTTAGTTTCTTAATTCTTCTATAAGGTTTTTAATTACCTTATTAACATCTCCAACTATACCAACATCAGCAACTTCAAATATCGGAGCACTTGGATTTTTATTTATAGCAATTATAAATTCAGATTCTTCCATTCCAGCCAAATGTTGAATAGCTCCAGATATTCCACAAGCTATATATAAGTCTGGTCTTACTGTTTTTCCCGTTTGACCAACTTGTCTTGACTTATCTAGCCATCCAGCATCAACTACTGCACGAGATGAACTTACCTCTGCACCTAGTATTTCTGCTAACTCATAAATATCATCAAGATTTTCCTTACAACCCATACCACGACCAGCAGAAATTAATATTTTTGCATCCTCTATATTAACCTTTTTGATGTTTTCACTTACAAACTTAATAATCTCAACATTCTTATCACTTTCCTCAAAATCAACTTCAAACATTTCTATATTTCCTACAAGTGAGCTATCTTTTTCAAGCTTTTCCATAACTCCAGGTCTTACTGTACTCATTTGTGGTCTGTGCTCTGGGCAAACTATTGTAGCCATTATGTTTCCACCAAAAGCAGGTCTAGTCATAAGTAGTCCTTTAGTTTCTTCATCTATATCTAGAGAAGTACAGTCTGCAGTAAGTCCAGTATGTATACTTGCACTTACTCTTGGAGCCAAATCTCTTCCTATCGTAGTTGCTCCTATTAAAACTATTTCTGGTTCTTTTTTATTTATTACTTCACATAATGCTTTAGTATATGTGCTAGTCATATAATCTTTTAAGTTTTCATTATCTACACAAATTACTTCATTTGCTCCATAATAGATAAGATCCTTACATAATTTTTCTACATCATTACCTAATAAAACTGCACTAACTTTATCATTAAGCTTATGAGCTAATTCTTTTCCTTTTCCTAACAATTCTAAAGAAACTTTTTGTATATTACTGTTTCTTTGTTCAATAAAAACCATTACACTCATCTTTATCCCCCCTTAACTATTTCGTTATAATATACTTTTCACATAAAGCATCTACTATCAACTTAGCTCCTTGTTTTTCATCAACATCATGAACTACACCACAAGCTTTTACTCCTTTAGTGAAAGATTTTTTAACTTTTGTAGGAGATCCTTTAAGACCTATTTCTTCTAAATTAACTTCTATTCCATTAACACTCCAAGTCTCTATTTTATCTTCCTTCTCACAATCGTATATTAAGCCTACTCTCATATATCTTGGAGTATTCATTTCCTTTAATGTAGTAATAAGAAGTGGCATTTTTGCTTTTATTACTTGGTGTCCATCTTCAAAAGCTCTATTTACTATTACGCTATCACCTTCTATATCTAACTTTTCAACATAAGTTATTGAAGGTATATTTAAGTGCTGTGCTATTTGAGGTCCAACTTGTGCTGTATCTCCATCTATTGCTTGTCTTCCAGCTATTATTAAATCATAATCTAATTTTTTAATAGCACCAGCAATAGTAGATGAAGTAGCTAAAGTATCTGCACCTG
This sequence comes from Romboutsia sp. LXY-2, assembly GCF_056171995.1. Lineage (NCBI taxonomy): Bacteria > Bacillati > Bacillota > Clostridia > Peptostreptococcales > Peptostreptococcaceae > Romboutsia > Romboutsia sp. LXY-2. The sequence continues at coordinate 98,718 of NZ_JBKFGI010000004.1, read as the reverse complement.
CAAAAGCTCTATCAGTAAGTAATATTCCTCTATCAGCACCCATTGCTAAAGCTTCATTTAAAGCATGTTTAGCTTGAGGTGGTCCCATAGTTATTACTGTTACAGTAGAATCTGTTTTATCTTTTATATTTAAAGCCTCTTCTAATCCTGCTTTATCATCAGGGTTTATAATACTTGGTACTCCATCTCTTATTAAAGTACCAGTCTTAGGATCTAATTTTACTTCCGTAGTATCAGGAACTTGTTTAATACAAACTAAAATATTCATAATTTACTCCTCCAAATATTTTGCTATTTAAGTAAATCTGCACTAATAACCATTTTTTGAACTTCTGAAGTTCCTTCATAAATCTCGGTTATTTTTGCATCTCTTAACATTCTTTCAACATCGTATTCACGAGTATATCCATATCCTCCGTGAAGTTGGACAGCTTTAACAGTTACTTCCATAGCTACCTCTGAAGCATAAAGCTTTGCCATTGCAGCCTCTACACTGTATGGTTTACCTTCATTTTTCTTATCAGCTGCACTATACACTAAGTGTCTAGCCGCTTCTATTTTCGTTTTCATATCAGCTAAAACAAATTGAGTATTTTGAAATGCTGATAAGCTTCTTCCAAATTGTTTTCTTTCTTTTACATAGCTAACTGTAGAATCTAGTGCTCCTTGAGCTATTCCTAAGGCTTGAGCTGCTATTCCTATACGTCCACCATCTAAAGTTTTCATGGCTATTTTAAAGCCTTGACCTACTTTACCAAGTAAGTTTTCTTTAGGAATTCTACAGTTTTCAAATATTAATTCACATGTTGCAGAACCTCTAATTCCAAGTTTTTTCTCTTTCTTCCCTACAGTAAAACCTTCAGTATCTCTTTCAACTATAAATGCTGATATTCCACGAGTTCCCTTAGATTTATCAGTCATTGCCATAATTATATAAATATCAGCAACTCCTGCATTTGTTATAAATATTTTACTTCCGTTTAATATATAATGATCTCCATCTTCAACAGCAGTAGTTTGTTGTGCAGAAGCATCTGTTCCTGCGTTTGGTTCAGTAAGTCCAAAGGCTCCAATCTTTTCTCCTTTAGCAAGTGGAACTAAGAATTTTTGTTTTTGTTCTTCACTTCCAAACTCATATATTGGTGTTGCTCCTAGAGAAGTATGTGCAGATAATATTACCCCTGTTGTGCCACAAGCTTTTGATAATTCTTCAACAGCCATAATATAACCGACTACATCTCCCCCTTCTCCACCATATTCTTTAGGGAAGGGAATACCAAGCATTCCACACTCTGCCATTTTCTCTACTGTCTCATAAGGAAATTTTTCTTCTTCATCTATTTCATGTGCAATTGGTGCAACTTCATTTTCAGTAAATTCTTTATACATTTGTTTTAATAATTCATATTTTTTCATACTTTTCACCTCTTTTTAAAATCGATTGACTCTAATTTAATAGCTTTATATAATAAAATTTAGCATTAAAGTTTTATAACTTATTAACTATTAAGCTTGTACCTTGTCCTCCACCTATACATAAAGTAGCAAGACCTAAATTACAATCTTCTCTTCTATGCATTTCATGAATAAGCGAAACTAAAATTCTACATCCACTAGCACCTATAGGATGACCAAGTGCTATTGCTCCACCATTTACGTTTACTTTTTCCATATCAAAATTTAATCCTTTAGATACTGCTAATGATTGGACTGCAAAAGCTTCATTAGCTTCTATTAAATCTATATCTTCTAAAGATAAGTTAGCTTTATCTAATGCTTTTTTAGTTGCTGGTACTGGCCCATAACCCATTATTGTAGGATCTACTCCAGCAGATGCGTATGATATAATGCTAGCTAATGGTTTAAGTCCTAGTTCATCACATTTTTCCTTAGACATAACAACAACCATTGCACCACCATCATTTATTCCAGATGCATTTCCAGCACTTACAGTTCCATCTTTCTTAAAAGCAGGTCTCAGTTTTGATAGCTTTTCTATAGTAGTGTTATGCTTTGGATGTTCATCTGTAGAAATTATTATTGCATCACCTTTTCTTTGAGGTATTTTTACTTCTACTATTTCACTACTAAATCTATCTGTTAATTGAGCTTTTTTAGTTCTTTGTTGACTAATATAGGCAAATTCATCTTGTTCTTCTTTACTAATATCAAATTTTTCTGCTAAATTTTCTGCAGTTATTCCCATATGGTAGTTATTAAAAGCATCAGTAAGTCCATCATTTACTAAACTATCTATCAATGTGTTATTGCCTAAACTGTAACCATATCTTCCTTTTGGTATTAAGTAAGGAGAGTTACTCATACTTTCACATCCGCCAGCTAATACTACATCACAGTCACCTAAAGCTATAAATTGTGCAGCCATTGTTACTGCACGAAGTCCAGAACCACATACCTTATTTATTGATAATGCTGGAACTTCAACAGGTACCCCTGCTTTTATAGCTACTTGTCTTGCCACATTTTGTCCAAGTCCAGCACTAAGTACATTACCTATTATTACTTCATCAATTAATTCTGGATTTATGTTTGCTCTACTTATTGCTTCCTTAGCTGCTATACTTCCAAGGTTAACACAACTTACATCCTTTAGGCATCCACCTAATGTACCTATTGGAGTTCTAACAGCTGAAACTATTACTACTTCTTTCATATTAAAGCCCCCCTATAACTATTTATAATCATAAAAACCTTTATTAGTTTTTCGTCCTAGCATATTTCCTCTTACCATTTTTCTAAGTAGTGGATGAGGTCTATATTTTGTATCTCCAAATTCTTTATATAAAACTTCCATAATATTTAAACAAACATCAAGTCCTATTAAATCTCCAAGTGCTAATGGCCCTATTGGATGATTAGCTCCTAATTTTAATGCATTATCAATATCTTCTACACTTGCTATACCTTCAGCATAAATTCCTATACCTTCATTTATCATAGGTACTAGTATTCTATTTACTATAAAACCTGGTGATTCTTTTACGTTAACTGGTGTTTTATTTAGACTGTTAGAAAGGTTGACTATTTTATCGTGAGTTTCATCAGAAGTAAAGATTCCATCTATTACTTCTATAAGGTTCATAATTTGTGCTGGATTGAAAAAGTGCATTCCTATTACCTTTTCAGCTCTTTTAGTACTTAGAGAAATTTCAGTTATTGATAGAGATGATGTATTACTTGCTAGAATTGTTTTCTTTTGACATATATAATCTAGTTCTTTGAATAATTTCTTTTTAGCTTCTATATCTTCATATATTGCTTCTATTACTAAATCACATTCTACGGCTTCTCTTAAATTTGTTGTTGCTGATAAGTTATTAATCATTTTCTTTTTATCTTCTTGAGATATCTTTCCTTTTGCTACCTTTTTTTCAAAGCTTTTAGATATTACTTGTACGCCTTTTTCTATTAACTCATCTTTTATATCATGCAAAATTACTTCTTGATCATTAGACATTAGTACTTCACATATACCACAGCCCATTGTGCCACTGCCTATTACCATTATTTTCATAGTTTGTCCCCCTGAAACTCTTAATATTTTTATAACGGATTTCTACTACTTCTAATTTTGTAATAAATTATTTACTTTATATCTTTTTTCAAGTCAAAGTTAGCTTCTCTCTTTTCTAAAAAAGCTTCCATACCCTCTTTTTGATCATAACTTGCAAAACACATACCAAATAAGTTGCTTTCTAATTTAATACCATTATCAATACTCATATCTAAACCTTGGTTTATTGCAATTTTTGCATATCTTACTGCAAGCTGACCCTTAGTTGATATATCCTTTGCCATTTTTATAGTCTCGTCCATTAATTTATCTTCCTCTATAACTGTATTCACAAGGTTAATTTTTAATGCTTCCTTTGCATCAATAATTTTAGCACTATATGTAAGCTCTTTAGCTTTTCCTATCCCTACTATTTTTGGTAACCTTTGTGTTCCTCCAAATCCGGGAATTATTCCAATATTTAATTCAACTAAACCTAACTTTGCTTTTTGTGATGCTATTCTTATATCGCAACTCATGGCTAACTCTAAGCCTCCACCTAAGCAAAATCCATTTATTGCTGCAATAATTGGTTTAGGTGAAGATTCTATTTTTCTAAATACTCGATTTCCTTCTTCTGAAAATTTACGTCCTTCTTCAAAGTTCATATCTTTCATTTCATTAATGTCTGCACCTGCGACAAAAGCTCGACCTTGTCCACTTATTATTCCCACAAAGATACCTTCATCATTGTTTAAAATATCTATTGCTTTATCAAGCTCTTCTAAAACGTCCTTGTTAAGAGCATTTAATTGTTTTTCTCTATTTATAGTTATTTTATAAATATGATCTATCTTTTCACAGATTATATTAGTAAACATAATTTTTCCCCCTATAATTTAATCTTTTGATTTTCTACCTTACTTTCCAACCGTTTTCTACTGTATTTATTAAATTATATGAAGGCTATTTTTGATTATGACAATAAAAAGTAAAATTTCCTTAACTTATATAAAATTATTTTTATTAAGTAATAATTAATTTTGAATAACCAACCTATAGCTATCTGGTTATTAATATTTTTTATTAGTTATCTTTCATGAATTAATTTTATTTGTGAGTTTTTTTCTAAAAAAAATAGTTAATAATGATAAATAGATATTTTTAACTTTTAATAAGCTTAAATTATTTTTACTTGATATAAATTTGGAGGTTACATATGAATTATTTATCTTACGCCATTGTGGCAACATTAGTTATCTTCTTATCTATAAAGACTGCTAAGTATATTGATTTAATTGATAAGACTACAACCTTGTCTGGAGCATTTATAGGAGGGATATTATTATCAGCAGTTACATCTTTGCCAGAGCTACTAACTACTGTATCAGCTACTATTTTGTTGGATAATCCTAGTCTTTCTATTGGCAACATACTTGGTAGCAATTTGTTCAACTTAACAATTTTTTCTATTTTAGTTTTACTTAGTGGTAAAATATTCAAAAATGCTTCTATTTCTAAAATCCATAGTACTACAACACTACTATTATTTTTCATTTATATAGCATTAATATTAAACTTATTTAAGCTGGCTAACTTTGAAGTTTTAGGTTTAAGCATAACGTCTATATTTATACTCACTTTATATATAATAGGAATTAAAACAATGGCAAGCGATGATAATGAAGAAATTGAGGAAGATAATACTAAAATTGACTTGAGTTTAAATCAAATAATATTTAGATTTGTAATTTCAAGTATTGGCTTAGTTTTATTTAGCATTTTAATAACATACATAACTGATATTATATCTACAAAATTGAACTTAGGCGCAGGACTAGCCGGTGCATTATTCCTTGGAATTGCCACTTCCTTACCTGAAGTTACTACGTGTATTACCTTAGTAAAAAGAGAGAACTTTAACGTTGCAGTTGGAAATATCTTAGGCAGTAATATATTTAACTTTCTTGTGATTTTTATTGCTGATTTTATATATACTAAAGGAACTATCTATTTGTTTGACGATAAAAATATAGTATATCTTATTCTATTTGGAGCAATAGCTACTCCTCTTATGTTCTTTGTCTTAAACGGTAAGAAAGAAAAATCATACATATTCCCTTCAATTGGTATAATGATTTGTTACTTGTTGTTCTTAACATTATAAGCAAAGGTTAGTAGGCTGCCCTTAGAATATAAATATAATTTCTATAGATTTCCCTTTCTATTGTTTTATAAGCATGTATAATTATAGAAACTATGCACTCATACTGGCTTTATGATAATCAGCGAAACTTTAAAGGATACAGTAAGATGAGATGTTATGAAGAATGAATTAGCAGAGGCTATTTAGTTTAAAAGAATAGAGAAATTTTTATTAGATAAATACATAAGCCTAAACGCTAAAATGATTAATAATTTTATTAATCATGATCATTAATAACTAACTATTTAAAGATGGTTGAATATATCTTCTTTATTAGAAAAACTGTATCTCATTTACTATAATAAATAGTAAGAAGATACAGCTTTTCTAAAAATATATATTTTCATTTAATTAATTTTGTTTATTAAAAGAATGTTATCTGTCCGTCTATATAGCTTTCTTGTTTTGCTTCTTTTATAACATCATTCTCCATAATATTCCCAATTAATAAAGGTGAATTTGGATCATGATTCTTAATATTATCTTTAACTATATTATGATTATAATTTGCATAGCAGTATATACAACCATGAGCGCAAGTATTATATACCCCTATATCATTTCCAAGAAGACAACTACATCCTTTTCTTGTTGCTATTTTATTTGTTAGTACTTTGATATTATTATTAATTGCACGCTCAATTACTTGTTTAGTCATGCATCCACTACAATCAACACCACATTTAGAGAACTCTTCACCTTCTAAGCAGGTTTTAATTCTTATGTTGTATTTTTCTCCAATAGAAACAAATTTCTCTGCTAAAATTTTACGCTCTTCATAGGATACCTCTTTAATATTAATAAAATTACGCTTTGTACTTTCATACAGATCTACAAAACTAATTATACAATAATTTGTATATCCACTAAGAGAAGAAGCCATTTTTTCAAAACTTTCTATATGAAATTGGAGACTATATTTTTCATTAATAAAAATCGGATCATATCTCCATTCTATATTTTTTAAACCTACAATATCTGATAACTTTTTGAAACTTTCTATAACTTTTTCTTTTAAAGGCACATTAGGTTCTATGTCTTTATCATATGGAGTGATTGTTATAAACCAAAATTGTGAAAAATCCTTTATTTCACTAATTCTTGTAATAAAAGGTTCTGGATTTTTACTACAAAACGCTAAACAATCTACTATATCAGGTGTTAACCTGTATTTTGTTACCTGATTAAAATAATATGGATTTCTAACATAAACATATCCATCCTTAATTCTATTAAAAAACCATTTACTAAAATAAGCTGGTATATCTGTTCTATTTCCTGTATTTATTATCATAAGTCATTTTCTACCTTTATCTATTAATTGATTTTATATTATTGTTCTTCAACAATATATCCAACTATTGGCGCTACTTTTTTTAATGATTCTACGTTCCCATAATGACAAGAATTAAATTCATTAGTAAGGTTGTTACCTGCTAATAATCCATGGTGCATTCCGCCACCCCAAGAACCTACATTACTTACATCATAAACTATTTTGTTAACTACAACGTATGATGGACTTCCATTTTCTCCATTATAATTTTTTTCTATTTCTTCCATTGTAAATGAATTATTTGAATAGATCGTCTCAACTGTGTCTTGCTCTTTGACCATTTCTAAATAACTTATTTTGTTTTTCAAATACAATCTTTGCATTCTTAAACAGTTAAGCATATATTGGTTATCAGCCATATTCATATATTGCTCTGTCATTTTTATAGCATTTTCTAAATTTCTAATTTGTATATCGATATAACTCTTATTCATATTTTCACCTCTAAATTATAAGTTCATTATTATATATATACTTAAAATATTGAGGTTCTATGATATTAATATATCTACTATCACCTTTTATTAAAAAGAAAAACTAATGACTTTCCTTTATTTGTTAGTATAATTCTTTGTATATATAAAAAACTATTATAACTGCAAAAGGTACTTAATATCTTTTATTCTTGTGTTTAATATATTTTTTATTGATACCTAAATACCTTAAATTTTTCTCTTTATAAAAGATCAATTCTGGTATATTATCAATAAATATTCTCAAAATATTTTATCTGTATAAGATTTATTATTCTAGTTAATATCTGTAACATCAATTAACATAGATATTAAATAACCACATTTATCATAATTACTCACTACAGTTTATATACATTTTTGTTATACTTGAAAACATCATAATGTCTTAACTTATGTTAAAAAGCAATACTTTCTAAATATCTAAATTAATTCGCTGAAATTTTTCAATATTATAATCTTCTAAGTCCAAAGGGTATCTAAAGTTATTATAAAGACACTTATTAGCATATATTATTCTATTGTTTTTATCCTGAGTTCATACAGCACACTCCCTATTGTCAAAAATCTAATATACAGAATTCGTAACTTACCATCATTCTAATTTTAAAATATAATGATTTACTACAATCTCTAATGCAATGTTAAATACCCATTTATCTAAAATTTAAAATCATTATTCATTAATAATATAAATTTTAACCAACAATATATATTATTCACAAATATTTTTGATTAAATTGCCATATATAAAAAATTTATACAGCAGCTTATCATATCTAAAATATAACAAACAAGAAAACAAGTCTTTACTATACTTAAAAACTTAACATATTTTAAATTTTCTATATTTTCAATAAATTATAAAAAGTAAATGTACCACTTACTCTTCGAATAAAATATAATTATCTTATATATCTAAAACACTTAGATTATTATTACATAAATTCATGACTAAACTTATTTTTATATAATAGGGGGTGATTTATTGAAAAAGTTAATCTCAGGATCTATCACTTTAATTGTTCTACTTGCTTCAAACTATTTATTGTGTAATCTGTTTAAAGTGGAGTTTTTAGAATTATCATTTATGACTGGTTTGTTATTTACTATTATAATTTGGTTTTTCTCTAGTGAGGGTGGGTTTACTACAGAATTAACTAATGCATCTCATAAAAGATTTATGGCTAGCGAAACTCGTACTAAAGATCATTTTGTAAAATTCCATTTCAATGTCCCATTTGTAGTTTCACTAGCTTATACAATAATTTTTGCATTAATTAGTATAGTTATTTATTGGAAATACTTCTAATATATTATTATCTACTTAATAAAAAGCAGTAACTTTTCTGCTTTTTATTAAGATAATATTTATCATCTATTTTTATCAATTTATAAATATAAAGATTTAATTATTGAATAATTACAGGTGTTGTATCTAATATATTCTCATATATCCACTTTGCATTCTCAGTCTCTAATCTTATACATCCATGACTAAGCGCCTGACCAAGTCGTGAATCTATTACATAGCTTCCTGTTGAATCATATAAAATAGAATGATAATAATAACCATCTTTAATTCTTGTTGCATACTTTACAGAATAATTCTCTGTTCCAAATGATGGCTTTCTACCATTTATATAAAATATACCTGTAATAGTAGGTGTTTCAGCCTTTCCAACTGTGCATTTCCATTTGTGTAACTGTACCCATTTACCATCTTCCTTTTTAAAAACATAAGTATATTTGCTCTTTAGGTCAGTTGTTAGTAAATAATTGGTAGGACTTTTTATATTATTTTCATTAACAAATCTAGTCATGTCAGTGTAAAAATATTTATAATCAAATGCATTTGGTTTATTTCCATCATCTGATAAAAAATAATTAAATACATAACCAACCATATCATCATATACTACCTTAGACCAATCACCATCATCTTCTAATACCTCAACTCTTGACTTTTCAGGAATTACAGTTATTATATCAGTACTTATTGATTTATCTTTTCTTAAATTAAGATTGCTCCAAGTATATTTACTTTTAGATACAAAATCCCTATAAACATATCCTTTGTTATTATAATATACTACTTTTAACCAATATTCCTCAGAATCTAAAACTTCTATTTTAGCCCCCTTAGGTATTACTGTAATTATAGGTGAGTCTGTTGATTTTTCAGATCTTAAATTTAAATTTACTAAAGTGTATTTATATATATTTTCTCTTGCTTTTTTTATTATTCTTTTACTTTCATACACAAAAATACATCCCCTCATATTCTTTTACAATATTTTATGAGAAAATGTATTTTTATGTTCTATTTTTATTTTTCTATATTTATAACTTGATCAAATACTACTTCTTTATCTACTTCATCATAAGTTCCTTCTTGACCTTCAATAGTAACTAATATTGGCTTTTCAACTACCACTCGTATATTTTTATATTCTTCAGATGGAGGCATATAGATACCCATCTCACCTTTATTATCTTTACTTACTCCACTTTCTGACATTTGAAGCACTTTACCATTTTCACTTTTTACATTTATTACAGTTCTTAATTCTTTATTTACTTTTACATGCACCTTAAAAGCCCACGTTCCAATGATAACATGATCTTTATCATTTCCACTAATTGCATAGTTATCTATTACATTAATTTTTATTTGGAAGTTAAATTCGTCTGGTATTTCATCTTCTATATCCATTGTACTAAGCTTATATTTTGCATACCTACAAATGTATATTCATCTATAAACTTTCCTTCTAACCCTGCAAAACCTGATGTATCCAGTTCTTTATCTATAAAATCGACCTCTATCTACTGGAGAGAGAGTATTTATTACACCCATTTAACTCTTCTCTTTCTTCTATTGCTAATAATTCATCTTCAACCAAGTTGCTTTCACTACTAATCTTATCTTCTAGCCTTGCTTCTTTACTTCTCTTCTGTAACAATCTATAGCTTTAAACTTTGCTATTGCACATATCTACTTTCTAAGATCTTCAGATTCACCTGTGCATTTTTTGAATTATTCTATACTGAAAGGAATACATCATTTATACACACTTCAATTACCCCATCGTTATTAAGTGAATATAATACCTTATAATACACACCTTTAACTAATGGTAGATATTTATCTACTATATATTCTAGTGAGTCCTCTTTCTCTTTTTATATAATTTGCTTCATTACATGCCATATTCACCTCCAAAATTCCTATAAATTGTGCCACAACTTATTAATAAAAGATTTACAATAGATAAAATGAAATAAAATAAATTTATTATCACTTCTATTAAATATTTTTTATAAATTGCATTTTAAAATTATCAACCACTTAATATTGTAATAAAATAACCCATAATACTTCTTTAAAAATAATACTATAAATAAAAAATCTTTTTTAGGTAAAAATATTTAAGACATTATAATTATTATGGCTATAAAACTACTCATTATGGAGGTATTACTTTGAAAAAATACTATTATTTATTTTCTATTGTTTTAATACTTTTCTTATTTCCTAATTCTACATATGCAAATTCAAATAATATAATTGAACCATGTAAAGAAGCGACTACAACATATAACAAGGAGTTAGGAAAAATATATTCTGAAATTGTACGTGTAAGAGATTATCTTTATGCAATTGACATTAATCCATATGATATTAAAAATGACTCAAAATAATTATATAAACAATTAAACTTTACTTTAAGTAATCTTAATACAATAAGAAGCAATTTGAATTTTCAGAAAAGCAGCTCGAAGAAATCTAAAGATGATGTCTTATTAATAGCTAGGCTATATGCTATTGTAGACATTTTAGAAATTAGTATCCAAGAACAAATTAACCTAATAGATCAGCTTCTAATAGATGCTAACCAACATTCTAGGATGTTTTATTCTGAAATGATGACTCATATATATTACTACCTGACTTCAGCAAATGATATGATAAATTATGTTGCTGACGATTATGAGTTTTAAAAATTAATATAATAAAAGCCTGAGTAAATATAAATATTTCTCAGGCTTTAAAATTATCTATGCTAAAACGTCTACTAACTCTTCTTTTACTAGAAATTTTTGTTTATTAACTTCTATTTTAACAACTATAAATGTTACTACACATGAAATAAAATCTGCTACTGGTTGTGCAAACCAAACACCGTTAAGTCCAAAAAATCTCGGTAATACAAGCATCATAGGTACTAACAATATTACCTGTCTTAATAAACTTAAAAACATTGCGTGTTTTGCTTTACCTATTGACTGGATATAGTTTGAACCTATCATAGACATACCTATTAAAGGCATAAACATTAAGTATTTTCTTATTCCATCAACAGATATTCTAACTAGTTCCTCATCACTATTAAACATAGCTACTATTGGTTCTGGGAAGAACTGAACTATTACCCATCCAAAACATAAACCTATAGTTGCCGCAACAACGCATATCTTTAATGTTTTTGTAGCTCTATCATATTGCTTACGTCCATAATTAAATCCTATAATTGGTTGAGCACCTTGACTTAAACCAACTATTGGCATGCCAACCATCATTATTATTGAGTTTATTGTAGCCATAGCTCCTATAGCTAAATCTCCACCGTAAGTCTTAAGCGAATTATTGCATATTATTTGAACACAACTAGCTGCTATTTGCATTGCAAAAGGTGCACTTCCTATAGCAAATATCATATTTATTAGTGATTTATCTAATTTAAGGTTTTTCTTATCAAACTTCAAGTTAGACTTACCTCTTATGAAATAAGATACTCCCCAAGTAGCTGTAATAAATTGAGAAGTAATAGTAGCTAATGCAGCTCCTTGTATTCCCATTTTGAATCCAAATATAAATAACGCATCAAGTACTATATTAGTTAAACAACCAACTATCATTATTGCTGCAGAAAGCTTTGGACTTCCATCCCCTCTAATAATATGGTTTAGAGAAAATGCAGTAATGTTAAATACTGTACCTAATAATATTATGTTTATATAAGATTTTGCATAAATTAAACTGGCATCACTTGCTCCAAATAAGGAAAGTATTTGGTTTTGGAATGTTAGACCAACTACAGTAAGTACTATTCCTATTATGATTGCTAATGACAATACGTTACCTAAAAGCCTTTGTGCTTCATCTTTCTTCCCTTGACCTAATTTAATAGATATATTTGTTGCTGTACCTATTCCTATTAACATACCAAATGCCATTATTATCGTCATAATTGGCATTGTAACTCCTAGACCTGTTATAGCTAGTGGTCCAACACCAGGTATATTTCCTATAAATATTCTATCAACTACATTGTAAAGACCATTTACCATCATCCCTACTATGGCAGGTAAAGAGTACTTAAGTAATAATTTTCCAATAGACTCTGTTCCTAAAATTTGTTGACTATTGTTCATTCATTCATTCATCTCCTTATCTTAAATTATGATTAATACAGATCTTCTTTAAGATTCTTGTAAAAGTTTCTTTTTCTTCTTCTGTTAAATTTGTTACTATTTTTTCATCCCATTCTCTAAGTATCTCAAAAATGTTGCTTTCGATAGATTTTGCCTTGTCAGTTAAGTAAACTTTATATGCTCTTCTGTCCTGCTCATCTTTTATTCTAGTTACTAAGTTTTCTTCTTCAAGCTTTTTTATCGCTCTTGCAGTAGTTCCTTTATCTATTCTGAGAATTTCAGTAAGCTCTTCTTGGCTAATACCATCTTGCCTGTAAAGTTGTGTTAAAAACATTAGTTGCCCTTGACCAATTCCAAAGGTAGAGATTTCTTTACTAATTTGTGTCCCTCCTTTTCTATATAATTGAGAAATATATTTCCCGATAGGTTCTCTTGACTTTCTTTCCATATTAATACTCCTATTTAATTTAGTTGCAAATGCAACCTAATATTTATACTTTATCATTAGTTGCATTTGCAACTTATATAATACTAACACTTTTTAGTTGTGTCCGCAACTACTTTTTCTTGTATTTTTTTAATGTTTTTCTTACATATTTGCAAAAATCATTTTCCTTATCTAAAAAAGCTATGAACTTATTAATTATCATATAACTTAATAAATTCATAGCTTCATCTTTTTTAAACATTATCTTGGTATTTTAATAATAAACTCAGTGCCTTTTCCTATTTCACTTTTCACTAATATTTCACCATTATGCTGTCTAATAATAGTTTTAACAATCGTTAAACCAACGCCAATACCACCAGTCTCTGTATTTCTTGACTTATCAACTCTATAAAACCTTTCAAATATATTGTATATATCTGCTTGTGGTATTCCTATTCCACTATCTTTTATAGAAATATGTACATAATTATAATCTTCATAAAGTTTAATGTCTATTTTACCACCATAATCAGTATATTTAATAGCATTAGACAGTAAATTTACAATAGCTTGTGAAATCTGATTTTTATCAACTCTTGTCCATATTTCCATTAAATCATAATTTATCTCTATGTTTTTATTAATAGCTTCTTTTTCATAGTTGAAAGCAATGTTTTGTATTAGTGCTTTTATATTAGTATTTTTCATATCTAATTTATTTTTTTCACTTTCGTACTTAGCAAGCTTTCTAAGTTCTCCAATTAGATAACTAATTCTTGTAATTTCTTCTCTTATACTCATTAGCCTTTCTGGTGTAGGCTCCCAAATACCATCAATAATGGCATCTAAATGTCCTTGAACGCTGGTTATTGGTGTTCTAAGTTCATGAGATATATCCGTTGTTAATCTTGTTCTTAATATTTCTTGATTATTCAATGCTAGTGATAATTTATTTATTGAGTAAATAAGTTCATCTACTTCTTGGATACTACTATCACATTCAAGTGTAGACTTAAGCTTTCCTTCTCCAATATCTTTAGCCATCTGTGATACCTCTTCTATAGGCTGAGATATTGACTTTGATATCACAATTGATATTGCTACCACACTGCCAATAGAAATTATACTTATCATTAATAGTATCTTGTCCATTATTTTTAAGAATGCAATATCTTTGTCTAAATAATAAATAGATTTAAAGTGATAAATCTTTCCGTATCCTATTAATTTATCATCATCATTATAAATACCAAATTTGTATTCTTCAAGATCTTGGCTCCAGTTATTATCAATTTTTTCCATATTTTCACTAATACTATTTAGCGTATCATTAAATAACATCTTATCTTCTTCAAAGATACTCCATATAAGCTTATCATTGCTATCATATACTTCTAGAGCCATGCCCTTATCTATAGCTCTTTCGCCTAATACTTTTATGCTATCTTTACTAAATCCTTTTAAGGAGTACATGTTCCTAATATCATAAACTAAATGTTCTACTTCCTGTTTGTTTCCTTTATCAACATATTTACTAAATTCAGATTTAAAAGTATTATGAATAAAACCTCCAATTACTACAATAGTCAGTGTAATAATCGTAACAAAAGATATGATTATATGCTTATTAAGAGATATTTTATTAAACCTGTATTCCAAATTTATAACCTACCCCATAAACAGTTTTTATTATCTTACAATTTCTTGAATCAACTTCAATCTTTTGCCTTAGATTTTTTATATGACTATCAATTACTCTATCCATTTTTTCATGATAACCATCAATAACTTTTTCTAATAATTCTTCTCTAGTAAATACTTTTGTCGGATTCAATGCCATCATCAACAATATCTTATATTCTGTATTCGTTAGTATTATTGAATTCCCTCTTACCTTGACATCATGTGAAGCTGTATTAATTATTATTTCTTCATTTAGATTTATGATTTCATTATTATCTAATTTTCCACTTCTCTTTAAGAATACTTTAATTCTTAAGATTAGCTCTTTAACGTTAAAAGGTTTGCAAATATAATCATCACAACCTAAGTTAAAACCTTCAATTCTTTCTTCATCTTCTATCATTGCTGTTAGCATTATTATTGGTGTATTAGATTTGCTTCTAATATACTTACACACATCTTCACCACTAATATCTGGTAACATCCTATCTAGAATTACTATGTCAAATATGTCATTATCAAAATACTCAATAGCACTTTTGCCATCGTATGCTACCTTTGTATTATATCCTTCATTCTCCAGATATGCTTTTACAAATTCACATATCTTTTTTTCATCATCTACAAGTAATATTTTCATCATGTTAAACTCTCCCATTAAAAAATCACCTTACTAAGAATATATATATTAGTCTTATATCACTTTTCGATTATTTTTAAATATAATATAAATCTTATTTAAAACTATCAACTTCTATAATACTATAATTACGTATTATTATGTACCATAATTTAAATTACCTCAGTATTTTTATCATATTTATGAATAAAAATCTAATATACTACTTCTTAATGTTTATGTTATTATCTTATTAATATTAATATACGGTAAAATAGAATGCTTTATTTAGTATTAACTTTTATCTTATATATAAAAAATCCTATAACGTAAACATCGTAACTGTCTACTGTATAGGATTTTCATATAGTCTATTAATTATTTATTTTACTTAATCTATATTCTTTGTACTTAGTTACTAGTTTTCTAGCCAATCATTCATGTTATCTATATTAATCCTCCAGAAGAAACTACTTTAATTTTTTTATTAATAGATTTTACATTTTTTATATATTCAGGATTAGCCAGCTATGCAGGATATAATTCAAATACAGAATTGCCTGAGTTAAGAACTCTATGAACCTCTGTAATAGTAGCCACTATTTTAGATTCTTCTAGTAGTTCTCTTCTTAGTATCCCCTGTACCGTTAAGTCCATCTGCTATTATCCCTAATTATTGATATTTTATCATTTGTAAGTTATCCATTGAATAATCACTTACTCTAAAATAAGCTGTTCCATCTTTATCTTCATATACGGCATAATTGTCTTTCTCATAAATAGTTATAGTTGTATCACAATCATCCTTAATAATTAAATATGGTGATTCCTCTACCTCACTCTTGTCAATTTCTTCCCAAGACTCAGTATCTAGATAATAATAGACATCATAAAAAGTATTACCTTCACTATAAATCTCTAAAAATTTATCTTTCTTAACATTTTCTATAGTCAATTTTTCAGTACTATCTTTAATCAACATATTACCATAAGAAGGGAATCATAAATAACAGTCTGTACTTACTGATTCAGTTTGCCCTTCAGTAACTCTTTCCATTGGCATGTAATTTATCTTAGTCCCTACAAGAGGTAACTCTCTCCTTTTTGCCTTTCTATATAGAGTACCATCATCTGACTCAATTATATAAGCTATACTATTTTCATACTCATCAGATGCTGTAGTTGTATCATATGCTGAATAAACCACATCGTAAGTTGCAATATTTTTATTTTCTTCTAAAGTGGATTTTGCAAACTCAATATTTGAAATTATCTTCATAAACTCATCTACATTAATATTTCTATAATCATCATCAAACCATCCCCAGGTTGATCCACTTTGATCATCTCTATATTTTTGAACTTGAATATGATATCTTCCTTCAAGATCATCACTTACCATAAAAAGTTTATTTTCATTTTCATTAATAAAATAATAATATACATTCTGAATATTATCATCTTTATCGTAAGATATCCTAAACTCCTCAAGCATATTATTATAATCTAAATACAGCTTTTCTTTAATATAGTTCCACTCATCTTTAATATCTCTTACATTAGCGCTATAATTTTTAATTCTATAGTCTCTATATTCTAAAGAGTTATAAATTAATCCATTTAAAAATCCAACATAAAGCATAGCAACTCCAAATACTGCACACTTATGCTTTACGATTTTATTGTTTCTCTCATTATCCTTAATAAAAAAATGGTAAATACAATAACCTAAAGGTAATAATATAGGTATACTAATAATTCCATTAAGGCTGAAATTGAATCCTCCTAAGATATAAAAGCCTATCATCTTCAACACTAAATTCGACTCATATACTTCTCCATCTTTTTTTTTATATATTTTCATAAACACGAAAATAATTAATGGTAACATCTAAATCCAAGCATACTCAGTTATAATTTTAATAAACTCTAAAAAATAAAACATACCTTCCCCACATAATTTTATAGACCTGAAAAATAATAAGAATCCAACTCTATAATACCATGATATTCCATATATTTAAAAAGTATCTAATATACTAATTTTTATAAAAATATAAATAACTATTTTAAGCAAAGCGCAAATACATTCATTATTATAATATAGGATCTTATCTTTTAATTTTTCCTCCCATAGTTCTTTAACAAAAAAATTGTTTGTAATTTAGCGTAGGGGATGATATATAAGTTCACTTGCCATTTTCAGGCACGCCCTTAGCCTGCATGGCAAAGAACTTATACATCATCCACGGAGCTATAATTACTAACAATTTTTAGTTAATTCAACCTAATCACTATATCGTACACGGTCTATTAGGCTTTCTTTGTTAAAGTTTTTACTAATCAAATAAGTCAACAACAATTGTGCAATTACAACACACACAACCATAATTAATATCTGAGCAATAGGTAATGTAAATACAGCATATGATCCTCCAGTTTTTCTAAATACATAAACTGCTATATATCCTAATATATTTCCTAAAGTCAATGAAGTAAATAACATTATTGATGTATAAAACATAGCTTCAATATTTAACATCTTTACTAACTGCTTATCAGTTAATCCTATTGCTTGTAACATACCTAGTTCTTTCTTTCTATTAATAATACTGCTTATCATTGAGTTTATTAAATTGATAAATCCTATTATCCCAATTATTACGACTAAACTATATCCAATAGCCTTTGTAGTACTTACTAAGAACTTATATGTATCTATTTCATCATCAATGTAGCTTGCTTCAAAATACTCATTGCTTTTTACTAAGTTCTCTACATAAGCTTTAACGCTATCATACTTATCTTTTTCAACATATAATCCTAACGATGTAGTTGCATCTGTTTTCACTAGTTTATCTAATACATCATCATGTACTGCAAAACTACCTGATCCACCACTTATTGCTTGCACCTTAAAATCTTTATCTACTTGTTTATCTCCATCGTATATTGTTAGAGTTATTGTATCTCCTACTTTTATATTTGCTTCTTTAACAGTTGAAGAATCATAGATTATTATTTCTTCACCTGATTTAAGTTTTTCTAAATCAATCTTTCCATCTTCTAAATACAACTCTAACTCTTCTAAATCATTTTCATTTGTTCCGACTAAACTATGATATTTATAAGATGTTTCTTCCCCTTTTAACTCTACTTTTAAATATTTTGATTTGTCTATTTTTGCTACTCCATCAATACTAAGCATTTGATTTACAAATTCTTCTCCTAATGGATTGTTCATTTGAAGTAGATTTAATTCTGTTTGATGACTTTCATCATCTCCAAAAGTATAATTAGTTAGAGATATTCCAATATCAGATGGGAAATGATTTCTAGCCATAGTCTCTCCATCTATACTATTCATCCAACAAGATATAACAATAAATATAATTCCACTAAGAGATAAAGATATTATTGTTACATAAGTACGCTTTTTGTTTCTACTTAAGTTTGCATAGGCTAGCCTTTTTAAGTTTATGGCATTATAGCCTTTTCTAGTTTTATTTTTAGTATTTTCTTGTCCATTGTATCTTACAGCATCAACTATTGAAACCTTCGACGCAACCTTCATTGGTTTTAATAAAGATAGCATAACTGCTAATAAACTAATAATTATTACTCCAATTACTATAGGTAGTTTAGGTACATCTTCAGTAAATGCAAACATCTGAGATAATAAGAACTTATTTAAAATAAAGCCTATGGCAATTCCTATAGGAATTGCTATTATTGATAAAATCATTCCTTCTTTAAGAACTATTTCTTTTATTTGCTTTTTAGTAGCACCTATTGCTCTTAATTTACCAAACTCTTGAACTTTAGTAACAATAGATAAATAGAAAATATTATATATTACTAAAATACTAGATAGTAATACTACCGCTCCTATTACTACTCTCCAAAGCATAACTTCTTCATCAGGATTTAAAGTGTTTATATAATCTTCATTTATTTTTCTATTAATCTTTGCTATTTCTAAATCTTCACCTATCTCTTCAATTTTATATTCAATTTCACCAGAAGATAATTTATTTACTCCATTAAGTGTTATATATACAATATAGTTTTCTTTTGACATATCTCTTGTTGATGTCATATAATCTTTTGAAACTGTTGCTGTATATGCTTTTTTCATTTTAGCCATTTCACTAGCTTTTGTAATTCCAGTTAATACAAACTCAGATGTCGTTTCTCCCTTTTTAGAGAAATCTTCATAAGTTAATACTATCTTTTGACCTAACTTTTTTTCATATCCTAATTTTTCAAGTGCAATATCATCAAGAACTATTTCATTAGATTTAGTTGGGAGTTTTCCTTCTAATAGCTTTGTACTATTAAATTCAATGGCATTTTCATCTAAATACATTATTCCAAGTTTATTTTCTTCGCCAATCTCTTTTATTCCAATACCATTTGATACTCCTGTATCTTCTATATCTGCATGAATCTTGATTTTCTCATAAGTAGCATCATCCACGCTTGCATATGCACCATGAAAAGTTCCTGAGTACTTTCTTACTCTTGCTTTATTACTTTCACTCCAGTCAACACAAGTCATTGCAAGTGCTGATAATAAGCCTGTTGATAAAATTATTGTTATAAGTATTAATATACTTTTTGATTTATTTTGTTTAAGATTACTTTTAGCAATTTTTGTAGTGTTAATCATTTATAACACCACCTTTTATTACTTTACCATCTTCAATATATATTACTCTATCTGCCATTTGAGCTATAGTTTCATCATGAGTTATCATTACTAGTGTTTGGTTGTATTTCTTTATCATTGTTTTTAGTAAGCTCATTACTTCATCTGAAGTTTTAGAATCTAAGTTTCCTGTTGGCTCATCAGCTAGTATTATTGAAGGCCTTGTAGCAAGAGCTCTAGCTATTGCAACCCTTTGTTGTTGTCCTCCAGATAAAGTATTTGGAAGTGACTCTTTCTTACTTGTAAGTCCTAGTGCTTCAACAATATCATTTACAAAATTTGTGTCTACTTCTTTGTTATCAAGTCCAATTGGTAATACAATATTTTCCCATACATTTAGCGATGGTATTAGATTATAGTACTGAAATATAAAGCCTATTTTTCTTCTTCTAAATATTGCAAGCTGTTCATCTTTTAGAGAAAATATATCTTTATTATCTATATAAACCTTACCCGCTGTTGGTCTATCAAGACCACCTACCATATGTAATAAAGTACTTTTACCAGAACCTGATTTTCCTACTATAGCAACAAACTCACCTTCATCTATTGAAATGTTTGTGTCATCAATTGCTTTTACTAAACTTTCACCACTTCCATAATATTTTTTTAATTTACTTGTTTTTAGTATACTCATATTTATTTGCCCCTTGTCTATGTATTATTTATACTTTAATAATACATAGATAGTCTTTCATTAATCTTACAAGAAGTCTTACACTTTTGTAAGAAACAATGAAAACTTACTTCCAATACCTTTCTTTGATGAAACAATAATATTTCCACCTTGTCTTTCTAATATTTTTCTACTTAAATATAATCCCACACCTGATCCTTCTATACTTTCAACTTCTTCACTTCTATAAAATCTTTTAAATATGTCGTTATATTTTGAAGTATCTATTCCAATACCATTGTCTTCAATATCTATTCTAATAAAATTAATAGTATCATTTACTGAGAGTTTAATTTCTCCATTTTCATCAGTATACTTTACACCATTATCAAGTACGTTAAATATACATTCTTCCGTCCACTTTGAATCATGTAATATAAAGCTATCTTTAAAGTCTTCATAGTTAATATTGATATTCTTTATGTTTGCTTTTGCTTTTACACTACTTATAGCTCTATTGATAGTTTCTTTAATACTTTTATTTTCTTTTTTAATACTTATCATTCCAGCTTCCATTCTAGAAATATTAACCAATGAATTTATAAGATTGTGTAATTTATTAATAGACATTTCATTGGTTTTTAAAAATTCTAATCTATCTTCTTCATCAATTTCTTCTTCAATTAACAATGTGTTATATAGCTTTAGTGATGCTAGTGGAGTTTTTAATTGATGAGATATATCTGTTACCAACTCTTTAATACTTTCTTTTTCTTTATCCAAGTTAATAATCTTTATATGTAAACTTCGTGATAACTTATTAAGGTCGCTATTAATAACACTAAATATTCCATCGTCATCACTTTTTATTTCTGAATAATCTCCATTATTTATTATTTTTTGTAGTACTCTACTTAACTCTTCAAGGTTCTTAAATACATATTTTACTAAGCTAATTAAAAGTATAATTATTGAGGCACTTATTGCTAAAAATCCAATAATATTTGTAATCATAAAAGTTGATAATTGATTGGTAAAGTTAATATTTTTACCCATTTCATAATTTTCATCATAGCCAAGTTTACTAAGTGTTATTTCACCTAATTCTTTATAATCATCATTAGAATAGTATATAGACTTTACTATATCTACTTCATCTTCTGGGTATTTATTTACTAAAGTACCGACTATTCTTTTATTAATTTCATTTTGCTCTTTATAAATGCTTTTTAAATTATTGTACTGAAAATATGTAAATATAGAAAAAATCAAACTTATGGACAATACTGCAATAATAAAAATCTTTTTAAAGATAGGTTCTCTTCTTAATATAGTAATCATTTTTTTAAACACCTCTTTGCAAAAGAATATCCTAATCCACGAATATTTTTTATATATTCTGGATTTGAAGGATTGTCTTCAACTTTTTGTCTAAGTCTTCTAATATTTACTGCTATAGTATTTTCATCAACAAAGTTTCCATCTATATCCCAAAGTACTTCTAATAATTGTTCTTTAGTAACTGTCTGAGTTGAGTTTTCCATAAGATATTTTAGTAACTTAGCTTCATTATTGCTTAGTAGTGTTTCGTAATTTGCCTTAATAATCTTGTTATTTACATAATCAAATCTTATTTTTTCACAAGTTAATATGTTTTCAGTATTAGTTGAGCCAACTCGTCTCATATACGCGTTTATCTTTGATATTAATACTATTAAGCTAAATGGCTTAGTAATATAATCATCTGCTCCTATATCATAACCTGTTACTATATCTATTTCTTGATCTAGTGCAGTTAAGATAATAATATAAACGTTACTATTTTTTCTTATTTCTTCACAAAAATCTAATCCGGATCCATCTGGTAATCCTACATCAGAAATTATTAAATCTATTTTACTATTATTAAATACGTCTCTTGCTTCACCTATAGTAAAGGTATTATAAACCTCATATCCTTCTCTTTTTAGTTTAAAGCTTATTCCTCTATTTAATGATTTATCATCTTCTAAAAGTAAAATACTTCCCATGTTTCCTCCTAATATATTAAGTAGTCTTTCCATTATATAATAGCAAAATATTTCATTATTAGCTATTTCGCATCAAAATTAGTACATTTTAGCCTTTTTTGTGTATTTGTCATGTAATTATGGACATATTTTGCAAACCCATGTAAAATACAATTATTGGAATAACTTCTGTAATAAATTTTAAGGAGTATTGATAAATGAACATAGAAAATTCTATAGATATATATAAATTATTTTTACAAAACATGCCCTACCCAGTTTGGATATCTGGAGTTGATACCAGGCTTCTTTTTATAAATGAACACTATGAGAAAATGTACAATGTTAATGCTTATGACGTTGTAGGTAAAAAAAACATTGATGCCTTTCCCTTTGAAGCAGCTAATTTATACAATAGATTGTTAGATGAAGTTTTAGTAAGCCAACAATTAACAATTTCTGAGTGCGAAATTAATGGTTCTCAAATGGAAGCATATATCTTCCCAATGATTGACTCTAACAATAAGATACAAGGTGTTGCCGGTATAGTTATTGATGTTAATGATAAAAAACAAAAACAAATTGAAGTAATAAATCAAAAGAATATTTTAAGAACTATTATTGATACAGTTCCTGAAGCAATTTTTTATAAAGATAAGGACTGTAGATATATAGGATATAATAAAGCTTTTGAAGAAGTATACACTAAAATGGGAGTTACAGAAATACTAGGAAAGACTGATTTGGATCTTCTTGATAATCAATCATCTGCCATGCAATTTATTGAACAAGATAGGTTGATTATGGAAAATAAAAAACCACAACACTTCCAATATAGTTTTAACCCAATGGATATTGATTATAGAACAGAAGAAAGTATAAAAACGCCTATTATTAACGAGGAAGGTGAAGTTATTGGTTTAGTCGGATTGGCTAGGGATATTACTGATCGAATAAAAATAGAAGAAAAACTTAGGTACTTAAGTGAAATAGATATGCTTACTGGTTTATACAATAGAAATAGCTTTGAAGAAAAAATTAAGGAATTAAATCATTTTAAATATCATCCCCTTGGTATAATAATGGGTGATGTTAATGGACTTAAAGTATTAAATGATACACTTGGTCATTTTGAAGGTGATAAGCTATTGAAAAGCATCTCTTCTGTACTAAAATCAGTGTGCAAGGAAAGCGGTTACGTATTTAGGTGGGGCGGAGATGAATTTATTATCTTAGTTCCTAATTGTGATGAGTTTAAGTGTGAGAGACTAATGAGAAGTATTCTTTACAAGTGTAAACAGGAAGAATACGAATATATGCAACTTAGCATTGCATTAGGCGAAAACGTTAAATACGATGTTGATGAAGATATATATGAATCTATAAAAAAAGTTGAAGAAAAAGTTTATAGACAAAAGCTTCTTGAGAGAAAGAGTATTAAAAGTTCTATTATAGAATCTTTAATGAACAGCTTAGAAGAAAAAAATCTTGAGACAAATGAACATGCTCAAAGAGTTGTAAAATATGCTTTTGCTATAGGGAGAAAATTAGATTTTAAAATGTCAGAGTTGGATGAACTTATTCTTGTAGCTAAACTGCACGATATTGGTAAAATAGGAATAAGTGAAGATATTTTATTAAAGCCAGGAAAGCTAACTTCTGATGAATATGAAATTATGAAAACTCACACTGAAAAAGGTTATAGAATTATTAATGCTTCTAGTGAGCTTGGTAATGTTGCTAAATGTGTGTTAACTCATCATGAAAAATGGGACGGAAGTGGTTATCCTCTTGGTCTATCAAAAGAAGAAATACCTTTAATTGCAAGAATAATAAACATAGCTGATTCTTATGATGTTATGACCACAGATAGGACTTATAAAAAAGCTATGAGTAAAGAAGAAGCTATTTACGAACTTAATAGATGTTCTGGAACACAGTTTGACCCTACCTTAGTAGCATATTTTATAGATTTTCTTGAAAAAGAGGCCAATAATGAATTAGAAATAGACGCAAACTTATTAGCTTACAATTTATAAACTTATCTAATAACTTATATTAAATGCAAAAGGACTATTACAACTTACTCAGTTATAGCAGTCCTTTATTATATATCATTTTGTTATGCATTTACAACATTATCTGGAAATCTATTATAAAACTCAACTTTAACTTTTTCAATCCTTCTACTTCCTACTTTCAGAATCTTAAGCTTTATATCCTCTAATTCTACTTCTGCTCCTTCCTTTGGTATTTCTCCAAAGGCAGTTAATAAATATCCATTTAATGTGTCATATTCTCCATCTTCTATATCTATGTCAAATTTATCGTTGAAGTCACTAACTGATAAAATGCCTTTTACAATAAAGTTATCGTCATCAATTTTTAATACATCTGAGTCTTCTAAATCATACTCATCATCAATATCACCCATTATTTCTTCTACTAAATCCTCCATAGTAACAATCCCAGAGAAACCTCCATATTCGTCAAATAACAGGGCAAGATGTGTTCTTTTTTCCTTTAGTAATTTAAATAGCTCATCTGTTTTTTTTGTTTCTGGTACAAAACAAGGTTCTTGAAGAATATTTTCTATTTTGATATTTTCAAAGCCATGTTTTCTTGCTTCTATCATTAAATCCTTAACATATAAAACACCTATTATGTTATCAATTTGTTCCTTATATACTGGTATTCTTGAGTAGTTTTGCTCTAATACATTATCTAGAATACTTTCTATATTATCCTCAATATTAATAATAAATGTATCTTTCCTAGATATCATAATTTCTTTTGCCATCTTATCATTAAATTCAAAAACTCTAGATATCATTGCTTTTTCTTCATCTTCAATACATCCATCTTGAAGTGATTTAGCAATTAAAGTTTTTATTTCTTCTTCAGATACTTTTTCTTCAATATCAATGTCATGATTACCAGTAAGTTTTAATACTATACTAGTGGATACTGAAAGAATTTTTACAAATGGCTTTGCTATTAATGATATATAATATATTGGCTTTACTACAAATAAAGATATTCTTTCTGATTTTTTAAGTGCTATCCTCTTAGGTACTAATTCTCCAAATACTAAAGTAAAGAAAGATAGTATTATTGTAATACTAATCACACTGATTGCCTGTGCATAAGGAATGTTAAAAGAATTAATAGATTTCGTTATATAACCTGATATTCCTGTTGCGGCTTGTGCACTCGAGAAAAATCCAGCTAAAGTTATACCTATTTGAATTGTTGATAAAAAATTACTTGGTTCCTTCATTAGTTTTTCAAGTAATTGTGCTTTTAGGTTACCATCCTCACTTAACTTTTTAACTTTCGATTTGTTTACTGACACTATAGCCATCTCAGCTGATGCAAAGAAAGCATTAACTGCCGTAAGTAAAATTATTAATATTAATTGTGGGATGATGGACCTGGGGTCTGCGTCTAAATTATTCATTGATTCCTCCTTAAAAATAGTTTTAAGAGATTATATCATATTTCTAATGTATTATGTATGAATTTTTAATGAAAAGTGTGCATTAAATAAAAAAATAAAATTATTATATTTTAAAATTAGAGCTACTAGTTAAAAACTAGCAGCTCAATAATAATAAAAGATTTCATTTTCTATTAACCAATTTTCATAACAAACTTAACCTTACCATTCATATCTTTTTCTATACCTGAGAAATTATTATATTCTTTAGATAAATCTAAAAGCTCATCTTTTATATCAATAATATTTTCAATATCTTTTAATTTTATATTTCCTTCATTATAAATTTTATCTAAGCCTTCTGATTTTAATTTATATACACCATCATATAAGTCTTTTGAACCTTTCGCTAAGTCATTAGTACCATTTAATAGTTTACTAGAATTTGTGCTAAGTTCTTTTGTTCCTTTTGCTAAAGATTTACTACCTGCACCTAATTGGCTAGCCCCTTTATTTAAATCGTTTGCTCCTTTTGCCAGTTGTTCTCCTCCAGATTTTATTTCTAATGCTGCTTGTGATAATTGATCAGAGTTTGCTGTTAATTTTGAACCAGCATTTACTAAATTATTAAAGTTACTAGCATAAGTATTTGAACCTTCATTTAATTTCCCAAGTCCAATATTTAAATTATTTACTCCACCATATAATCCTGACATACCTGATTTAATATTATTTATACCACCTTTTTGTCCTTGTGATACTTGAGTTAATCCTTGAGATATTTCATTTAGTTGTGCTGCTAACTCTGGATTTGTGCTTGATACTGAATTAGCAATACTATTTAATTTACTTGAGGCATCATCAATGTTATTTGTTGATGATAGTAGTGCGTCTAACCCTGAATTACTTTGACCAAGTCCTTTTAATACTTGTGTACTTCCTGCATAAGAGTCAGTTATTCCTTTTTTGATCATAGAGTATGCACTATTTAATTGAGAACTATTAGCTACATATTGTTTTACACCTTCACAGAACTTATTTTGTGCATCACTTAGTTGAGTTAGTGATTGACTAAGCTTCTTTGCTCCTGCTTCTAAAGTTGGAGTTGAGTTTATAAGCTTATCAATTCCTAGGTTTAGTTTATTTGTTCCTTCATCTATTGATTTTACACCTTTATCAAATTTTACAAAATTTGTGTTAAGCTCATTATTTCCATTTAGTAATTTTTGTGATCCATCTAATAATTGTGTTGATCCATTGTTTAAATCATCTAACACCTTAGATAAATCATTTATTGTTGAATTTTCATCTAACCCCTGTAATTCTGGCAATTGTGGTGTTGCAGCAAGCATAATTGTTGGTGCTTCAAAGTTTGTAGCTTCTCCTTCTATTACTAATGTATCTTTTAAATCTATATATTTATTAAATTCTTCATCTAAATCTAGCGATTCTTTTAATCCTGGACTTGAAGCAAAAGTTATTGAACAATTTTTACCATCATCAATTAATTCACCACTATTTATTTTTACATTCTTTACATTTTCTCTATTAAACAATACTTCTGTTGCAGTTAAAAATGGTACATATAATTCTCTTTCTTTTCCATTTATAGTACACTTTCTTTTTTCGTTATTTATGAGGCTTATAGTTATTTTAAATTTACCAGACTTACCTTTTAGCTCATCAGGTTTTATTTCTTTACCATTAAGTTCATATTTTATTTGTACATTAATAGGAAGTTCTTGGTTACTTTCTCCTTTGTAATATAAATCTTCTTCGTTAACATTCCAATCTATATTCTTACCGTTAATAGTTGGCTTTTCATCTCCCTTAACATTAGTAATATTTGTAAGATTGCTAATATCCTTAAATTCACCTAACTTATTATCTGAGTTTATCCATGATGAAACAATTGTTTTTTCAATATTTCCATTGCTATCTAGTATTGAATATACCGTTTCCTCTTTATTTACATCTGCAAATGATACACCTGTATTAAAAAGTATCATTAATCCTGTTAATGATGCAATTGATTTTTTAGGTAAATTAATTTTTCTCATGAGCCCCATCTCCTTTAATTTTTTATCATTTATCTTTTAATAAAGTTTTTACTAGTCTTTAATATTCCATTATGAGAAACTAATAAAATAGCAGGAAGTATAAAGATTATCATAAACATACTTATAATCGCTCCCCTAGACATTAGACTACAAAGAGAGCTTATCATTTCTAGTTTAGAAATAACTCCAACTCCTATAGTTGCAGAGAAGAAAGAAAGTGCACTTGTAACTATTGCCCTAGAACTGCTTTGTATAGATTTTTTCATTGCTTCAAATTTATTGCTGTTTATCGCTAACTCTTCTTGGTATCTTGATGTTAATAATATTGCATAGTCTACTGTTGCTCCAAGCTGAATTGTTCCTATAACTATAGATGCAATAAATGGTTCTATCTTTCCAGTATAATAAGGTATGCCCAAGTTGATAAATATTGCTGCCTCTATTGTCATTACTAAAATAACTGGTATTGATACTGATTTAAATAGCAATGAGATTATTACAAATATTGCTATAATAGAAACTGCACTTACCGTTTTAAAGTCCTTATCTGCTATTTTGATTAAGTCATAAGTTAAAGGTGCTTCTCCACCTATTAAGCCATTTTTATCATATTTTTGGACAATAGCATTCATTTCATCTATTTGTTTTCCGACTTCATCAGATGCTGCTTTATATTCTGAGTTGACGATTATTTGTTCATATCCACCAGCTTTTACTGCTTCTAGTATTTTATTAGGTATTATATCTTGAGCTATTGCTGGACCTACATATTTCTCCAATCCTATAACAGAGTTTATACCATCAAGATTTTCTATTTCTTTTATCATTTTATCTATTTCATAACTACCTAGTTTGTCACTTACTAATATGATATTTGTACTATTCATGTTATAATCTTTTTTCAATTTGTTTGTTGCTACTATTGAAGGTAAATCTTTAGGTAGTGATTCATCTAGGTTATAATATACTTTTGCATTTCTACTTCCATAAAAAGCAGGTATTAATAAAATTATGAAAAAAATAACTAATTTTTTATAATGTTTTACTACAAAATCTGATGTCCAATTGAATTTTGGTAAAAATGGTTTATGTGTATATTTATGAATTGGTTTATCAAATATAAGTATTAAAGCTGGTAGTACTGTTATTGTGCAAATAACACCGATTAATACCCCTTTTGCCATAACCAACCCCATATCCATTCCTAATGCTAAGTCCATCGCACATAGTGCCAAGAAACCTGCAATAGTGGTCATTGAACCTCCAAGAACAGATACTACAGTATTTGAAATTGCGTTTGCCATAGCTTCAATATGGTCCTCATATTTTTCTCTCTCTTCATCGTATCTATGAAGCAAGAATATGGAGTAATCCATTGTAACACCAAGTTGTAGCACTGCTGTGAGTGCCTTTGTTATATATGAAATTTCTCCGAAGATGATATTTGTACCGAAGTTAAAAATAATTGCCATACCAATACTTAATAAGAATATAAATGGTGTAACATATGATTCTGTAGTTAACATTAAAACTAATAATGTTAAAACTACTGCAACTATTACGTATAGTTTTGTTTCATCATCTGATATATCCTTTGTGTCTTTGATAATGCTTGCCATCCCGCTTAAAAATGCTTGTTTTCCAGTTATACTTCTAATTTCCTCAACTGCATTTAAACTTTTAATATTAGCTGACCCTTCACTTAACTTAATAATCATTAGTGTAGAATTATCAGTATACAATAAATCTGTAACTTCCTTTGGTAGCATTTCCTTAGGCACAGTAATGTCTGATAGGTCATCTACCCACATTACGTCATTTACTCCATCTACTTTTTTAATTTTTTCTTTTAATTTGGATACATCCTTATTATCCATATTCTCAACTATTAACATAGCTAGTGATCCACAGTTGAAGTCTTCTTTTAGTATTTTTTCTGCCTGTGTTGTTGATAGGTTATCTGGTAGGTAACTTAAGATGTCATAATTAATGTTAGTATTAAAATATCCAAATACTGCTGGTACTAATAAAACTATTGCAACAAGAAGTATTATTTTACTTTTACGTGCAATTTGATTGGATAATCCTCTCATTTCAATATCCCCCCTTTTTAGGCATGCCCAAATTATATTATATTTAGGCGCGCCCAATATAATTCATAGAAAGATATCTCCTTTATCTCTCTACATAATTAATATTCTTTACTATACTATTAATATCCATATTTTTTGTTACATTCTCACAATAAATTATTATTTCATTAACTTCCTTATGAGAAATGTTTAATAGTAGCAACCTGGTTCTTATTGTACTTTCAATAATCTCTTCCAAACTTAATTCTGTTTCTTTTTTGTAGAATCTTCTTAGTAGCTCATCTTCCCCTGCTGAGCCAATAATAATACTTAGGTTTGTATCCTTTTCAGTAAATCGTTTTTCTTCATAATGTAATTCTTGAATTTTTTCTACTAGTAATTCTCTTAAGATTTTTATATATTCATTTCTTACTGAATCTACTTTTGAAAGTTCTATATACATTCTGAATAATTCTTTATTAGTTGCTATAGATTTTATATATATACTTTGTATAATAGCATAACTAATTAGAGGATTATTGTTACTATCTAATTTACTGATATATGAATATATATTCTCAATAAGATCTTTGTAAAGATATAAGACTATATCTTCTTTTTTTCTAAAATAATAATACAAATGACCTCTTCCTAGCTCACAAGCTTCAGCAATCTGCCTTATTGTAGTGTTTTTGTATCCTTGCTCTACAAACAACCGAGAAGATTTTCGAATTATTAAATCTCTAAGATTATCTTTACTTTCCAAGTCCATAAAATACCCCTCCTAACTTTATAAATTTCTTATTTGTATTTAGCATAGTCCTATAACCATATTTTGTCAATAAACAAAAGCTTAAAATCTAACTAAGTCTTTCTATTTACCTTAATTTCACATTATGTTTTTTAATTATTATTTTAATCTTATTATTTCTAAAAAATTATCATCGAAATATTTAAAGGAAAAGGACTATAGTTAAAAGAAATTAATAATATATTTTGATAAATACATGAGTAAAGGAGATTTTTTATGAACAACACAATAGAAACAATTAACAAAAGAGTATCTCTTAGAAGATATAGTCACAGAGAAATACCTAAAGAACATCTTGATATTATTCTTAATAGTGCAATTAAAGCTCCAACTGCAGGTAATATGATGATGTACTCAATAATAAAAATTACTGATGAAAAAACGAAAGAAACTTTAAGTAAAACTTGTGATAATCAGCCTTTTATTGCAAAAGCTCCAGTAGTATTAATATTTTTGGCTGATGTTCAAAAATGGTTTGATTATTTTAAGGTATGTAATGTTGATGAAATAGCAAAAGAAAACAATAGAGAAGTTACCCCTCCAGGAATGAATGATTTAATATTATCAATTAATGATGCACTTATTGCTTGTCAAAATGCTGTAATTGCAGCTGAAAGCTTAGGTATTGGAAGTTGTTATATAGGTGATATTATGGAAAACTATGAAATACATAAAGAGCTTCTAAATTTACCTGATTATACCTTCCCTGCTGCAATGATTACTTTAGGATATTATCCTGAAAATATGAAAAGAGTTTATGTTGATAGATTTAATATGGAACATGTAGTATTTGATGAAAAATATAAATCATTAAATGACGATGAGCTAAAGGAAATGTTTAAAGTTAAGGAAGATAAAATGCCTAAAACCAATCCTTTTAATGCAAAGAACTATGGTCAATTAATTTATATGAGAAAAACAAGCTCAGATTTTTCTATTGAAATGAATAGATCAATTAAAGAATGTATTAAGTATTTTACAGGAAAAATTAAAGGTTAAAATTTAATACATACAAATAATATTATTTCTTGATATACTATGTTAAATATGAAAGATAAAAAATATAATACAATAGTATATAATCTAACATAAGGATATATATAAAAAATAACCTGCTTATAAATATAAGCAGGTTATTTTTTATATATTAAGTAGTCCAATACTTGGTACTCCATATATTTCAAGAATTTCTTTTAGTCCTTCAACAATTTCATCTCTTGAGAAATTACAAATTGCTAATTGTTCATCACTAAATTCGTTAATTCTAGTGTAAAAATCTATAGCTAGCTTAAGATACTCTAAATTTTCTTCTTTAATATTTTTAAATATTAAATTTTCAGCTTCACAGATTTTATTTTTTTCTAATAACCTTATAATTTCTTTAAATAATAAATCTGACTCTGAGTTATTAATTAAATCATTTATTTCATAGTTTATAAAATCTTTATTAAACATAAATCTTGATACAAACTGTACAAGATTTTCTATTTCTCTAAGTAACCAGTCTTGTTTAATTGCCACTTTAGCCTCCTAATTTCTCTCTTCTAAGATTTCTTTCATTAGTTCGGGATAATCTGTAAATACACCATCTACGTTACATTCTATCATTTTTTTCATTTCTATTGGTGAATTTACTGTATATACTAATACCTTCATATTTTCCCTATGTGCTTGTTCTACTATTTCTTTATTTACTAAACTATTGCTTACATTTATGCTATATAAACCAATTTTCTTACCATGGTCTACTATATTTTCTTCTGGATTATAATCTTCTTTGCTATAATATAGTGCTCCATAATCAATACTATTATCAATATTTTTTAGTTTGCTTATACTTTTATGGTTAAAACTAGATATCAGTATCTTATCTTTTAGATCGTATTCTTCTACTAGCTTTATTATATCATTTTCTAAGTCATAATGAATTACATCTGTTTTAGCTTCAATATTTATAAGAATATTTTCATCTTTTATTAGTTCAATAACTTCTCTTAAAGTTGGTATTGTACATTCTATGTTATTTTTAAATTCAAAATTTCTGCATTTATATTCTTTAAGCTCTTTTAATGTTTTGTCCAAAACTTGCCCTTTTCCACTAAAAGTGCGTTGTACATCTTCATCATGTATTACTATTAATTCTCCATCTTTTGACTTATGGACATCTAGTTCTATACCATCCACACCAATTTCTAATGCTTTCTTAAAAGCTAGTAAGGTATTTTCAGGATAATATCCGCTAGCTCCTCTATGTGCAATAATTTTCATTTTGCCCCCTTATTTTGTTACCTTAAACATTATTAATTAATATTTAAAGCTTAATTTAATAAATTTTCTTATGGCTAAGATAAAGATATTTTATTGTATCTCATTTTATGTAATTTATATCTATTATTATTTAAATACAAATTACACATTACTTCAATAGTTATATTATTATTCATTATTTTAATACTACTTAGTCATCTTCTTTTATTCTAGATAAATAAATTCACTAGGATAAATATGCTATTTTTCGACTCACTTACCCATTTTCCTTCGACTCTAAACATTTTTCACTATTTTTTATTGACATTTTTTTAATAATTATATATCATCTAGTTAAGGTCATGTTTCAGACATGACAAAAACATACATCAGTGAATCCACATCTAAATATTAAATAATAATAAGTGAATACATAAGTTTATAAGGAAAAACGTATTCACTATATTTAAATAAGTTAGGTAAACATTTTCACAGATGTAAAAATTATTTATTCATTATTTTATTCATTATTTTAGGAGGCAACATGGAAAACAAAAAAAATCTTATTAAGTTAATGCTTACTGCTTTTGTTATAGTGGTAGTATGTGAATTCATCGGTGAGTATACAATTAACATAGGTCCTGTGGCACTTGTATTATTCCCAATGTTATATGCAGTTATAATTGGTATCATAATAACACCAGATTTATTAGGTAAAAAAATTAAGGCACTAAAAGAATGTGTCGGAGAAAAAGAAATAAATATTGCAGGAGATGTTGTTGGTATAGCTCTTGTATTATTAGGTATTAAGTACGGATCTACTGTTGGTCCAAATCTTGCAAAAATAATAGAAGCAGGACCTGCTTTCTTAGCTCAAGAGTTTGGTCATATATTAGCTCCGATAGTAGCATTACCCCTAGCTTTATTATTTGGATTTAAAAGAGAAGCAATTGGTGCTTGTTCAAGTATAAGCCGTGAGACTTCATTAGGTGTAATATCAGAAAAGTATGGAATAAACTCTCCAGAAGGAAGTGGTGTTCTTGGAACTTACTTAATGGGAACAGTTATAGGAACTATATACTTCTCAATATTAGGTTCAGTATCAATATACACAGGACTTCATCCATATGCATTAGGTATGGCAACAGGTGTTGGTAGTGGAAGTATGATGACTGCAGCATCAGCAGCACTTACAAAAGTTCCTCAAATAGCAGCAGATCCTGCTATGGTTGATACAATATTATCTTACGGTGCAACAAGTAATATGATGTCTAGTTTAACTGGATTAATATTCTTAGTGTTCATAACTCTACCATTTACTAATAAGCTATACGCTATATTAGAACCAAAATTAGGTAGAAAAAATAATTCTAACAATAGAAAAGCAGCATAATAAAGAGAGGTGCAAAATATGTTTGGAAATTTAAATTTCAAAAAAAGTTCATATCAATTAGTAGTAATGTTAATAGTTGGAGCTATGATACTAATTGGTCAATATATAAGTAAAGGTGTTGCTATAACTACTGCTCTTCCAGGTATGTTAATAATGATAGCAGCAGCAATGGTAGCAATGATGTTAAAGGACATGTTCCCAAAATCAATATTCCCAGCTTTCGGATTTGCAACATTAATAGGTTTAGCTTTAAGTATACCTGGTAATGCAGTATCTGATGTTTTTAATGCTCAAGTAGCAAACATAAACTTTATGGCAATAACTACTCCACTTTTAGCATTTGCAGGTATATCTGTTGGTAATAAAATTGAAGATTTAAAGAAGATGTCTTGGAAGATAGTTGTTATATCTCTAGTAGTTTTCACTACAATATTCTTCGCTTGTGCATCAATCGGACATATAGTATTAAAGATGCAAGGTGTAATATAATAAATGGTTTTTAATTTATTGGTGAGCTTTAATAATAGCTCACCAACTTTATAAATAAACATAAAAATATAGACTTATAACTTATTAGGAGGCTTCACAATGACAAAAGAGCAATTAAAAGACTTAATAATCAAAACAATAGATGAAAACAGAGAACATATAATAGAGGTAGGACGTGGAATATACCATACTCCAGAATACGGATACAAGGAATATAAAACAACTCAAGCTGTAGCTAACTTCTTAAGAGACGACTTAGGATTAAATGTTGAAGAAAATATAGCAGTAACTGGATGTTTAGCTGTAGTTAATGAAGAAAAACAAGGTCCTCATGTATCTATACTTGGAGAACTTGATGGCATATCTTGTAAAGAACATAAAGATTCAAATGATATAGGAGCTTCTCACACATGTGGACACAATATACAAATAGCTGGTATGTTAGGTGCTGCATTAGGTTTAGTTAAAAGTGGAGTTTTAGATTCTCTTGATGGTAAAGTATCTTTCATGGCTACTCCTGCTGAAGAATTTATAGAGTTAGAATACAGACAATCTTTAAAAGATAAAGGTGAAATAACTTATTTTGGTGGTAAGCAAGAATTAGTTAAGAGAGGATACTTTGACAATATTGATTTATCAATGATGTTCCACTCTTTAGACATGGGAGAAAACAAAGCTTTAGTTGGACCAGAAAGTAACGGATTTATAGGAAAAAAAGTTCAATTTATAGGTAAAGAAGCTCATGCTGGTTCTGCACCATATGACGGAATAAACGCATTAAACGCTGCAATGTTAGCTATAAACAATGTTAACGCATTAAGAGAAACTTTTAAAGAATCTGAAAGAGTTAGATTCCATCCTATCTTAACTAAAGCTGGAGATATAGTCAACGTTGTTCCTGCTGATGTTCAAATGGAATCATATGTAAGAGCTAGAACTATAGATGGTATGATAGATGCAAGCGAAAGAATAAATAGAGCTTTAATAGCTGGTGGAACTGCAGTTGGTGCTGAAGTTGTATTAACTGAAATACCAGGATACTTACCAATACTTAGATACCAAAGTATGGATAACTTATTCGCTAACAACTTAGTTGAATTAGGAATAGAAAGTGAAAAGATAGTAGATGGTGGAGACTTCACAGGGTCATTTGACTTCGGTGATATATCTCACTTAATGCCTACTCTACACCCAATGGTAGGTGGAGTTAAGGGAGCTCTTCACACTAGAGATTTCGAAATAATTGATGAAGACTTAGCTTATATAGTTCCTGCTAAATCTATGGCAATGACAGTTGTTGACTTATTATTCGATGGTGCTAAAGAAGCAAATGAAATATTAGCAGATTTCACACCAGTTATGACTAAAGAAGAATACTTAGGATTCTTAGCTAAATACGATAGAACAATATAGTTAACCATAAATTACTAAAAAAACTAAAAATTATTTAAAATATAGAAATCCAAATTATTTAACACATTTTTAGATGGGGAAAGTTCATATTGAGCTTTCCCCCCTTTTATTATTTTAAATTAATTTAATATTAAAATATATTCTAATTTATGTTTTTAATAAACTTATCTAGAATAATAGTTCAATAAGACTCTTAGGTCTTCCTGTTCCACTACTACTCTCTTTGGCAAAAACTCTACCTAAATTAGCTTCAGTAATTTTCTTTAAAATACGCCTAGCTGTTCTTTCACTAACATCTAAACAGTCTGCCAGTTCTTTTGAGTCATATATCTTACTTTTTCTTGCTTCATTTAAAGATTTTAGTTTTAATACTGATTCACAGCTTAAGCCTGTTTTTTGTGAAATATCCATAATATTTTCATCTGCTGATAACAGCGGATAGCTTATTTCAAATTGAGATCCAAGGGGACCTTTTAAGTTTCCTTCTTCATCAACTTGAAACACATCATTACCCTTTGAATCATGAGATCTTCTTAATGCCTTTCGTGCGTTTGTCTCTGCTTGATAAGATGTAAGTCCAATACCTATACCTGCACTTAATGTAAATCCAATGTTTTTAATTTCCTTTTTTAATGAAGATAGTTTGCTATAATTTAATTCTTGGCTTATCATTCCCTTATTAGCAAAGATTACAAATTCATTTCTTCCAAAAGAAAATAAAGAACCTTGTACTCCTCTAACATATTCTACTATGTACTTCTCTACCTCAGTCCTTTTTAACATATCAGAATAATAACTTTCTGTATTATCCTTTCTATGGTCTAGGCTTAATATTTCTACCGCAATTTGAGAATATTGTGCTTTGCTTAATGCACATTCACTTTTTATTTTATTATAACTAACCTTAACTAATGGTTTTGTAGCTTGTAATCTATAAACTGGGTAGTTTCTTTTCTTTAGTTCATTATATACTGCTCCAAAACCTGTAATAATAACATCTATTTCTTTTCTTTCATACAAATTAATGTGCCAGTTTACATATTCCATTTCGTTAATATTCATTGAAAAAGGTAGACAATACATTGCTTCTGGTTTTACTTCTAATTCATCTATCATGTCATCAATAGTTTCATTGTCTACAACGTCTATGCTAAATTTATTTAGATTAAGATTATCATTTTTCATTTTCCAAAAAGCTTTTGCAATACTACTTCCACCTCTGTCTACAAAGGCGTAAGGCTTAGTAATATTGTATTTAGATTTTACAAATTCACATACTGCAACACCAGAAAACAGTATTGCATCACATTGGCTTTCACATTCCTCTATTACCTCTATAGAGTCTACTACCCTCTCCCTAATAAATGATTTTATTTCCACCTTGGTGTCAATTTCATTTAAGTCCTTCCCAATTTTATTAACCGAGTCACTTGGACCTACTAATCCTAACTTCATAATACCCTCCGTTGTGCATACATCTTTCCACATGTAAAATTATACTATATCCTTTAATTTTTGTATCCTTTAATATGTTAAATATTATCAATTATTTACTAAATTAATGTATCTTTATTTTTGTCTAAGTTAATTAAAATAAACATAAAATGTAATATAATAGCAAAAAATATTCTTTATATAGATTTTATTTTTTTTAT
Source organism: Romboutsia sp. LXY-2 (assembly GCF_056171995.1). Lineage (NCBI taxonomy): Bacteria > Bacillati > Bacillota > Clostridia > Peptostreptococcales > Peptostreptococcaceae > Romboutsia > Romboutsia sp. LXY-2. The sequence goes on along the minus strand of NZ_JBKFGI010000004.1, from coordinate 60,103 downwards.
ACCTATATTTTAATTGTTTACATATCCATATCATGGGTATTATAATTATAGAGAATATTTAACATGAGAGGAGATTTAAAATGGCTGGAGATAGAATAATATGTCATTGCAAGCAAGTAAGTTACATAGATATAAGAAAGGCAATGATACAAGGTGCTAGAACTTTAGATGAGATAAAAGAAATGACAGGTGCTGCTACTGGATGCGGTAGATGTGCTGGTGAAATAGAAAATATATTAGCATCTGTTTGTGGATGTAAGAATGTTTCTTTAGAAGATGTTGTAAATGCAGTTAAAAATGGTGCTGATACAACTGAAAAGGTTGCTGAAGTAACTGGGGCTGGTTCAGGTTGCGGTAGATGTAAGGCACTTGTTCAAAACGTAATAGATATAAAAAGATAATAATCGATTATAAGATGTACCTATTTAATTTTTAAATTTAAAATTAAATAGGTACATTTTTTTATTTTTAAGATTACTTTAAGCTTCTATTGATATTATTAGTTCATAAATAATTGCTTATCAGCTAGTACAAACTTAACTACTTGTTAGCTGTTCTGTAAATTAGGAGGAAAATTATGAACAAGAAACTTATTTTAATGATGTCAGTTTTATCACTTTGTGTAACTGTATCTGGATGTACAAAAAATATCAGTGAAACAAATACTAGTACAAATGAAGTTATAACAAAATCTAAAGAAATAGAAAGTATTGGAGAAGTTGATACTTATATTAAACTTGGAACAAATATTAGTGTTGAAGGAAATGGCGCAACTGTAGAAAATAATAAGGTCGTTATAAAATCTGCTGGTACTTATAGCATTAGCGGAAAAAGCTCAGATGGTCAAATAATAGTAGAAGCATCTAAAGAAGACCAAGTAAATTTACTTCTAGATGGCGCTAATATTACTTCATCAAATAGTGCTCCAATATATGTAAAAAGTGCAAATAAAACTATAATAGCTTTAGCTGATAATACTGAAAATGCTATTACTGATGGAAGTAATTATGTTTTAGAAGACGAAACTAATAATGAGCCAAATGCAGCTATATTTAGTAAGGATGATTTAACAATTATCGGTAATGGTTCTTTAAAGGTAAGTGCAAACTACAACAACGGAATAACAAGTAAGGATGATCTTAAAATTAAAGAAGGTAATATCTCTGTAGATGCTATTGGTGATGGCTTACGTGGTAAGGATTCTATAACTATATCTGGCGGAAATGTTACTGTAAATGCTCAAGAAGATGGCATGAAATCAACAAATATTGAAGAAGCTGAAAAAGGATATATAATAGTTGAAGGCGGTAACTTAAATATTACTGCTTTACAAGACGGAATTCAAGCTGAAAACAATGTAATAATAAATGGTGGTGATATAAACATAAATACTGGTGGCGGTAATGCTAATGCAAGCACGTCTAAAGATGGTACTTGGGGTAATTTGGGGAAGGCACCAGGTGAAAATCCTCAAACTACAACTACAGATTCTGAAGAATCAGACTCTACAAGTGCTAAGGGTATAAAAGCTACTAACGATATATCTATTAATGGTGGAAATATTAATATCGACTCTTCTGATGACTCTATACATTCAAATGATACTATAAGTATTAATAATGGTAGTATATCTGCTTCTTCTGATGATGATGGTATACATGCGGATTCATCTCTTGAAATAAACAGTGGTACTATAGATATCCAAAAGTCATATGAAGGCATCGAAGCTCAAACAATAACTATAAATGATGGTAATATAAGTGTTGTAGCAAGTGATGATGGTATAAATGCTGCTGGAGGAAATGATAGCTCTTCTACTAATGGTAGACCTGGTCAAAATGGATTTGCTTCTTCATCTAACGGTTCAATTACTATTAACGGTGGTAATCTTTTAGTTGACGCAAGCGGTGATGGTATAGATTCAAATGGTTCTATAGCTATGACTAATGGTACAGTAATAGTTAATGGTCCAACAAACAATGGTAATGGGGCACTAGACTATGACGGTACTTTTAATGTTAGTGGAGGTTTACTAATTGCTGCAGGTAGTTCAGGAATGGCTCAATCTGTAAGTCAAAGTTCTACCCAAAATGCTGTAAATATAACTGTGGCTTCTCAGGAAGCTAATACTTTAGTAAATATTAAATCAGATTCTGGTGAGGATATAATTACTTTTGCTTCTCCAAAAGCCTATCAATCTGTTGTTATTTGCTCACCGCAATTAAAAGATAATACTTCTTATGTAGTATCAACTGGCGGAGAATCTACTGGTACTAATAATAATGGGTTATATACTGATGGTAAATATAGCGGTGGAACTGAAGTTGCAAACTTTACTGTGTCAGGAGTTTCAAATAGTGCTACTCAATCAGGAGTAAGTGCTGGTGGTATGGGCAACCCTGGAGGAATAGGTAATCCTGGTACTAAACCAAGTGGTGGTAAAGGATCTATGGGTACTATGCCTAATATGACACCTCCTACTGCTCAATAGACAAGATTTTTCAGATATATTTATACCCCCTGATATAAAAAAGTGTACCTTAGTTACTTAATGGCTTAAGCTCTAAGGTACACTATCCATATTGAAACTTTTGCTATCTTAAAGGATATCAAATTATAAATTTAAACATCCATGTAATTTAATAAGTCTAAAATATTTAATACCAAATTTGCTGAGTTATTTGATGCTATCTTTTCAAAATTATTATACTCATTCATATCACCATCTGCATTATCTGAAATGGTATTTTATTCATATAAGCAACTTGTGCTATAGCTGCTCCTTCCATTTCCACACAATGAGGAGAATGCTCTTTAATTATCAAATCCCTTAACATTCTATCTGAAACAAATGATTCTCCAGTTACAATTTTTCCAAAGTGGTAATTGTATTTATACAAATTCATTTTTTTGTATGCTTTTATAGCTGTATCTATTAAAAATCTATCCGCATCAAAATATTCTTTATTAGGATGCCATCTTTGCATTTGTTCTTTACGAACGTCATGATGAGTTACTTTATCCGAAATAACAATATCACATATTTTAACATCTTTATTTAAGCTTCCTGCAATTCCAGTATTTATTATATGCGTAACTTGAAATTTATCGATTAATATTTGTGTACAGCTTGCTGAGTTTACCTTCCCAATGCTACAAGATGTTATTACTATACTTATGTTTTCTTTCTTTCCTATGTAAAATTTAAAACCAGCATATTCTTTTTCTTCTATTATTTCTATATTATCCTTTATTAGATTTATTTCAATAGACATAGCACCTATTATCCCTATAGTTCTCAAATCTATCATCCCCCTTTTTCTAATCCTATCTATACTATATTTAAATTTCTTATTATATTATATTCAAATTACCTAAAATCCTTTTTACTAACCACTTAATTTTTAATGGCGATAAGCAATACAAATTGTAAAAAAATCATAAGATATGACATTAATATGTCTCTCTATAGAATCTTATTTATTTTGGAAGTTCAACTATAAAAGTTGTATCACTTCCTACGTTACTTTGAGCATATATTTTACCTTTATGTTGTTCAACTATTGATTTTGCAATTGATAATCCTAATCCATAGCCTCCTGTTTCTCTTACTCTTGAGTTATCAATTCTATAGAATCTTTCAAATATTTTATCTAAGTACTCTTTCTCTATACCTTCTCCAGTATTTTTTACTTTTAGCTTAACTTTATTTTTCTCTGAATATAGATCAATAGTTAGCTTCCCAGTTTTATTGCTGTGTTTTATTGCATTGTCTATTAAAATGCTAAACAACTTTTTTATACTTTCTTTATCTCCATTTATTTCTATATTTTCGCTTATATTCGTTTCTAATGCTATATTATTTTCATAGATTACTGCATCAAATCCAAGTAATGTACTTTCTATTGTCTTACTAATACTCATTGGTAGTAACTTAATTCTATTTTCCTCAACATCTAGTTTAGCTAAATATAGCATTTCATTAACTAACTCTGACATTCTATCTGCCTGGGAGCTAATATAATCTATCCATTTTCTTTGCTTCTCTATCGTTTCTTTTGGCTCACTTAGTATTAATGATGTATTGGTTTTAATAATAGTTAAAGGTGTTTTTAATTCATGTGATGCATCTGCAATAAATTGCTTTTGCTTTTCAAATGTATCTTTAATAGGTTTAATACTTTTATTAGTCAAATATATACTAATAAATAATAAAGCTATTAAACTTAAAGCACCTACAGCAACAAAACTTCTTAATAAACCGCTTAATAGACTTTGTTGATAAGTCCTATCTATTAATGCAATCTTTATTCCATATGAAGTAGTTTTCATTAAATATGAATAGCTTGTGCCATCTATATTTATTTTGCTATTTTCTTCATTACTATCTATTATCTTATCTATTGAAGATTGTAAAATTTCTTCATCCACATCTAAATATGTTGATTTAAAAACCTTAGCAATATTTTCGGTTGTATCTAATTCTACTATTATTGAGTTGTCATTAGGCTTGCGTTTAGGTGCAGGACCTCCATTATAATGGTCTTCAAATCCAATTATCTCTCCCAAAGACCTTAGCATGTCTCTTTCTAGATTTACTGCAGTTACAGTGAATATTACTCCAAAAATGCATAAAAAAACTATAGTCAACAAACCCATATTTATAAAAATAAATTTTCGCCTAAGCTTTTCAAACATACTACTCCTCCAACCTATACCCTACTCTTCTAATAGTGGTAATCTTTACTTTAGATTCTATATAAGATAATTTTTTTCTAATAAATGAAATATACACCTCTATATTATTGTACTCTGCTTCAGAATCAAATCCCCAAAGCCTTGTAATTAAATCATCCTTACTTACAATCGCCTTTGGCCTATCCATAAAATACTTAAGTAGCTCAAATTCTTTAGCAGTAAGTCTAATAGAATTTTCTCCCACTTCCAAATCATAAGTCGTAAGATTTAACTTAACATCTCCAAACTCTAATGTATTGTTATTAATAATTTCTCCTCTTCTTCTAGTTAAAGCTCTTAACCTTGCCAGAAGTTCCTCTGGCGCAAAAGGCTTAGCTAGATAATCATCTGCGCCTAAATCTAATCCTGTTATCTTGTCCTCAACACTACCCTTTGCAGTAAGTAAAATTATAGGAGTTGAAATTCCCTTATTTCTCAACATTTTTAGAACTTGTAAACCACTTAACTTAGGTAGCATTATATCTAAAATAATCACATCATAAATGTTACTTAAACCATACTCTAAACCATCTTCACCATTTAGAACAGCATCCACACTATATTTATACTTAATAAGAATATGACTTAAAGCCTCAGATAATTGAACCTCATCCTCTACCAAAAGTACCTTCATATCATCACCCATCCTATAATTTACATTTTTATCTATTTTTAATCTATTTTATCACATATCTCCAATCCAAACTAAGAGGTTGTAACAATATTTTGAATTACTGTTTAGTCTAGCGAAACGTCGATTAAACAGTAAATTCAATTTGCTACAACCTCTTATAATTGACTTATTCGGTTATTCCGGCTAATGTAAGTGTTATGTTTAGATTTCCATTTCTACATCTTAACTCATCTATAAACTTCTTCTGGTCACTTTCAGCTTTCATATTTATCATATAACTTAGCTCAAATAAAGCGCCAAAATCTCTAGTTCTTACTCTTTGTATTTGCCAAGAATTAGTATACTCATTTAATATTTCTTCAAAAACTCCATCATAGTTTAAGTCTTCTGGAACTATGATTCTAAGTTGCATAGCTTTATGCTTAGGCTGTCCGAATTTTGTAATATCTATTACAAACATTACAGAACATAATATTATAGTAACTATTACAGCATATCCAATGTATCCCATACCACATGTCAAGCCTACTGCCAGTGTAAAGAAAACATAAGCTATATCTTTAGGCTCTCCTGGTGCACTTCTAAAACGAATTATTGAAAATGCACCTGCTAAACTAAATGCTCTTGCTATATTGTTCCCAACCAATAAGATTATTATTGCAATAACTACGGGTAGCATTACTAGAGTTATTGTAAAGTTTGAACTATCTATAGTCTTTTTACTAGTCTTCATATAACAAACACTTATAACAAGTCCTAATATTATTGCCGAGACTATGACTATAAGTGCATTTACAAGTGTAAATGACTCCCCATTTGTTGATGATATTATTGTTTCTAACATACTTTTACTCTCCCTCTTACTTTCTTATTTTGTGTATTTCTACAATACTCTATATATTCATTTCCATATTTTGAAAAGTGTGTATTGTATATTGATAATTCTGATAGTATTTTTGTAAACCATATTGGTATTGCACCTAGGATTTTAACTTCCATTAGATATCTTTCTTCTCCTAAAATGTTTTTTCCATAGTAACCACCTTCTAAAAATAAATCTTCTCTTCTTGCTAATATTTCTGAGTCAAAGGTTAATCTAAATTCTTTATCATCTATTGAGAAGAATGCTTTTCTACTATAGCCAATGTATACTGTTTTATGAACTTTATTATTTTTTAGATAATATTCTATTTCATTTATTACTTGTTCATTTAGATAGTCCTTAGTCACTGGTCTTTGTCCAAATTCTACAAATTTAGTAGCTTCGTCTAAGGTAAGAACTACCCTTCTTTTATTTACTATTCCATTTATTTTCTTTTTTAGCTCTAGAAATACTTTGTCATTTCTACTTTTGGGAATCATGTAACTTCTAATTCTTAACTTTTCTTTAAAGTATGGCTTTCCTATAGAATGTCTTATTACATCACTTTCTTCTGTGTCATAATAAATGTTGTATATTGTGTAATTTTTTTCATCTTTACAATATTTGTCAGGTTCCATGTATTCGAAAAGTCTTGGTAATAGAGAATCATACTGCTCCTGGCTTAGTATAAATTTTTTCTCATAACGCTTAAAAGATTTAATTGCCATTTTACTCCTCCTATCTATTTACGCCTGTCTTTATGAGATAATTATATAAATTAAACCTTAAAGCTATCTTAAATTTATGTGTAGGTTTTATGAACTTGTACAAAGGTGATTAATTAAAAATATCCCCATACTTAATTGAATTTTTACTAATTCATTTAAATATGGGGATATTTAATCTATTCTAATTTTTCTCTATTTCTAAGATAATATTTATCTCATTATTGTTTTCTTCTTTTATAACTAATTTATAAGTTTCTCTATTTTCTGATATAGCATCATAAAATATTCCTGTGCTTGAACTTATAGTTAAGCTATTTCTAAAGTTTCCATCTTGTCTAAAAGAGTCAATAAATGGATGCTTCTTCAAGTACTCTTGCGATATAGATTCTTCATGTTCTATCTTACTATCTTGAATATAAATAAATTTCCCATTAGCTTTTAGGTTCTCATCACAAGCTAATAATCTTTCAACTATTTCTGTAATTTTATAAATTAATTTGCTTTTTTCATCTTTATCAAATGCTAGCTCTGTCATCTTTACTCTCCTTAATTTATTATTCCAAAGACTAATCTTAATAAGAATAACGAATGTGTGTTCGGTATTTATTTTAGCACAATACTAAATTTAAGTCTAGCAAAATTTGTTAAAATTCACTTACCTTACTTCTTTTTAATAATATATAAAAATAAAATAGCCCTAAAATATTAATATTATTTATGAGTATAAGTATATAATAATCTTCCAACTGTAGCTACAACAGTTGTAATCCCAATGGGTATACATTCCTCATCATATATAACTCTTCCATTGTGCTGAGGAATAAACTCACTTTCTTTACTTCTACTTCCTACCCATATAAACATTGATGGTACTAGCCTAGCAATAAATGCAAAGTCTTCTCCACCTGCACACTGAGGATAATGGACTACACTTTCTTCCCCAAAGTTTTCTATACAAACCTCAGTTACTAAATCTACTAGATTTGAATCATTGTTTAAAATGCAATAACCTTTAGTGTACTTTAGCTGGCACTTTGCTCCATATACTGCACAAGAGTTATTAGCTACTTGCCTTATTAACTTAGGCATATCTTCTACATATCCTGGAGTCATCATTCTTACTGTTCCATCAAGTGTTACTGTTTCACATATTATATTTCGAGCATCACCACCGTGAATTTTTCCAATTGATACTACTGCTTGATCATGAGGATCTACCATTTTTGTAAGAATTGCTTGCATGTTCATAATTACATTGGCTGCTGCTATTACAGCATCTACTCCTTTGTGTGGAGTTGAGGCGTGACCTGCTTTACCAATGATCTTTATACTGAAAGAATCTGATTGAGCTGTTACTGCACCTTCAGTTATTCCAAATTGTCCTGTTTCAAGTTCAGGCATGGTATGAGTTGCTATTGCATAGTCTACTTTTGGATTTTCAAGAACTCCATCTTCAATCATGGATCTAGATCCTCCATTTGGGCTACACTCTTCTGCTGGCTGAAACATAAACTTAACATTACCTTCAAGATTGTCTTTATGTTTGTATAATATTTCTGCGGCTCCTAACATTATGGTCATATGAAGATCGTGACCACAAGCATGCATTTTACCGGGGACTTCTGAGGCAAAATCAAGGTTTGTTTCTTCTTGAATAGGTAGAGCATCCATATCTGCTCTAAGTAACACTGTCTTTCCTTTATTTTCTCCTCTTATTAGCCCTACAATACCATTACCACCTACATTTCTTGTAACTTCTAAGCCTATATCTTCTAAGATGTTTGCTATGAAGTTTGATGTTTTAACTTCTTCGTAACCAAGCTCTGGATTCTTGTGAAAGTTTCTTCTATAAGTAATAAGTTTATCTAATATTTCATTTATTTCTTTTTGTATTAATTCTTTTTTCATTTTACTCCTCCCTTAAGTATTCATATTTTTCAGTAAGAATTCCTCTTATTTATTCTTATGCATTAAACACTAAGTTCTTTAAAACTATTTGTACATAAAAAGTGCCTAGGCAAATTAATTTAGCTAGGCACTTTAAATATATAAACTATTAAATTATTCCTAAAATACCTAATATAATAGGTATAAATATTGCGGGTAATAAATTTGCAACTTTTATTTTTGTAGCCTCTAACATATTAAGCCCTAAACCTATAATTATAAGACTTCCTATTGCAGTCATTGCTGATATTACACTTGAGCTTAAAACTCCTGCAAGTATGCCTGCACACACAGTTATTATTCCTTGATATACAAACACTGCTCCAGCAGAAAACATAACTCCTATTCCAAGGCTAGCCGTAAAAATAATTGCAGAGATTCCATCTAATATTGATTTTGCAAATAGAGTTGCATGATTACCTTGAAGACCACTTTCAAGAGATCCAACTACTGCCATTGCTCCAACACAATAAATTAAGCTTGAGTATACAAAGCCTTGTGATATAGATATTTTTGATGTTGACGCAGTCATATGCTCACAGTCTATATCAATGCTTAATTCATCATCATTTTCAACTTTTGATTTTTTACTTACCTTACTTTCTATAAAATCACCTAGTTTGTTTAGTTTGCTATCAATATCCATTAGTTCCCCAAGAAATGCTCCAATAGCCATACATACTATTGTAATAATTGTATTTTCACCTTCAAAAGATCCACTAATACCTATGTATAAAACGCATAAAGCAAGGCCTTTCATTATTGTATTGCTTATTCTTTCGGGTATTCCCCCTTTTAATAATAGACCTATTAAGCTTCCAAATATAATTGCTATACTGTTTACAATTGTTCCTAACATTTTCCCCCTCCTTATAAATGATCTTTTACTTCTTTTTAATTCATTGATTTAAATATACTAATTTATTGTATCACAATATTACTAGATTGAATTTTTTTAATTTCAATATTTTTACAATTTATAATATTTGTAAATTTTATTTTGTTATTTTTTTACTAACTTTTCTAATTCTAATAAGTGTGTTAATATAAAATATTATATATAGTAAAAATTGGAGGTTAAAATAATGGAAAACAAGAATTTAAAATGCGGCTGTTTAAGTACAAAGTGTGTGAGACATGGCAATTGTAAGGAATGTATAGATCATCATTCTGGAGGAAAGAAACTTCCATTTTGTAAGAGACCAGAAAATATAGGTTTAGATAAGAAAAAAGATTCGTTAAAACATATAATTTGCTAATTAGATAGGGACCTATTGAATGATTAATTCAATGGGTCCCTTATTTTTTTATAAATATATTTAGCTTATTTATTCATGATACAAATGCACATACTTATTTCTTCCATTTTCTTTTGCAATATACAGTGCTTCATCTGCCTTTTTTATATAATCATAATATTCTTTGTCATCTCTTACAAGTGCAGTAGTTATACCTATACTAACAGTTACTCTGTCGCTTACCTCTGAGTATTCATGATTAATATTTAGGTCATAAATATTTTGCTTAATTCTTTCTACTGCTTTTATAACTTCTTCTTTGTCAGTATTTAACATTATGATTATAAATTCTTCTCCACCATATCTTGCTACAAAATCAGAGTATCTACAAGATTCTTTTATAGTATTTGCAACCATTTCTAAAACCTTATCTCCCATGACGTGACCATAGTTGTCATTATACTTTTTAAAGTAGTCTACATCCATCATTACTATTGACACTGGCTTATTTATATTTTTGTAAGAATTCCAATTAAGATTTAAATATTCTTCCATAGCTCTTCGGTTTGCAATATTTGTTAAATCATCTGTAACACTTAAATCTTTTAAAAGACTATTTAATCTTCTAATTTCTTTGTTCTTAATATAAATAAATCCAATAATAAAAAAGGTTATTATAATTATTAATACTAAAGAAATATAAAGCATAATCATTCTCTTTTTAGCTATTTCTAGCTCTTCTATCTTCTTTAAATTTTGCTCATTTTCAAATTTTTTCAGTAAATACTGCGAGTATTGCAAGTTTTGATCTTTTTTATCTTTATCATTTATATTATCTTTCTTTTCTAAATATAATAACGCATTACCAATATCTCCTGATGCTTTATAATCTAAATATATACTATTATAGTGTATAGCTTTTAGGTGATCTATTCCCCTTTCGTCAGCTATTTTTTCTGCATATTTATGTGCTTCAAGGGCGCTTTTGTAATCTTTTAATATGTAGTATGTATCACCATAAATCTTAGCTATTTGAATATCAAAATCATAGTATGTAAAATTTTTACTACTTTCATAACGATTTGATGCTAATTCTAGTAACCTTAGTGATTCTTTAGGATTATCTAGCTTATTCTCTAAATCTGCTTTATTTACATACATAACAGTTTTAGTATCACTTTTAACTTTTCCATTTTTTAATTTACCAATATATCTTTCTAATTCTTTAAAACTATCTTTAGCCTTTTCATAGTCACCAATAGATGTGTATGCCTGAGCCAGATTTAGTAAAGCATAAGATTTTAAATCTGCATCTTCTGTTTTGTCTTCTATATGATATTCTAAAGATGACTCTAAATATTTTATAGCTTCATCATAATTTTCTTTAAATAAATAATCTATTCCAATATCTATCATTATTTCAACAGATTTCTTATCTAAATCTTTTTCTATTGCTATTCCTAGTGCATTTAATTTACAGTTAATAGCTTCTATATTTCTATTTACATACCAATAGCATATTCCTAATTTTAAATAAACGTCTTCAATATGCCCATAATCTATTTCCTTTGATAATTCAAGAGTTGATTCCATTAAATCTACTGCTTTTTTTGTCCCATCTGAAGTTTGTGATAAGTGCTTTGCTCTTAAAAGAGAAAATTTAATTATATCTTCTTCAAGATTTTTTTCTTTTCCAAGCTTAATAACCTTATCAAATGCAACATACGATTTGTGATAGTCATCTAGTGTCAGATAGCACTCACTAATTTCAAAAAATGTTCTAATAATAAACTCTGGTTTTGTATCTTTATCGAAGTATGATATTGCTTTGTCATATTTTTCAATAGTTTCATATATATTAAATTTTGTGCTTTTGATATAAGCTGACATGAAATATGCTTTTGCTAAACTTTCTTTATCTTTACTTTCCCTAATTATATCGTTGATTTCTTTTTCTATATTCTGTCTGTTATCTTCACTAAACTCTTCAATGCCATTGTATAAAATATCTTCATAAATTTTATCTACGTTGCTTTTTTTATATGAATTATCTGAAATAGCAGCCTTATACGTTATTTTACTGCCTATTCCTAAAACAAGTAGAAGTATTGATATAGCAAATATGATTTTACATATCCTATTAATCTTCATTTTGCCTCCATGCAATTTTTTTATCAGTGGTTAAGGTTAAATATTTTAAGAATATATATATATTATCAAATTTTTAGCAATATTTATATTTATTTTTTCCAGTATTCCCTTAATTTAATAATAAGTTTGTTTTTGTAGACTTAATTTTATTATGTGATTAATATATTTTTACTATCCTATTTTATTAATAGGTCAACATATAAGAGCATATTTATAAATCCCTTATACGTAAAAAAGCCTGCCCATCTTTAATGAGCAGACCTTATAATTAACTAGCTTGCTTTAACAAGCTCTCTATCACTTTCTCTGTTTACTTCTTTTTCCTTAGGTAATACTAAGTTTAATACTGTAGCTATTACAAACGTCATAATTATTCCATTTTGAGCAAATATGTTTGATACCCAAAGTGGCATTTGTTCTAATACTTCTGGAACATTTCCGATTCCTACTCCAAGCCCAATTGATACAGCAATTATTAATCCATTTCTTCCATCTATTTTTTCTCTAGTTAATGATTGTATACCACTCACTAAGATCATCGCAAACATTATCACTGCTGCTCCACCCAAAACTGATTGTGGCATAACTGAGAATATTGCACTTAACTTTGGACAGAATCCACATATTATTAAGAACACTGCCCCTGTCATTATAACAAACTTATTTACTACCTTAGTAACTGCTACTAACCCAACATTTTGGCTAAAAGATGTATTTGGTAATATTCCAAATAGTGCACCTATAAAACTTGCAACACCATCTGCTACAACTCCACCTGCTAACTCTCTATCTGTTGGTTCTCTATCTAAACCACCATTTGTAATTCCTGATATATCACCTATTGTTTCAACTGTAGTTGCTATGAACATTATTGTCATTGCAATTATTGCTTCCATGTTAAACTCTATTTGTGATACAAATGGTGTTGGTAAACTTAACCATGCTGCTTCTTTCACTTGTGTAAAATCAACCATACCTAAAGTTATTGATAATATGTATCCTACTGCTATTCCTAATAAAATTGATGATTCACTTAAAAATCCTTTAAATTGCTTTAATACTAATATAGTTATAATTACTGTACTTCCTACTAATAAATGTTGCCAGCTCCCGAAGTCACTTGCTCCTACCCCTCCTCCAAAGTATTTAACTCCTACAGGTAATAATGATAATCCAATAGCAACTACTACTAAACTTGTTACTATTGGTGGGAATAATTTCTTTAATGGCTTTATGAAAAATCCTAAGAACACTTCTATTACCGCACCTACAAGTGATGCTCCAAGTATTGCTCCGTATCCATATGTAGCCCCTATTGCTTTTGCTGTTCCTATAAATCCAGAACTTGTCCCCATTACTATTGGTAAGCCCGCTCCTACTTTAAGTATTGGATATAACTGAAGTAATGTAGCTAGACCTGCTATAAACATTGAGTTTTGTATTAACATTGTTTTCATTTCTAGTGGCATTTCTAGCATTCCACTGATTATTATAAGTGGGGAGATATTACCTAAAAACATAGCTAATACATGCTGTATTCCAAGAGGTATTGCTTTATTAAATGCAACCCTACCTTCTAATTCGTATATTGATCCATTGTTCATTATTTTCCTCCTAAGTCATTCCCTTTTTTTTACTTTTTTATAATATCATAATAAAAATATTTTTTCCATATTTTTTTATTTTTTTTTATATATAGTTCGTATTTATATTTATTTTTAATGCAATCATTTTTTTTTCATTCGATATTTAGATTTTAAACTATTATTTTTTACAAATATTAAGAGCATTTTAATATTTTTCAAGTTATTTATACTCCAATTTATAAGAATAGTTGTTTATTATATTAATTTATAATTAATATAATACTATAGAAACACACAGTATATACAAATATAAATCAAAATCTAGCAACTAATGTACGTATTTTAGAAGTCAAAATTATTATCACTGCACTTATTATTTATGGACCGTTTATTATCTAGTTTGATTTATTTATACATAAAAAGGCCAATTTCTATTTTCAGTAGAAATCAGCCTTTTGGTTTTCTTAAAGATTATTTAGTAATTCTCCATTTATTCATGTTGTAAATATTGGGTTTATTAAAGCATCATTTATACCTGATTCTTTTGCTCCTTATATTAGTTGATCGCAAAACATATCAGAGTTTCCTTACTTTCTCCTATACCCTCATTGGATTAGTATGTTTTTGTTAATTGTTACTCCCCACCATTTGTTTATATTTATAAGGTAATACTTAGAGTTAGCATAAAAAAAATACACTTCACATGCTGTACTTATATACTTATTTCTAATATTTTCCTGTGAATAACTTATTTTCATATGATCAATACATTTTATTTAGACTAGTAAGTATGGAATATTTGTCATCGTATAAAAAACATCTAAAATAGATAATAAGTCTATTTGTAGAGTATTTTTTATCTTCGTCTATTAAAAAAACTCTATTCAATCATTTTGTATATTGCTTCAATATTTTCTTCTCTAAATCCAATCATATCAATAACTATATTATTACTTAATAACATAGATTGTATTTCCTCCATTAATATACCTTTGTCTTTAGTATATAATATGGAATCATTAATATTCTCAAAAATAGGATTGTTACTTATCTCTCCACCCCAATCTCCTGTACATGTAAGATTTACTCCACAAGATGGGCTACCATCAATTCCTATTAATCCAACTATTTCATAGCCATTATTAATATAATCTATTAATTGGTCTAACACAGGCTTAAACTCTTTTCTGCATACTTCTCTAAAATGAGGAGTATTAAACTGCTCTTTTAAATGTCCCCATCTTTTGCAGCCATAGATAATTTGCTCTGGACATGGTAGCTGAATAATCCCATAATCTTTTTCTATCATTTGCTTTATAATATCTTTTCTTAGCTCTTCTTTTATAGAATTATTATAAAAGCTCTTTACTTTAGAGTTTTTATTTAAAATACAATGTGATACTAATATAATTTTTTTTGGTTCATTTATACTCATATTATTCTCCAAATGATTTTTTCGCTTCATCTAAAGCTGTTCTAGTGTTAGTTTCTGCTTCTTGTAAAGCCTCTTTAGTATCTTTTTCACCTAATATTATTTGTTGTAGTGCCTTGTCCATATTTTCATGAATAGCATATCCATTTAATACTTTTGGATCACAGTATCCTGATTCAAAGGCTTCTACTGCTATACCTTTTGCAGGACATTCTTTTTCTGCAAATTCTTTAAATTCTGTTGAGTTTAATACTGAATTTCTAAGAGGTAAGTATCCTGACTTAGTTCCCCATAAAAGTTGAGTATCTTCTTCCATAAAGTATTTTATATATTTAAATGCTGCTAATTTTTCTTCATCAGATGAAGTGTTAAATATGGTTACATCTGTTCCTGAGAATAAAGAAGCTTCTTTTTCACCCTTAGGTAATACTACTGTTTCAAATTTTACATTTGTTCCTTCACAAGCAGCTATTATATCAGGAAGGGCTGACATTGAAGATATCCCCATAGCAGCTTCTCCTCTACTAAATGGACCTGTCATATACTTTTCTTCTCCTGCAATTTTAGCAGTTTTATCTTTAACCATTCCAGCTATAAAATCAAAAGCCTTCGCTGTTTCATCAGAGTTAAATAGTATTTTATCATTTTCTTCATCTATTAAATCTCCACCTGCCTGCTTAACCCAGAAAGAAGAGTCTATTCCAACTGAAGAATTTAATGCTAGTCCATATATATCATTTTTTCCATCTTTATTTTCATCTACAGTAAGTTTCACTGAAGCTTCTTTCAACTCATCCCAAGTAGTTGGTGGTTTTACTCCGTACTTGTTCAGTATATCTTCATTGTAGAATAGTAGATAAGTTGATTTGTTAAATGGTAATGAATGATGTTTTCCTTCCCACATACCATTGTCTCTTAAGAAAGCAGGAATATCTTCCCAAGTTTCTTTATCAAATCCAATTTTTTCGTTTTCTATGTATGGATTTAAGTTTTCTACTAAGTCATTTTTTACGTATGCAGTTAATCTATTTGGATATATCATAGCTAACTCTGGTAATTGATTTGATTTAGAAGCTCCTTCGAGCTTTGAGAATAAATCCTTATAGTGTCCTTGATAAACTAAATTTACAGTTATTCCATCCTTATTTTCTGCATTAAACTTGTCTGTTATTTCTTTTAATACTGCTTCATTTTCCCCTGTCATTGCATGCCAAAACTCTATAGATACATCTTGTGTGATTTCTGTAGCGATTTGCGATTTGTCTGAAGTACCTTCTTTCTCCTCACCTTTTGAACTGCTACACGCAGTTAAGCTTAGTGTTAATAGTAGTGCTGATATGATTGATGTCATTTTCTTTAGTTTCATAATATCCCCCTCTTTTGTGCAAATAAGTATTTATTGATAAAAGTTAACCTTTTATACCCGATTTAGTAATCCCTGCTATAATGTGTTTTTGTGTAAAAAGATAGACTATAATAACCGGCAAAATAACTATTGTAGATGCTGCCATCATAAGATGATAGTTTCCACCAGCTTCTGTAGTAAAGTTCATTATGCCTACTGGTAATGTTCTCATTTCTGGCAGATTAGTAACAATAAGTGGCCATATAAATTCATTCCAACTATTTACTATTCTAAGTAGTCCTATTGTTATTAATGCTGGTTTACATACAGGGACCATTATTCTAAATAAGAATTTAAAGTCACTGCAACCATCTATCTTTGCTGCATAATATAGTGAACTAGGTACAGTTAAGAAAAACTGTCTAAGTAAAAATACTGAAAAGACACTGGCTACCCAAGGTATAGTAAGACCTGCGTAAGTATTTATTAGACCTAATTTTGCTATAGTTATGTAGTTTGGTATTAGCATTACCTCACTAGGAACCATCATAGTCCCTATTAAGATAGAAAAGATTATTTCCTTTCCCCAAAAGTTAAATTTTGAAAAAGCAAAAGCTGCAAGTATTGTTGTTATTAGTGTTCCTATAGTTATTACAATTGTTACTATCAAACTATTTATAAAGTATCTTACAATAGGAATAGTAGTAGCAACTTCTTTATAATTTTCAAGTTGTATATCATTTGGTATAAGTTTGGGTGGCATTGTAAAAATCTCACTTAAAGGCTTTAATGAGGTACTAATCATCCATACAAATGGAATAAGAGTAACTATACACCCAAGTATTAAAATCCCATAAATTATAATTTTACCAATTAAAGACTTCGTGTATTCATTTCTATTAATCATAGTTTACTTTCCTTTCTCCTATTTTGAATTGAATAAAGTTTAAAGTAATTATAATCAAGAATAAAATAACTACAGCTGCTGATGCTATTCCATATTGGTAGTGATTATAAAATTTGTTGTATATATAATAAACCATTGTCAAACAGCTATTTAAAGGTCCCGGTTGCTTATCAAATAAAGCAAATACTTCTGAAAATACTTTAAAAGCATTTATTAAAGTTATAATACTTACGAAAAATATTGTTGGTGATAAAAGTGGTATTGTTATATTTTTTGTTCTTTGAATAAAATTTGCTCCGTCAATTCTTGCAGCTAGTGTGTAGCCTGAATCAATATTTTGAAGTCCTGCCAAAAATATTATTATATTATAGCCAAGACTCTTCCAAACACTAAGTATTATTAAGCTTACCATTGACCATTTTGGGTCAGTAATCCATTTTATAGGATCTATATTTAATAGATTTAAAAGATAGTTTAATATTCCATAGTCATAATGAAATATCCATCTAAAAACTATTGAAATAGCAACTGTTGATGTTATAAAAGGAAGAAAATATATACTTCTAAATAAATTCTTGAATTTGATTTTACTATTTAAAAATACTGCTATAACTAGAGATAATATTATTGATATTGGTGTTACAAATAATACATAAATACCTGTATTAGTAATTGCAGTCCAAAAATCTTTATCTTTTATTAAATATATATAATTGTCAAAACCTCTTTCAAATACTATATCCTTTATATAGTTATAGCTACTATAAAAACTCATATCAAAGGTCTTTATTATTGGATAAATATAAAAAATAGAAATTATTAACAAAACAGGAAGTAAATATAACATTGCTTTTAAAAAGCTTTTAAGATTCTTTTCATTATTTAACATAGCAAAGATTCTCACCGCTTTCTCTGTTAAATATAATAACTCTATCTAAGTTAAATCCTATGTATAATTCTTCTAAACTTGATTCTATTTCATTACTCGGAAGTATAACCCTAATCTCTTCATCATCAACCTTTAATTTAAGAATTGTGTCTTTACCTAGATTTTCATATATATCAACTTTGGCTTTAATATAGTTATCTTTAGGATTTTTGCTAACTTTAAAATCTTCACTTCTTATACCTAATATATAATTATTTTCATCATATAGTAAATTGTTTAAGTTTAATATATTACTTATGTTATATTCTTTATTAAAAACTTCTAGTTTATTGTCTTTTTTATTTATCTTGCAGCTTATGGTGTTTATTACTGGATTACCTAAAAACTTAGCCACAAAGATATTTTTAGGATTATTGTATAAATTTATAGGTGTGTCAAATTGTTGTAATACTCCCTTATCTAAAATCGCTATTTTATCCGACATGCTCATGGCTTCTTCTTGGTCATGAGTTACAAATACAGTGGTTATTTTCATTTCTTGCTGTATTCTTCTTATTTCTTCTCTCATCTTAACTCTTAGTCTTGCATCTAAATTTGATAAAGGCTCGTCTAAAAGAAGAATCTGAGGCTCCTTTACCACTGCTCTTGCTATTGCAACTCTTTGTTGTTGTCCACCTGATAATTGAGAAGGTTTCCTTTTTAATAAGTCGTCTATATTTACTAACTTACTTATCATTGCTACTTTTTCTTTTATATCACTTTTAGGTATCTTACTTATTTTTAGTGGAAAGGCAATGTTTTCAAATACATTCATATGTGGATATAAAGAATAGTTTTGAAACACCATTCCTATATTTCTATTTTCAGGGACTATATCATTTACTATATTATTCCCAAAGTAGACATTACCTTTATTAGGCTTATAGATTCCTGCCAAAGTAAATATTGTTGTGCTTTTTCCGCAGCCACTAGGACCTAGTAAGCTTATTAGCTCTCCCGATTTTATGTTTAGGTCTAGGTTATTTATAGCTTTGCATCCTTTAAAATTTATAGACAGATTCTCTATCCTTAAGTCCATACTAATCCCCCCGTGTTTCCTGCAAATTACCCCTTTTATTTCAGCTACGATACAAATTATAGATAACTTGTATTATTTTGTCTAATTGCTATTTCCTATATAAAAGTTATAATATATATTATTTTTCTATTTGACTGTAGATAGTTTTTGTATTGTATGAATTATAAGTTGTGAAATATGTATTTTTATTTATAGGTTCACAAAAACTAGTAGCCGATTTTCAGCTACTAGTTTGATAAGTTTTTACTATTTATTTTTATTCGTATTGCTTACGATTATTTATTAGCATATTTTTACTTAAAATTACTATCCAAAATATTTTCCAAATAGATCATCTTTATCTTTATCTTCTGCATTTAGATTTATATATTGTATGTTTTCTATTCCACAAACTCCTAGTGTACCTTTTACTACTACATTTTCAATAGGATTATTAAATTCTTTTACTAGGTATTCACAGCTAGATTCTGATGTACTTATAACTAATCCTGATTTTATATTAGTTAATAATCCTTTTGTTTTGTTGTTTTCTTCTGTAAAAGCAAATTCTTTTAGAAGTACTTTATCGAAAAATCCTTTAAGTATTGCTGGTACATTGTTGAACCATAGAGGGAATACTAATATTATTTCATCAGTATCTTTTAAAATTTGTTGGTATTTTTTAACTAGTTCATCTTCACTTTGACCAACATTATATAGTTCTTCTTCTTTAGCACTCATTACTGGATTAAAGTTGTCTTTGTATAAATCTATTGTTTCATATTCTACTTGGTTTTTTGTTAATCTATCTATTAATCTATTTACTATTTCTTGTGTAAAAGACTTTTCGTTGTTACTTGCAAGTATTATTGTCGACTTCATATATAATTCTCCTTTTATCTCTAATTCTAATGGTTACTAATATATTTTATCCACTGAAGCCTATATTATGATAAAAGTATCTTTGTTTTTTCATTTATATATGAGAGTTTAATCTTTTCAATAAATTATTTTTTGGCAAAAATCCTACTATAGAATCTATAAGCTTCCCATCTTTAAATATCATTGTAGTTGGAACTGATTTTACGTTGTATTTTCTTGCTATATCTGCTACTTCCTCTACATCAACTTTTACAAATTTTGCTTGGCCTCTCATCATAGTGCTAGCTTCTTCAAATACTGGTGCTAACATTTTACATGGTCTACACCATGTAGCAAAGAAGTCTACTATTACTATCCCATTACTATTTTCTACCTCATTTTTAAATTGTTGAGAATTTGATATTTTAAGCATTTTATACCCCCACTTTTTTAGTTATTAATTATTATCTAATTTAATATATGCATGGTGCTTAAAATATTACGTGACTTTGTCACAGTTATTGATTATTTTTAAGTTTAGTAGATTTTATATATTCTATAGGTCTATATATTTCTCCCTGCTTATATGTTTTAACTGACGTCTCACATACTCCACCTATAGGATAAGGTGCTTTACTTCTGGATTGAACTACTCTTCCTTTGCCTATGTACATAACTACATGGCCTGGGGTATAAATTAAGTCTCCTGGTTGGAGATTTTTTAGTCCTACTCTATAGTCCTTCAGTACTTCTTTTTGCTGTGAGGTAGAATATCCTATTTGGACATTTGTTTTTTGAAGATATGTCCAGTAGGTAAGACCTGAACAGTCAAAGGCTTGGATTCCTATGTATTTTTCTCGGTTTAATGGGTAGTAATCTATTCCGTAGTAGCCTATAAGTTCATCAAGTCTTTCTTCGGTCATTATTTCACCTTTTCCACCCCAGACATATTCTAGACCTATTTTTTCTTTTGCTAAGTTTATTACTGTATTGACTATAAGTAAGTCTTCTTCTGTCATGTTTTTTGTTTCATTTATGTATTTTTGTTCTTGGTATTTGTTGTAGGATATGAATCCTATTAGTATTATGACTAGTATTATCGTAATGTTTCTTAGGAATTTTATTAGTTTCATAATTCTCCTTTTATATAAATTAATACTGGCTACTTATGCTGCCAAAGATTTTTGTGATGATACTTTTATCATGTTTACATATGTTATATTTTACCACATAGTTGTATTTAATTCATTTCGTATATATAGTTATATTTTATTAATTTCCCTGTTGAGTGCTATACTACTACTTATTAATAGTATAATATTTATAAGTAGTATATAATTTTATTAGGGTATATTAAAAATTTTACTTTTGTAAGGAGATAGTTATGAGTCTAAGTTTATTAGTTATTTTATGTATATTTTTAGCTGGTTTATTTACTTATACTGACTACAAAGGTCATTATAAGATTTCTGTATTATTAAAATCCGGTGCCACACTGCTAATAATATTACTTTCAATTAAATGCTTTGTTTATAAAAATCTAGAGTTAAAAATTTATTTTTATTATATTTTTATTGGGCTTTGTTTTGGTTTGCTAGGTGATTTTTTGTTGGCTTTAGAAAATATATCTAAAAATAAAAAGGTCTTGTTTTTAACAGGTCTAGTTGCATTTTTATTTGGACATTTATTTTATATTATGGCCTTTAGTCAAATACATCCTATAGGTATTATTGACTTTGTTCTTACAGGTTTATACTTAGGTATTGCTTACTTTGTATTTACTAAGTCTGATCTTGATTTAGATAGTTTTAAATATGGTGTGCTTATGTATGCTTGTGTGATATCTTTTATGTTGAGTAAGGCTACTACTCTATTGATTTTTTCACCTAATTTTATTTTGGGATGTGTAGCTTTTATTGGGGCTTTGTTGTTTGTTTTATCGGATTCACTTTTATCTTTTAGTGTTTTTGGTGACTTGAATAAGGATAAATTCTCTTTATGTTGCCATATATTATATTTTCCTGCACAAATAATATTGGCTCTTAGTATTTTATTTGTTTCTTAATTTATTTTTTAAATGTTAGCTTCTCTAATCAGCTTAAGATATTTGAGCAAGAGGCTTAATCTTTAATGGATTAACTCACATAAAAGCTTTTAGTAATTTTATATTTTTTCAATGATAAATAGCCTAAGTTATTATGTTCTAATATATAATAATCTAGGCTATTTGATAATCTCTCTATTCAAATGTAATTATAATCTTGAGGTTATCTCCTCTTCATACTGCTTAACATACAAGGAATGATAATAACCTTTTTTACTTAATAACTCTTTATGACTTCCTTTTTCAACTATCTTTCCATCTCTAACTACTAAAATAACATCCGCCTTTCTAATAGTAGACAATCTATGAGCAACTAAAAAAGAAGTTCTATCCTTTAACAAATGAGAGATTGCCCTCTGAATTATCTGTTCTGTTTCTGTATCTATAGATGAAGTAGCCTCATCAAGTACAAAAATCCTCGGGTCTTTTAATACTGCTCTAGCAAAGGATATAAGTTGTTTTTCTCCAGTAGATAAATTTGATCCTCCCTCCCCTACCTGACTATCATATCCTTTTTCCATCTTCATGATTATCTTATGGGCAGAAACTATCTTTGCCGCTTCTTCTATTTCTTCATCACTTGCATCAAGCTTTCCATATCTTATATTTTCTTTTACGCTTCCTGAAAATAAGTGAGGATTTTGTAGTACATAACCTATGTTATTGTGTAACCATAGCTGAGATCTTTTTTTATAATCTTTACCATCGATTAATACATTCCCCTTTGTAGGCTCAAAAAATCTACAGGCTAAATTAACTAAGGTACTCTTGCCTGCTCCAGTCTCTCCTACCAAAGCTACAGTAGTTCCAGCAGGTATTTTAAAGTTAAAGTTTTCATATATATATTCGTCACCATCAGGATACTTGAAATATACATCTTTAAATTCTATATCACCTTTAAGATCTTCCCAATTTTCTTTTTTAGGAGAGAAATTATCTCCATATTTATCTATTATCTCTTTACTATCTACTATATCAGGTGTTTTTTCTAATAGTCCAAATACTCTTTCTATATTTGCTTGAGTAGATATAAAATCAGATATATTTCTTGCTAATTGTTGTATTGGTTCAAATATACTTATTGCATAAGAAATAAATGCTGATAATGTACCTATTGCCATTAATTCTTCATTAACTAAATTTCCACCTTTTGCTAACACAAATGCTACTGCTAGAGAACTAAAAAATAATATTATCGGCATATAAATTGCATTTAGTCTTGTAGCTTTTATACTTGTGCTATACATTGTTTCAGTTATTTTTGAAAACTCATCTAAATTTTTATCTTCTATTGCTAAAGTCTTCGATGTTATACATCCTGTTATTCCTTCATTAAAGGCCCCTGTAATTTTAGAGTTTATACTTCGTATATCTCTATTTACGTTTAGGATTTTATTTTGAAAATATACAGTAAGCAATGCTATAAATGGCACTATTGATATTACATATAGTGCAAGCTTTACATTTAGCATTAGCATCGCTATAAACACCCCACCTATATATGTAATAGACCATAGTATATCTACAAGCCCCCAAGCTATCATTGAGCCTATTTTATTAGTATCACTCATCACCCTTGCTATAATATATCCTACAGGAGTAGTATTATAAAATGAAAAGGATAACTTTTGTAAATGAATAAAAGTTGCTCTTTTCAAATCCTTACCAATATTTAAGTCCAAATACATAGAGTATCTTGTAAATACTATTACAAAAATTGCCTGTAATACTATTGCTGATATATATACAAATGAAAAGTTTCTGATTCCGCTAGTATTCATTGGTACAATAAATTTATCAATGGCATATTTCTGAAAAATTGGTAGCATTACATCAACAAAAGCTACCAATAGATTAGCGAGTATAGCAAATATTAACTGTAATTTATACTTTTTTAGAAACGGAAACAGCTTTGCCCATATTTTTATAGAAAAACTTTGTTTATATTGTTCTTCATTTAGCATCACTCTCCACCTCCCAACTCATCTATACTAGACTGCATATTATAAATCTTTTTATATACTCCATCAATCTTTAATAGTTTTTCATGATTTCCTTCTTCAATTATTTTTCCATCATCTAACACAATAATATTGTCACACTGCATAAGTGTAGTTACTCTATGAGATATTATAATTACTGTGCTATCTTTTAATTTTGATTTTAATTCTTTTCTTATATTTGCATCTGTTTCAGTATCTACCGCTGATAGAGAATCATCAAATACTATTATTGGGCTATTTTTTATTAAGGTTCTCGCTATTGCTACTCTTTGCTTTTGACCTCCGGATAAGGTTACTCCCCTTTCTCCTACAATAGTGTCATAACCTTTACCAAACCCTAATATATTTTCATGAACACATGATATTTTAGCTGCATCTTCTATAGCATCAATATTTTCATCTTCACTTAAGTACGATGATATATTTATATTCTCTTTTATAGTTTTTGAAAATAAGAAAGGCTCTTGAAGTACTACCCCTATGTTATTTCTTAAGTAATTAAGTTTTATGTTGTTAATGTTTACTCCATTTATAAGTATTTCTCCATTCTCTTCTCCTAAGTCATACAATCTATCTAATAAATGTACTATTGTAGATTTACCAGACCCAGTTGAACCTAATATTCCAAAAGTACTACCTTTAGGTATTTTAAAGCTTACATCTTTAAGTACTAGTTTTGAGTTATAATAATCAAATCTTACATTTTTAAATTCTATGTCTGACTTCATATTAGGAGTTGTTGCATTTTCATCATCACATTCTTCTCTACCTTCTAATATCTCTCCTATACGCTTTATGGATACTTTAGCCTTACCCATTTCTGAGATAATTCTTCCTAGAGATCTTACTGGCCAAACTAACATTGAATTATAAAAAATAAAAGCTAAAAACTGGCCTAGAGTCAAATTTAGTGATACTGTTTCTATACATCCAAATACTACTATCGACATTACTTGAAGCCCTGATATTAAATCTCCAGTACCCCAATAAAAACTAAGCACATGACCTAGTTTTATCCATAGATTTGAGAATCCTATATTTTTTTCATCAAATCTATCTATTTCATAAGACTGTCTACCAAAAGCCCTTACAACTCTTACTCCTGTGAAGTTTTCTTGGACAAGGGATGATAGTTCTCCCTCAGCCTCATCTGCTGCTTGGAATTTCTTTTGGATAATAGTATAAAATACTACTGAATATATAATTACAACAGCTATGAATCCTACTGCTATTAAAGAAAGTTTTACGTTCATTGAAAACATTAAATATAGTGATATGATTATTAAAAAGACTATTCTCACAAATTCTAGTAGCTGTATTCCTAGGAAGTTTTTTACTACTTCCATATCTGAGGTGCATCGTTGTATTATGTCTCCTGTTGGATTTTTCATATGCCAGTTAAACGGCAGTTTACTTATATGACTATATAGTCTGTTTCTTAGATTTTTAATAGTTCCATCTGATGCTTTTGACATGTTCACTTTGTATAAATAGTTGCATATACCTGATAAAATAGCACATATTACTCCTACCATAGCTGGTATGTATAAGTTTTGTCTTAGGTATTCTCTTCCTCCTATGCTGTTTATAGTGCTTTCTATTATACTTGGTAGGTTAAATGGTGCATCACCTATTATTGAATCTACTGTTATTCTTATGACTTGTGGTGTTAAATAGTTAAATCCTATTCCTAAAATTGTGGTTATTAATGCTAATAAGAAATATCTTTTTAATCCCTTAGTGAATTCTATTATCATTTTTCCCCCTTTCATTGCTAGATGACATTTTATAATCTTTGACACGTCCCCTGTTAAGTCAAATATTATTTATATATTAATTATATAATAAATAATTCCTCTTATCTTCTAAATCTTTTCATTATATGATTTTTTGAGAACATATTATTACTTAAGTAAGTTCTGACATAAAAAAGCATCCATATGTTAGATGCTTTTTTATATCCAATATATAAATTATAGGCTTTTATTATCTTCAATAATTAATCTTACTTAATACTACATCATCAGTAGTTATAACGTTAATATCTTTTAAACTCAATTTTTCATCATAAACCCTACTACTTTGTAATCTTATCAATTTATCTAAATAACTTTTAACTAATAGACCATTTTTCATAGTTGGATTCTTCTTATAAATCTCCGTAATAACTTCATGCAACATTTTCTCACTATCTTTAGAGACTTCAAATCCCTTTTCTTTCAATATATTTACACATATAGTATATAGCTCCTCAGATGTATAATCCTCAAAATTAAAATATATAGGGAATCTATAATTTAATGAAGGATTTAAAGCCAGCAACTTTCTAATTCCTTCTTTCTCACCAACTAAAACCAAATATATACGATTCTTATTTTGGTCTATAAACTTTATTAATGATGATACTATCTGCTCATAATTATCTTTATTTATCATATCATGAGCCTTGTATATTATTACAACTTTTTCTAAGGATTTATTAAAAATATCTTCTATGTTATTTCCTTTTTCGATCATAGATACTATCTCATTAATATCAAACTCTACAATGCTTTTAGCTTTTACCAATCCTCTGCTATAGTACATTTCTGATAAGATGTTTAGTGTTTTTTTCTTACCTGTACCAATGTTACCTGTAAACACTATATTTTTATATTTGTTTATTTCATTTTTTATTCCTAGTTTTTGTCTTTTTTCTTCTATCTTTATAAATTTGTATTGATTTCTTAGAAAGTCTTTTACCTTTTCACTATATACCAACTTTTCTAATTTTTCTTCTATATTAAATTCATTTTCATAATCTGATAAATCTACTTTTTCTATATCTTTTACAGTAATTAAATTCATTTCATATACACTAGTATCTTCTTCTGAAATTCTTATACTCTGATTTCTTATTAAGTTTTCCACATAGTTTCTAACCATTCTTCCATTGCCTGATTGGGAGTCTGATTTTTCATATATATCTACAAATCTATTTTTAAGAGATAAGTAAGCATTTTTCGATAACTTAAATCCTTTAGATTCTATTAATTTAATGGACATTTCTAAAAGTTCATTTGGGTTATAATCTGCAAAATTTGTCCATAATGGAAATCTTGATCTAAGACCAATATTTACATCAAAAAAGTCTTCCATATCTTCACTGTATCCAGCAAGTATAACTATTACTTCTTTAGAGTAGTCTTCTATAAGTTTTAGTAATGTTTCTACGGCTTCTCTACCTAAAGAATCATTGGCTAGTGTGTATGCTTCATCTATGAATAATACTCCACCTAAAGCTTCCTTAAATTTTTCTTCTGTTTTTCTAGAAGTTTCTCCTGGTATTTCAGAAACAAAGCTTGATCTATCAGTCTCTACAAGTTGTCCAGTTTTTAGTAGCCCCATACTGTTTAGCATTTCTGCTACTAATCTAGCTATACTAGTTTTTCCTGTTCCAGGATTACCTGTAAACACCATATTTAAGTTTTGGTCTATTTCAGTGTTTACCCCTACAGACTTTCTTTTTTCTTGTGCTACTATTAATTTGTATTGGCTTCTAAGTAATTTTTTTACATCTGATAGGCCTATTATCTCACTTAATCTTTTTTCCAAATCAAACTTTGCCTTTGCTTTAAAGTTAAAGTTATCTCTCTCTAATAAGTCTATTTCTTTATTTTTATTATTCAGATATTTTTTCGAAGCATCTAGTATAGCATTTTCTATTATATTTCTTGCAAATCTAGCATTTCCTAGATCATTTTTTCCACTTAGTTGATTTTTTGCAAATAAATCAATAAGGTCATTTTTCACATTTTTAGCTATTCTGTATCCCTTTGATGCAGCAATATTTACAGCTATTTCATACATCTGTGAAGGACTATAATCATTAAAATGGATTATATTTGGAAATCTTGATTTAAGACCTTGGTTAAATGATAAAAACTCTTCCATATCTTTTTCATAACCTGCTAGTATTACTACTAAATCATCTCTATTATCTTCTATTCCCTTAAGTAGTGCATCTACAATTTCTTTACCTACCTTATCTTCATTGCTCTCACATAAGGAATATGCCTCATCAATAAATAGCACTCCACCTATTGAAGAATTTATTATATCTATAGTTCTTTTAGCAACATCACTAGTATTCTCGCTTAAAAAATCCGCCTTACTTACTTCTTTGTAAACACCTTTTGTTAATACCCCAAGTGCATTTAAGTATTCATAGGTTACTCTAGCAGCATTTGTTTTTCCTGTACCTGCATTTCCAACAAATATCATATTCATAGATATTTTTGAAGTTTTTAATCCTAGTTTTTCTCTTATTTGTTGCACTCTAAAATTATTTTTAACATTTTTTATGAATTCTTTTAACTCATCTATCCCTATTATAGAATTTAGTTTGTATTTGGCTTCTTCTAATGTTGGTATTGAATAGTCATCTAGGTTAAATTGACCTCTATCACATTTTAAATATATATTATTATTTTCTACATAAACGATTATTGAACTTTGTGCTCGTATTTCTTCTTCTCTTATAAAGTTAGTAAGTGGCTTACAAAGTTTATATGATACATATTCATAAATCCCAAAGTTAGAGTCACTCTTATAACTTTCTTGTAAAAACTTATAAATTCCTATGTTCTCTCCAGTTTCTTCATTTTCTATAGCATCTAATATTATTTTTACTTTAGAGTTATTCTCTATCCTTTTGGCAGTTTCTTCTACTTCTTTTTTTAGTATTAAACTTCTTTCGTGCTTATTTAGTTTTTTTGTATGTAATACTAAATCTACTTTATTTTCAAAGTTTCTCCCAAATAAATCTTCTATTTTGAAGTTCTCATTTTCTGAAATAAAAACTAAAAACTTATTATGGCATATTATTTGATTTACAGTATTTTTTTCGTTTCCCTCATATTCTACTAAAAATCTATTTTTCATCATATAGTTTTTATCTAGCACAATACAGCTATTTGGTGAAACTTCTTTTACTGTGTTAATTATATCACTTCTTGCTCCTTCTATATTTTTAAATATAATACATTCTGATAGACTATTCAGCTTTTCATACAAATCTGTTAAGAATGCATTGTAGCCTAAGTTAAAGTTATAGGCTGATAAATCTATTATATCTACTTCATTAGTTGGTGATAGGTTGTACTTTTTCAAGTTTTCAAATATCAACTTTATACTTGTCTTTTTTGAAGTTTCTTTTTCTCCTATTAAAAATATCATTCCTTTTTCTTTTAATAGAGTTTTGTTTTCAAAGTAATTACATAAACTATGTAAATATTTACCTTGACCTATTAATTCTTTATTTAAATTTTTTTCTATTTGAGTAAATATAGATTTAATATTTTCATTCATAAGTTTTTGCCCCTTTTATCTATTTTCATAGTCTTATTATGTATTATTCTGTTAATTTAATACGATGTTTACCATATAAAAAGATGCTCCTACTCAAGTTCGTAATTCCGCCTCCCTTGATTTAAGTATTCCTGTGAAAAACTATATAGTGTGATATCATCTTAATATATGAACAATTTTAAATTATGAATTTCAAACAAGGGGGAATAGAATTAAAACCAGGGATACAATGGTAAGTGGTGGAAAATAAAAAAAGGCCTAAGAATAAACTTAAGACCTTTAAAAACTTACTTATTATATTTATATTTTTTCAATAAAATTAAACTTTAACCTATGCTAATTTATCTTTCAAATTTTTCATTAATAAATTCAATTAACTCTATTTCACTTTCAACTTCGGCTTTAATTGGATATGTTTTTTTCACTTTTTCCATTTCTTTAAGTATTTGTTCTACTTTTTTCATATCCTTTTCTATAATTAAATAATATGCATACATTAATCTTTTTCTATTTATATAACAATCTGTTATTTTTATATAGTTTTTTAATTCTTTAGTATATAAATCATTAATTTTTTCTATATTACCTTCACCTATTATCTCATAAAATAACAATTCACATTTTATTTCATTTTCATATAAGCTTATTATCTTAGGTCTATAATTAAGTAAAAACTCAAAATATTCTTTTGCTTTTTCAAAATCAAAGTTGTCATGATAATAATTAGCTTCCATAATTTTAATACTGCATACTAAAGGATTGCTAAAATCAGAGTTTTCATCTATATTAAACCAATCTAGTGGCATATCTTTGTATCTCATTCCTTTATGTAAAAGTCCATTCACCCTTAACTGTGTATAGAAACAATACTTCATAAGTTTATTTTTCATTATTGAAATAACATTATATCCATCATTAGCAACTCCACCAATTTTCATAGGGATACCATTTGTAATAAATATCATAACTCCAACAATAATTAATGATAAGAACAATTCATGTATATATCTATTTAAATGCAATGTTTTTATGGCTATTGAACACAAAATTACAACTAAACCATTCATAAGTAATCCACCTAAGTTATATAATACATATGATATTTTCTCGTAATTATCTTCCTTAGGCATCATTAGACATTGACCACCAGTTCCTTTTACATTAAACTTTTTCATAAGAAATTTATCATTCTCTTTGACTAGTGTTAAACTACCTACTCTAAATGAAACAAGCTCATATCCTGATAGTAAGCCACAGATTAAATGGCCTAATTCATGCAGTATTACTTGAATTAAAAATGCTACTAAAAATGATATTAGAAAAAGTAGTGTATCCCCAAATATATTACTAACTTCTATGTTGTCTGTTAATGACAAACTTACACCTATTAATCCACCAATAAATCCTATTAGCATTATTATGATATATCGTAATACCTTCATTGATTTTTTTTCTTTTTATTATCTTTAATTCTAATCACTCCCCTGATTATATACTTTTATGTTTCGAATAATATAACTAATATTATATTTTAATTAACCATTTTGAGATAAAACTATAGGCTTTCTAGTTTGAATCCATATTTCACCCGGCCCCTTAAATCTTGCTAAAAAGCCTTCTCCACTAAAAAATGACGATGCTAATCCTTTAGCCGCTAACTCTGTTGAGTATTCCATATCATTGTCCCATAAAACTAAATGACTAGAATCTACTATGTACTCTTGACCATGACTTAGATTTATCTTATGTATTGATCCACAAGAATTTACAAATAAAGTACCACGACCTTTAGTTCTAATTCCAAATAACCCTTCACCACTACCGAATATTCCTTTTACTTTAGCTTTTGTCTCTAGAGATAAACTTTCTGTACAAGCTAAAAAGTTCCCATTACTTATTCTTAAACTTTTACTTCCATCTAAATCTATCATAGTAATATCCCCTGATCCTGTTGGAGCTAACAATAACTCCCCATCTTCTAATGCTCTGTACTCTTGTAGTAGTGCACTTTCACCAGACATTACTCTACCAAACATTTTTCCTAAACCTCCAGCTTTTACATTTAAGTCAAAGCTTGGTGTCATTGCAACCATAGATCCTGCTTATACTATGTATGCTTCTCCTCTAGTTGCGTGTATTTTAAGTATTCTACTATCCCCTTGGCATAATAGTTCAAATTTTTCATTACTCATAGTTTACCTCCCACAAAATTTATTTAAATTATTCATCAATAATAATATTTATTAATTTTAATAATTACCTTTACATTAAACTCTATCAATATACTTCTAGCTTAAACACTCCTGATCTCTACTATATAAAAGTTCATTTATCTGTAATATATCAACTTTTTTATTTATCCCAAATATAATAACTGCATCTCTTATATTTTTTGAATAAAGTTCCCCACAATTACCTAACTTTAGTAGCTTATTAGTTTCTTCTAAACTAAATCCACCACCAATACAAATCATTAGTATCTTATCCCTGCTTGGTTTTTTACTACCATTTAAGACCTGATATCCATATGTTCTATCTATGTCAGCATTTTTTATTAAATCACTTTTCTTAATTCCTTTATCTTTTATTGACTCTTTAACATAATTAATAAAATCTAAATCTTTAAACTTATCTTCTATGCTATCTAAATAATTATCAAGATAATCTTCATCATCAATATTTTTTAATATGCTCATAAGTTTTATTGTCTCATTACTCATTAAGCAAACTCCTTAATTTTTATTCATTTATTATATCATATATGTATGAATCCTAACTACTCATTTCTTCTAAGTCCATATCAGTATGCTATATTATAGTAGGAATCATGAGTTTAAAATAATAAATCCCTCTACCTAGTTATTCTAGATAGAGGGATTATTAATTTATAGGGATAAATATTAATAATTAACTTACATTAAACCAGTTACCATTATTATAAATACTGCTATTGGTATAAGGTAAATAACTATTGGTTTCATAAACTTGTAAACCCTTACTTTACCCGCACCAATATTTACCTCATCCATATAGTTTTCATACTTCCACTTATAAGCAGTATATAAAGATATCATTAATGCCCCTAGTGGCATAAGAACATTTCCTGATATAAAATCTGCTAAATCAAAGAAGTTTCTTCCAAGTATTGTTATATTACTCCAAGGACCATTTGCTAATATACAAGGTATACTTAAAGTAAATATAACAAGTAGTGTTGACCATACCGCTTTCTTTCTTTCCAATTTAAATACTTCTGATATAGTACAAACTATAGCTTCTAAATATCCTATACCAGAAGTTATACCTGCTATTATTACTAAGAAGAAAAAAGCTGTCCCAAACATTACTCCTCCGCTCATTTGACTAAATAAGTTTGGCATAGTTACAAAAGTAAGACCTGGGCCTGCTGCAGGAGACATTCCAAAAGAGAATATAGCAGGGAATATTATAAATCCTGCAACTATTGCTATCATTGTATTTGATAATACTATTATAGTCGCATCTCCTGGTATATTAGACTTTTTATCATCTAAATAGCTACCGTATACGAATGCAGCTGCAACACCTATACCAATTGCAAAGAATGCTTGCCCTAGGGCTGCAAGAATGACCTGTGGAGTTATTTTACTAAAATTAGGTGTTAAATACCACTTAATACCTTCCATTGCATCTGGCAACATAACACTTCTAACTGCTAATATTATTAATATTACAAACAAAGCCGGCATTAGATATTTACAACAGTTTTCAATACCATCTTTAAGCCCTTTTGTAACAATAACTCCTAGTATTATTATCATTAACAAAGTGAAAAATATTCCTTGCATTGGATTTGCAATAAAACTAGAATAAACATTACTTACTTCTTCAATTGATAGTCCAGAAAAAGCACCCGTAGCCATTTTTAATAAATAAGCAAGCATCCATCCTATAACAACTGTATAATAAGACATTATTAGTAAAGATGCTATAACTCCAATCCAGCCAATTCCGACCCATAGACTACCTTTTTTAGTTAGTTTTCTCATTCCCTCTACTGGATTTAGATGAGTCTTTCTCCCAAGACCCATCTCAGCTATAAATAGAGGTATTCCTATTATTATAGATATTAATACATATACTATAAGGAATGCTCCTCCTCCATTAACTCCAACCATATAAGGAAATCTCCACACTGCACCAAGACCAATTGCAAAACCTATAGTTGACATTATAAAACCAAATCTACTCCCCCAAGACTCCCGATTTTTATCCATCAAATCACTCCATTTTTATTTTTCAAATACAGTTTGCTCTTCTACTTCTGTTGATAGGGCATTAAGTGCTCTTAATACAAGGCTTCTTCTTAACTTTTTACTTTCAACTTCTGTTAACTTTGGATCTCCTAAAGGATATGGTATACCTATTGCAGGTACTATTCTATTTGCTCCTATTGTTAAAGATATTGGTACTACAGTACATAGATGAACTACAGGGATTCCAGCTCTTTCTATTTCTTTTACCATCGTTGCACCGCAACGTGTACAAGTACCTCATGTAGATGTTAGAATTACTGCGCCAACACCATCTTCAACAAGTTTTTTAGAAAAATCTTCTCCAAACTTTTTTGCATTACCTACACTAGTGCCTGTACCTGTAGTTGTTATGAAGTAATTTGACATCTCTCCTATAACGCCTTCTTCTTCTAATTCTCTTACAACATCTAGAGGAACAACTAAGTTTGGATTTTCTAAAACAAATGCTCTATCATATCCACCGTGAATAGTAGTAAATTCATCCTTAGACATAGAATCTTTTCCAGTTAAGTCATAAATACCATATTTTGTTGCACTTGATGATTCTATTCTATCTGGGTTATTTGTTGGAACTATTCCCCCTGATGTAACTAAAGCAACCTTAACTTTTGACATATCAACAACTGCTTTATTTGGAGCTACTCTGTCAAACTCAGGCATTGGATATTCTGTTGCAAAAGATTCTTTAGCCATTTTTTTAACTAGCATATCTAAAGCTCTCTCAGAACCTCTCTTTTCATGGAAGAAATTCATTCTTATACCTCTCATGATATATCCTTCTTCTTCAGGTGGTCCTACTACTTCATTTTTAGCTAATTTTAATCCTAGTTTTGCAATCTTTGGAACTGATTTTCTAAGATCTGCAGCTGAGTTACCTGTTGATATAATGTGTAAATCTAGCTTATACATATCTACACCTGGATTTTCTACGTACATACCTGTAACAACTGGTATGTTTAATTCTTCTTCGACTTTTTTGCAAATACCACCACATGCTACTCCATATCTTCCCGCATTAAATGCTGGTCCTGCAATAAATAGATCAGGCTTTTCTTTTTTTATCATTTCTAAAAGTTCTGATGTTGCACTCTCCATGTTCTCACCAAAGTAACTATCTCCACAAATTACTGTAGCAACTATTTCAGCTTCATCGCCAAATTCCTTTTGAAGTGCCATACCTGGACCTACTACACCAGTTCTTTTTTCAGGTGGTATATCAGCTTTTTCTTCTCCACCGATTCCAGCAAAGAAGTTATTTATATAATGAACTACTCTAATTTTACCCATAAACTTATCCTCCATTATTTTTTATATTTTAATAATATCTAGCTGTTAAGTGATTGTATCCATTTGCTATAGTAGAGGCTATTATTATTTGAAGTTCTGCATCCATGCTTCCATCTTCGTTAATACATCCTTTGTAACCACCAATCATCATTTCTACATATTCTAATGTTCCTATTACCTTTTCCATAGCTGGGAAGTGTACTATTAAGTTACCTTGACCACAAGAAACCAAAGCATCTGCTTCTTTTGTTGCATCAGCAACAGACTGACTCTTACCATCCCTACCAGGAAATTCATCAGTTATTAATACTACATCAGCTCCAGCATCTGTACATTTTTTACAGTTCATCATAAGATCTGTGTCTGGGTTTCCATATCCTTCTTCAGTTATAAGTACACCATCTGCACCTATAAACTCAATAAGTTTTGCAACCATATCAGAACTTCTCTCTTTATCCATTAAGAATACATTTTCATTAGTTAATATTACACCAACAAAGTTTATATCTTTTCCATGTCTCTTATATAAATCTTCAATAACTGGGTTATTTAAGTGATGGAAAGTAGTTACCTTATCACAAGGAGCAACACAGTTACCAGATATTATTGCACCATCCATTATTTCTGTAGGATACATAAAAGTAGGTACCATTTCTTTAGCATCTACTCCGTAGTAGTAAGTATCATGTAATAACCCTTGAGATTGAAGCATATGTATATATGCTACTGTAGGTAAATCAGGGTATTGTTTTACTTGTTGAAGTAATGGTTTAGTTTCATAAGTTACTATCTCATCTGGCTCAACTGCTCTACCAGCTTCTCCTATGTAAGTAGCAACTTTTAACCCTGCAAGTCTTGTTGCTTTTTCATAATCATGTGTTTCTAATCCTTCTCTTGGCTCAACTACTATACATAAGCTGTTAGTTTGTGAAAAAGGAGTATACTTAGCAGTAGGACCACTCATGTCTATTATACCTTCTTGAAAACCTACAATACTTCCGCAAGTAATAACATTTGAACCAACTAGCGCATGAGTTCTTCCATTTCCAACAGTTTTTACTTTATTTATAACACCAGGGAATATTTCACCATCTCCACTTACCTTAACCCTTGGCTCAATAACATCTTTTACTGGAGCTATTCTTATTGATTCACCTGGTCTAGCTAATTCTACCTTTACTCCTACAAACTTTTCATCTTCTAAGACGATTTTTTCTACATCTTCTTTATTAACGTATAGAGTTGAGTTTTTTACTTCTGTTTGCTGTCCAAACTGAATATCCTTGATAAATATTTTGCCTAGTTCCAACTTCATATAATGTACCTCCTTATAGACTTTTGCCTTATATAACTAGCATTAACTATGCCAAAAAACTAATAATTGTAATTTCAATATAGAAATTACCAATACAAACCCTATAATATAAAGGTTTTTTCAATAAATAAAAGTTAAAAATAAAATAAAAAAAGATAAACAATAAATAGAATCGTTTATCTCTTTTATAAGTATCCATTAATTGAGAAGTTTTTTTCCCACTTTAGTATGAAATTTTCTTCTCACACGCTATATAATCTATATGAATATTGTTATCTAATATTATATTCGGTTATTTTGTTAGTTAGTTGCCTTCTACTAATATCTAATTTTTTAGCTGCTTGAGAAATATTATTCCCACATGATAATAAAGCTTTTTCTATGTACTCGCATTCAAACTCTTTTCTTATCTCTCTAAGCGGTCTGATACTTTCTTTCTCAGGTGTTTTATGAATATTAGTTATTACTGGTAGCCCCCTGTTTGTTATCCTTTTACCATCGCTTAGTACTACTAATCTACTTATAATATTTTTTAATTCTCTTATGTTTCCTGGATAGTCATAGTTTAATAAAAATCCCATAACGTCATCATCAACAGATGTTATATCTTTATTAAATTCTTTTTTATATTTATTTAAGAAAAACTGAATTAGATCATCTAAATCTTCTTTTCTTTCCCTAAGTGGTGGTATTGTAAGTACGATTGTGCTTATTCTATAAAAGAAATCTTCCCTCATTGTCCCGCCTAAGATTTCATCTTTTGGATTTTTATTAGTTGCGCTGATAAGTCTAAAGTCTACTTCAAAAGGTTTGTTGCTCCCAAGTCTTTCTACTACCTTATTTTCTAATGTTCTAAGAAGCTTTACCTGAACTCCTAAAGAAACATCTCCTACTTCATCTAAAAATAAAGTTCCACCACTTGCCAACTCAAATCTACCTTTTCTAGATTCATAAGCACCTGTGAAAGATCCTTTTTCGTGACCAAATAACTCTGACTCTAAAAGATTGTCTGAAAAAGAGCAACAGTTTATTGCTACATACTGATTATCCTTTCTCATACTATTTTCATGTATAAATCTTGCAAAAACATCTTTTCCTACACCTGACTCCCCAAGTAATAGAATATTAACATTACTTTTTGCAGCAGTTTTAGCAAGTTCTATAGTTTGAGCAAATTTTTTATTTTTAGTATTTAAAGTGTATTTTCCATTGTTGTTTAATTCTTTTTCTTTAGTTACTATTGTATTTATTTTTTCTAACTCTTCTAATAAACTTTCAACTGAACTACCTTTAATAAAATAATAATATGCTCCTTTTTTCATTGCCTCTACAGCGTTCTCAATACTTCCATATCCTGTTACCATTATTACTCTAATATTTTTATCTAACTTCTGTATTTCTTCAAGTAGTTCTACACCATTCATATTATTCATAATAAGATCAGATAAAACTACATCATATTTTTTATTACTTTTAAGTATTTTTAAAGCTTCTTGACCACTATGAGCAACATCTGCTATATGTCCTTTTTTCTTGAGTATTTTTTTCATTACTTCACTATATTGTGCTTCATCATCAACTATTAATATCCTCATAATATTTAACCTTCTCCCTATTTATTGGAAGCTTAACATGAAAACAAGTTCCAACTTTTTCATTACTTTCAACATTTATTTCTCCATTTTGTTTTGTAACAAGGTTATAAACGATGTATAGACCAAGGCCAGTCCCTTCCCCTACTGGTTTTGTAGTATAGAATGGATCAAAAATATTATCAATATCTTTAGCTCTTATTCCTTTTCCATCATCTTTAATATCTATATACAAATAATCACCTTTGACATAACAATCAATTATAATAACTCCATGGTGACTAACTGCATCTATTGAGTTAGATAATAAATTTGTTAATATATGATTTAGTAACTCTACGTTTATAGATAATACTATTTCACTACAATTTATAGATACATTTATGTTTTTGATTAATATACTATTTTTTTCTCGATCTAATAAATTAGTTATAAATTCGCGTAGGTTTAGCTCATACTCCAAATCACTAGTTAATTTACCAAAACTCAATAGATTGGTTACTATATTGCTAGCTCTGTCTACATTTGACTCTATCTCTTTAACGTACTCATTTTTTTCATCTATACTAATATCATCATCTTTAAGTAGATAACAATAATTACGAATTATACCTAGAGGGTTACGAACTTCATGAGCAACTCCAGATGCAAGCTGGCCAATAGCTGCCATTTTACTATCTCTAATTAATTGATTCTCTACCTTCTTTAATTCTTCTGATTTTTCTTTTATCTCTTTCTTTAATATATATGTGCTTCCAGAAATAATGTATATTGAAACTAACATGGCAATAAACAATATATATACAATTTTAGGTTGTGGGTTTTGATATATTATTGAATTAATATCACTACATTCATATTTCCATTTATCTATTATACTATCGTACACGCCTGTTTTTTCTAGCTGAAAAATGCCCTTATTTAAAATCTTTACTAAAGTTTCTTGACCTTTTGGAACTGCTAAACATGCTTTTTTCATATAAATTGGATCACTTAGTACAGTGTATTCCCTTCCAAGATCCAATTGTTTAATGTAGTGATTTAATACAGGTTCATCACCAACTACAGCATCTACTTTCCCATCTAATAAGTACTCTACAGATGTTTTAACGTCAGGAGTTAATTCAATATCGATGTCATTAACTCTACTATTCAAAAACTCAATTGAGTAGTCACCTTCTATTATGGCTACATTTTTTCCTTTTAGGTCATTATAGTTATTAATACTTTTATTGTTTTTTTCTTTTAAAATATTTCCATTTAATGAATATAATGGGTCTGTAAAAAGATAATCTTTAGATCTATCTTCTGATTTTATTAAATCAAAAAAATCAATAGAATTGTTTGATAAATCATCTAATGATTCCCTCCACCAGTCATGCTTTTGAAAATCAATTTTCTGCCCAATAGTAATTGATAAAGAATTGATTATATCTACTGCTATACCCTTATATTGATTGTCATTAGCATCTTCATATCTTAACGGTGGTGATGTCTGGTCTGAACCAAAAACTAAGGTACCATTTTCAACAAGCCATTGTTTTTCTTTTGACGTTATTGGTTTTGCTTTTTCAATGAATTCTTTTAAACTAGTGTTATATTCAAGTTTTACATATATACTAAAAACTATGGTTGTAACAAGAAGTGAATAAATTATTCCAATAATAATTACGTTTCGTTTCCTCATTATTTACTCCTTTAATCATAAATATATATTATTAAATTCTACATTAAATTACAAAATCCTCCAGTACTAACGAGTTGCTATTAAGCACTCTCTCATAAATCTTTACTGTTATAATAAAAATAAATCCCAGGCTCACTAGAGCGTGGGATTTTGTATAATAATTTTATTCTCTATTCTCTTTTAAAACCTCTTGAAGTGAAATTTTACTAATTTTCCTCTTAGCTGAGTTACTTCCTATGGCAAATATAATTATCATAATGACAAACCCAACAACACCATGCCAAATCTCAAATTCAAATGGCATAATCATATTAAATTCACTTGCTAAGTATTTAACTCCATATCCTAGACCAAATACAGTCAAAGGTATGCTTATCAAATATGAAATCACTGAATATACTAAATAGCTATTTAACAACATTGAATTTACTTCTTTTTTAGAGTATCCCATTACTTTTAATAATGATATTGAGTAATAATTATCTTCTATTGTCATAGTCGTAAGTACATATAATACTATTACAGCAATTAATACTGCCGTCCCTATCATTGTGTATACTGCTATCTTTACAAAACCTTGCATAGACTTTGTTTGTTCTAAAATATCACCTTTATTTGTAACCATTAAGTAGTCATCTTTATCAAGCTCATCCTTTGAGTATACACCTGTATAGAAGTCATCTTGATCAATATAATCAAATAGTTTATCACTAGTCATTATATTGCTTAACTTAATCCTATCCATATAAACCTTAACCCCTGAATACTCATTAGAAATTCCTACTACTTTATCTTCGAATTCCTTATCATTTATAATAATTTTTATGTTATCTCCAACTTTTACTCCATATGTTAAGCTAAAGCTTTTATTTATAATAATGCCTTCTTCTAGCTTATCAGTAATAGTATTACCCTCTTTATTAAATAACTTATGAAGATTGTTATCATTATCTAATCCAACTATAGTTATATTATCATCATTGTATATTCCATTAGGTAAGCTTATAAACTTCTCATCTTTAGAATTAAGTTTTGGATATTCTTTTGACATATCAACAATACCTTCATATACATAATCTATCGAATTATAATAATCAACACTAATCTTATCAAAGAAATTAACCATCATAAGACTCATTATTATAAGCATTGAAGATAATGATATGCCTAAGAAGAATACTAAGAATTTATTAGTATTTGATAATATAAATGAGTATTTAAACTTAGTCTGTGGCTTTGATTTTTTTAGTATTTTACTAGCCAACTTAGTTAGTATTCCTACCTTACCACTTTCATTAGATTTTATTAAATTAATAGCTCTCTTAGAAAGCATCTTATTTATAAGAATAGTTGATAAACCAATTATTACTATAAATGGAACTCCTATCGCTACTATTAATACACTTAAGTTTGGTTTAATCTCTCCCATTGGTATTAAGTAAAATTCCAAATACATTTCACTCATAGATGGAGCTGCAAACATTGCACCTATATATCCTATAATTAATAAAGGTAGAGATATCATACTAAGAATAATTATATAAGGCTTTAGTATTTCTTTGCTAGAATAGCCAAGGGCTTTTAAAACTCCTATTTGTGCTCTTTCATTTTTTACTATTCTGTAAGTTATCATAAGCACAATTAACACAGCGATTGTACTAATGCTTACGCTTATACCTATAGTCATCATCTTTCCACCCTTTAACTCCTCATATATAGCACCACTTCTTATTTGATTTTTAGTAAGCACTATACTTGTTATATAATCTAAATCCTTATTATCCTTATATGTATTTACTACTTTTTTATTAAAATCTTCTAAACTTTCTTTATTTTTACATACTGCAGATAGATAGAAACCTTCTTTTCCTTTTATCTTTTCATACTCACTGTCATTAACAAGCCCTAAGGTAATCTTAGAATTATCAATATTAAAATCTGTTCCACTTATAGGAAGTGTGTTATCAGGAAATAGCACAAACCCTGTAATAGTATAATTTTTGTTATCTATCTTTATACTATCACCTATTTTTAAGTTATTTTTTTTAGCATATATTTTTGTTATAGCTATTTCATCATCATTTTTAGGCTTATTTCCTTCTTCGATAAATGATTTATTAATATTTTTATTATCTTTGTATAAAGTAATTTTGTTGCTTACAGTATTATTTTTAAAGTTAATTTCTTTAAATGATCTATTTTCTAATTCAAATTCATCATAGGCTTTTTCAAAAGATTTAATCCTATTTCCTATAATCTTATTATATAAATTTTCATCTAAATTCTTTATATCACTTAATGAATAAACCATCATGTTCATTTTTTCTTCATTATTTAGTTTATTAATATCAGAGTCAGTTAATCCATTTATCATACCTATTGAAAAATCTTCTTGATTAGTATTTTCTATAAATTTTTCTAGAGGTATCTTTAAACTATCTATAGCATAAAACATAGTAGTATATAAAAATGAACTCATTGCAATTATTATGCCTATAGCTAAAAGCTGTAGTTTTTTCTTTTTAAAGGTGTTTAAAGTGTTTTTAAATAGAATTTTTACCCCCATTTTATTTCACTTACCTTTCTTTTTTCTGTATTTATGATTTCCTCAACGATTTTACCTGAATTCATCTTAATAACTCTATCTGCCATAAGTGCTATATTTTGATTGTGAGTTATAACCACAGTTGTAGTTTTAAACTTATTATTTAGGTTTTGTATCAACTCTAAAACTTGTTTTCCTGTTTCTTCATCCAAAGCTCCTGTTGGCTCATCACAAAACATTATCTTTGGATTTTTTGCCACGCTTCTAGCTATGGATACTCTTTGTTGTTGACCTCCACTTAGTTGGTATGGATATTTATCCATTTGTTCTGTCATACTTACAGCTTCTAGAACTTCATCTATATTAAGAGGATTAACTCCAATACTTGATCCTAGCTCTATATTTTCTTTTACCGTAAGATTTTGAAGGAGATTATATTGTTGGAAAATAAATCCTAGGTTATCTCTTCTAAATTTTGTTAATTTGTCTTCATTATAATCACTTATTTTTTTATCATCACAGTATATTTCACCACTGCTAGGTGTATCAAGCCCACTTATTACATTTAGCATAGTACTTTTTCCACTACCACTAGGTCCTAATATCACTAAAAATTCTCCATCTTTAATTTCTAGATTTATATTTTTTAAGGCTACTGTTTCTATTTCCCTTGTTCTATAAACTTTTTCTACATTGATTAGTTTTATGGACATAACCTAATCTCCTTTTCTTTAATTAATACATCTTATAGATTATTATAATATATAAACTAAATTCAGAGTAATATAGTTTTGGTAATCTTCACTTGGAATATATGTCATCAATGTGTGAGGTTTTAAGTTTGCTTCACAATCAAACACCTCCAATAATCCACAGAGATATCAAGCCTGAAAATATAGTTATAAGTAATGACAATGTTATAAAAATAATTGATTTTGATAAATCAATAATATATAAAACAGGTGAAAATCTTGATACTACCTTATTAGGTACAAAAGGATATACCTCACCTGAGCAATTTGGATTTGAGCAATCTGATGGTAGAAGTGACATTTATGCTATGGGGGTAATGATGAATGTACTAACAACAGGTA
Source organism: Romboutsia sp. LXY-2 (assembly GCF_056171995.1). Taxonomy (NCBI): domain Bacteria; kingdom Bacillati; phylum Bacillota; class Clostridia; order Peptostreptococcales; family Peptostreptococcaceae; genus Romboutsia; species Romboutsia sp. LXY-2. Next base: position 16,458 of record NZ_JBKFGI010000004.1, on the reverse strand, counting down.
AACATTTCAAGGAATTTTTAAGTAATTCTAAATTAAGAAACGTAATATTAAAATGTACGGAAATATCTCCAAAAGATAGATACGAAAATGTAGATAAACTAAAATATGATTTAGATCTTTTACTTTTTAAAGAAAATAACCCTTTTGAGAAAAAAGAAATTCCAAATTCTAAGTCTAATCCAAAATCAAATACAATTATTCCAGGCTTTAGAACTAAAAACAAAATCAATATGACTTTAGCTACATTATTTTATTTGACTTTGAGTACAGGGTTGTTTGCTTTTACTAGCATGTCATCTTTTATTGCTAATGTAATACTTATTGTCATGGCTCTTATGTATGTATGTTTATTTGCTAATTTTAAGGATATAAATGAAAAATTACCACTTGTAAATAGCGGTAATAAAGTCACTAGAGTTTTTGGTTTTTCTCTATATTCATTTATAATATTTATTTCTTTAGGATATTTATTAACTTTATTTTCATAAATTCTTATTTGTATACTACTAGCATACCAACTAAGAATTAGCCTTCACTATAATAAGAGTATAATAATTATTAAATTTTGGAGGTTATATTTATGAAAAAAATAATATTAGGTGTAATAATAGGTTTTATAGTAGTTATAGGTGGCTGTGCTGCTTTTATTAGCGCAGGTGTTTCTTCAGTAGACCAAGCTATTAAAGATACTGAAAATGAAATATCTAAGAATGATGAATCTGTAAATGAAATGGCTAAAAATATTAACTGGGAAGTTACAAAAACTGATTTTAGTACTTCTATAGTTGGTATATTTGAAAATACAAGTGATGAAGTTATTGATTATATAGAATTTGATTACAAGCTATTTGGTAGTGATGGTACTGTTGTAGGAAGTTCTTTTACTAATGAATCTGGTATAAGTCCAGGAGAGAAAAGAAAAGTTGAAATTTTATGTATAAAAGATGATTTTGATAAATTTGAAATAACTGCAAAGTCTAGCGTATTCTAATTATACAATACATCTACTTTGTGAAGTGATGTGTTATTATAAAGTTCATCTGGTAGTTCTTTTTATCTTTGCAGCACCCATTAATAACTCCCCATTTATTCATTTTTTTCCAATATGTGTATAAATAGAGTATTATTATATTATACCATCCTTAAGGGGCTAAATGAAAACATCCAAATAAAAATGTTATTTGGATTTTAAATTTGTTAACTATGTATGAGTTAAATATATATTTGTATGGAGGAACTATTATTATGAGAGAAGAATCAAAATTATTTCTAGAGAAACTTATCAAGACACCTTCACCATCTGGCAATGAAATAGAATTACAAAAATTATGGATGGAATATGTTAAAGATTTTGCACACAAAATTGAAACTGATGTTGTTGGTAATGTTATAGCATCTGTAAATCCCGATAAACAATTCAAGGTTATGCTAGCTGGCCACTGCGATGAAATTGCTTATATGGTAAACTACATTGATGACAGCGGATACTTATATGTTGCTAAAGCTGGTGGTATAAATCCTAAGTTAGCTCTTGGAAATAGGGTTAGAGTTTTAACTAAAAGTGGAGTTTTAAAAGGTGTAGTTGGTGTTAGAGCTGAACATCAAGGTGGTGCTAAGGATAATATAGAAGCTAAAGATCTATTTATAGATTGTGGCGCTAATAATAAAGAAGAAATGGAAAAGCTTGTTTCTATTGGTGATTATATAATATATGATGTTGACTATGAGTATATGCTAAATGATACTTTTGTTGGTCGTGGTCTAGACAATAGAACTGGTGCATTTATAGTTGCTGAAGTTCTTAGAAAAGTATCTGATAAGGGTCCTAATGTGGCTGTTTATGCTGTAAGTACTGTTAATGAGGAAACAAATATGGGTGGAGCTTATTTTGCCGCTAGCCATATAAATCCAACTATGGGTATTGCTTGCGATGTATCTTTTGCTACAGATTATCCAGGAATAGATCCAAGAGAGAGTGGTTATTGTACACTTGGAAATGGGCCTATATTATCTAAAGGAGCTCCAATAAGTTCTAAAATTAATGAAATTTTAGAAAAAGCTGCAAAGGAAAATAGTATTGAGATACAGTACGAACTTACTCCAAGAAATACTGGTACAGATGCTGATAAAATAAGATTAACTGGTAAAGGTGTACCCGTTGCGCTTGTTTCACTACCACTTAGATATATGCATGCGCCTTGTGAGACTGCAAATCTTAATGATATAGAAAATGAAATTGAATTATTGGTTCAAACTATCTTAAGTATGAGTGGAGAAGAAAACTTAAATCCACTTCAATAAATTTAGTTAATAATTATGTTTAATAAATATTAAAGGTCTAAGAATAAACTTAGACCTTCAACTTCTTACTTATTATTTTTATATTTCTTATTAATTAAATTAAAAATATATTTTAATCCATTCCTATTATTTTAAATTCTTTATTTCTTAATATCTCAATTAAATCTTTATCTGACGTGATTTTTTTATCTGTACATATACCTGTTGTACACATATCCTCTTTTTGATGTACATCACTTCCACCTGTAGCTATCAGTCTAAGGTTCTCTTTATAAACATCATATGTCAGATCATTATGGTTATTATGTCTTGGATTTTGATTAAATACTTCTAGCCCATGTAGAAAGTTTATATCCACTAAATTACTACCTCTTTCTCTATAAGGGTGAGCCTGAATAATGATAGCTTTATCCTTGAACTTATTATAAAATTCCTTTAGCTCCATTTCTATCATCCACTCATTTTCAAAGAAATCATCTTTTTCAAATCCGTATACCAAAAAATCATTTGTACTACTATTAAAACTAATCTCCATTCCTAAACCTATATAAAAATCCTTATCTTTGCAATAATCAATAGCTCTATCATAACTGTAAAAGAATTCTTTGGTTTTCTCTTTCCATTCTTCTCTCCTACATTTTCTGTAGTAACCCTTTCTCATATGGTCTGTAATAACTAATCCAGAGTAACCTTTTTCTATATATTTGTCTATTATTTCCTCTATACTAAGACGTGCACAAGGACTAACTTCTTTTGTATGTACATGTAAGTCATATTTGAACTTCATATTTATGCTCCTTATTTTAAGTATATACACTTCATATTAAAACAAAGCTGTAATCTTGTAAACCTAATTTCTATACTAAACACAAATATCCTTTGCATATTCAAAAATCTAATTACATATTATTTAATGAAATATATTGTACTTAAAGAGTTTAAATTTGAATTTTATAAAGTATCAATTATTAATTTATTACTTACATTAAAATCATAAATAAAGTAAAGGAGGTTTACTATCACATGAGAGAAATGAGATGCCCCGTTACTGGAAGAACCATGAACTCTGTATCAGGAGTAGGAGCAACAAATAAGGATTGGTGGCCTAACCTACTAAACCTAAACATTCTTCATCAAAACTCAAACTTAAGTAATCCAATGGGATGTAAATTTGATTATGCTAAAGAATTTGAAAAACTTGATTATTATGCACTAAAACAAGACTTATATGATTTGATGACAGATTCAAAGGATTGGTGGCCAGCAGACTTTGGTCACTATGGACCACTATTTATTCGTATGGCATGGCATAGTGCAGGAACATACAGAATAGGTGATGGTCGAGGTGGTGCAGGAGATGGACTCCAAAGGTTTCCACCATTAAATAGTTGGCCTGATAATGTTAATTTAGATAAAGCTCGTCGATTAATTTGGCCAATTAAACAAAAATATGGTAATAAAATTTCTTGGGCAGATCTTATGATATTAACTGGTAATTGTGCCCTTGAGTCAATGGGACTTAAGACCTTTGGATTTGGTGGTGGACGTGAGGATGTTTGGGAGCCACAAGAAATATACTGGGGTTCACAAACTCAGTGGCTTGGAAATAATAAAAACTATAATAATGATACATTTGAAAATCCTCTTGCAGCTGTACAAATGGGATTAATTTATGTAAATCCAGAAGGACCTGATGGAAAACCTGATCCAATGGGCTCTGCAAAAGATATTAGAGAGACATTTTCACGCATGGCTATGAATGACGAAGAAACTGTTGCACTTATAGCTGGTGGTCATACATTTGGTAAATGTCACGGAGCCGCTCCTGCAACATATGTTGGGCCTGCACCTGAAGCTGCTAGCATTGAACAACAAGGTCTTGGTTGGAAAAATAGTTATAAAAGTGGTAAAGGTATTGATACTATCAGTAGCGGTATTGAGGGAGCTTGGAAACCAAATCCTACAAAGTGGACTATGGGATATTTTGAAATGTTGTTTAAATACCAATGGGAGTTAGTTAAGAGTCCTGCTGGTGCCTATCAGTGGTTGGCTAAAGATGTGGATGACAAAGATATGATAATAGATGCACATGACCCATCAATAAAGCATCGACCTATGATGACAACAGCTGATTTAGGTATTCTCTATGATCCTGTATATAATAAAATTGCTAAAGACTATCTAAATAATCCTGATAAATTCACTAATGACTTTGCACGTGCTTGGTTCAAATTAACACATCGTGATATGGGTCCAATTTCTAGATATCTTGGTCCAGAAGTTCCTACAGAAAAACTTATATGGCAAGACCCTATACCTGAAGTTGACTATAAATTAATTAATAAAGATGATATTGAGTATCTTAAAAAGAAAATCTCAGAGTCTCGATTGTCAGTACCTGAACTTGTAACTACAGCTTGGGCATCTGCATCAACTTTTAGATGCTCTGATAAACGCGGTGGCGCAAATGGTGCTAGAATTCGCCTTGAACCACAAAATTCTTGGGAAGTTAATGAACCTGAAAAGTTAAATAAAGTTTTACAAGTTCTTGAAAAAATACAGTCAGACTTTAACTCTTTACAGACAAAAGGAAATGATCTATCTCAAGTAAAACCTAAGAAGGTATCTTTAGCAGATATAATTGTTCTTTCTGGATGTGTAGGCATTGAACAAGCCGCAAGAAAATCCGGCTATAAAATTACCGTACCTTTCACTGCTGGACGTAGTGATGCATTACAAGAAGAAACTGATATTAATTCATTTGCCGTACTTGAGCCAAAAGCAGATGGATTTAGAAACTATCTTAAATCAGATTACTCAAGTCGTCCTGAGGAATTATTAATTGACCGTTCACAACTTTTAACTTTAACTGCTCCTGAAATGACTGCTTTATTAGGTGGTATGCGTGTATTAAATGCAAACCATAAACAATCTCAACTTGGTGTTTTTACATATAAACCAGAATCTCTTTCAAATGATTTCTTTATAAATCTTTTAGATATGGATACTGTATGGGAGCCTACTTCTTCTAATGAACAAATATTTGAGGGACGAGACAGATCTACAAAAAAATTAAAGTGGATGGGAACTCGAGCTGACCTTATCTTCGGATCTAATTCTCAACTTCGTGCTATTGCAGAAGTATATGCAAGTAAAGACTCTGAGATTAAATTTATAAAGGACTTTGTCTCTGCTTGGAATAAAGTAATGAATGCAGATCGTTTTGATGCAGATTTAAACAGTAAGCAAGGACGTCACTGTAACTGTTAGTCTATATATTGAATAACTTAATATCTTTATGAAGGAAAAATGATAGCAAAGGTTTAGTGAGAATTCACTACTACCACGCTATCATTTTTTACTAGTTATTATAACTATAATAATATTTAATTTTTTAAATTTTAACTTAAATAATTATCCAGTAGAATTCATTCTGATATAATTTTCATATATCCACAATAAGTCAACTAAGTATGACTTTCTCAGGAAATGCTATGTTTCTAGAGATATTCCACATTTTATCAATATATTCCGTAGTATACACCTGCTCAATATAATGATAGTAGTAAGATGCTTTATCACTAAGTTCATAAATATTTCCATTTTTCTTTACATACCCTAACTTCTCAGCAATCCAAAACTCAAATCCATACATATCCTTTAGAGACTTCCCTACTATATTTTCAAATTTTTCACTATCTATTTTCATACTATAAGCACTCCAAAATAGATAATATACAGCTCGTTGTCTAGGTGTAAAATCTAGAGTCAAGGATGTTGGAAGTTTTTCTTCTTCTACTCGTTTTATATACTCCTCAATAGAAAAGGTATTAACCTTAAATTTATCCTTTAAAAGGGTAGTTGCTGATACTCCAAATCCTAAAAAAGTATCTCTAGTAATAGAAGAATATTTATCAGTATTCTTCTTGGCAAAAGTCCATACAGAGCTACGTTCCACACCCATTTCTTCACATAAATTACTTAAATATTTAAGCATCTCCTTTTTTGTACTATGTGATAAAGGTTTATAAGCATTATTTGCAAAAGTAAAATCAATAAATGGATATGTAGAAATCTGTGTAGCTCCATATTCAAAAGCTGTATAAATATCATTTTTCAAAATCATCTCAGTCTGACCTGGTATAGCAAATATCAAATCAATATCTACTACTTTAAAATTTGCCTCTCTTACTATTTTTAGCTTCTCTTTAAAGTCTACACTACTTCTACCAATCTTTTTTAAACAACTTTCATCAAAGGATTGCATCCCCAAACTAACCATAGTAATACCAATTTTCTTTAGCTTTTCTAAATTAGAATATGTAATATCCTCAGGATGAAGCTCAACACCTATTCCATCTGTAATTTCAAAGTACTCACCTAGCCTACAGATAATTTCTTCCAAACTATCTATCATCAAAGTTGGAGTTCCTCCCCCAAAGTAAAGACTTGTTACCTTCTTCTTTTTATTGTCTGTTTTTCCTACTAGTTCAATTTCCTGAAGAAGTGCTTCCTTATATTTCAAGGCTAAGTCTTTGTCATATATTACTTTACAATAAGGACAAAATGAACACAAAGACCTACAAAATGGAATATGTACATAAAGGCCTAAGTCCTGCAAGTTTTCGAATTCTAGCTTATTTTCATATTTTCCCTCAAATGTAAAAGGCTTTAAAGAGCGTGTCAAATAAATTCTCATCATTGATGTAAGTAACATTAGCCATTCCCCCTTAAATATATTTAGTATAAGTAGTTACCATCTCCCAAATAACTTTTATATTTCCTCCAAATAACAACGTATATTCTGCCACAAAAAAATAACCACACTTATCACATAATCCTGGTATATCAATACATCTTCCACAAATAGACTCTTTACCATTTTCCATAACTACACATTGATAGCAAGGTACTTTAAAGTTATTGTTTATTAAATAAGGAAAAGCACTCTTTAAATTGAATATAGGGTATCCCTCTTTCATTAAAGTCTCAATCTCATTGCAACATGCTTCTTTATCTTCAGGTGTTAAGCTTAAATACTCTGTTCCTGGGTAAGGTGTATGGAAATTAAAAGATACTGCCCTAATATTTTTACTATCTCTAGCAAGGGTGCAAGTATTTCTTATACCTTTTTTGTTAATCTGATTTATAGCCATATACAAACAAATATTGTCTGATGTAGCTTCTTCTACATTAGATAATATATTATCGTAAGTATCTCCTCGTATTTCATTGTGGCACTCTCTTCCTCCGTCTATGCTTAACAAGATAAGATCTGCCTCTGGTAAATCAATCTTAAGCGTTCCATTCGTAACTATGTTAACTATTAAAAAACCCATCTCTTTAGCTTCTATTACAAGGTCTCTTAACTCATATCCACTATCTTGCCATAAAAAAGTTTCTCCTCCACAAAAGAACAATATTCTAATTCCCTGATTGTATAGAATTGTCATTTCCTCTTTAATCGTCCTATATGGATGAATTTTACCAGTAATATTATTAACTGCACAATGTTTACACTGAAGATTACATTTATCTGTCAGTATAATAGTGCCTAAGATAGGTTTCTTTCTTCTAAATAAAATGGTACTAACCCCAAATAACGAAAGCTTTGTCAAATAACTTATCTTCATAGACACCCCCCTTTTAACTATCTCTTATATTTTATATATATTATAACAAAATCCCTAAATATAAGCGATGTTAATAAAACATAATAACTCGCTCTCAATGGTTTTATACCCAAATATTTTTATACCTAAAAAGACCACGCTAACTATTTATTAGCATGGTCTTTTAAACATTTAGTAGGATCTAAGTTAATATTTAACCATTTTCCATCTTTACCCATTCTAAACTGAGCTATCTCTATATCATAGCCATTAGTTAGCTGATAATACAGTATCATATACTCATTTCCATCAGTTCCTAAAAACTTTACCTTCTTTTTATATCCATCCAGCTCTATAGGGTGCTTTTCCTTTATAAGCTTACACCAATCTCCATACCTAATATCTGTAGAAAGCACAGCATCCCATTTCCAGCTATGATATGGTGCACATAGATAATTTTCTCCACTATATTCTATATCACTTATTTTATAAACTCCGTCTTCCTCAGCTAGATATACATATCCATAATAGTATGCAAACATTCCCATACCTTTTGGTGAGCCTTGTATTGTTTCTAATTCTATAAAATATTTCACATCATTTGGATGTTCTTTATCTGTTTGTACTTCATCTAGTTTTATTAAATTAATATGTAGTATATCTTCAAAAGATTTTATGAAGCTTTTGTATGTATGTTTTTCTTTATAAGTTTTTGTGAAATAGTTATATGCATAGGGATAAGGTTCTTTAGCCTCTCCTAAAGTTCCACATCCTGTGTAAGACTCTGATGTTGATGTTGGGTTTGCTGCTTCTCTTAGAGTTGAAAAATAATTTATTATTGCTTCTTCTGAGGTTTTTAGAAGTTCTTTTGATATGTTTATATCCTTAGGGTTACTTTTATTATAATCAAAGCTAATAGTGTTAGTATTTAATATTGGTAATTTTGATGGTCTAAAAAACCTATCATAATCTTTGCTATAATCTATATCTTCTACTTCAACATCCTCTTTATCATTTTCACAGGATATAATAACTTCTCTCCCACCCATTATTATATTACTTTTGGAACTCATTTTATTGTTAATGTTTTTTATGTTAAAAGCTATAGCAGTTAAAGTTATTACTATAATAACTAAATATATGTACTTCTTTTTCAAAATCATCACTCTATATAGTTCCCCCTTAGCTTAGTACTTGAAAATAGGTTTAATTCAAAAGCAACTTCTACTTTGATATCATCAAATTCTTTGATAACAGCAATTTAATAATAACCTCCTTTTATAACTATTTAAATACTATACTAAAATTTATACTTATCTTTCTCGTAAGTTATACTTAACTATTAAAATTCACAAAAAAGTTTTATAATTAGTTATAATAATTATAGTTAATATAAATAGGAAAACATTCCCACACTAAGATTCCCTACTTATTTTTTTAGAATATTTCATAATAACTATTCCATCTTCAACTGCATAATACTGAAGTGATAAATCAATCTTTGGATTATTTTCTAAAAATAACTTTCTACCCTTTCCTAAAATAGTAGGTATTATTCCTATAATATATTCATCGATAATATCATTTTTTAAAAAGCTATCAATCAGAACTCCACCACCGAATAAATATATATTTTTACCGTCAGCTCTTAAGTCACATATAATCTTACATATATCTTCACCTACAAAGTGGTAGTTTTCATAATCCTCCATCTCTTTAGAAGTAGCTATATAAACATCTTTACCTTCATAGTCTTTATGCATTCCTTGATCATAACAATTCCTTCCCATAACCACAACATCAATATCTTCTAAAAACTTGCCATGATCCCATTTGTTATCAGTATCTAATGAAGAATTACTATCGCCAGCTATCCACTCATATCCACCATTTTCATCTGCTATATATCCATCTAAACTTATTGCTAAATTTAATATTATTTTTCCATTCATATATTAATCCTCCATATGTAATATCTATATTTTATCTCGTTTTCTTCTTTTATACCCTTATATTATAAGATTCAACTTAAAATACCCCCTTCAAGTTGATATATTTTGTAATTTAATCTATCAACTTGAAGGGGGTTGTAGCTTATTATTGTGAATAACGCAGTAATTAGAATAACTTAATAAGTTCTTCTAACTCCTGTGATAAAGTTCTTGCTAATTCAAAATCCATATTTATTAAAGCCCTTGCAATTTTTGTTTCAACAGTCTTTTTCTTTTCTTCTATTTCTAAATAATCTTTATCAAAGTGGTTAGCATAAATCATTCTTCTAAACTTTTTCATACTAACTTTTCTAATAGTCTTATCTTCAATCAATAAAACATAATCCATACAATTACTTATAAACTGATAATCATGAGATATCATTAAAACAGCACCATTATAATCTTCTATAGCTTCCTCAAGTGCCATTTGAGAATAAGTATCTAGGTGGCTAGTCGGCTCATCAAAAAGCAACATATTAGCTTTACTAGATGAAACCTTAGCTAGTTGTAGAATATTCTTTTCTCCTCCAGATAAAGATTCTATCTTTTGTTTAATGAACTCTGATCCAAAACCATATTTTGATATATATGACCTAATCTCCCCGTAAGTTTCAAATCCTGCGTCGTAAAACTCTTGAAGTATAGTATTAGACTCATTTAATACCTCACCTTGCATCTGTGATAAATATGCAACTTCAATATTATTATTTATTTCAATAGAGTCATTATTATTTATATATATTGATTTTAATAAAGTCGTTTTCCCAACACCATTTGTACCAACAATAGCTACTTTATCATTAGACTTAATCTCAAAGTTAACATTTTTTAAAAGCACTTCATCAAATGCTATACTAAGATCTTTAACTTTTAAGGCAACAGTTTCTTCTATTTCATTATCAGTAGTTAATCTAATGTAAGGTTTCTTTATATCTACGAATGGAGCTTTTATTCTACGAGCCTCTAATCTTTCTTGTATTTTAACTCTAGCTTTTAATGCTCTACCGTTAGATGCTTCTGCATTATAAGTTGCCCTTTCTCTTAATCTTTCTATTCTTATCTCATTTTTTGCTATTTCTTCATCATCAGCAGCTGATAATTCTTGTAATTCAATTTTAGTTTGAAGTAGCGATAGATTATAATCAATGTATCTCCCATCAAACTCTTGAAGCTCTGTATTTTCAAGATGTATAATCTTGTTAAAGCAATGATTTAGTAAGAATCTATTATGAGTAATAACTAATATTGTTTTTTTGTGAGAGTTAATTAGATTTTTAAGAGCATTTAAGTTTTCAAAATCTAAAAATACATCTGGCTCGTCCATAACCATTAAGTCAGGATTATTTAACATTTCTTTTATTACTTGTATAAGCTTAAACTCCCCACCACTAAGTTCAGATATCATTTTATCTTTATGCTTACTTAGGTTTGCAAGATTTAATTTTTTATTTATGTTGCTTTCATAATCATCACCATCTATTGCATCAAATGCATCTAAAGCTTCTTGGTAATTTTCTAGTAAAGTATCAATGTCTGATGATGTTTCCATTTCAGTACATATAGATGCGATTTTTTCTTGTAGCTTTATAAATTCTTCTGCTATATATTCGAATACTGTAGTTTCTTTACTTTTATCTCTCTGTGAAAACTGGCTTACATACCCGATTTTACAGCTTGGATCCATTTCTAATTTACCATCATAAACGTATCTTTCTGGGTCCATAATTATATCTATTAGTGTACTTTTTCCGCTACCACTTGCTCCTATAAATGCACAGTGTTGACCTTCTTCTAATGTAAATGAAATATTGTTGTATAGGTCTTTTTGCGGAAATGAGTAGGACATGCTGTCTATTTTTATCATATGATTTTACCTCTCTTTATGCGTAAAAAAAAGCCTATAAATATAAGCTCTTCAATATATAATCAATTGATTTGATTATATATGTATTAACGACATTTTTTTGGATTTACTGTTGATATCATAACATTTTTTTCGACATTTTTCAATCGTTTTATATTTTAGTGGATGTGTTGATTACTATTTTAAAGTTATTTAATTTTACTAATATTCATATGTAAAAATGAGTATTATTTCCTACTAGGAGATATTATTCACGATATTTAAAAAGGTATTATCTTCTTATGTTAGATAATACCCTCTTTATTTCTCTGTAATATATACAGAAAGCATATTAAATTTTTATAAATTTTCTTCAACAGCTTTTTGTGCCATTGCTATAGCACCTTCTCTTGTTTTATTACCACATATAAATAGTGCTGGATGGCAGAATATACACTCTTTTATACCAGTGTGATTTGATAATTCGTCTTCTCTTAATCCACCCCATGTTTTTGGTAGATTCTTTCTAGCAACAAAACTATTTGCTTCTTTAGGCACTGTTTGAGTACACCATGATCCTGTTATATCTTGATATACTACGAATAGTACATGTTCTTTTTCATCAATTTCAATTACAGTATCTTTCCATGGAACTGACTTTTCTAATATTAAAATATGAGACTGCTCTACATTTTGTTTTTCAAGTTCATCTTTAACCAGTCTTTGGTTATCATAGTTATCTGCGTATATCTTTGTTGTTTTATATAATATTTGTTTTGCAAAAGCTACTGCTTCAAAGAAGCCTTCTTCTAACTCTACTTCCCCTCCTCGAGTAGGTATAAAAGTATTTATGATATCACAAAGTGTCATAACTGGAACTTGGCTAGTCATAACATCTACACCATTATCTTGTGCATCAATTTGTTGAATAAATATAGTATCTACCTTTTCAACTACTCCTTGTTGCTCGCTTGTGTCTGTTAATTCTGGGAATTTTTTATTTATATAATCTAATGCAAAATCTTGCCATAGTAAACCAAATCCACAGTAAGGTATTCCGTTTTCTCTTTTTTTCTTATCAACATGGTGATGATCATACTTTCCATTTCCTACATCAGATACAATATCACATTCTTGTAATTTACTTTCGTCTCTTGTTCTTATTATTTCTAAATCTTCATATATAGATTGCATAAGTGCTACGCCGAATACATCATCTGCATGAAATATGCCGTTATGAACTGCCATTTTTTTCATTTTTATGTACCTCTTCTTTCTGATATAAAAGTATTGTTATTTTTCGTTTACTTACTATTTTTATCAAATAGTTTTTTATTATGTTAATAAAATTTCTAGGGAATATATTTAAATGGTACCATTGTTTATTTAATGAATCAATTTTTTGTTTTTTATTAATGTTTTCTCCTCCATATAGATGTGACACCGTTATCTATCAACCAAAGCATCATCATAAAACTTATCAAACGAAATGATATCATCTCACCAAATCCACCATCAAGTATGCCATCCTCTAATATTATTACTAATTTGTGGTTTTATTTTAACTTACTTAATAACTCTTCATCTACACCTGTTATGAATTTTGGATTTATTAGTGTAGCATTTATTCCTGAAGATTTTAATTTAAATTATACTTTATTTCCTAAATGGGAGAACGATACAAGACCTATTATTGCTACGATATTTTCTTTTCTTCCTGTAAGTATTTACATGCATATGATTGGTGCAACACATCGTATACAAACTTACCTACTGGTGAGTTAAATATATAATGAAGAGTTATAGTTGCTTCTACCTTAACTAAGTTTAGACCAAAGTGTCCTCCTGTCGTACTAACTTTACTTATCAATATCTCCCTGATTTCTGTAGATAATAAATTCATTTCATTTTACTTATGCTTTATATATTAAATTCCCATCATTTTTGCAAGATTTATTGTAAGCATTTTCCATGCTCTTTCAAAGTCCAATCCGTCTCTAACCTCTTCCCCTATACGATGATAAAGTGATTCTTCACTCAAAATAAGTGAATCTGTTATTCTATTTACGTAATACCTGACTGTCAATTTATTCACGCAATTGTCATAGAGAGTTTTCCCCTATTATTCTACTTTAATCTTCATAGTCGTACAAATACAATAATCGTCTCACAGAGTAAAATTATTTATGTTAATTATCTGTTCATAAACTATATATTTCTCCATTATCATTGACAGTTTTACAATAAAGTTATAATATCAATAGGATTATAGTTTTTTATAATACATAGAAAATTATTTCCATTTTAAAACTGTTAATAAATATAATTGTTTATATTTTGATAATAATAAAAATAAAATAAAGGATGATTAAAAATGACAGAACAAAATTTAAGCTTGATTGATGAAGTTAAAAGAAGAAGAACTTTTGCAATCATTTCCCATCCCGATGCAGGAAAAACTACATTAACTGAAAAGTTTCTATTATATGGTGGTGCAATTCGTGAAGCAGGATCAGTTAAATCTAGAAGATCTCAAAAACATGCAGTATCTGACTGGATGGAAATTGAAAAACAAAGAGGTATATCTGTTGCATCAAGTGTTCTTCAATTTGAATATAATAACTTTTGCATAAACATACTTGACACTCCAGGGCACCAAGATTTCAGTGAGGATACTTACAGAACCCTTATGGCGGCAGACAGTGCAGTAATGGTTATTGACTCTGCTAAAGGGGTTGAGGATCAGACAAAGAAATTATTCCAAGTTTGTAAAATGAGAGGAATACCAATTTTCACTTTTATCAATAAAATGGACCGTCAAGGAAAAGATCCATTTGAATTACTTGAAGATATTGAAAATGTCTTAGGAATTCGTTCTTGTCCAGTAAACTGGCCAATTGGTTCTGGTAAAGAATTTAAAGGTGTATATAACCGTCATAAAAATCAAGTTGAAGTATTTAATGATGGTAATCATGGACAAGCTATTGCTAATTCTATAACTGGAGAAGTTTCTGATGAGAAATTCAAGACTTTACTTGGTGATGCCCTTCATGAAAAACTACTAGAGGATGTAGAACTTTTAGATATTGCTGGAGATAATTTTGATTTAGACACAATATTAAGTGGTGAATTAACACCTGTATTTTTCGGAAGTGCCCTTACTAACTTTGGTGTAGAGCCATTTTTAGAGTCATTCCTAGAAATAACATCATCACCAAGTCCTCGTAGCAGTAACTTAGGTGATATTGATCCTGCGTCAGACAATTTCTCAGGATTTATATTCAAAATTCAAGCTAATATGGATAAAAATCATCGAGATAGAATTGCGTTTCTTAGAATTTGCTCTGGTAAATTCGAAAAGGGTATGACAGTAAATCATGTTCAAAGAAAAAAGAAAGTTAAGCTTTCACAACCTCAACAGTTTGTAGCTCAAGACCGTGTTATAATTGATACAGCTTATCCAGGTGATATTATAGGTATACATGACCCAGGTATATTTAATATCGGTGATACATTAAGTGAAAAACAATCAAATTTACAATACACTGGTATACCACAATTTGCGCCTGAACATTTTGCTAGATTATCTACTAAGAATGCCCTTAAAAGAAAGCAATTTGTAAAAGGTCTTACACAGTTATCAGAAGAAGGTGCTATACAGGTATTCAATCAACCTAATTTTGGTATGGAAGAGCTTATTGTCGGTGTTGTTGGTGTTCTTCAGTTTGAAGTTTTAGAATATCGTCTAAAACAAGAATATGGTGTTGATATAATAATGAACCCACTACCTTACTGCCATGTACGTTGGATTGAGAATGATATTTCTAAATATGGTAAGCTTTCAATGCCAATGGATACATTACTAGTTGAAGATAAAGATAGAAATCCTGTAGTGTTATTCCAAAATGAATGGACTATTAGAACTTTAACTGAAAGAAATGAAGGTATAGTTTTGAAAGAAACTTCTTTATAAGAAATTAATATTAATCCCCCTAAGTCTGTATTAGACATAGGGGGATTAATATTTATATGTATTAATAATATTTTATATTTCAAATACTTTTCAATTTTAAATTTAAATTTATCATCACTAGGAAAATTTATTATTAAATTGTGATACCTAGGATGTGTACATTCTAATAAATAACTAATTAGCCTATATACGCTATAAATTATACACTTAAATTTGGTACAAATTACTTTCCATCTCAATACAATAATATATAGTACAAAACTTCCTGGAGGTGACTCACATGAGTGAAATTGTAAAAGTCACTGACTTATGTCAGACCTTTTACACAAAAGACGGCGAACTTGAAGTTCTAAAAGACATCAACTTTACACTTAACGAAGGACAAATCCTAACCCTACTTGGCCCATCAGGCTCAGGAAAATCAACAATCCTAAATATACTAACAAAACTACTAAAACCAACTAGTGGTGATGTAATAATAAATGGAAATATCGGATATATGTTTCAAAAAGACCATCTACTAGAGTGGCGAAATATAATGGACAATATAACTATCGGCCTTGAAATACAAAATAACAAAGACCCAAAAGCTATAGAGCGAGTAGAAAACTTGCTCAAAACTTACGGTCTATGGGAATATAGAAACATGTATCCAAAAGAACTATCAGGAGGTATGAGACAAAGAGTTGCACTTATTCGTACTCTTGCCGTAAATCCTGATGTGCTTTTACTTGA
>NZ_JBKFGI010000039.1:0-1692 GCF_056171995.1 Romboutsia sp. LXY-2 | reverse complement strand
TTTAACGGGCTCAGATACTGTTATATATCTGGCTTTGTTTGGTTGTTTCAAATTCTATAAATTAACCTACTGTTTAATTTTCAAAGTTCATCTTCAAGTGACCTTTCGGCCTCTTTCATTTTTTGTTGTTTGCCCTTTTCTTAAGGACAAGTATAACTATACCATCTCAAAATAATATCGTCAATACTTTTTTATAATTTATTTTGATTTATTTTTTTATTATTTAAATTTAATACAAAATCATTTAAATTTCTACACTAATAAAATACCTCTAATCTGTTTATATAACTATATTTAGAGCATAGATGCATTCAATAAAATAAAAGTATCTAGATAGCCTTATTTTTTGACCATACAGATACTTTTTATTTATTAAGAAAAAGCAAATCAATTATTTTCCTTAATTTATTTAATTAATCAACTTGTGATAATAATCTTTTTGTTATATCTGATAACTTTAACTCTCCTAATTCTTCATGAGCTATAGCTATTATTACTTTTATTGCATTCTCTGAATTATCCCACTTATAAGATCTAGCGTTAGCTATTGTTTCTTCTGGCATATACTCTTCTAGCTCCATAGCTGCTTCATCTGCTATTGTCATATATTCATCAAATAATTCTTCTGAATCCATACTTTCTAAATCATAGTCTTCTTTTAAATATTCATTTAGAGTTTCTACGCTTATGCTTAATTGGAATGCCACTACATCTTCTCTCTTTGTTCCTTTTGATAAATCTTTTTCTACTATAAAATCACTATTGTCTTCTATAGTTGCCCCTATCTCAGCACTATCTACTATTTCATTTCCAAATACTATGTACAAATTACCATCTCCTTTAAAAATTACTTAGCCATTGCATCTATTAAAGACTCTTTTAAGGATTTCTTTACTCCCTTTTCTTTAGCTACCTTCAATAAATATTGATACCTAGACTTCTTGGCCTCTAATTCATATATTGCTACATCTATTAACTCTGGATCTGTAACTACTTGAAAAAAATTCTCTGCTGTACTTACATCCATTTGAGCTCTTCTTATTTCTTTTATTATTTTTTCTTTATCCTTATCTTTGTTAACTTTATTTATTCTAGACATAGTATAACCTCCTTACATTCCATATATTATGAATCTTGACATTTCATACAATTCATATACATTTTCTGTAAATTTTAATAAGGTTATAATAAAAACCTCTAGTGAAATTCACTAGAGGTTACTGGTGGGATTAACAGGGCTCGAACCTGTGACCCCCTGCTTGTAAGGCAGGTGCTCTCCCAGCTGAGCTATAATCCCGTGCTGGTATTTTATATGGTGCGCCCAAAGGGACTCGAACCCCTAACCTTCTGATTCGTAGTCAGACACTCTATCCAGTTGAGCTATAGGCGCATTTTTTATTTATGGAGGCGACACCCAGATTCGAACTGGGGATCAAGGAGTTGCAGTCCACTGCCTTACCACTTGGCTATGTCGCCACTCTTTTATTGGGGTGGATAATGAGAGTCGAACTCACGACCTCCAGAGCCACAATCTGGCGCTCTAACCAACTGAGCTATACCCACCATAATATAAATTGGTCGAGGTGGAGGGACTCGAACCCCCGGCCCCATGGTCCCAAACCACGTGCGCTACCAAACTGCGCTACACCTCGAAATAATTGTTCTATGAAATTAATATGGTGGACCATCAGG
>NZ_JBKFGI010000038.1:0-1865 GCF_056171995.1 Romboutsia sp. LXY-2 | reverse complement strand
GTTTAACGGGCTCAGATACTGTTATATATCTGGCTTTGTTTGGTTGTTTCAAATTCTATAAATTAACCTACTGTTTAATTTTCAAAGTTCATCTTCAAGTGACCTTTCGGCCTCTTTTGTCTTTCGTTGTTTGCCCTTTTCTTAAGGACAAGTATAACTATACCATCTTAAAATAATATCGTCAACACTTTTTCTTAATTTTTTTTAGTATTTTTATTTTAGACTTTATTTTTTAAAGTTTATCCACATGTGTTTTCCATATTATTCACATTATATACACCCTCTGTCTTGCTAATATGCACATACAGTTCATACTTATCCACATATTCATCTTTTTTGTTCACATAAATACTTTTTTATATTTTAATTAAAAAATATAAAAAAGTACTTAGGATTATTTACATCTAAGTACTTTTAACATTTATTTTATTTCATATTTCTCTAAAATTTCTTCTATAAACTCTCCATTTTCGTAGAAAAGTTCATCATCTGCATAAATCTTTCCTCCATTCCTCATATCACAAAGCATATCCCAATGTAGAGAAGATTTATTTTTACCTCTAGCTTCCTCCATAGAATCACCTATAGCCATGTGTATAGTACCTCCAATTTTTTCGTCAAAAAGCATATTACAAGTAAAATCTTTTATTCCATAGTTTGTTCCTATAGCTACTTCACCAAAATAACTAGCACCTTCATCAGTTTCTAGTAATGCCTTTAGTAAGTCTTCCCCCTTTTTAGCTCTCGCATCTACAACTTTCCCATCTTTAACTTCTAATCTAATATCTTCTATTTGTTTACCACTAAATATGCCCGGAAATGAAAATGTAATATATCCATTAATCTCATTTTCTACTGGTGATGTAAATATTTCTCCATCAGGAAAATTCTCTTTCCCATCACAATTGATCCATTTTCTACCTTTTATACCAACCTTTATATCAGTTCCTTCAGATATTATATGTAACTTGCTTTTATTATCAAGGTATTTTACCCATTTTTCTTGCTCTTTACTTATTTTTTTCCATTCTGCTATCGGGTCTTCTTTATCCAACAGACCTGCTCCATATACAAAATCTTCATATTCACTAAAGCTCATATTTGCCTCTTGTGCATCTGCATAAGTCGGATATTGTGTCCCACACCATCTTAGACTTTTACTTCCTGTCCTTTCAGAATATATATCTCTCCATATTTTTGCCCCTTGCTGCGCTATTTTTATTTTTTCTGCATCAACTCTAGATAAGCATCTAGTATTTCTATTTCCCCATGCAGTCAACCATACATCAGCTCTTTTTAATAAGGTCTCATATATAAGGTTCCCACCTTTAAGTTGTTCTTCTGTACTATACTTTAACTTAGCAGCTTCCACTTCATCAGAGTCTAGCCTATATTCGACATGAGCACCTGCATTTATTGCTTCTTTTGTCACCTCTACTACCCAGGATGTTGATACCTCATCTGCACATATAAAAACAAAATCACCTTCTTTTACTTCACTTGAATAGTTAACTAATAATTTGGCTAATTTATTTAATCTTTGATCTGCCATTTCTATATCCCCCTATCTAACAATAAACTTATTTGAACCATAATATATATGTCACATAAGATATATATGACTATTAAATCCATATTCCTCTTACAATGTATCTATAAAATTTATATTTTCTAAAAAAAAAGAGATAGTAACTAAACTATCTCTCACCATGTCCATCTATTATGAACTATTATAACTTCGTGAAACGTAAAAAAGATTACGTGGCTACGTCCTACTCTCCCAGGAGGTTGCCCCCCAAGTACCATCGGCGCTAAAGAGCTTAACTTCTGTGTTCGGAATGGGAACAGGTGTATCCTCTTTGCTA
>NZ_JBKFGI010000037.1:0-1556 GCF_056171995.1 Romboutsia sp. LXY-2 | reverse complement strand
GGATCAAACTCTCAAATAAAAGTTTAACGGGCTCAGATACTGTTATATATCTGGCTTTGTTTGGTTGTTTCAAATTCTATAAATTAACCTACTGTTTAATTTTCAAAGTTCTTATTTGATATAGTTTTGTTGGTAGCGGTAACAGGAGTCGAACCTGTGACCTTTCGGGTATGAACCGAACGCTCTAGCCAACTAAGCTATACCGCCATATCCATTTAAGGTTTTAATGGTGCCCAGAGGCGGAATCGAACCACCGACACGGGGATTTTCAGTCCCCTGCTCTACCGACTGAGCTATCTGGGCAAACCTGGTGGGCCTAGCTGGACTCGAACCAGCGACCTCACGCTTATCAGGCGTGCGCTCTAACCACCTGAGCTATAGGCCCATAATCTTGGTCGAGGTGGAGGGACTCGAACCCCCGGCCCCATGGTCCCAAACCACGTGCGCTACCAAACTGCGCTACACCTCGATAATTTTAATTTGCATTTTATTATTAATTTGTTTAAAAGTGGCAGGGGTGGAGGGACTCGAACCCCCGGCGCACGGTTTTGGAGACCGACGCTCTACCAACTGAGCTACACCCCTATGTAATTATGGTGGACCATCAGGGACTCGAACCCCGGACCTACCGGTTATGAGCCGGGCGCTCTAACCAACTGAGCTAATGGTCCATTAATTGGTCGAGGTGGAGGGACTCGAACCCCCGGCCCCATGGTCCCAAACCACGTGCGCTACCAAACTGCGCTACACCTCGATAATTTAACTGGCGGAGAAGGAGGGATTCGAACCCTCGCACCGGTTTAATCCAGCCTAATCCCTTAGCAGGGGATCCTCTTGAGCCGCTTGAGTACTTCTCCATGTTAAATGGCGGAGAGGGTGGGATTCGAACCCACGGTGCCGTTAAGCATCACTGGTTTTCAAGACCAGCTCCTTAAACCACTCGGACACCTCTCCGTATTATTTAGTTGGTGATCCATCCGCGACTCGAACGCGGGACACCCTGATTAAAAGTCAGGTGCTCTACCGACTGAGCTAATGGATCAAATTTTATGGCAGGGAATGCAGGACTCGAACCTACGCATGTAGCAGTCAAAGTGCTATGCCTTACCGACTTGGCGAATTCCCTATATATGGTGAGCGCACAGGGATTCGAACCCCGGACACACGCCTTAGAAGGGCGTTGCTCTATCCAGCTGAGCTATGCACCCACAATGATGTCATTAGTGGAGCGGGTGAAGGGGATCGAACCCTCACAGCCGGCTTGGAAGGCCGGAACTCTACCATTGAGCTACACCCGCATATAAAATTGGTGGAGGATGGTGGATTCGAACCACCGAAATCGTCGATAACAGATTTACAGTCTGCCCCCTTTGGCCGCTCGGGAAATCCTCCGTTTTTTATGGAGCTGGTGATAGGAATCGAACCTACAACCTGCTGATTACAAGTCAGCTGCTCTACCGTTGAGCCACACCAGCGTATTGGCGGGAATAACAGGACTCGAACCTGTGACCCATTGATTAACAGTCAATTGCTCTACCAACTGAGCCATATTCCCA
>NZ_JBKFGI010000036.1:0-706 GCF_056171995.1 Romboutsia sp. LXY-2 | reverse complement strand
ATTGGCGGGAATAACAGGACTCGAACCTGTGACCCATTGATTAACAGTCAATTGCTCTACCAACTGAGCCATATTCCCACGTATTTAATTAAAATGGCGACCTGGAAGGGACTCGAACCCTCGACCTCCAGCGTGACAGGCTGGCATTCTAACCAACTGAACTACCAGGCCGCGTAATGGTGGGACTAACAGGGCTCGAACCTGTGACCCCCTGCTTGTAAGGCAGGTGCTCTCCCAGCTGAGCTATAGTCCCGGGATATTGGTGACCCATAGGGGAATCGAACCCCTGTTACCGCCGTGAAAGGGCGGTGTCTTGACCGCTTGACCAATGGGCCTTACTTTAAAGTTCTTTTAGAACTCACCTGGCTACGTCCTACTCTTCCAGGAGGTTGCCCCCCAAGTACCATTGGCGCTAAAGAGCTTAACTTCTGTGTTCGGAATGGGAACAGGTGTATCCTCTTTGCTATAATAACCAGATTATTTTCTCGTCCTTTTCTCGGACAAGTATTATATTAACATTTTTTTAACTTAATGTCAACATTTTATTTTAAGTTTTTTAATAATTATAACTTAAAACATTTAGAGTTAATACCCTGAAAACTGCATATCATTTGTGTAACAATCATTTTGTTGGTCAAGTCCTCGACCTATTAGTATCGATAAGCTAAATACATTACTGCACTTACACCTTCGACCTATCAACCAG
>NZ_JBKFGI010000035.1:0-389 GCF_056171995.1 Romboutsia sp. LXY-2 | reverse complement strand
TACCCAGCTATGCCCTTGGCAGAACAACTGGTACACCAGAGGTGCGTCCATCCCGGTCCTCTCGTACTAAGGACAGGTCTTCTCAAATTTCCTACGCCTGCGACGGATAGGGACCGAACTGTCTCACGACGTTCTGAACCCAGCTCGCGTACCACTTTAATGGGCGAACAGCCCAACCCTTGGGACCTACTACAGCCCCAGGATGTGATGAGCCGACATCGAGGTGCCAAACCTCCCCGTCGATGTGGACTCTTGGGGGAGATAAGCCTGTTATCCCCAGGGTAGCTTTTATCCGTTGAGCGATGGCCCTTCCATGCGGTACCACCGGATCACTAAGTCCGACTTTCGTCCTTGCTCGACCTGTATGTCTTGCAATCAAGCTCTCTTCT
>NZ_JBKFGI010000034.1:0-2173 GCF_056171995.1 Romboutsia sp. LXY-2 | reverse complement strand
GGTAGCTTTTATCCGTTGAGCGATGGCCCTTCCATGCGGTACCACCGGATCACTAAGTCCGACTTTCGTCCTTGCTCGACCTGTATGTCTTGCAATCAAGCTCTCTTCTGCCTTTACACTCTACGTACGATTTCCGACCGTACTGAGAGAACCTTTGAGCGCCTCCGTTACTTTTTAGGAGGCGACCGCCCCAGTCAAACTGCCCACCTGACAGTGTCCCAAGACCTGATTCAAGGCCTATGGTTAGAGTCCCAGTACTACAAGGGTGGTATCCCAAGGATGACTCCACACAGACTGGCGTCCATGCTTCATAGTCTCCCACCTATCCTGTACATGTAGTACCAAGACCCAATGTCAAGCTACAGTAAAGCTCCATGGGGTCTTTCCGTCCTGTCGCAGGTACCCGGCATCTTCACCGGGATTACAATTTCACCGAGTCTATTGTTGAGACAGTGCCCAAATCGTTACGCCTTTCGTGCGGGTCGGAACTTACCCGACAAGGAATTTCGCTACCTTAGGACCGTTATAGTTACGGCCGCCGTTTACTGGGGCTTAAGTTCACTGCTTCGATTGCTCTAACAGATCCCCTTAACCTTCCAGCACCGGGCAGGCGTCAGCTCCTATACATCGTCTTGCGACTTAGCAGAAACCTGTGTTTTTGGTAAACAGTCGCTTGGGCCTATTCTCTGCGGCCATCCAAAGGATGGCACCCCTTCTCCCTAAGTTACGGGGTCATTTTGCCGAGTTCCTTAACAATAGTTCTCTCGCTGGCCTTAGGATACTCTCCTCACCCACCTGTGTCGGTTTACGGTACGGGCGCCTTTAAACTCGATAGAGACTTTTCTCGACAGTGTGAAATCAGCTACTTCGCTACTAAATTTCGCTCCCCATCGTACCCTAGCATTAACATCGATACGGATTTGCCTGTATCGACTGCCTCAGTACTTAGCCACACATAACCAACAGTGTGGTTAGCTTATCCTACTGTGTCATCCCATTTCTCAAACGCTTATTGGCGGTACAGGAATATCAACCTGTTGTCCATCACCTACGCCTTTCGGCCTCGGCTTAGGTCCCGACTAACCCAGGGCGGACGAACCTTCCCCTGGAAACCTTGGGTTTACGGCCCGTGGGATTCTCACCCACGTCTCGCTACTCATGCCAACATTCTCACTCGTATACTGTCCACATGTCCTTACGGTCATGCTTCAGCCTGCATACGAAGCTCCCCTACCCATCATAAATGATGCCGTAGCTTCGGTAGTACGTTTTAGCCCCGGAAATTTTCGGTGCAGGATCACTCGACCAGTGAGCTATTACGCACTCTTTAAATGAGTGGCTGCTTCTAAGCCAACATCCTGGTTGTCTGTGCAATCCCACATCCTTTACCACTTAACGTACATTTAGGGACCTTAGCTGACGATCTGGGCTGTTGCCCTTTCGACTATGAATCTTATCACCCACAGTCTGACTCCCGAGTAAAAGAAAACGGCATTCGGAGTTTGATAGTCTTCGGTAAGTGCAATACCCCCTAGGACATTCAGTGCTCTACCTCCGTCTCTCTACGCTCGAGGCTAGCCCTAAAGCTATTTCGGGGAGAACCAGCTATCTCCGGGCTCGATTGGAATTTCACCGCTATCCACAAGTCATCCCCGAGCTTTTCAACGCTCGTGGGTTCGGTCCTCCACGAAATTTTACTTTCGCTTCAACCTGCTCATGGATAGGTCGCCCGGTTTCGGGTCTACGTCAAGTAACTGCACGCCCATTTAAGACTCGCTTTCGCTACGGCTCCACACCTTAAGTGCTTAACCTTGCTACTTAACGTAACTCGTTGGCCCGTTCTACAAAAAGTACGCGGTCACACATAAAAAGTGCTCCCACAGCTTGTAAGTACAGGGTTTCAGGTTCTATTTCACTCCCCTCCCGGGGTTCTTTTCACCTTTCCCTCACGGTACTATGCGCTATCGGTCACTAGGTAGTATTTAGGCTTGGAGGATGGTCCCTCCTGCTTCCCACAGGGTTTCACGTGTCCCGTGGTACTCTGGATATCATGTCTAAAGAATTATCGTTTCAATTACAGGGCTATTACCTTCTTTGGCGGAGCTTTCCAACTCTCTTCATTTACGATGACCTCTTCGTGGATGACATGTCCGCAACCCCAACGAAGAAAACT
>NZ_JBKFGI010000033.1:0-2673 GCF_056171995.1 Romboutsia sp. LXY-2 | reverse complement strand
GGTGTGACTTGTTGGTAGACAAAAGTAAGCGTGGGTTTACTACAAAACTACCCTAGTAATTAATTTTAATTACTAGAACTGATATTACGAAAGGTAGAATGATAGGGTAACGCCTTGAAATGCCTTCTCAAAGGTACGACTAGCGTCAAGGCAGGTAAATGCCGAGAGGTTAGAAGCTCGTTAAAATGACTGAGAGCTACCCTAACAGATTTAATTATGCTGAGGAAATGCGAAGTAGAGGTACTCGAGTAGTGATAGGTCTAGAGTCCAGAAAATACCTATGGTTAGGATGTTTAAAAGAAATCAAACTGACGAAGTTGGGAATGTACGGGTCTAAAGGTCTAATATTCAGAAATGAATAGGGCACAAATTGTGCAGTAAGTGTGGATTAGTAAAATTCGAAGTTATGAAACTCCATATAGTGTTACAGGCACTATCAAGCTTACAGGCTCATACCAACGACCTAAGGGTATATATAATATGGATAGCGATATCGGAACAAGGAAAGCTTGGAATATGGAGGTTTTACCACCAGTGAAGTATTGATAAGGAAAGCTAGTAAGTATAACTTATCTTAATCCAAGTGAGAGTGGTGGCATGAAGCGATAATAAATATTGTAATGATACTTTAGCAATAGCCACTAGACAATTTGAACATTGATAATTAAATACTGAATAATCCAAGGTTCGAGTAAGACTAAGAGATATGAAACCAATATTGTATTTATACAAGGGAGGAAGTAATAGACTTGGAGGAAAGCTTAACCTTAGAGAAAAGACAATTACTAAGAAATAATGAATATTATAATATGCAAAATACCTTTGATGAAATATATTTAAAGGCAAGTAATAATTATAAGTTTGTTGACCTTATGAGTTATATATCAAGCGAGCAAAATATCTTATTAGCATATAGAAATATTAAAAATAACAAAGGTTCTACAACCGTAGGTACCGATAATAAAAATATTAAATATTTCAAAGATATGAATAAGGATGATTTTGTAAGAAGGATACAAAATAAATTTCTAAATTATTCACCTAAGAGTGTTAAGAGAGTAGAAATTCCGAAGCCTAACGGCAAGTTAAGGCCGTTAGGCATACCATGTATAGAAGACAGGATAATACAACAATGTATTAAACAAGTAATAGAACCTATATGCGAAGCAAAATTTCACAAGCATAGCTATGGATTTAGACCAAACAGAAGTACATCACATGCAATAGCTAGAAGTATGAGTTTGATGAATAAATCAAAGTTGCATTATGTAGTGGATGTAGATATAAAAGGATTCTTTGACAATGTGAATCATAGTAAACTTAAGAAACAACTATGGACACTAGGAATAAGAGACAAGAACCTTATGAGCATAATAGGCAAAATACTAAAGTCGGAAATTAAAGGTATAGGTATTCCTACAAAAGGAACACCACAAGGCGGAATAATTAGTCCATTATTAGCTAATGTAGTTTTGAATGAGTTAGACTGGTGGGTTAGCTCACAATGGGAAACTTTTGAAACCAGATATAAGTATAAAGGGCTTCACCGATATAAATTTCAAAGAACATCTGAATTAAAAGAGATGTGGTTAGTTAGGTATGCGGATGATTTTAAAATATTTTGTAGAGATTACAAAACAGCTAAGAAAGTATATAATTCGGTAAGGCTATGGTTAAAAGAAAGACTAGATTTAGATATA
Organism: Romboutsia sp. LXY-2; assembly: GCF_056171995.1. Taxonomy (NCBI): domain Bacteria; kingdom Bacillati; phylum Bacillota; class Clostridia; order Peptostreptococcales; family Peptostreptococcaceae; genus Romboutsia; species Romboutsia sp. LXY-2. The sequence continues at coordinate 973 of NZ_JBKFGI010000033.1, read as the reverse complement.
AGTACTGATAAATCTAAAATAACAAACTTAAGAAAAAATTACACAGAGTTTTTAGGATTCAAATTAAAGGTTAGATTAAAAAAGCATAGATATGTTTGTAAAAGTAGAATGACTGATAGAGCAAAACAAAATACTATTACAAACATTAAAGAACAAATAAAAATAATACGGAAAAATCGTAATGATAAGGAAGTATCAAAATTAAATTCAATAATACTTGGTAGTCATAACTATTATAGATATGCTACTCATGTAAGTAAGGATTTTGCAGAAATAGATTTCTTAGTAAGAAAAGCCTTAAGAACTAGACTAAAGAGTATAATTAATAATAAACCTAAATTATCTAGAACATATAAAAAATTATATGGAAAATACCAAGGTAAGATAAGAACAATATGTAATACTACAATATTTCCTGTTTATGGATGCAGAACAAAAGCACCGATGTGCTTTAGCCAAAATATATGCAATTACACTCAAGAAGGAAGAGAATTAATCCACACAAATTTATGTGGATATGGAATTATAATAGAGTACTTATTAAATAATTTACATGAAAGCAAATCAGTAGAATTCAATGATAACAGAATTTCACTGGTGGCAGGACAAAGAGGTAAATGCTATATAACAGGCAGACTTTTAGAAATCGGAAATATGGAGTGTCATCATAAACTACCTAAGTATTTAGGTGGCACAGATGAATATAAAAATCTTGTGTGGTTAACAACACAGGCTCATATACTAGTACATAGTTCAAATTTAGGTACAATAGCTAAGTATCTAAATGAATTACATTTAGATAAAAAAGGTTTAGAAAAAGTTAATTTTTTAAGAAAGTTAGTAGGAAATTCAGTTATTTAATTATAATTACTAAATTCAAATTGTTGGAACGCCGTATGAGGGGAAACTCTCACGTACGGTGTGAAGGAGGGGAAAAGATGGAGATAACTTCAAAGTCTTACCTATTCCTATA
>NZ_JBKFGI010000032.1:0-2975 GCF_056171995.1 Romboutsia sp. LXY-2 | reverse complement strand
TTTAACGGGCTCAGATACTGTTATATATCTGGCTTTGTTTGGTTGTTTCAAATTCTATAAATTAACCTACTGTTTAATTTTCAAAGTTCATCTTCAAGTGACCTTTCGGCCTCTTTCGTCTTTCGTTGTTTGCCCTTTTCTTAAGGACAAGTATAACTATACCATCTTAAAATAAAATCGTCAATACTTTTTTAATTTTTTTTATAATTATATTTTTAATTTTAATTCTGTAGACCTTCTCAAACCATTAGCACAAGCAACTTTAAAATAAAAAATATGTACTTGATAGTTGTTTAAGTTTATCAAGTACATATTTTTTATTTTATCAACTTTTTTAATGTTGAATTATAAACGTTATATATCGTTATATTTACTGCTCTACTTCATTTTCTTCATAACTTATCCAATCACTAAAACTACCTGAATAAACCTCATGTTTAATTCCAACTTCATTAAGTGCTAAACTATTTGGACAAGCAGTTATACCTGAACCACAATAAACTATAACCTCATCATAATTCTTTAAGGTTTCAAAATACTTTTCAAGTTCTTCTTGTGACTTTATATTTAATTTATCTTCATCTATATTTAATATATTCATCCAAAAATAATTTAACGCACTAGGTATATGACCAGCTTTTTTATCTACTGGTTCAAATTCACCTTTGTATCTTTGATTTTCTCTAGAATCAATTATAGCTACGTTATCCTTATATAGTCTTTCTTTAACATATTCCATATTTACTCTCATATCTTCATTAACTTCAACTCTAAAATCACCTTTTTTTACAGACTTTATTTCTTGAGTGATTTCTCCACTAATTTCTTTGAATTCATTTATACCACCATTTAAAACATACACCTTATCATGACCTAAATACTTTAATATCCACCAAACTCTAGAAGGCCCAGCTAAGTCACCTTCATCATAAACAACTATTATAGAATCATTGTTTATTCCTATATTTTCGAAAGTATTTTTCAATTCTTCTATACTCGGTAGAGGATGCCTTCCCCCACGTTCTTTTACTTGGCTATATAATTCTGTTTCCATATCTACTCTAACAGCACCCTTAATATGACCTACTTCGTAGTTTCCTTTTCCATTAAATTAAATCTACAATCTACTATTATTAATTTTTCATTATCTAAATTTTACTTTAACCAATTAGCACTAACTAAATTTTTCATATTATTACTCCTAATTTTATTAATTTATATGTCCAATACATACTATACTACAGTACAAATTTATAAGTCATACTTTTATAAAAAATATATTAATGCATATTTCTCTGAAATTTTGGAATATATAATTAACTAGGAATTCGTTTTTTTTATGTTAAAATATATTCGTATACAATACACATACTTTGTTAAATTATCTATAAACGTATATGTAATTATCAAAGCTTCAATATATTCTATTTTATTCAATACACTAAATAAACTTTAGACCAGGAGGAGTTATATACATGAATATATCATCTAGAATACAAGCTGTTCCAGCTTCTACTATAATGGAGCTATTAACTTATGCTGCAGAAGCTAAAAAAGGTGGAAAGAAAGTTTACCACCTAAATATTGGACAACCCGATATCAAAACACCAGATGAATTTTTCAACGCTGTAAAAAATTACAATGATGATATTTTGGAATATGCTTTATCAGAAGGACTACCTGAACTTATAGATGCTATACAAAAATACTATCAAGGATACAATATCAACTTTAACAAGGATGAGATATTAATATTAAACGGTGGTAGTGAAGCTTTATTATTTTCTATGATAGCTACATGTAATGAGGGAGATAATATATTAATACCTGAACCATTTTATTCAAACTATAATAGCTTTGCTAAAGCAGTTGGTGTAGAAATAAAACCTATTACTACACTTGCAGAAAATGGATTCCACTTCCCTTCAAAGGAAGAAATAGTATCTAAGATAGATTCTAAAACTCGTGCTATATTATTTTCAAACCCAGGAAACCCAACTGGAGTTGTTTACACTAAAGAAGAAATTCAAATGATATCTGATATAGCTAAGGAAAACGATTTATGGATAATGGCTGATGAAGTTTATAGAGAATTTGTTTATGAAGGCAATTACACTAGTTTAGGTAATATAGATGAAGTAGCTGATAGAGTTGTAATAATAGACAGTGTATCTAAAAGATACAGCGCATGCGGAGCTAGAATTGGTTCTATAGCTTCTAAGAATAAATTATTTATGTCTCAAATACTAAAACTATGTCAAGCAAGATTATCAGTTCCTACCTTAGAGCAAGTTGGTGCTATTGAACTTTATAAAACACCAAATACTTATCTTAAAGAAGTAAACGAAGAATATAGAGAAAGAAGAGATGTATTATATAATGAACTTATAAAAGTTCCTGGTGTTGTATGCAAAAAGCCTACTGGAGCCTTTTATATAGTTGCAAAATTACCAGTTAAAAGCGCTGATCACTTTGTAAAATGGTTATTAAGTGATTTCGATATAGATGGACAAACAGTTATGCCTTGTCCTGCTGAAGGTTTCTATGCTACTGAAGGGCTTGGAGTTGACGAAATAAGACTTGCTTATATATTAAATAAAGATGATTTAGCTGACGCTGCTAAGATATTAAAAGCAGGTTTAGAAACTTACTTAAAGTTAAATAAATAAAATGGGAAGTGTGCTTATGCACACTTCTTTTTATGTATTAAGTTGTATATTTCACAATTTAATAAAATAGCTATAAAAAAACAGGTCAAAAGTAGAAATACTTTAGATATCATTTCAATAAATTTGCACAAAAAAAGATTACGTGGCTACGTCTTACTCTCCCAGGCAGTTGCCCACCAAGTACCATCAGCGCTAAAGAGCTTAACTTCTGTGTTCGGAATGGGAACAGGTGTATCCTCTTTGCTATAATAACCACATAATCTTTATTTGGAGCGGGTGAAGGGGATCGAACCCTCACAGCCGGCT
>NZ_JBKFGI010000031.1:0-3550 GCF_056171995.1 Romboutsia sp. LXY-2 | reverse complement strand
TAGCAAAGAGGATACACCTGTTCCCATTCCGAACACAGAAGTTAAGCTCTTTAGCGCCGATGGTACTTGGGGGGCAACCTCCTGGGAGAGTAGGACGTAGCCACGTAATCTTTTTTTCGTACAAATAATCTGTAACAATTTAAGTACTATGGATAGTTCCTATATAATATGAATAGATGTAGAGAATATAAAAGTGATAAAATTATAAATGATATATTGGAAAATTACTTTGAATAACTTAGGAAATAATAAGTAACTTAAGAAAGTAGATTATATTTTAATGTACTAAATATAGAATTAAAACAAGCTATCAGATAACAAATTTAATTTATTACCTGATAGCTATTGTTATTTGATTATATAATACGAATATTATTCTTATCTATTTTTCTTATTAAATATGAATAAAATAATAGATAAGAGAGCACAGATTAAAATATATATAATTATGTGATTAAAATTTGATACTTTAGTATTCGAATTATTATTTAGAGAAGATAGACGGATACTTTGGAGCATAAAGCTACCTTGCTCAGTTGATTTAGATGGTGATATTTCGACTGTAGAAATATCTGAAAGATCTATATTATTATTAAATTCGCTAAGAGGAACCATAAGCGTAGAAAGTGGTGTAATATTTGAATACATAGTTGTGGCGTATTCATCTTTAACTGACATACTTGTCATTTTACCAGGTTGGTACTGTAATGAATATGTATCATTTGGTGTAGAAACAGTATGAGAGTTACCTTTTTTATCAATAAGAGTTATGTCTAACATTTGATTCTTACCATTGTTTATAGAGTCTGTTGAATCTTGCATGATTTCAAACGAAAGAGTATCGAACTTATTAAAATTATTAGACTTTGGAAATTTAAAGCTAACTTTATCGCTTATATTTTTAAAATCAAGCAATACAAGAGGATAAGTATCTAAAATTCCTGGTAATCTCACGTTCCCAGCAGTATTTTTTTCTTCATTTTTACTTGCAATAATTTTCTTAAAGCTACCGGAGATCATATTAAAATTAGAATCAACAGTTGCATCGAATAATGATTTATATTCACCTTTAACAAAGCTCATTAAGACCTTTTGATTGTATAAGGTTCCGTCTTCACTAGGTAATATTCCTGATAGATTTCCTTTTTCAATGCTCGATTTAGTAAAATCAACAATATATTTGCTTGTAAAATCTTGTTGTTCATTAATGGACATTGGCTCTTTTAAAGTGTTATATTCTGCATCAATAAATGAATTATCTTCACCAAAAATTGTAGAATTAAAGTTATTATGGTTGGCAGAGTACAGATATATCAGTTGAAGATCGCTACTTCTTTTTTGTAAGCGCATTTTATCAAATATCGTACGTCCATCTAATGTAATAACATCTCCATCAAGTTGAGGCAATATAATTCCCGTAGTAATATCATCATAGATATTAAAATCTTTCCAGTAGTTTGCGGGTGCTATTGAAATATTCCCTTTAATATTAAGACCCATTTCTTTTAATATTCTATTACCTAAAAATAAGTTTTGACCTCCTCTTGAATGTCCTACAAGTATAACGTTGTTGAAGTCAATTTTATCTTTCATATCAAAACCATAAATATTGCTATCGCCATTATCAACACTATCTAAAAGTGATTTTACATGTCGTGTTAGTATTTTACCAAATAAATCCTGTTGAGTTTTGTATAAAGAACTCTTATCGGAATCAAAAGAATCTAAATAATATACAGGAGTTAAGTTTAAACCAAGTGATACAAATCCTTCTTTGGCTAAAGCTTTCATATTATTTGCAAAACCAATATCGAAATATGTAGATAACCCAGCTCCTTGGTATGAACCATGTAGAAAAATTACTAAAGGGAGTTTTTTCCCTTCTGGGGCTGTAATAGAACCATTATTGTTATATGATATGTATTTTGAAGAATCCTCTTCATCTAATATATTATATACGTTATTTGGTAACTGATACTTATCTTCACCTAGGTTATAAACCGACACATCATTGTATTTAGGACTAGATGAATCAACAATAAGTTTATCCATAAGGCCAGATTCCACAGAAGTATATGTATTCATTTTTTCGAACATGCTATAAGGCGCATATATTTTGTTATCTTTTTCGTAATACCTATCTTTTATAAAATTACCGTTTACATTAATTTGAAAAGTGTCTTTATTAAAAATAATAATATCTTTATTGTTATTATTATCTGTAATTACATACTGCAATATATTTTCTTTTCGATCATTTGATTTGACTCCACCTAATTTTTCCATAACCTCAACTAAAGAAAAGTAGGGGGACTCAGATCCAGATGAATTTTCTTGAAGCATATTCTCGCCAATTGTTTCAAAATCATCTCCTCCAATTAATAAAGAGGCGTATGAGTTAGATGGTGAAAATACAATTATAATTGAAATACTTAATAAACAAATAAATAATTGTTTGATTTTTTTTATCATTGTTTTAGTTCTCCTTGTGATGTATTAATTTTAATTTTTATAGTAGCTCTATAGTAACGCTAGGTTCTATATAATAGACGCTTCAATAAGATAAAAAGTTTTAGAATAGTGATAATTTAAAACTATATAATTGTTTTTATTTTGTAGCTTTAATATTTATATTGATTTAGATTTGTTTTATAGACTTAAAGAACTGCAAAGTAATTATTTAGAAAAACTTTTAGTTGTACATCAAATAAATAAAAATAATTTAAATTAGTATAATAAAAATTTGAAATATGGAAAACTTAAAATGAGAGTATTTTTTACTACGGCTTCTAACTTGGCAGCGAGGTGTAAAGTGTTCTCCAATATAGTAGCTTAGGAGAAGCAAAATCTTTATTTACTTAGGAGGTAAGAACATGGATAACATGAGAGAAATGAGAAAAAAAGTAGAAGATGGTAAGTATGATTTAACACTAGAAATAGCTGATTCTGCTTATTTTGAAACTTATAATGATGTAGATGTAAAGTCAGGAGAAGATATAGTTAGAAATTATTTAAGAAGCAATACGGATGATGCATGCTTTAATGATATAAAAATAAAATATAATAAAAATCGACATACAGTTAAAGTAACAACAGAATTAAATTATAATAATAATGAGCATAAAGACTATTCTAATAGAGGTAGATTAATGTAAATATTAGATTTTGTATTATAACTTAAGACAAGTAATACCAATGCACAAGGAGTTAATATAAACAAAAAAATAATAAAAGTTTAAAAAAGCATTGACGATTAAAAAATAAGATGGTATAGTATTACTTGTCCTTAAGAAAGACAAATAAACAAACAAAAAAACAAATTTCGAAAAGAGTTGACAAAGTTATACAGCTTTGGTAAACTAAGAAAGTCGAAAAGATGAACTTTGAAAATTAAACAGTAGGTTAATTTATAGAATTTGAAACAACCAAACATAAAGCCAGATATATAACAGTATCTGAGCCCTAGATAAACTTTTATTTGAGAGTTTGATCCTGGCTCAGGATGAACGCTGGCGGCGTGCCTAACACATGCAAGTCGAGCGATTCTCTT
>NZ_JBKFGI010000030.1:0-5459 GCF_056171995.1 Romboutsia sp. LXY-2 | reverse complement strand
TTTAGCTTATCGATACTAATAGGTCGAGGACTTGACCAACTAAAATGATGAAAATTAGTTAAATGATATGCAGTTTTTAGAGTATTAACTCTACAACTTAATAGAAATATTAAGCATGAAGATTATGTGGTTATTATAGCAAAGAGGATACACCTGTTCCCATTCCGAACACAGAAGTTAAGCTCTTTAGCGCCAATGGTACTTGGGGGGCAACCTCCTGGAAGAGTAGGACGTAGCCACGTAATCTTTTTTAGTTTTCAAAATAATTATTAAAAAACACTTCTTTAATATAATTTATATATTATATCAAAGAAGTGTTTTATTTTTTATTAGTTTTTACATATTATATATTTTCACATAGAACTTTATTTTCTGATTTAGATGTAATATCTAATATTAATTTGTGCATTCTATCTAATCCTTCTAAGAAAGACTCCTCACTACAAGCGTATGAAATACGGATGTATTCATCAGCACCAAAAGCTATTCCAGGAACGGCAGCTACTTGATATTTACTTAATAATTCATCACAGAACTCTATAGATAAGCTATTCTTATAATCAAATATATTTTTTAATTCTGATAAATCTATAAAAGCATAAAAAGCGCCATCTGGATATACATATCCTACATAAGGAATAGAATCTAATTTAGAAGTAACTAAATCTCTTCTAGACTTATAAACGGATACCATATGATCTATTTCTTTGGAACAATCTTTTAGAGCTCCATATCCTACATATTGTGTTGTTTGACTAGGATGTGAAACTAAGTGACCCTGTATGGTACTAATAGCTTTAGCTATAGTTTTATTAGATGCAGAGTAACCTAATCTTAAACCTGTCATAGCTGCAGACTTAGAAAAACCATTTATAGTAATTGTAATGTTTTTTGCTTCTTCACTTAATGATGCAATCGATACAAAACTATCATTGTAGCATACCTTTTCATATATTTCATCAGCTAAGATATATACATTATTTTCAATACATATATTTACTATTTCGATTAATTCTTCTTTTGTATATACTGCGCCAGTTGGATTTGATGGATTGTTTATTATGATAAGTTTTGTTTTGTCTGAGATGTGTTTCTGTAACTCTTTCCCTGTTAACTTAAAGCTATTTTCCTTATTTGTATCTATAAATATAGGTGTTGCATTTACTAAGCTGATCATCTCAGGATAACTAACCCAGTAAGGTTTTGGTAGCAATACTTCATCTCCTGGATTTGTAACAGCTAATAAAGTATTTGTAATAGAGTGTTTAGCACCACTAGATAGAACTATTTCATCTATAGAATATGTACAATTATTTTCAGTTAATAATTTTTTGCAAATTTCTTCTCTAAGAATTTTAAGACCAGGAACTAAATCATATTTAGTGCAGTCTTTGTTTAAAGAATTGATTCCGCGAGCTTTTGCAGCTTCAGGAACATTAAAATCTGGCTCCCCGATACTAAGATTTATAATGTCTATACCCTGATTTCTCATTTCTCTTACTTTAGTGCTTATACCTATAGTGTATGATGGAGTAATAGAACTAAGTCTGTTTGATAACATAAAATATCCCCCTTAATTTATGATTAATTATATTATACGATATTTATAATAAAATACAATTGAATGCAAAAATTAACTACAAAAAAGATAAAATTTTTTTATTTTTTTACAAGCATTACAAACACTAAGGTTCAAATTATCCACATAGCATTTGCAATGTTTGTAGTCTGTTTGACTATTATGTACAAATTTGGTAATCTAATAAGGTCGTTAAATCACATACCCTTTGACTTTGTCGAAGGGAATTTTTTATTTGTTTACATACTATATGTAGTGGGTAATAGAGAAATGTGATACAATATATAGTGATGAGGGGGCGTTTAAAAATTGATTAATTATGTAAAGAAAAGAGATGGAAGAATAATTCCTTTTAATGCAGATAGAATAACAAGAGCTATTTTCTTAGCAGCTAGTAAGGTGGCAGAAAGAGAAAATATAATGCCAGATTATAAACTAGCAGAGGAATTAACACAAGAAGTAGTAAAGTTAGTAAACAGTAAGTATACAGGAGTGACTCCAGGAGTTGAAGACATACAAAATGCAGTTGTAAAGGTCCTTATTGAAACAGGTCATGCAAAGACTAGTGAAGAATATATAGTATACAGAACAGAAAGAAGCAGAATAAGAAATTCAAAATCTAGATTAATGCAATCTATAGAAGAAATAACATTTGAAGACGCCGACAACGCAGACATAAAAAGAGAAAATGCCAATATCAATGGTAATACAGCAATGGGTACGATGCTTCAATATGGAAGTACAGTTTCTAAAGAATTCTGTAAGACGCATGTTTTAAAGCCTGAACATTCATTTGCTCATGATAACGGTGATATACATATACATGACATGGATTTCTTAAATATGGGAACTTTAACATGTTGTCAAATAGACATTAAGAAATTATTCAAAGGAGGTTTCTCTACAGGACATGGATTCTTAAGGGAACCTAATGACATAATAAGTTATTCAGCGCTTGCAGCAATAGCTATACAAAGTAACCAAAATGATCAACATGGTGGACAAAGTATACCATATTTTGATTATGGTTTAGCTGAAGGTGTATATAAGACATTTAAAGCTTACTATATAAGTAACATAGCTAAAGCATTAAAGTTATCTAATAATATAGAAGATGATGATAGCGTAAAGAACATAGTAAATTCTACAGAAGAAATTACAGGTAGAAAAGTAGGAATAAGTAAGGATGAAGAGTATCTTTTAGCTGAAGGTGAGAAGTTAGTAGAAGCTTTTGGTATAGATGAAGAATTTGCTAAGAAGATACAAGCATTTGCATTTAAAGAATCTTTAAGCGAAACTGAGAAGAAGACATATCAAGCTATGGAGGCATTTATCCATAACTTAAACACAATGCACTCTAGAGCAGGAGCTCAAGTTCCTTTCTCAAGCGTAAACTTCGGTACAGATATTACAGAAGAGGGAAGAATGGTAACAAGAAACTTACTTTTATCATTAGAGAAAGGCCTAGGTAATGGAGAGACACCAATATTCCCTATATTAATATTTAAGGTTAAAGAAGGAATAAGTTTAAATCCGGAAGATCCAAACTATGATTTATTCAAATTAGCATGTAGAGTATCTGCTAAAAGATTATTCCCTAACTTTAGTTTCTTAGATGCTCCTTTTAATGCAAAATATTATGTAGAAGGTAGACCAGAAACTGAAGCTACATACATGGGATGTAGAACAAGAGTACTTTCAAATGAATGTGGAGAAGACATAGTTAGTGGTAGAGGTAACTTATCTTTCACAACTGTTAACTTACCTAGATTAGGTATTAAACATGGTATAGCTAATGGTGGAAAAAGTGATGTAGAAGGATTTTTCAAAGAATTAGATGAAAAGATAAATGTAGTTATAGAACAGTTATTAGAAAGAATGGAAGTACAAGGAAATAAGAAGATGAAGAACTTCCCATTCTTAATGGGTCAAGGTGTATGGGAAGGTTCAGATAACCTAGGTCCAGAAGATAAATTAGCAGAAGTTATAAAACAAGGAACGCTTACTATAGGGTTTATAGGATTGGCAGAATGTCTAGTTGCACTTATTGGTGAACACCATGGAGAAAGCCAAGAAGCTCAAGAACTAGGCTTAAAGATAATATCACATATGAGAAAAAGAATGGATGATGCTAGTGAAGAGTACAAGCTAAACTTCTCGTTAATAGCTACTCCAGCTGAAGGATTATCAGGAAGATTTACTCGTATGGATAGAAAAGTATATGGAGAGTTAAAAGGAATAACAGATAGAGATTACTATACTAATTCATTCCATGTACCAGTACACTATAAGTTAAGTGCTTTTGAAAAGATAGAAAAAGAAGCTCCATATCATGAATTAACAAATGCAGGACACATAACTTATGTAGAGTTAGATGGAAATCCATCAGACAACCTAGAAGCTTTTGAAACTATAATCAGAGCAATGAAGGATCTTGGAATAGGTTATGGAAGTATAAACCATCCAGTTGATAGAGACCCAGTATGTGGATTCTCTGGAGTTATAGATGGAAGTATATGTCCGGTATGTGGTAGAAATGAAGATGAGAGTGATATAAAGTTTGAAAGAATAAGAAGAATAACAGGATATCTAGTTGGAACTGTAGATAGATTTAACAATGCTAAAAAAGCAGAAGTTCATGATAGAGTAAAACATAGATAGTATTTTAAATAAAATGGATTATGGAGGGCAGGGTTATGAAAATTAGAATATCATCACCGCTTACTTTTGACAGTATAGTAGATGGTCCTGGTTTAAGAATGGTTATATGGACACAAGGATGTATTCATAATTGTAAAGGATGCCATAACCCTCAAACTCATACTTTAGATGAGGGGTATGAAGTTAGAACTGAAGAAGTTATAGATAAAATAAAATCTTTGAGATTACAAAAAGGAATAACTTTATCAGGGGGCGAACCATTTTTACAACCAGAAGCATTAGAAGAAGTAGCAAGAGCAGCTAAAAGTAAAGGTTTAGATGTATGGGCTTATACTGGATTTACATTTGAACAACTTCTAGATAAAAGTAATAAATCTTATTTTAAAAATTTAAATTTACTGAGACAAATAGATGTTTTGGTGGATGGTAAATTTATAGAAGAAAAGAAAGATATAAGCTTAAAGTTTAGAGGTTCTTCTAATCAAAGAATAATAGATGTTCATAGAAGTTTAGATAATAGCAAAGTATTATTACATGAACAGTATATAGAATCTAGGCTGAGTATGGCGGAATAATAAAATAACTAAGGTTTCTTGATTATAGAAGCTTTAGTTATTTTTTATTGTCAAAACATATATGAATAAGTTATATAAATAGTGGCAAATTATAAAATATGTATTGGTTAATTATATAAAATATAGTAAAAAAATATAAAATTTAAAAAATTTTTTTGTTGATAAGTGTATTAATAGTGTGGATAATGGAGAAAAAATATATAATTATATTAGAAAAATCAATGTTGATAAGTTGTGGATAATGTGGATAACATATGTGCATAACTTTTAATTGGCTTTAAATGAATAAAAAAATAATTAAAAAACATATTGACTTAAAAAACAAAACCTGGTAAAGTATTACTTGTCCTTGAGAACGGGACAAAAACAAACCAACTTCATAAAAAGTGGTTGACAAAGTTATTTAGCTTTGGTAAACTAAGGAAGTCGAAAAAAGCCGATAAAACGGTAAAGATGAACTTTGAAAATTAAACAGTAGGTTAATTTATAGAATTTGAAACAACCAAACATAAAGCCAGATATATAAGAGTATCTGAGCCCTAGATAAACTTTTATTTGAGAGTTTGATCCTGGCTCAGGATGAACGCTGGCGGCGTGCCTAACACATGCAAGTCGAGCGATTCTCTTCGGAGAAGAGCGGCGGA